>CAIMWO010000001.1 GCA_903845195.1 uncultured Phycisphaerales bacterium
CGCACAAGCATCCGAAGGTTCAGGCGTGGGCGAAGAAGAACCCACGGTTCGTGTTCCACTTCACGCCGACCAGCGCGTCATGGCTGAACATGGTGGAACGGTTCTTCCGCGACTTGAGCGAGAAGGCGTTGAAGCGTGGCAGCTACTACAACGTGGACGATCTGGTGGGTGCGATCACCGAGTACATCAACCAGCACAACGAGAACCCCAAGCCATTCATCTGGACGGCGTCGGCCACCGACATCCTCGCCAAAGTGAAGCGGGCTCAAAAGGCGTTGAATAAGTTATAGACTGTTAGGCGGGGACCACTAGATGGTGAGGCGAGTACACAATCTTCTGTTCAGTGAGGGCGCGTCATGCGGGTTCCGTCGGCATGCTCTTGGCACCGAGATTGTGCCAAGGGCATGGCACCCCGGGGCGGGGACGGCCGACGGGGGCGTCGGCACCACAGGACGGGGATCGACCGGCAGAGTTGCGCAGCGGGCGGTAACTGGTAGATAGTTTGCGGAGCATGTTGCGAGAGATTCCTCCGCCCCATCCGGGGCGGACCAATTGGATGTGTTCGTTTTCCACGGGTTCCGCTGCGGCTTCACCCGTGGCTACATTCCGCGGCCCCGTTGGGGCAGAGACGTGGGTTTCGACGGAGCGGAGGGAAGGGGGAGAATTCAGAATTCGGAATTCGGAGTTCAGAATTCAGAATGGGGGAGGGTGGGGGAAGTATGAAATGCGAAACATGAAATGCGTAACGCGAAACATAAAGCATAAGACATGAAATGCGAGACGTGAAATGCGAATCGCTGGAGGATGGGACTACCGAGGGTAGGCAAGAATCTTAGTTTCCACATATTTACGATATCTAATACTTGACACCCACGTCACGCCGCCTAAGATTTGTATGTGCGAAATAAATATTCATATCTTTTTTTCGCCTGTTATTTTTTTTAAAGATCGTGACCGCTCGCCAGGGGTAAGGAGGTGAGATTTGTTGGGCCTACGTCCGGATACGGAATGAGTTAGCTCTTCGTGGAGCGTAATGTTTTCTCGTTCAGTGAAAGGAACTTCTATGAAGACCAAGATCATTTTGAGATCGCTGGCAGCTTTACCGCTCGTGATGGTGCTGTGCCTGGCTGGTTGCAGAAGTGAAGAGCACCGCACGGCGGCGGCGCCGCCGCTGGAGCAGAAGGCGCCCGCAGTTGCGCCTGTCGTGCCAGACGGCATGGTCAGATCGTCCTTCAACTACCCCTCGAACAATCCCGGCGATGCGGTGGTGATGCTGCAACGAGTGGCCCCGGCGGAAACCGCGGTGGGGCAGCCGTTTGCCTACACGATGTATGTGACCAATCTGACCGACATGAAACTGAGTAATGTGGTGGCCACTGAGCAACTGGCTCCCGAATTTGAAGTGCTCAGCGCTGACCCGAAGCCAGAATCCTCGACCGTTGGAGAGGTACGCTGGAACCTTGGAGATCTGTCGGCCAAGCAGAGCAAGACCATCAAGGTGACCGGCAAGGCCAAGAAGGTCGGGACGCTGGTCGATTGTGCTTTTGTGACGTACCTGCCGGCGCCGTGCCTGGCGACCAACGTCATCCAGCCCGCGCTGACACTGACCAAGACCATGCCGGAATCGGCCATCCTGTGCGATGTGCTGCCGACCAAGTACGTGGTCACCAACACGGGTACCGGTCTGGCGCGGCACGTGGTGCTGACCGACGCCTTGCCGCAGGGAATGATGACGGAAGACAAGAAGAATCGCGTTGAGGTCGCCATCGGCGATCTTCCGGCGGGCGAAGCGCGCGCGGTCTCGGTGAATCTGAAGGCCAACCAGAAGGGCAAGTTCACCAATAGGGCGGTCGCCACTGGCGACGGCGGCTTGTCGGCGGACGCGACCGCGGCCGTCACCATTACCCAACCGGTGCTCAAGATCACGAAGACCGGGCCGGCCAAGCAATATATTGGACGTGATTTCACCTATGAGCTGACGGTCACCAACACCGGCGATGCGCCGGCGAAGGATCTCATACTGGAAGATCCGATCCCGCAGGGCACGCAACTCGTCAGTGCGACGGATCGTGCCACCACCGACAAGGTGAGGGTCATGTGGAACCTGGGCACGTTGGCACCCAACGAGGCCAAGAAGGTGAACGTGACGTTGAACAGCGCCGTCGCGGGAGCGATTCATAACACGGCCTCGGCCAAGGCTTATTGCGCCGAGACGGTGACCGCCGCCGCGGACACGGTGATCCGAGGAATTCCGGCGATCCTTCTGGAGATGGTCGATGATCCTGATCCCATTGAATTGGGCAAGACCACGACGTACACCATTACCGTCACCAACCAGGGAACCGCCATCGACTCGAACATCAAGGTCGTCTGCACGATGGAAGACACGATGGGGTATGAGTCGAATTCCGGCGCGACCAAAGGGTCGGTGGATGGCATGACGGTCACCTTCGAGCCATTGGTGAGTCTGGCACCGAAGGAAAAGGCCCAGTGGAAAGTGGTCGTCAAAGCGTTGAAGGAAGGCGATGTGCGTTTCAAGGTCGCCATCAACAGCGATGCAACGACCCGGCCGGTGGAGAAATCCGAGTCCACCCACTTCTACAAGTAATCGGATCATCAGCCCCTGCCGGCGTGTGAAAGCGCGGCAGGGTAGTTGAATGGCTCGATACGGCCCCGCGCGGTTATCGCCGCGCGGGGCCGTTTTCAATGGAGTGCGGAGCGGATCAGCTTCAGATGCCGGGGGTAGTCGAATTTGGGATCGGTGGTCGGCGTGTGGCAGACGGCGCAGGTGGCGGCGGTCGGTCGTGCGACCGCGGCCTTCGGGGAACGTTGATGCTCATTGGCATCCAGGAGGTGGCAGGACTGGCAGTGCACACCCGCCAGATCGGGAGTGCTGGAGATTGATCGGAAACCGGTCATGATGCCCAAACCCGTAGTATGGCAGGCCAGGCAGTCGGGGTCATCCTGGCGGTGAGCTGTAACGAGCGTCGTGTAGGCTGAAGCGTGCCGGGTTTTTTGCCAGGTTTCCAGCGCCCCCTGATGGCAGGTGCCGCAAGCTGCGGAAGGGGTGTAATGCAGTCCCGGAACGGGTTTTTGCGCCTGGGTGAACGCCAGCGCCGCCTGCGCGTAGGCGTAGTAATTTTCCTTGAGTCGTGGATCGGCAGGCCATTTCTGCTCGACCCGTTCGAGGCGATACTCGATTCGTGTGATCTGTCCGTGCTGCAACTGAAGAGCTACCACTCCGACAAATCCAGGCCCGCCTACGCTGACCACGGGGCGACCAGCGACGCGGCGCAGGTCCGACTCGGCTCCGCGCATATGCCCGCGGACGAACAGATCCGCCGGAATCGACGGCGCCAAGGTTTCGAGGAACGCTTCGGACCCATGTGAAACCACCACCACTACATCACCCTCCTCCTTCAACCGTTGGACGCGTGCGCTCCAGTCACTGGGGTTGAGCCGCTTGAAGCGATCGCGAACAGTGGGGTGTGCCGGCACATTTTCGGCGAGGTCAAGGTCTGACAGCACCGCCAACCGAATCTTGCCCCACTGCCGCCGCACCACGGGCACGATAGGGGATTCGCCGGGGAGAGAAGAATTTTCCTGCACGCTCGTGCTCAGAAACTCGCAGCCCCCAACCTGCCGCCAATGAGCCAGCGCCGCGGGACTCTGCAACCACTCCTGCTCGCCGAGTACCAGCGTGTCATATCCCATAAGACGGTAGGCCCGCATGACGTATTCGTGGATGGGCTGAGCGGCGCTGCGTTCCGGCAAGGCATCCCCTGTATCCAGTAGCAGACTGCGCGGGAAAACGGTGCGATAGGCCTGGATCAGTCCGCTGCGGCGCGTCATTCCGCTGGGCATTCCCGGCGAACAGTCGCACGGTTCGAGTACGCCGTTGGTGGAGCCGGTCACCAGCAGGACGATATCGGGTTTGCCCATCGCGAATGGCTGAACCAGCGTCTCACCGCCTAATGAGGGCATGGGAACCCTTGTGGGGTGCATCGCCGATTCACAGCAAGCCAGGCCGGTGGCGACCGCAACGAAGAACGCTGACGGCAGGAGGAGTCTAAGGGAACGCACCATCGTAGTATCCCAATCGTAGTATCCCAAATGTATGCTGGATCCATTCTCGATCCCCTATGATATCCTCGCCCCCACCTACGACCCAGCCCACCAGTGGAACAGGGCAACGAAAGCATGCTGGCGGGTGGGGGATCAGGCTTTGCGGTTGTGGATCCAGGTGAAGGCGGTGCGGGGTTGGGTTTCGAGAGTGGCGGCGATTTCGTCGGCGAAGCGGGCGTAGCTTTCGGCTTTGCTGCAGAGGTAGTTTTGGGCCTGGGCGGCTTTGCCGGTGACGATGCGGGAGGCGATGTTCCAGGTTCTGACGAGATGCTGGATGATCGAGGCGTAGTCGCGGACGGTGTAGACGTCGAGGCGCTGGGCGACGATGGCGAAGTGGTCGAAGAGGTCGGGATCTTTGCCGTCGTACATGAGGCGGCCGGGCATGGCGATGAGGCCGCGGATCATGTTGCGGAAGGCGAGGATGCCGCCTTCGGGGTCGCGATCCATGACGAGGCCCATCATGCGGGTGTAGAAGGCTTCGTGGCGGGCTTCGTCGCCGGCGATTTTGAGGCAGATGCGGGAGAGGTTGGCGTCGCCCTGGCGGCCGACGATTTTGCCGGCGTTGCCGTGGGAGATGCGGGTGGCGCGTTCCTGGAAGGAGGTGTAGACGAGGCCGTTGTAGGGGTCGGGGTAAGATTTGGGATTGAAGCCGTTGGCGATGAGGTGATGGATGGTGACTTCGACGGCCCGCATGTCGACGCGGCCGGTGAGGCGGAGGTAGGCGTTGAGGAGGTCGCCGTGGCGATTTTCTTCGGCGGTCCATCCGCGGAGCCACCTGGCCCAGGGGGCGGGGCCGTCGCCGGTGGTGTCTCGGGCGAGTTCGTTGAGGGAGACGGAATAGCTGGGGAGGGCCTCTTCGGTGACCATGTCGCCGACGAGGATGACGAGGAGTTCATCGGAGACGGATTGGGCGGGTTGGCGGAAACTTTCGATTTGCTCGCGCCAGTCTTCGGCTTGGAGGTTGGGGAGGTAGTCGGTGGGCTGCCAGGCTTTGTCGATGGGGAGGAGCATTGGGAGGTTTTCTGCGACGGCTGGTTCGAGGGCGCGGATTGTTTCTAGGTGGGCGAGGCAGAGGGAATCACCGGGTACCATGGGAGACCTCGAGATTCGGGAGACGATCAGATTTTGTTGTGCGGTGTTTCCACTACGGTGAACGTGGGGAGAAGCCCCGACGTGTGCCGCCGCATAAAGGGTATTGTACCTTCTCGGTTGCGGGCTCAAAAGCGTGCGAAATGTTAATGGGAATGGGACAGAGCAAGTGCGTCCCTTTTAAGTCACCGAGCCGCAGGGATTGCAATCCCTGAGCTTGGAAATTCTAAGATGTCTCGGCTTGGGAAAAAGAATGAGGTGCGTCCGGCTCTGTCTCGACCCTCGCATCGTATCGCATGATCATCACATCATGCGTGATCACCCGCAACAACTGCTCCAGAGCCCGGGCCTCCTCGGAGCGGGCCCGCAGGCAGTCGCCCAAGTTCCGCTTGAGCATGCTGTTGACCGTCTCGGCATGTGCCCGCCGTCCGTACGGCCGGCCCGCCTGCGAACCGGTCAATTCGCGTTTCATCACCCGGCGATACGGCGACGCGGCCTTCTTGGTCGTCGGTCGGCCCGTCTCGGCCTTGATCCACGAGCACACGCCCAATACCTCCCGCGCCGTCACGTGATTGGCATGTGAATCGTACCCCGAATCCGCCACCACTATGCTCACCTTCCGCGCCCGCGCGCACGCCTGGCGCAGCAGCGGCGCGAAGTCCGGCGCATCGCCGCGCATGCCCACCTGCGTGCGCGCCGCCAGGATCAGGTGCGTGGACGTATCCACCACCAAGGCCAGTTTCGGGAGTTTCTTGAGCGCCGCAGCCCGGCGGGTGTCGGCGGTCTTCTTATCCTTGCTGGCGTGCTGTCGGCAACGATACTCGTAGTGCCGGCTGTGGTGATGCGTGTCGAGGTAGGTTGCATCAATGGCCAGAATGACGCCCAACCCTCGGCATGTCTGCACGAGCTGCGCCAGCAAATCCAGCATCTTTTCGACACGCGCCCCGCTCATGATCGCATGGAACGCGCGACAGAGCGTGTTGTGGTCGGGCACTCTGCGCAAGCCGATCTGCTTACACCAGTGAACATCGAGCAACAGCGCTTCGATACCGCGATAACTCTTCTTCTGATGCTCGCGCAGCACCAGACAGGCAAACAGTTGCGGCCAGGTGAAGTCGTGGCGGCTGAACTTGCAGGAGTAGTCGGGCAACACTCGGCGCGCGGCGCGATACGCGACGAGCAACACCTTCCATGGCGATTTGCAGGTCAACATCCGGTATCGTGTAATCGATGAATTGCGAGGGCGCAAGTTTCATTTGCGCGAAAATCGGGCGGGAACTAGAGGGTCGAGACAGAGCCGGTGCGTCCCCTTTAAGCAATTTAGTGTACGTCGGGGTAGCGGAGGGCGAGGGTGAAATCGGTCCAGCGTTTTTGGAAGGCGGGCATGTCTTTCTCGTTGAGGGTGGATTTGAGGGTTTCGTAGCCGGTGGGGTCTTTTTCGTGATTTTTGAGGAAGGCCTTGTAGAAGTTTTGGAGGAGGCCTTTCTCCTGAAGGTAGTAGCAGAGGTAGCGGGCCTGGCCGTAGTTGGTGCCGCGGTCTTTGGTGTAGAAATCGTTGTCGGTGGTGGCGCAGAATTTTTCAAAGGAGGGGACGGTGGCGGCCTTGAGGGCTTTTTGCAGGGCGGGGAGGCGCCAGTTGGTGTAGCCGACGATGCGGCCGTCTTTGGCTCCGGATTGTTCGTAGAGGGAGCCGAGGCCTTCGTTGAACCAGGCGGGGCACTTGGGGAAATTGGCGGCGACGAAGGGGTGGACGATTTCGTGGACGAGGGTGCCGCCGCCGGTGGAGATGTTCATGATGAGGGCTTTGTCGGTGGGTGAGTAGTAGCCGTAGGGGGTGGAGGGTTCTTCGTCGAAGAGTTGCTTGGTGTACTTTTTGTAGCTGGCTTCGTCTTTGAAGAGGTAGATGGTGATGAGATCGGTGGGATCTTTTTCGAAGTATTCATTTTTGAGCGTTTTGACGGCCCAGGCGACGGTTTGCTCGGAGTAGTACTTGACGCGGCGGGGGGTGTCATCGCCACAGACGATGAACGGGGGCTGTTGGAGAATGGTGAAGGTGTCGGGGAGTTGCTGCTTGATGGTGGTGATTTGTTCGTTGTAATCGGCTTGGGTGCGGCCGGTGGTGTCGAGAGGGGTGGGGGAGGTGGGGGCGGTGGTGGCGGCGAGGAATGCGGCAACACATACGAGTAGACCGGACGCGATGGCTAAGCGGCGCATAGAACCTCCACAAGAGCAGTTGACGCATGAGGGGGGAGAAGGTTCAAAAGAAGGTCATGATGGCGAACACTGGGCGAGGTTACAATTCGAGTTCCGTCTGGGCTTTTCGGGTGATATTGGCGCCGAGGGAGTTGAGGCGGAGTTCGATTTTTTCGTAGCCGCGGTCGATGTGGTAGACGCGCATGACGGTGGTGGTGCCTTTGGCGGCCATGCCGGCGAGGACGAGGGCGGCGGAGGCGCGGAGGTCGGAGGCCATAACGGGGGCGCCGATGAGGCGTTTCACGCCGTGGATGATGACGGTGGAGCCTTCTTTATGGAGTTGGGCGCCGAGGCGTGAGAGTTCGGCGACGTGGAGGAAGCGATCGGGGTAGATTTTTTCAGTGATGACGGAGTTGCCGTCGGCGATGGACAGGAGGGCCATGAACTGGGCCTGCAGATCGGTGGGGAAGCCGGGGTGAGGCTGGGTGGTGATGGAGGTGGCTTCGAGGCGGCGGATGGAGGCAATCGTTGCGCCGCCGTTGTCTTTTTCGACGATGACGCCGATGGCGCGGAGTTTGTCGGTGGCGGCCATGAGGTGATCGAGGCGGACGTTTTGGAGGTGGACTTCGCCGTTGGTGATGGCGGAGGCGACCATGAAGGTGCCGGCCTCGATGCGGTCGGGGATGACCTGGTGGTTGGCGCCGTGGAGTTCCTTGACGCCTTCGATGGTGATGCGGGGAGAACCGTGGCCGGTGATTTTGGCGCCCATGGCGATGAGGAAGTTGGCGAGGTCGACGACTTCGGGTTCGCAGGCGGCGGATTCGATGATGGTGGTGCCTTGGGCGAGGGTGGCGGCGGACATGACGTTGGCGGTGCCGAGGACGGTGGAGCCGAAGTTTCCACCGAGGAAGATTTCTGTGCCGACGAGTTTATCCGCACGTGCGATGATATCGCCGCCATCGAGGTCGATGACGGCGCCGAGGGCTTCGAGGCCGCGAAGGTGGATGTCGACGGGGCGGTCGCCGATGGCGCAGCCGCCGGGCATGGAGACGCGGGCGTATTTGCGTTTAGCGAGGAGGGGGCCGAGGACGCAGATGCTGGCGCGCATTTTGCGAACGAGGTCGTAGCGGGCGTGGGAATTTTTTTCGTCGGTGACTTCGAGTTTGACGTGGCCGTCGGGTTGGCGGTCGACGGTGCAGCCGAGCTCGCGGAGGAGGGTCATCTGGTGTTGGATGTCGGAGAGGGTGGGGACGTCCTGAAGGTTGCACGGGCCGTTGGCCAGCAGTGCGGCGGACATGATGGGCAGCGCGGCGTTCTTGGAACCGTTGATGCGGATGGTTCCGCGTAGCCGAGTTCCGCCTTCAATGACAAAAGAATCCATGCGACCTTGCCTCCGTGCGTTGTGGTTTGAGCAGTGTAGAGAAGGATTATCGGCCAGCAATGGGTCCTGAGTCAAAAAAGGATTTGGGGCGGTGGGGAATTTGTTGGGTTGCGTCAGAGTTTGAGCTTGTTGGCGCCGCCGTCGACTACGAGTTTGGTGGCGCGGAAGAGGGATTCGAATGTGCCGGCATCGGTCCACCAGCCTTGGAGGATTTCGGCGGTCATGGTGCCGGCCTGGATGTAGGCGTTGTTGACGTCGGTGATTTCGAGTTCGCCGCGGGCGGAGGGTTTGAGAGGGCGGATGATTTCAAAGACCTGGCTGTCGTACATATAGATGCCGACGACGGCGAGGTTGGTTTCAGGTTGTTTGGGTTTTTCGATGATTTTGATGACCTTGCCGGCGGCGTCAAGGGTGGCGACGCCGAAACGCTGGGGGTCGTGAACTTCTTTGAGGAGGATGCGGGCGCCTTTCGGTTGCTTGCGGTAGGCTTCGACGGAGGCGGCGATGTTGCCTTCGATGATATTGTCGCCGAGGACGACGGCAATTTTTCCGCCATCGGCGAAATCTTCGGCGAGGGAGAGTGCGTCGGCGATGCCGCCCTCGCCTTCCTGGTAGGCGAACTGGATTTTGCGGAGTCCGTGGGCCTTGCCGGTGCCGAGGAGTTCGACGAATGCGCCGGCGTGTTTGCCGCCGGTGACGATCATGATGTCGGTGATGCCGGCGTTTTTGAGGCAATCGATGGGATACATGATCATGGGTTTGTCGTAGACGGGGAGCAGGTGCTTATTGGTGACTTTGGTCAGGGGGGAAAGCCGCGTGCCCAATCCACCTGCGAGAATGACGCCTTTCATGGAGGCTCCTTCAGTTTACGTAGTCCCACACATTTGATGGCTAGTGTCGCCGGTGAGGGGGATCGTGGCAACAGGTTTGAGTGAGGAGGCGGCAGGGCGGAGCGAAACCTGCTGCGTCTAGCCGACGCTGCGGCCAAGCGGGAAGGAATCAGCCGGGCGCAACTTGTAGCACGTGGATTGCGGATGGCGCTGGCATAGGTGGCATTTTGGCATAGAGGTGGCTCGATAGAACATGCCCAGCGGGGCCCCTGCCCCACTGGGCATGGCACCCGGGTGGATGGCACCCGATCGGACTGCAATCGCTGGGGTTGGAAATTTGGATTGAACTTTTCGGATGGGGGGTTTTCGGGTATAGAGAGCGCTTCATTTGTCTGGCTGGGACGGATCCCATGCGAATACTATTTTCCCGCGTCATTGCGGGGGTCATGATCCTGGCGGCGCTGTATGTGCTGCTGTTTGGGTCGAAGCCGGGCTCTTATGAGTATCCGGATGCGACGGCGGTGCCGAAGGATTTTACGGTCGTCACGTATTGGGAGAAGTGGACGCGGGAGGAGGGGGCGGGGATGCAGCGGGTGGTGGATTTGTTCAACACCACCGAGGGGCGGGATAAGAAAATTTTTGTGCAACTGGTGAGCGTGTCGCAGGTGGACCAGAAGACGCTGGTGGCGACGGCGGGGGGCGATCCGCCGGATATCGCCGGGTTGTGGGGCCAGCAACTCGGGGCGTTTATTACTTATGGGGCGCTGCGGCCGCTGACGGAATTGCAGGCAGACGGCACGATTACGGCGGAGACCTACAAGCCGTTTTTGTGGAAATGCGTGGCGCCGCACGGGACGGTGTATGCGGCTTCGAGTACGCCGGCGACGGTGGCGATTTTCTGGAATAAGGATCTTTTTCGAGAGGCGGGGCTGGATCCGGAGCGGGGGCCGCAATCGATCAAGGAACTCGATGAGATGGCGGATCGGTTGACGGTGGTCGATGGGAAGGGGCAGATTATTCGGGCGGGTTACCTGCCGAATTTTCCGGGGTGGTGGGATTATAGTTGGGGGGAATTTTTCGGCAACAAGATATGGAATGAGGAGACGGACGATTTTCGCATCGATACGCCGGAGAACGTGCGGGCGTATTCGTGGTATCAGAAGTATGCGATCAAGTATGGGCCGGGGACGGTGCAGACGTTTGGCGCGGGATTTGGGCAGGTAGCGACGCCGCAGAATCCGTTTATGAACGGCACGGTGGCGATGTGTCTGCAGGGGCCGTGGTTTGTGAGTTACGTGGAGAATTACACGCCGCGATTTGCGAAGCTTAACTTTTCGTATATTCAACGACAGTTGAGCCGGCGTGAGATTACGCAGGCCCAGGCCGATGCAAAGATCATCGAGGCGCGGGAACTGTTCGCGGAGCACTATGGGGCGGCGATGCCGCCGAATTCTATTGGGAAGCCGGGGGATGCGTTGCACGGTGATCTGGATATTTGGGCGATACCGCGCGGGGCTAAGCATGTGAAGGAGGCGTTGGAGGTCATCCGGTTTTTCACGCGGCAGGAGAATATGGAGTTGCTGTGCACGTGGCATTCCAAGCCTTCGCCGCTGATGAAGGTGAGCGAGAAATTTATTCGCAATCATCCCAATCCGTACATTGATGTGTTTGAGGAGATGCTGCGGAGCCCGAACATTACGGGGTTGCCACAGAGCCCGAACTGGATTCGGGCGCAGGATCAGATTCGGCTGGCGGCCAATGCGCTGTGGAGGTCGCCGGAGCGAAATGCGGTGGAGCCGACGTTGCGGCAGGCGCAGGAGAATTTCGATCGGCATCTGGCGGAGTATCGCAAGTACGCGGGGATGCGCAAGCAGGTGGAGAGCGCGTCGAGTGGATCGGAGGGGAGGCGATGAAGGTTTCGGCGGATCGTCCGCGGCTGCGCGAGCAAATGACGGGGATGGCTTTTGCGGCGCCGTTTATTGTGGGGTTTTCGGTGTTTCTGGCGTATCCGCTGGTGCAGGCGGTGCATTTTTCGTTCACGCAGTACCCGATGCTGCAATCGCCGATGTGGATCGGGCTGGACAATTTTCGGGCCTTGATGGTGGATCCTGATTTCTGGAAGTCGCTGCGGAATACGTTGCTGTTTGCGTTGATGTCGGTGCCGTTCACCATGGGGATCAGCGTGATGCTGGCGCTGCTGCTGAATTGCCCGATCAAGGCGCCGGGCGTGTGGCGGACGATTGTGTTTCTGCCGTCGCTGGTGCCGTCGGTGGCGTCGGCGATGCTGTGGCTGTGGCTGCTGAATGGCAAGGACGGTTTGCTGAATGTGCTGCTGCGGAATGTTGCGGGGGTTTTTGGTTTGCAGTTTACGCCGCCGGACTGGCTGGGGTCGCAGACAATTGTTCTGCCGGTTCTGGCGTTCATTGGGTTCTGGGGCGTGGGAAATACGGTGGTGATATTTCTGGCGGGTCTGCAGGATATTCCCAGGGAGATGTACGAGGCGGCGGAGATCGACGGGGCGGGGGCGTGGCAGCGGCTGCGGCATGTGACGCTGCCGATGCTTTCGCCGGTGATGTTTTTTAATCTGATCATGGGGATCATCGGATCGTGGAGCATTTTTGATGTGCCGTACATTCTGACGGGCGGGGGCGGCACAAATCACGCGGCCTATTTTTACACGATGTATATTCGTGACGCGGCGTTTATTTACACGGAGGCGGGGAAGGCTTCGGCGCTGGCGATGATTCAATTTTTGATTGTGACGGTTTTGACGGTGCTGGTGGTGTGGTCGAGCCGCAGGTGGGTGCATTACCGATGAGCAGGAAGATTTTCACATACGCTGCGCTGCTGATGGTTGCCGCGATTTATATCGGGCCGCTGTTGTGGATGGTGTCGACGAGCTGCAAGACGTCGAGCGAGGCGGTGGCCGATCCGCCGCGATGGGTGCCGGTGAGCGATGTTTATCTGGACCAGCGGGCGCGTGGGGAGTCGCTGGGTAAGGCGCTGCCGGGGGAAATTTCGCATCGGGCTTCGGTGATTAAGGAGAATTACTATGACAAGGTTATTGCCGATCCGGGGTTCGATTTTATTTTGTATACGCGGAATACGCTAATCATTGCGCTACTGAGTGCGGGCGGGGCGATGCTTTCGTCGTCGCTGGTGGCGTATAGCTTGACGAAGGTGAACTGGCGGGGGCGGGGGGTTTTGTTTGCGGTGGTTCTGGCGACGATGATGCTGCCGTTTACGGTGGTGATGGTGCCGCAATACGATCTTTTTCGCAGGCTGGGGTGGATCGGGACGAATCTGCCGTTGTGGGTGCCGTCGTGGTTTGGGGTGCCGTTCTTTATCTTTCTGCTGCGGCAGTTTTATATGACGATACCGAACGAGCTTTCGGATGCGGCGCGCATTGATGGGTGTTCGGATCTTCGGATCTGGTGGCAGATTATTTTGCCGCTATCGCGGCCGGCGCTGACGGTGGTGGGGCTGTTTGCGTTTATGGGGGCGTGGCGGGATTTCCTGGGGCCGCTGATTTATCTGGCGCACCAGCGTACGTTTACGCTGTCGCTGGCGCTGCAGTTTTTTCAGTCGCGCGGCGGGGGGACTTCGTGGGAGTTGCTGATGGCGGCGACGTTGCTGGTGATTGCGCCGATTATCGTGTTGTTTTTTCTGGCGCAGAAGACGTTTATTCAGGGGATCGCGACGACGGGGATAAAGGGGTGATCATACTCGGCGACGACGACGTAAATTAGCCACAAATGAACACGAATGAACACAAATTTTGAGAGAGAAGAAAAGGTTCACCACAGAGTCACAGAGGCACGGAGGACGCACAGAGGGTTTTTAAGTGGGCGCGGGGACGAGGTGAATTAGCTACGAATGAATACAAATGAACATGCCTAACGGGGCCCCTCCCCCGTTAGGCATGGCACCCGGAAACGAAGTGGGCGCGACTTTCTCAGGCGGTGGCGACTTTTCTCCGTTTGAAGATGCGCCACATGATCCAGGCGATGAGGAGCCAGGGGCCGATGAAGAGGACGCCGGTGATGATGAGGTAGAGGCTCCAGAGGAGGGCGGCGGCGGCGCTGCCGAGGGCGGCGCGGAGGGTGGAGCCGAGGCCTTTGTCGCGGTCGACGAGGGCGTCTTTGCTGGTGAGGGTGAGGTCGATGCGTTCCTTGGCGAAGCGGGTGTCGGGGACCTGCATGTTCTTGACGACTTGGTTTACCTTTTCATTACCGCCAAGGTCGTGGATTTTGGTGAGGACGGTCATGGCGCTGGTGACGGGGACGTCGATGACGAGGTGGCCGATGACGCGGCCGTTGGGTTCTTTGGAGAGGTTGTAGTCGAGTTCGCGGGCGTCGGCGGGGGAGAGGGAGGCGCGGAAGCTTTCGAGGGTTTTATCCACGTTGTCGAGTTCGATGCCCAGGACGGTGGTGCGGCGGGGGGCGAGGGCTTCGGCGGCCATGAGTTCGTCGATCTGGAAGCGGACTTTGGAATCGAGCGTATTGGAGGTGTCGGTGGAGCGAACGATGTTGCGCGAGACGCCTTCGATGCCGGCATCGGCGAAGGCTTTGTCGATGGCGGGGAGGGAGTCGCGGCGGACTTCGAAGGAGAGCGAGGCGGTGACGGTGCGGGGGTCGGTTTCATTGAGCTGCGAGCCGATGAGGCGGGCGGAGCCTGCGGTTTCGAGGGTTTGGAGGGATGTGGTGAGTTTGCGATAAGCATCGGGGACGCTGGCGGCGACGATGCGGAGGGTTTGGAGTTCGCGGGCGGGGACGGCGGCGACGTTGATGAAGCGGAGCTGGATGCCGCGCTTGGCGGTGGTGACGTTGGCGGTGTCGGGGTTTTCGGTGATGGTGCTGGTGAGGATTTCGCCGGTGTTGCGGATGGCTTGGATGATGGCGTCGGCATCGGTGGCGCGGATATCAGCGCGGATGTCGGCGGTCATTTGTTCGGGGCGCTGGCCGCTCAGGTTGCTGCTGACGATGCGGCCGATCTGGGTGCCGAAGGGTTTTTCGGCGCTGCCGGCGGCATCGGCGGGCTTTGGGGATTCTTTGCGGATGAGGGTGAGGATGTTTTTGTAGGCGGCTTCGACATCGCGGACGGCGACGTTGAGGACGGTGGTCTCGCGCGGGGCGATGTTGGCGAGGTTGTAGAGGGAGATGGTGAAGCGGGTGTCTTTTTGTTCGACCTGGACGGCCGGGGAGCCGGTGCCGCCGGTGGTGGTTTGTTTGCGGTCGCGGTTGAAGCCGGCGACTTTGCCGAGCTGTTTGAGCTGGGCGGCGATGAAGTCGGCCTTGTCGGGGGCTACGTCGGCGACGATGCGGGCGGCGTACTGGTCGGCATCATATTTTTTGAGTTCGCTTTCGACGATGCGGCCTTTCGCGTCGTCGATGACTTTGCGGGCGTCGCGGTACTTGGTTTCGACATCTTCGGTTTCGACGGAGAGGTTGACGTTTTCCTGTTCGGAGGCGGCGGTGGGTTTCTGGATGTCTTTTTCGTAGGCGGTGATGGTGAGGGTGGCCATGCCGACGAGGTTGTTGTAGTAGCGGATTTCGCCTTCGATTTTTTCGATGCGGACGCGGTAGGTACCGAGCTGTTTTTCGGCTTCGACGAGGTCTTTGACTTCGCCCTTGCCGTTCTTGATGAGGTTGAGGAGGCGTTCTTCCATGGCGCGGAGGGCGCGGAGTTCGCTTTCGAGGTCGGTGTATTGTTTGGTGACGTCGTTGGCAGCGATCTGCTGGCTCTTGAGTTCGCCGAGGGCGCGGAGTTTGAGGAGGAGGCGGTCGAGGCGTTCGGGTGCGACGCGGACGACGATGGTGCCGCGGACCTTGCCGTTGGCGAGTTTGTCGGAGCTGGTGGAGGAGACGTAGCCGCCTTCTTCAGTGATGACATTGGAGACGGTGGCGTAGGTATCTTCGAAGGAGCGGACTTCGAATTCGACGTCGCCGTTGCGGATGATTTTGCGTTGGGCGATTTCGGGGGCCTGGACGACGGGAGGGGTCTTTGCGCTGCCAGATTCGGATTGCGGGTTGCCGGCCTGAGTCGGAGGTTGAGCGGGGCGCTCGGGGGCATTCATGTCGGCCAAGAGCGGAGGGGCGCTGTCAGTGTTCTGGCGGAAATTTGAGACAAAGTCTTGAGGCGCGCTGGTGCCGGCGACAATTGAAGGGGCGCCTTTATAAGTGCCTGTATTGGGGATTTTGAAAGTCGAGCCGGGCTCGGTGGGCTTATCCGAGAGTGCCTCCGTGCCGTCTGCTAATTTGACACTTCCTCGACTCGGAAGAGTCGGTGTCTGGGCTGAAGAATCGGAGGTTTCCTTGGAGGCTTCGAAGCGCACATTGGTTTTACTCCCCGCGTCAACCCGTGTTTTAAGCGACGCCATTACTCTTTGCGCTAGATCGCCCGCTCGTTCGGTGGATTCTGTGCCGCGGGTTACATCAGAGGGTGTCTTGGCAATTTCGATGCCGCCTTTTCCGGCTGTGTAGATGTTGTCGCTAGGGCCGTTGATATCAGAGTTGGACCGGTGGTTGAATTCGACGTGGCCGTCTCCGAAGCCGATTTTCTGGCCGTCACCATTAGTAGCATACTGGCTGTAGCTGTGGTCCTTCCCGTTAGTTGGGGCGGGCTTGTATCGCAGGGCCAGTTCACCTTTTTCGTTGAACGCGGCGTTAGGTTTGGGGGTCCTAACGGTTAAGGAATAATCTTCATTTAACTGGTCCGAATTGGGACGAGCGGCGGGGGTTGGGGTTGAGAGAGACGATACCGAGCCAGCGATCGAAGTGACCGTCGGCGTGTTGGCGTTTGCAATTGCCCCGCGGTCCTTCTCGCCGCCTCCAGGACTTTGGGCGTTCTCATAGTTCCCGGCTGATTTCTGCTGCTGGCCACCGTAGGCCCAGCCATCAAGCATGCTGCCGCTGTGATCCGTGATGCCAACGATCTGCTTTGTTTCGCCCAACGCAACTTCCACGGACTGGGGGCGGTAATTATCGTGGATACCTTCAGTGGAGGATTCGTGCGCTGTGCCGGTTCTGCCGTAGTAATGGGTCAGGAAGCCGTTATGGTCGGTCGCGTAGAGGGGTTGGGTTCCTCCATTGAGAGCTAATTCACCGCCGTATTCAGTCCTGCTCTCCGTGAGGCCCCGAGGATTTGCGGAGGCGGATGGGGCACTTCGGGATACGCGTGCCTGGGCGAGTGGCCCGAGGGCTTTGCCGGCCCTTTCTATCGATTCGAGAGGGTTGAAGCCCTGTTTGTCGGCGTCGGCGATGAGGCGTTCGGTGAGGGGGTTGTTGAGGGCGTCGTGTTGGACGACGTAGTTGGCGGCGACGCCGGTGGCGGCGAAGGCGAGGCAGGCGGCGATGCCGAGGGTGAGGCGTTTGGTGAAGGGCGAGAGGAGGGGGGGCTTCATGAGTTTCTCCCGAAGGTTGGAAATCACACGGTCTTCAAAGTTTTTGGCGGGCGGCGGAGGGGTGAGCGGGGCCAGGGGCGCCAGGAGGCGTTGCATGGTGCGGTCGGCGTCGCGGGCCTCGGAGAAGGCATCGAAGCATTCGGAGCAGGTGTTGATGTGGGCGTCGAACTGGGCGCGGTCGGACTCGGTGAGGCCTCCGGTGAGGTAGGCGGCGATGCGTTCGATGATCCAGGCGTGGTCGATGTTTGGGGTGGTCATGGGAACCTCGATGAGGGCCGGGTCGCACCGGCGGGTCAGTTTAGAGCGAGCGGTTTTTCACCACAGAGACACAGAGGGGCGGAGGACGCACAGAGGATGGGTTTAAGGGTTTTCAAAGACTGATTCTCTGTGAAGTCTCCGTGTCTCTGTGACTCTGTGGTGAAAAGATATACGGAACGGGCATCATGCGCGTTCGTGGGTCATGCGTTCTCTGAGCAGGGCCATGCCTCGGTGGAGGAGGCCGCGGAGGGCGCCGTCGGTGAGGCCGAGCTGGGTGCGGATGACGTCATGGTCGGCGCCGGCGAGGTAACGGAGCATCAGGGGCTGGCGGTAATCTTCGGGGAGCGATTCGAGGAGAGCCAGTAATTGTTCCTGTTGCTCCGAGTGTTCGGCTTGTTCGTGCGGGCTGGGGGCGGGGTCGATCATGGTGTCGAGTGTTCCAAGCGGGCCGTCGGGACGTTTGCGTTTGAGACTGTTTTGGGCACGGGCTGAGTCGATGGTGGCGTTACGGGCGATGGTCAGGAGCCAGGAGCGGAAGCCGGCGGGTCCGGCGTTTTCGGTCAGGGTGGCGATGGCTTTCCAGGCGGCGAGGAAGGTTTCCTGGGTGAGGTCTTCAGCATGCTGGGGATGGCGGACGAGGAGGACGAGGTGGGCGTAGACGAGGCGGGCGGTGGAACGCACGAGCGTTTCAAACGCGTTGCGGTCGCCTTTACGGGCCCGCCGAATCAAGACGTCCTCGGTGATTTGCACCGCATGGGCTCCTTTGTAAGAGCTAACGGAGTTGGACGAGGGGGCGCGCGCGGGGTTCATTGTTTTTGGACGTGAGGGTAGATGGAATCATAAGGGGAGGGGAGACATGGGGGAATTGGAGGGACGGATCCGATTCGGATGGCGCGATGACCAATGACGCAATGACGCAATGACCAATGACGCAATGACCAATGACGCAATGACCAATGACGCAATGACCAATGACGCAATGACCAAGGACCGATGGGCGAGGTTGCATCTGGTGGGGTGTGCCGCGATCATAGGGGGCTGTGGCTTGTCCGTAGGGAGAAATTTGTGTCGCAATTACCAGTAACGCCGGCGCTGGCGGTTTCGGATAGCGAGCTTGCGGAGATGGCGATCCATCCGGAGAGTTTCTGGGGGGTGGTGGTGCGTCGCAGCCGTTATGTGGTGGCGATCGCGGCGTCGGCGGCGGTGATGCTCTATGTGGCATGGCCGCTGGTGAGTCCTCCGCCGGAGCTGGCGGGGTTGAGCCTGGTGGCGTGGCCGGGGCATGGGGGGATCGTGGGGGCGGCGGTGCTGACGGGGGTGCTGGTGGCGTGCATCTTGTTGTCGATGATTTTGTGCCATCCCGATTCGCCACACATTGGGATTTACTGTGCATTGCTGGGACTGGGGGCATTGGCGATTCGTGGGGGCAATATTCATTTGATGGTGTACAGCGGGCAGACGAGCGGGAGACTGGCGGCGATTCACAAGCTGCTGGCGCTGGAGTGCGTGCAGTGGGCGGTGATCATTATTGTTTGCGAAGTGGCGATTCGGCTGTTTTACGAGCGGTTGTTTTCGAACCTGCGCTGGCTGGATCGCAGCGGGCTATCGCGGGAATCGGTGGAGAAGATGGGGCATAAAGTGGGCGGGTCGGTCGGTGGGTTTGCGGTCTCGCTGTGGTTGCTGGCGCTGACGCGGAAGTCGGGAGACAAGAAACCCAACCAGATCATACAGAACGTGATAGCCATTCTGGCGACGGTGATCGTGGCGTCGGGAGTGTTGTACGTTTTCATGCAGTCGCAGAACAAGGGGCAGGTACTGTTTGCGTTGTATGTGAGTTTTGCGCTGGGTGGAGGATTGGGCCGTGCTGCGGCGCCGCATTGCGATCTGTGGGCATTGATGCTGGCGGTTCCGCTGACTGCGGCATTGGGGTACTTATCGGCATCGACGCACATGCAATTTCCCGGAGAGTCGGCGTCGATCCTCAGCCGGGCGCTGCCGGTGGATTACATTTGTGCGGGCGTACCGGCGGTGATATTCGGGTACTACACAGCGTTGCGAATTCAGTTCCGGCATGCGTTGGATGCCCAGACGTGAGATGTGCGGTGCATCCAGAGGCATCCTGCCTTAGAATTCCTCTATGGCCAAGAAAAAGAGCATATCGATTTCGCTTGCTGCCAAGTGCCAGTTGCTCTTTGGGCTGGCGGTGCTGGTGATTATTGCCGGGGCGCTGGCGGTGCCGTGGCAGCGCATGGAGCAGTTGGCGGGTCAGCCGAACGTGAAGGCGGCGCGATTTGCGGCGGACTTGTTGTTTCGAGAGGTGCATGCGCGGGGGTCGGAGGGGGCGGCGGGCTCGGGGGCGATGTGGAATGATATTACGCTGTCGGACAGCGACTATCCGCGGCCGCGGATCGTGAAGTTGAACGGGCCGGGGAATGATGCGGCGGCGGGGATGGGGGAGGATCCGCTGGGGCAGCAGGCGGTGAGGATTTTCCGAGCCAAGCCCGGGGAATTTGAGTTGGGGCGCGTGGTCACGCTGGCAGACAAGTCGCGGGTGTACCGTTATGCGGCGGCGGTGCGGCTGGAAGCGACGTGTTTGAAATGCCACGGGGAATATGTTTCGTGGTTGAAGCCGCGGGTTGCGGTGGGGGGGACGGCGGGGCCGGCGATGACGATGGCGGCGACTCTGCCGGCCGGCGTTGGTGGGAGCGCGACTGCGCCGGCGGTTCCTGCGCCGGCAACGATGGCGGGGACGGATGATGTGCCGACATTGGTGATTGAGCCGCCGGTACCTTCGCCAGCGACGGCGCCGGCGGCTGCGACGACGCATCCGGCTGTTGCACCGGTGACGGCGACGCCGGCGGTATGGCCGCTGGTGGCGATTGTGCGCGTGGATGTGCCGTACCAGACGGATGAGAATCAGTTGCTGCTGAATCGCATTGTTATCGTGGTATCGGGGATGCTGGGCGGGACGCTGGCGATTGTGGTGTTCTTCTTGATCACGAGCCGGTTGATCCTGCAGCCGGTGCGGGTGCTGAAAAATACGGCGGAGAAGGTGGCGAAGGGGGATTTGAACATCCGGTCGGCGATTTCGACGGGGGACGAGTTTCAGCAGCTGTCGGAGACGTTCAATCACATGCTGGCGACCTTGAAGGGGTCGCAGGATCAATTGGAGGCGTCGAATCGTTCGCTGGATACGCGGGTGGGGGAGTTGGCGCAATCGAATGTGGATTTGTATGAGGCGAACCGGATCAAGTCGGAGTTTCTGACAAACGTGACGCACGAGTTGCGGACGCCGCTGAACGCGATCACGGGATTTGCAGATTTGCTGGCAGGGCTGGCGAAGGCGGGCGGGGACGCGAAGCAGGAACGGTACGTCGAGAATATCCGGGCGAGCGCGAAGCAACTGCTGGATCTGATCAATGATCTGCTGGACCTGGCGAAGATCGAGGCGGGGAAGATTGTGCTGCGGGAAGAGAAAGTGAATGTGGCGGATGTGTGCGAGGCGATGGCGAATTTCATGCGACCGCTGGCGCAGAAGAAGAATATTGAGCTGGAGTTGACGGTCGCGCCCGATATGCCGCTGATTACGACAGATCCGGGGCGGTTTCAGCAGATCCTTTACAATTTTCTGTCGAACGCGATCAAGTTTACGCCGGCGGATGGGAAGGTTGCGATTGCGGCGCAGAATGAATTGCCGGCGCTGGCGGGTGCGCCGGAGGCTGGTGGAGCTACGGCGGAACGATTGATTTTGCCATCGCAGACGGCGCCGGGAGTGGCGGGTAGTCCGGCGGTGCGGGTATCGATTACGGATTCGGGGCCGGGGATTTCGCCGGAGGATCAGAAGGTGATCTTCGAGAAGTTCCGGCAGATTGACGGGTCGGTGACGCGGCAGCATTCGGGGACGGGATTGGGATTGGCGATTTCGCGGGAGCTGGCGAACATGCTGGGGGCGCGGATTGAGCTGCAGTCGATTCCGGGGAAGGGGGCGGTGTTTTCGCTGATCATGCCGACAGAGAACAGACGGCGGACGGTGGAGATTCATGCGACGTTGGAGAATGCGTGAGGCGTTTTCCGCTAGGGATGGCGTTGGCGGGAGCGGAACGATGAACGATGAACGATGAATGGGGGGATCGGCGGTGAGGGATATTGGATAGAGAGTTGGGCCTTGCTCAGGGTTCTTCGCTGGTGCTGGCGATTTGTTTGACTTGGCGGGTGGGGCCGGCTTTGACGGCGGGCTGTTGGAGGTTTCCGGCGTAGATATTCTTGGTGCCGGGCTCTTCGCCTTCGTGAACGGCTTTGTTGATTTCATCGCCCGTGGAGTTCAGGCCTTTCTTGAATTCGACGATCGTTTTGCCGAGGTTTTTGCCGATTTCGGGGAGACGGCGTCCGAAGAGAAGGATCGCGATCAGACCGATCACGATGAGTTCGGCGGGGCCGAGGTTGAAGAAGGCCAGCGGCATGGTCATAGTCATGATTCATCGCCTTTCGATAGAGCAGTGTTTGGCCGGTCGCATATGGGCAAACGGGTACTGCCGCGGGAATCCAAGCAGGCATCATCGTAGCTTATAACCGTATCCCGAATCAACAGGTACAACGTTTGATCCTGCCGAATGTTACATCAAGGTGGCTGCCGGCGTATTCAACCGGGAAGGCTTGTGTTACCATTTCGTGCTGGAGAATGAAGGCCGTGGCGCTGGGGTCACGGCATCAGCGTCCAACGCGTTTTCAGGAATTCAGGTGTATTTATGACCGATACGCTCGTTGCTGCCGTCAACCACTCCAAGGCCAATCATGGGGTATACGAATCGCCGCTGGTGTCGCGGAACGCTTCGCCGGAGATGATCACGGTGTTTTCGCCACAGAGGAAGCATTCGACGTGGCGTCGTATCTGGTTGGCGCTGGCAGAGGCCCAGAAGACGCTGGGGTTGCCGATCACGGACGAGCAGTTGGCGGACATGCGGGCGCATCTGGATGACATTGATTTTGCGGAGGCGGCGCGGCAGGAGGCGCGGGTGCGGCATGATGTGATGGCGCATTTGCACACGTTTGCCAAGGCGGCGCCGAAGGCGAAGCCGATTCTGCATCTGGGCGCGACGTCGATGGACATCGTCGACAATACGGATGTGCTGCTGACGCGGGATGCGCTGGAGATCATCGCGCGGAAGCTGGCGAATGTGATTGATGCACTGGGGGTGTTTGCTTCGACGTACCGGGATGTTCCGTGCCTGGCGTATACGCATCTGCAGCCGGCGCAGCCGACGACGGTGGGGAAGCGTGCGGTGCTTTGGACGTACGACATGGTGTTGTGCCTGGCGGATATCGAGCTTCGCTTGCAGACGCTGATGCTGCGGGGAATCAAGGGGACGACGGGTACGCAGGCGTCATTTTTGGAGCTGTTTGAGGGGGATCACGAGAAGGTACGGAAGCTGGAGTTTGCGGTGGCGGAGCGGCTGGGGTTTCAGCGGGTGCACCCGGTTTCGGGTCAGACGTATTCGCGCGTGGTGGATGTGCAGGTGGTGTCATCGCTGTCGGCGCTGGCGGCGGCGGCGCACAAGATGGCGCTGGATGTGCGGTTGCTGTCGGCGTTCAAGGAGATCGATGAGCCGTTCGAAGAGGAGCAGGTGGGCTCATCGGCGATGGCGTACAAGCGTAATCCGGTGCTGACGGAGCGGGTGACGGGGCTTTCACGATTCTTGATTGGGTTGGTGCAACAGCCGCTGATGACGGCGGCGGAACAGATGTTTGAGCGGACGCTGGATGATTCGTCGAATAAACGCATCACGATTCCGGAGGCGTTTCTCACGGCGGATGCAATTCTGGATATTTTGATTCACGTGGCGCGGGGGCTGGTGGTGAACAAGGCGGTGATTGCGCAGAGACTCGAAGCAGAATTGCCGTTCATGGTGACGGAGAATATTTTGATGGCGGGGGTGAAGGCGGGCGGCGACCGGCAGGAACTGCATGAGAAGATTCGGCAGCATTCGCTGGAGGCGGCGCGGCAGGTGAAGCAGGAAGGCAAGCCGAACGACTTGCTGAGCCGTCTGAAGGGCGATGCGGCGTTCGCCAAGGTGGATGCGTCGCAGGTGGCGGATCCGCTGCTGTATGTGGGCCGGAGCCGGGAACAGGTGGACGAATTCATCAAGCACACGGTGGATCCGATCCGGCAACGGTACACGGGGAAATTGCAGCAGAAGGTGCAGATCAAGGTGTGATGGGATTGCGGTGGAATGCTGAGTGATGAACGATGAATGCTGAATGCGTTACTCTGTTAATTGCCGCAGGGCGTCGAGCAGGGTGGATAGTTGTTCGTCGGTGTTGAAGTGGCCGGGGGAGATGCGGATGGCGCCGTCGGGGAAGGTGCCGAGGGTGCGGTGGGCGTAGGGGGAGCAGTGGAGGCCGGGGCGGACGGCGATGGTGAAGCTTTCATCGAGGATGGAGCCGGCTTCCTGGGGGGTGTATCCATCGATGTTGAAGCTGACGGTGCCGACGCGGTTGGCGGCGGTGGGGGGGCCATAGAGTTTAAACTTGGGGTTGCTGAGGGCCAGGTCGATGATTTTCTGGACCATGGCGCGTTCTTGGGCGAGGGTCTTGGCGGGATCGTGGGCGATGACGAATTCTATGGCGGCGCCGAGGCCGGCGATGCCGACCGTGTTGGGGGTGCCGCCTTCGAGGAAGTAGGGGAAGAGTTTGGGCTGGGTGGGGGAGGAGGAATCGCCGCCGGTGCCGCCTTCGCGGAAGGGTTCGAAATCTTCGAGTTTGAGGGTGGAGTTGACGTAGAGGCCGCCGGTGCCGGTGGGGCCGAGGAGGCTTTTGTGGCCGGGGAAGGCGAGGGCATCGATGTGGGAGGCATTGACGTCGATGGGGACGGTGCCGAGGGTTTGGGCGGCGTCGACGAGGAAGCGCACGCCGGCCTCGCGGGCGATTTTGCCGACCTCGGTGATGGGCTGGATGGTCCCCAGGACGTTGCTGCCGTGGGTCATGGCGATGAGGCGGGTGTTGGGCTTTAGGGCCTTCTTGATGTCGTTTGGATCGATGATGCCGGTTTCGGGGGAGAAGGCGATGCGGGTGAGTTCGATGAAACCATCATCGTGCATCTGGACGAGGGGGCGCGAGACGCTGTTGTGTTCGAGGGCGGTGGTGATGACGTGATCGCCGCGGCGGAGGAGGCCTTTCAGGGCGATGTTGAGGGCGTCGGTGCCGTTCATGGTGAAGATGAGGCGGTGGTGATCGGTTCCGCCGACGAATGTTGCCAGCAGCTTACGGATGGAGTCGATCATCTTCTCTGCGCCTACCGCCATGCGGTGGCCCGCCCGCCCCGGATTCGCGGCCTCGGAGGCCAGGAACGCCGACATACGATCTGTCACTACCTGCGGCTTAGGCCAACTGGTCGCGGCATTATCGAAGTAGATTACATCAGACATAGATAATTGCGCTTTCAGAAATAACTATTAACTTATAGGTGGAACTTCTGGAAGGCTCGCGAGAAAGGGTTCTCCAGCGCCTTCGATCCATAGGAAGCCTTCTGCAGAATGTTTTATGTCGAGCGAAGCGTTAAGGAAGAATCGCGAGCAGCCAAAACAGATAATCGTAGTAATGATAATCGATCCGCCAATGACTTTGGCCGTATCGCTTTGTCCCAAGTCGAGGGCGAGCATTGTAAGTGTCGCGATCACGCCGAGGAATGTAAGTACCGCGAAAATATTAGAGAAAAGAGTCATTTGATTGCGATGAGTTGGACATAAGTACACGGTAATCGATCCAGTCTCGGCTGGAGTGAGTAGTCGGGCTGTCCTAACTACTGGCAATCTGCCGACGATCCCTGGATCAGGACGCCATTTGAGCCCCAACTTCAATCCTTTGCCAGCGGTTTCGGCATTGCATTTGAGGCAGCGTCTTGGAAGATCACAACCATTGGCCACAACAAAGAGGTTCCCTTGTCTCAGGATTTCCGGCGCGTGAATTGCAGGCGGCGGTGCAGAGACCGGCGGTGGGATGACTACCGACTGGTGTTGGGAATTATCCATGGTGATCTCCAATGCAGAGTGAAATAATCACACCGGCGGCAGGCCTTGGACGCGACGCCAGGTGGAAAGTTGGCCGGAGTGGTAGGCTTCATGCCAGGTGCCGTAGAACATGATGGCGTGGCCGATGGTGGGGAAGCGTTCGCGGCGGGCGGGGTCGGGGTGCGGCTTTTGAAAGTCTTCGGGTTTCATCGTTTTGAGCTGGGCAATGAACTGCTCGCGGACGACGGCCATTTTTTCGAGGTAGAAGGCCTTGGGCTTGTACTTGGTTTTGTCGGCGACAGGTTCGCTCTTGGCACCGTAGGTGGCCTTCCAGGCGTCGTCGATCCAGGCTGGCGCGGGTGCGCCGCCGATGACGGCCAGGAAGTTGTGATCGACCATCAGCAGGTGGCCGAGGACCCAGGCGGGGTGATTCGTCTTGGGCGCGGGCTGGATGACCATCTGATCGTCATTCAGGTCTGCGACGAGTTTGAGCGTCTGGTTTCGCGTGTGGCTGAGGACGGAGAGATACGATTCCAGCATGGGCATGATTTCTCCTTTGGGAAGTTAGGCGCCTACGTATTTGGAATAGAGGGCCTTGGCGGTCGATGCGTCGTTGGTGCCTTTCAGGATGGCGCGGCCGTCGGCGAAGAGGGTCAGTTCGTATTCTTTGCGCCGTTCACCAGTGCCTTCGACGATGGGGCATTTCAGCATGAACTTATTGAACGACGGTTTGCCGACGTTGCGCAGGTTGGCGGCGATTTGTTCGAAGTCTACTTTGTGGCCGCCGGTGGAGGAAATCTGGACGGCGTTGCGGCCGCAGAGGCTGGTGGTCGAGCTGGTGAACGCGCCGCTGAGGAATTCGAATTTTTTGTGCTTGCAGCAGGGGCAGTCGGCGAGCTCGCGGGCGCGCTTGACGTTCAGCTGCTGGAAGCGGTTGTCCCAGAGGTCAAAGCTGAACAGGTAGGGCGAGAGGTCCTTGCGGTTGCCCGTCAGGAGTTTCATGGCTTCGAGGGCCTGCCAACTGGAGACGACGCTGACGGTTGGTCCGAGGACGCCGGCGGTGTCGCAGGTGGGATTCATTCCCGGAGGGGGCATGGTTTCAAAGATGCAGCGCAGGCAGGGGGTTTCGTTGGGCAGGATGTTCATCGCCAGGCCCATGGCGCTGATGCAGGCGCCGTAGATCCAGGGGACGTTGTGCTTGATGGAGACGTCGTTGATGAGAAAGCGCGTCTCGAAATTGTCGGTGCCATCGAGCAGCAGGTCTTTGCCGGCGGCCAGTTGTTCGATGTTGGTGTGGTTGACATCGGCGACCACGGCTTCGACGGAAACGTCCGGATTGATCTTGGCGATCTTGTTCTTGGCCGCGATGGACTTGGGGAGGTTCTGGTCGATGTCATCGTGATCGAAGAGTACTTGGCGCTGGAGGTTGGAGATTTCGATGAAATCGCGATCGACGATGGTCATCTGGCCGACGCCGGCGCGGGCGAGGAGGTTGGCCAACACGGTGCCGAGGGCGCCGCAGCCGACCATGAGGACCTTGGAGGCCTTGAGTTTTTTCTGGCCTTCGATGCCGATGGGGGCCCAGAGCATTTGGCGGTTGTAGCGTGCGAGGGTTGGATCGGCTTTATCTAATTGATCTGCGATATCGGATAGTGCCATGGAGTTATTTTCACCACCAAGACACCAAGACACCAAGTTACTTTTTCTAAAAGATATTCTTGGTGTCTTGGTGTCTTGGTGGTGTTCCTTTCGTTAACCTTCCAGAATATTCTTTTCAATCGGTTCGACGGTTACGCCCTGGTCGGCAAGACATTGCAAGGCGGCTTCTACGCGTTCGATTTGGCCTTCGAAGACGACGGCCATGATGCCGATCTCGGCGGTGACGCTGGCCTGGCGGATATCGAAGGTGACATCGGGGAACTTGCTGGTCATTCGCCAAAGGGCGGGGGTTTCGACGAGGCCCTTGTTGCCGAAGGTGAGCCAGACGCGTTTTTTGGTGGTGGGCATGAGGGTCTCCCAGCTTGCGAGCAAAGCACCGCATTACCATGCGGTGCTCCGAGAATATTATCCGCCGGCGATGGCGGGGACGATGCTGACGTCGTCGCCGTCTTTGATGGGCGTCGTGAGGTTTTCCAGGAAGCGGATATCTTCATCGTTCACGTAAACGTTTACAAACCGGTTGAGCTCGCCGGGCTGTTTGAAGAGGCGCTTATCCATGCCGGCGAACTTGTTGCAAAGATCGCTGAGCAACTCGCCGATGTTGGCGCCACCGAGTTCAACGATGTCGACGCCATTGGTGAGGGTTCGAAGGGGGGTGGGGATTCTTACTTTGACGGCCATATTTAACTCCAAAATCTCTGTGCAGTTTTGCTGAGAGAAAAGTTTCTAAATCGTTGCAGCGACTGCTCCGGCGATGACTGCTGCGGAAATGCCGTCGGCTTTAGTCGCATCTTTTTGATTCGAATGATCGCGGATGAAATTATCGAAGGCTTCCAGTTTGGGCGGAATGCTTTCGGGGCGGTCGAGGGCGTCCTGGACGACTTCGACGGTTTTGAGGCCGTTGCCGGTGATGCTGACGCAGATGCTTTCATCCTTGGGGATGCGGCCGCTCTTGATGAGTTTGATGGCAGCGGCCAGGGTGGTGCCGCCGGCGGGTTCGGTCCAGATGCCTTCGGTTTTGGCGAGCAACTTGATGGCGTCGATGATTTCCGGATCGGTGGCATCCTCGCCCCAGCCGCCGGATTGTTTGACGGCTTGGACGACGTAGAAGCCGTCGGCGGGATTGCCAATGGCAATCGATTTGGCAATCGTCTTAGGTTTCTGTGGCTTGATCAATTCACGGCCCGCGCGGATGGCCTCGACCACGGGATTGCATCCGGCGGCTTGTGCGGAATAGATCTTCGGATGGTTGTCTTCGACCAAGCCGAGCTTGATGAATTCCTGATACGCCTTGTAGACTTTGGGCAGAATTGTGCCGCCGGCGGTGGGGACGACGGTGTGGCGGGGGAGTTTCCAGCCCATTTGTTCGGCGATTTCAAAGCCGAAGGTTTTGGCGCCTTCGGTGTAGAAGGGGCGGAGGTTGACGTTGACGATCGCCCACTTGTATTTGTCGGCAATTTCGGAGCAGAGGCGATTCACGTCGTCGTAGTTGCCCTGAATGCGGACCATGGTGGGGCCGAAGATGAGGGAGCCGAGGACTTTGCCGAGTTCGAGGTCGTGGGGAATCATGACGAAGGCTTTGAGACCGGCTTGAGCGGCGTGGGCCGCGACGGAGTTGGCGAGGTTGCCGGTCGAGGCGCAGCCGACGGTGTCGTAGCCGAGTTCGATGGCCTTGGTGATGGCGACGGAGACGACGCGTTCTTTGTAGGACCAGGTGGGATAGTTGGCTGAGTCATCCTTGATGTAGAGTTCTTTGACTCCCAAGACTTTTTCGAGATTGTGGGCCCGCTTGAAGGGGGTCCAGCCGGAGTTCAATCCTGCTTTGGGTTCGACGCAGGGGAGCAGATCGCGATAGCGCCAGAGGTTGCGATCTTTCTTTTCGATGCTCTCGCGCGTTACCTTGCCCTGCATGGCGGCGTAGTCGTATTCGACTTCGAGCGGGCCGAAGCACAGTTCACAGACGTGCACGCCCTTCTGGGGATACTGTTTGCCGCACTCGCGGCAGCGTAATCCGATTACGTAGGACATGGGGGGAATCCTCCGACTGTATCGTACGGGACGGGTGGTCCCGCAAAAACGCCAACGGCCTCTTCCGGGAGTTCCCGATAAGAGGCCGCCGATACGCCGGGAGGTTACCCGGCAAGTCAACGTTCTGCTTATCTATCCCCTTGATTGCGAATGTTATGTAGACACGTGACACAACTGCGCAAATCGGGTGGGAATTAGCACCCGCTTCCGAAGTGCGTCTCCGCAATTCGGATGGGTTGCTGTGCCGTCAACGGGCCCGTCCCTCAGGCACTCTTAATAAGAGCCGTATTCACTTGTAGACGGAGAAGTATACATTTAGGGGACATTGAGGTCAAGAAGTGGGGAAGGCGAAGCGAGAAGCAAGAATAAAGAAGCAAGAAGCAAGAAGGGGGTTAGGCGGAGATGTCGAGGCGAGGGGGTGACGGGGCGGGAATGGTGCGTTTGGTGGGGGGGGCTGGGGGGGTGTCCTGGAGGGCGGTGATTTCGACGCGTTCGGTGGGGGCGTCTTCTTTTGATTGGCGTTTTTTTTGTTCTTCTTCCTGGGAGTTACGATGTTCGGGCTGGTCGCCGATCTGATCGACGGTGTTCTCATCGAGGTCTTCGACTTCTTCGGAATGGCGGAGGGCTTTCTGGGATTGGATGTTGCGGGCGCGAATGGACTCCTGCGTTTCGCGTGCACTGACGCCAATGAGCGAGCCTACCGCGTTGGAAGGGATGAATGACACTTTACCAACCCACATTCATAAGGATCGGCCCGGTCCATCGGGCTAATTCCAGCATCCATCTAGAACATATATCGACTGTTCTACTTGTTGAGCATGAGCTTACTGTCGCAGGTTCATGAGGTCACTTCCGGTTTTGCGTATGATGGGGGATGCGTGTTTGGTTATCGGTCTGAAGACCCTCAGTCAGGGCGGTGTCGATGAACTGTAATGAGCTGGTGGAGGCCTTGCAGGCCGTGCTGCGAGGGTATGTTTCGGATGCGGATCCAGTACGCCTGAACGGGCGATGGGAGCCGGTGGGGACGCTGGTGCGTGCGGTCGGGGGTGGGGCGCTGGCGGCGGACAAACTGGCAGAGGTGATGTGCGTGCCGGAGGTGGTGCGGGATGCGGCGGGTCAGACGCGCGGGGTGTATCCGTATTTCTCGGCGGCTTGTGCGGCGCGGGCTTTTGGGTTGCTGCGATCTGGATTGGGCGCTGAGAATGAGGCGGTGTGCGGACAGCGGCTGCGGGAGAGCATTCGGCCGATGGTTGCGCGGGGTGGGGAATTGGCGGCGGGGAAAGGGCGGGTGATCGAGCGGTTGTGGGTATGTTGGGTGATGATGTTGCTGGAGCAGGAGTTGGAGGTGACAGCGGAGCGGGGGATCGTGGAGCGGTTGTGGCGCGGCGCTATGGCCGAGCAGGATGGTGAGGGGCGCTGGCATCGGCAGGATGTGGAGACGAATCTGGATGCGTTCGTGTACGACGAGTTCACGGCGATTCATGCGGCGGCGAACGTGGGGATTGCGGCGGGGAATGCGGAATTGCTCAAGGCGGTGCGGCGATCGGTGCGGTACCACGTGGAGAATACGCAGCCGGACAACACGACGAATCAGCCGTGGGGTTTGGCGGGATTTGCGTGGTTTGATGAGGGGCGGGAGTTTGCGGCACAGCAGGTGCATGATGTGCGGACGTGGCTGGCGAACCGGGGCAGGACTGCGGGGGCCGATGGCGGTGTGCCGCTGGTGGAGGGGTTGATCGCGGATGCGATTGTGACGTTGTCGCGAAGTTAGCGTGAGTTGCGCCGGGCAATGGCATCGCAATGCGGGGGCGGGTATCTTGGCGGAATGCTGAATGTGCAGGGACAGGATCGGGCGATTGCCCAGTTGCAGAAGTCGATGCGGGCGCAGCGCCTGGGGCATACGTGGCTGTTTGCCGGGCCGATGGGGGTGGGAAAATTCAAACTGGCGATGGAATTGGCGCGGACGGTGATGTGCGATCGTCCGGTGATGCGGGCGAATGACGGGGCGGTGAGCCTGTTGCCGGGGGATTTTCCGCTGCGGTTGCCGTGCGGGGAGTGCGACAGTTGCCGGGCGATTGAGGCGGGGAGTCATCCGGATCTGCACATCATCACGCGGGACCTGATTCGGTATCACGACAAGGGGGGCAAGAGCAAGGGAACGACGCTGTCGATCGATGTGATTCGCGGGGAGATCACGGGGGATCCTGCCCAGAACAAGGAAGCGAAAATCGCCAAGCGGGCATTTCGCGGACGGGGGAAGTTTTTCATTATTGATGAGGCGGAGTTGATGGAGCCGCCGGCACAGAACGCGCTGTTGAAGACGCTGGAGGAGCCGCCGGCGGAGTCGTACTTGATATTGGTGACGCCGAGTCCGCAGGAGTTGCTTTCGACGATACGCAGCCGGGCGCAGTTGGCGAGTTTCAATGTTTTGCCGGACGCGGTGGTGATGCAGGAATTGGCCGGGCGCGGGATGTCGCAGGAGGATGCGGCGCTGCTGGCGCGATTGGCGCGGGGGAGTTTGGGGCGGGCGGTGCGGTGGGCGGAGGATATTCGAACCATCGACGACAAGAACGCCAAGGCGGCGGCACGCAAGGCGAAGAGCGGCGCGGAGGCGGATGAGGGGGAAGAAGCAGATACGAAGTTTACGCCCGGCGGAATACTGTCGTGGACGCGCGAGCTTTGTTTGCAACTGGATCAACTGGTGGCCGGGCGGTCGGCGGCATCGGATGTGGCGGGGGCGATCGCGAAATTCGCCGGGGAATATGCCGGGTTGCAGTTGATACGCGATCGGCTGACGTCGGCGGACCAGGCCAAGCGTGACGGGATTGCATGGATGATGACGATCGCGGCGGAATGGTTTGCGGATCGATTGCGTCACGGGCTGGGAACACCGCATGCGACGGTGCTGCCGGGGATTACCGGGGCGCTGGATTACGGGTTGGTGCCGCAGCTTATCGCATCGGCACGGAGCGCCGAGGCGCAGATTGACATGAATGCTAACGACAAGATTTTGCTGGCGGCGACGACGGCGAAGTGGGAAGAGTTGCTGCGTGTCCCCTCATGAGGGCGCGTCTAACAGGAGGTATGCGATGAAACGATGGATTTTTCATGTGGCATTGGTGATGGCGGCGCTGGCGGTGGCGGCGTGCGTGGAGCGGAAATCGGAGACGACGCTGAATCCGGATGGATCCGGGAAGATTGTGATCGATCAGGTGATGTTGCCGCCGCCGCAGATGGCGGGCGGAGCCGCTGTGCCGGATGCTCAGGATCGCGCGAATGCGGAGGTGATGCAGTTTTTTATGGGAGCGGCGGGAGTGGAGGCGTGGAAGGATGTCTCGTTCAAGGCCGAGGACGGTGGGCGAATTTCGCTCAAGGCGACGGGATATTTTCCGGATATCTCGCGACTGCAAATTCAGCCTTCGCGGAAGATCAAATGGACCAAGGACGAGCGTGGGGGCGGCACTCTGATGTTTGAGGACCCCGCCGTTGCGACCGAAAAGCCGCCGGAGCTTACGGATGAACAGGTGAAGGAGATGGTCAAGGACGCGCGGGCGCGCTACCAGCAGAATGCGGCGACGGCGGAGCTGTTTTTCAAGGGGCTGCGGCTCGAAATGGCCTACAAGTTGCCTGGCAAAATCAAGGACGCTGGGGTGTTCACGAAGACCGGTGAGTCGTCGGCACTGCTGGTCATCGACGGGAAGAAGATGATCGAGAGCATGGATCGGGCGATGAAGGATGATCGGTTCATGGAGGCGACGATTCGTGAAGGGAAGCGCGCGGACGACAAGATGGCGCAGATTCTTTTTGGCCGGCCGGGGCCCGTGAAGCTCACCGTCAGTGACGCCGGCAAGCCGCAGTTTGAGTATAAGAAGGAGATGGAAGAGGCGCGGGCGGGACAGGAAGCGATGTTCAAGAAGATTGGCATTGATATGTCGAACAGCCCTGTGATCAGGCATATTGCGCCGGGTGGGACGGGAAAATGAACGCGAACGGCAACTTGCTGGACCTCATTGAGAAGCATTGGGGATTTCGAGAACTACGTCCGCTGCAGGGGCCGGCGATCGACGCGATGATGGCGCGGCGCGATTCGCTGGTGGTGCTGCCGACGGGCGGGGGGAAGTCGCTTTGCTATCAGGCGCCGGCGGTGGCGTTGTCCTTGCGGGGCGAGGGGCCGACGGTGGTGGTGTCGCCGCTGATTTCATTGATGAAGGATCAGGTCGATTCGCTGCGGAGCAACGGGATTGCGGCGGCGCAGTTGGATTCGACATTAGGGGCCGACGAACGGCGGCAGGTAACTGATGAATTGCGGGCGGGGCGATTGGATTTGCTGTTTGTTTCGCCCGAGCGGCTGGTGATGCCGGCGTTTCAGGATTTTTTGCGGGAGCTGGGGGTGCGGACGTTTGCGATCGATGAAGCGCACTGCATCAGCCATTGGGGGCATGATTTTCGTCCGGAGTACCGCCAGATGGCGATGCTCAAGGAGGTTTTTCCGGGGTGCAACGTTCATGCGTTCACGGCGACGGCGACGGAGCGGGTGCGGGAGGATATTGTCGCGCAGTTGAAGCTGGATGATCCGGCGGTGCTGGTGGGGAATTTCGATCGGCCGAACCTGACCTATCGAATTTTGCCGCGGCAGGAGTTAATGAAGCAGGTTGTCGAGGTGCTGGATCGCCACAAGGATGAGGCGGGGATTGTTTACTGCCTGAGGCGGCGGGATGTGGATGATTACGTGAAGACACTGAATGGCCTCGGGCGGCATGCCCTGGGCTATCATGCGGGTATGACCGGCGAGCAGAGGCACAAATCGCAGGACGCATTTCTGCAGGAGAAGTGCGATCTGATCGTGGCGACGGTGGCGTTTGGGATGGGGATCGATCGCTCGAATATCCGGTTTGTGATTCATGCGGGGATGCCGAAGTCGATTGAGGCGTATCAGCAGGAGACGGGTCGTGCGGGGCGCGACGGATTGGAGGCGGAATGCGTGCTGTTCTATTCCGGGGCGGATTTGTTTTCGTGGAAACGATTGATTGAGAAATCCGTGGCGGAGGCCAAAGAGGCGGGAACGGAAGTGGCGGCGGACTTTGTGGCGTCGTCGATGATGCATATCGAAGCGATGGATCGCTATTGCCGATCGGCGGTGTGCCGGCACAAGGCGCTGGTGGAACATTTCGGGCAGACTTACGAGGCGCCGGGCCGGGGGGCGGACGATGCGGATGGCGACGGGGAATCGAAGATCGGCTGCGGCGCGTGCGATCACTGCCTGGGGGATACGCAGGAAATACCGGATGCGACGGTGCTGGCGCAGAAGATTCTTTCGGCGGTGGCGCGGACGGGAGAACGTTTCGGCATCGGCCACGTGATGGCGGTGTTGCGCGGATCGGAACGCGAACGTGTGCTACAACTGGGGCACAATAAGCTTTCGGTATACGGACTGTTGAAGGGGCATGAGGATCGGGAGTTGCGGGATTTCATCTATCAGTTGATCGGCCAGGGCGTGCTGGCGCAGGAGTCGGTGGAGATTCATTCCGGGACGACGGCTTCGATTTTGAAATTGAATGCTGGCTCATGGGAAGTGATGAAGGGAAAACGCACGGTTCGCCTGGTGCAGCCGGTGCGTGGTGCCAAGAAGCCGGAGAAGCGGAAGGATGCGGCATCATGGGAGGGTGTGGACGAGGCACTGTTTGAGAAATTGCGGGAATTGCGACGAGCGCTGGCGGGCGCACAGAACGTTCCGCCTTACGTCATATTTTCGGATAACACACTGCGGGATTTGGCGCGGCAGCGGCCGTCGTCGCCGCAGAACATGCGGTTGGTGTATGGCATCGGCGAGCGAAAGATGAAGGATTTTGCAGACCGCGTATTGCCGCTGATTGCGGCGCATTGCCGGCAGAGTGGAGCGGCGCTGGATCAGCGGAGCGGGTTCGAGCGGGCGGCGGTCGCGCCGCGGCCGGTGAGCAAGATGAGCGATCCGAAGCGCCAGGCTTACGTGATGTTCGAAAAGGGTGCGGCGGTGGATGAGGTGAGCGCTGCGGTGGGAAGGGCGCGGGCCACGGTGTCCGAATATCTGGCGGAGTGGGTGGAGACGGAGCGGCCGGAGACGGTGGCGGCATGGGTGCCTGATGCGGTGTATGCGCGGGTGAAGGCGGCGGCAGAGAAGCGTGGCACGAGGGCGCTGCGTCCTATATTTATGGAGTTGGACGAGACGGTGCCCTATGACGTGATCCGCTGGGTGGTGGCGCATCTGCGGGCTCTGGAATCGGTCAAACGTGCATAATCGGACTGCCGCGCAAAGAGGCATTTCGGGATTTTGAGCGATCGGCCAGAAATTTGCGGCCGGCGTCTCGAATATCATAAAATATAAACGGTTGACGAATCATCTCTGTGCGAGACAATGGACGAGCTGTACCCCATTTCGAGGTTATGTTGCTGACGCTGTATGTACTTCAAGGCCCTGACAAGGGTCGACGGTTTGATCTTCCTGCTGACGAGATTGTCAGTCTTGGCAGGTCCAGCGAGCTTGTGCCCCTGACCGACCTGACGGTTTCGCGGCGTCATGCGCATCTTGAAAAATCCAAGGACGGTTGGATTCTCTTTGATGATGGCGCGTCCAATGGCGTATTCATCAACGGCGTCCGCCTGAACAAGACCTCCAAGGTGAAGGTCGGCGACCAGATCCGCATGGGATCGACGTTGCTGGTTTTTGGCTCGCCGCGGCAATCCGTAACCGTCGACAACCCGAATGACGTGGCCAACAAGGCGGGGGACTCGGCGATCATCTCGACGGTGGCGTCGAATGATGACTCGGTGATTCTTGCGGCGCCGGAGCCCTCTGCGGCGGCGATGGCGCATTTTCGCGTGCTTCTGCAGGTCGCCACGGCGCTGGGATCGATGTTTGATCTGGATCAGATTCTCAACAAAGTGATGGACATGGTCTTCGAACAGTTGCGTGCCGATCGCGCGTTCATCGGATTGATTGACGACGAGAGCGGGCAGGTGGTGCCGGGCGTGGTGCGGTATCGCGATGCAGAGCAGGAATCCAAGATCGCGGTGAGCCAGACGATCATTCAACACGTGATTTCCAAGAACGAGGGCGTGCTGTCCAGCAACGCGATGACCGATCAGCGATTCAGCAAGGGCAAGAGCGTGCACAGCCTGTCGATCCGCTCGGCGATCTGCGTGCCGGTCCGCGGGCGCGAGAAAATCATCGGCGTGATCAACGTCGATACGATGGTGGCCAACTACACGTACACGCAGGATCAACTTCGCCTGCTGACGGCGATCGGCCTGCAGACCGGCATGGCCATCGAGAACCTACGGCTGTACCAGGAATCGGTGCAGAAGGAACGTCTGGCGGCGACGGGCGAGACGGTGGCATCGCTGTCGCATTCGATCAAGAATATTCTGCAGGGCATCCGCGGCGGTGGCGATGTCGTGGAAATGGCGTTGCGGAAGGGGTCGCTGGACGACATCAAGATCGGCTGGGGGATGCTGCAGCGGAATCTGGACAAGGTGCAGACGCTGACGATGAACATGCTGGCGTATTCGAAGTCGCGCACGCCGCACCTGGAGATGACGCATTTGCCGCACGTGCTGGCGGAGTGCCTGGAGTTGGTGAAGACGCAGTCGTCGGATAAGAAGATCACCCTGCTGACGGAAGTGAGTACCAGCCAGCCGCCAGTTCCGGTGGATGCGGACGGCATTCACCAGGCGGTGCTGAACTTGCTGGGCAACGCGATTGAGGCGGTTGAGGCGCGGCACGGCGTGGTGACGCTCTCATCCAATTACGATCCCATGACGCAGCAGGCGATCATCGAAGTGCAGGACAACGGCATGGGCATCGCTGAGAAGGATATGGGGAACATTTTTGAACCGTTCTTTTCGACGAAGGGCCAGCGCGGGACGGGCCTGGGCTTGGCGGTGACGCGGAAGATCGTGGAGGAGCATGACGGGAAGATTGAGGTGTTGTCGAAAGTGGGTCAGGGTACGACGTTCAGGATTCTGCTTCCGATGCAGCACAAGTCGAGTGTGGACCCGGGCCAGACTCATGGGCCGGGATGAGATCGTTGAATAGAAAGTGAAAAATAGAAAATAGAAGAAGAGGTGGTGCCGGGTGGCACGCCTTTCATGTTTCGGGGATCTTCATTTTTCTATTTTCCATTTTCTATTTTCTATTTTTTCTTAAGGAGTGAAATCATGGCGGAAACTACGGCGAAAACGCCGACGGCGACGATTGAAACTTCCCTGGGGACGATGACGGTGGAGTTCTGGACGGACGTGGCGCCGGGGCATGTGAAGAATTTTATCGATCTGGCGAAGAAGGGATTTTATGATGGACTGATTTTTCACCGGGTGATTCCGGGGTTTATGATCCAGGGCGGATGTCCGCAGGGAACGGGGACAGGCGGGCCGGGGTACATGATCAAGGCGGAATTCAACAAGCTTCCTGAGCGTCGTCACGCCCGCGGCGTTCTGTCGATGGCGCGTTCGAGCGATCCGAATTCGGCGGGCTCGCAGTTCTTCGTGATGCATCAGGATTCGCCGCACCTGGATGGCCAGTACTCGGCGTTCGGCAAGGTTACATCTGGAATTGAGACGGTCGACAAGATTGTGAGCGTCAAGGCGGGTCCGAACGATCGCCCCGTGAATCCGCCGAAGATCGTGAAGATCACGATTAACGAGTAGACGAAGAAGCAAGAAGCAAGAATCAAGAAGCAAGAAGGCCGCTGCCGGCAATGATTGCCGGTCTCTTCTTGCTTCTTACTTGCGGGATTGCCATGCCATTGAAGATTGAAGAGCGTAACGGCTCGGCACTGCTTAGTGTGAAGGTGGTGCCGAACTCCAGCCGCGAGATGATTGCGGGATTGCTGGGCGACATGCTCAAGGTGAAAGTCGCGCAGCCTCCGGAGGATGGCAAGGCCAATCATGCGGTGGAGCTGTTGCTGGCGCGGACGCTGGGGATTGCGCCGGCGCACGTGCGTGTGATCGCGGGGCACTCGCGGCCGCAGAAGACGGTGCAGATTATGGGGGTAACGGCGGAGGCCTTGCGCAAGCAATTCAACGCGTGACGGGTGATGGCTGGGCTGGGCCGGGCGCTATTTGAGTTGTGAGCCCAGCAGATCGTACAGGGCTGCGGCCGTGCGGATGCCGCCGTAGTAGCAGGAGAGGTCCAGCTTTTCGTTGGGGGCATGGATGCGGTCGTTGGGAAGGCCGAATCCGACCATGATGGTGTCGAGTCCCAGGGCTTCTTTGAACCATGCCACTACCGGGATGCTGCCGCCTTCGCGCTGGAAGATGGGCGGTTTGCCGAAGCCGATTTCGAGCGCCTCGGCCGCGGCGTGCATGGCGGGTGAGTCGATGGGTGTGATGGCCGGGGGCGATCCGCCTTTGCTGCGGAGTACCTCGACGGTGACGCGGGAACCCGCCAGTGAGCGGATATAGGCCTCGCACGCATCGCCGATCTTCTGGGGATCCTGGTTGGGGACCAGGCGGCAGGTGATCTTGGCGCTGGCGCGGCAGGGGAGCACGGTTTTTCCGCCGGGGCCCTGATAGCCGCTGGTCAGTCCGTTGACTTCCAGCGTGGGCCGCGCCCATTTGCGTTCGAGCGTGGTGAAGCCGGCCTCGCCGAAAACTTCTTTGATACCGAGTTCGCGGGCAAACGCTTCTTCCGAGAAGGGCAGGCCCGCCCACATTTTTCGTTCCTGTTCGGTCAGGGCCTGTACGTCATCATAGAATCCGGGGACGGTCACGCGGCCATCGGCGTCGTGCAGCTTGCCGATGATTTCGCAGAGTACGTGCGCTGGATTGGCCACGGCCCCGCCGTACATGCCCGAATGGAGGTCCGTGGAGGCGCCGTTCAGCACAATCTCGAATCCCGCCAAGCCGCGCAGGCCGTAGGTGATTGACGGCACGCCTTCGGCAAACTGGTTGGTATCACTGACGATCAGCACCTTGGCTGTCTTGAGCAGTTCCGCATGGGCTTTCACCACATCCATCAGATTGGGCGAGCCGATTTCCTCCTCGCCTTCGAGAATGATCGTTACCCGGCAGGGAAATGCGTGGTTGATTTCCTTCCATGCGGTCAGTGCGGCAAGGTGACAGTGCACCTGGCCTTTATCATCACAGGCGCCGCGGGCGAAGAGTTTGTCATCGCGCACCGCCGGCATGAAGGCGGGCGTTTCCCACAGTTCCAGAGGCTCGGCCGGTTGGACATCGTAATGCCCGTATAACAACACATGGGGAGCGTCCGGCGGGCAGAGATGGGGGGGCGTCGTGGCCAGAATGCAGGGGTGGCGTTTGGTGGGGATGATTTCGACGGTCATGCCGATGGTGCGGAGGTAATCCTTGGCCCAATCGGCTGCTGCGCGGACGTCGCCTTCATGTTCCGGCTGCGTGGAGACGCTCGGGATGCTGAGCCAGCTTTTCAAATCTCCCAGCCAGCGTCCTTTATTTTTTTCGGCCCATAGCAGCACGGTATCGAGCATGAAGAACTCCGAAGTCAGAAGTCAGAAGCCAGCGGGCTTCTGCAGGATATTGTTGGGAGAGTACTTTCCCGCTGGTCGGTTGTCGAACGCTTCTATTGCCGGATTGTTTTGTCGCAAAAATAATAGTAGGCGAAGGCCTGGGATGGAACTTCGCCTACCGGAGGGGAGAAAATAGCGCGTTTGAAAAATTGATGTAGCGTCGGTAGAGTTATAGTCGCACCACGATTTCCATACTTTATCGGCCGTAGGCTTCGTTTTCAAGAATAATCCCCCAAATTACCCATCTTTTCTTTTGAAATGATCAACATGAATTTCTGATGAGGCTAGACAGAAAAGGCACAGGGAGCAGTTTATGATTGTAACCATTGATGGGCCAGCGGGTTCTGGTAAATCTGCCGCCGCATTGAGGCTTGCCAAGCGCCTGCATGTACCACATTTGGATACTGGCGCCATGTATCGGGCTGTCGCTCTCGATGCCCTCGAGCAGCGTCTCCTGGATAACCCTGATGCGATCGGGAACCGCGCGCGACTGTTGTCTATTGATTTTGATTGGGCGGAAGATCCCGCTTTGATTTTGCTGAACGGGAAGAACGTGGCCGATGAGATTCGGACGCCGCAGGTGACCGAGATTACGTGGCAGGCCGCGGATAATCCGTGGGTGCGCGAGGAACTCGTCAAACGCCAGCGTAAGATCGGCGATGACTGTGTGAAGCTTCATGGCGGCATGGTTACGGAAGGGCGCGATCAGGGCACCATCGTTTTCCCGCACGCCACCTTCAAGTTCTTTCTGGATGCGCATCCGGAAGAGCGCGCGCGGCGCCGCATCAACCAGCTTCAGGCCAAGGGCATTAACGCGGATCTGAACGAGATTCTGCAGCAGATTTTGCAGCGGGATATGCGCGATCAATCACGCGCGGTGGGTCCGCTGGCGCGTTCTGCTGACGCGATCAGCATCGATACGACCGATCTTACGCTCGACGAAGTCGTCGACAAGATGTTCGAGCGGGTCCACGCGGGTTCTGCTGCGAACAAGACTTGAGCATTCGCCCCCTGCAAATGCGAAGTGGCATGTGGGAGTTGTGAAATCACCGCCAGTGGGTCGCCTTGCCCTTGCCGTTGCATCCGTTAAACTGACCGTGGAGCCAAACTTCTTTCCGGAGCCGGTATCGCATGGATGGTGTATTGATCCTCAAGATCGTGATCGCCGTGGGCATTATGCAGATGCTTCTCGGGCTGATTTCCTATCTCATTCTTCTTGAGCGGAAGACCGCGGCGTGGATTCAGGACCGCGTCGGGCCGAACCGCGTCGGGCCGCAGGGGCTTCTGCAGCCCATTGCCGACGGCGTGAAATTCATCCTCAAGGAGGAATTCATTCCCAAGCAGGCGGACAAAGTGTTGTTCCTGCTTGCTCCCATTGCGATTTTGACGCCGGCCCTGTGCGGCTTTGCGGTGATCCCCTGGGGAGGAATTCTGCAGAAGGGCGCGACGATTCCGGTGATCGGCTGGTCGCTTCCGGTGGATTTTCCTTTCATGGTCGCCAATCCTGATGTGGGCGTGCTTTTCGTTCTGGCGATGGCGGGATTGGCCACGTATGGCGTGGTTCTCGGCGGGTGGGCTTCGGGGTCCAAGTATTCGTTTTTGGGCGGGCTTCGTGCTACCGCTCAAATGCTTTCGTACGAGGTGCCGCTGGCGCTGTCGCTGATGACGGTGCTGCTGGTCGCCGGGACGCTGAGCCTGACGAAGATGGTGGAGTCGCAGGCGGGGTATTTTGACATCGCGGGGCTGCACTTTCTGCCGAAATGGAACATTTTTGTTCATCCCGTGGCCTTTGTGATCTTTACCGTGTGCATCTTTGCCGAGGCCAATCGGACGCCATTTGATCTGGCCGAGTGCGAGTCTGAGCTCGTCGGCGGCTATCACACGGAATATTCTTCGATGAAATTTGCCTTGTTCTTTCTGGCGGAATATTCGGCCATGATCACCGGCGCGGCGGTCATGATTTCTCTGTTCCTCGGCGGATGGCATCTTCCGTGGATCGATTACCTTATCTATGGCAAGGCCCAGCCGGTCGACGGTGGCTGGATCGACGTGCTCATCAAGTTCTGCGTCTTCTGGGGCAAAGTCGTTGCGTTCCTGTTTTTCTACATGTGGGTTCGCTGGACGCTGCCGCGTTTCCGTTTCGACCAGCTCATGAGCTTGGCGTGGCGCGGGCTGATTCCGGTGGCTCTCGCGGCGCTGCTGTTCACTTCATTTGTGGTGTATCTGCACAAGCAGATTGATTTGCAGTACCCGAATCTGTGGATATTCGTCGGTAACTTGGCGATCTTCGGGGTATTGCTGGCGATTCTTTCCCGGCCCCGCGCGGTACAGAATCGGCGTATTGCGGTTCCCAACAGCCGGTACAATCCGCAGTTGGCCCAGCGGGCGGTGCCTGTCGAGCCGGCATGATCTATCCATTTGAATGAGTTTTACAAACGCCCGGGATGATCTCCCGGGCGTTTTTTTTAGTTTTTAAAAAGAACCACTTCACAATTATGCAATAGGCGGTCGAAAGGTTCTTGGAGCAAGTAAATTTTGAACCCCTTATTTCATCGCCAATTGCCGCTGCAATTCTACAGGCGCCCCGATATCCCCTACGATCACTTTGCCCACGTAGCTTCGTCCGGGTTCAAACCCCTTCTTGAGGCCGCAGAAGCTCACGGTTTCCGCCGCTTTGATGGCGATCCCCAGCGGCTGACCTGTATCGCAATCGAGCCCGCTGGGGATGTCGATGCTGATCACGCGGCGGCCGCATTTGTTGATTGCGTCAATCACTTCGCGGGTCAATCCTTCGATGGTTCGGGATAACCCGGTGCCGAAGAGTGCATCGACGACAATGTCGCCGGGCGAGCCCTCCACCAGCCAGTCGCGAAATTCGGCATGGCCTGGCGTGAGGATTTCCACCGGCAGGTTCATCGCGTCAATGATCTTCAGTTGTATGGCTCCGGCTTCCGTAAACTTTTCCCGCGGTGCGAGCAGCAGCACCATCACATCCGCCCCCGCATTGTGCAGATGCCGCGCGGCAACCAGTCCATCGCCGCCGTTATTCCCCGGCCCGCAGACGATCAGCACCCGGCTGCCCGGCCGCACGGCGTGTTGCACGGCCAGCGCCACGGCCCGTCCCGCGTTTTCCATCAACACTAGAGTGGGAATGCCGAATTCTTCCACCGCCCGCCGATCGAGTGCTTGCAGTCCTTCTCGATCGAACGTCAGCGTTCCTGTGCTCATCTCTGGTCTCCGTGGCTGCAATTACCCCGCCGCGGCCACTGGGGGTGGCAGCAGTTTGTGTTTCAAGTATTGTCCGGTGTAGCTCTTCGGATTGGCAACAACTTTTTCGGGCGTGCCTTGTTCGACGATGGTGCCGCCGCCTTCGCCACCGTCGGGGCCGAGATCTACGATCCAATCGGCGCATTTGATCACATCGAGGTTGTGCTCGATGACCAGGACCGTGTTGCCCTGATCCACGAGCCGGTTGAGCACGTTCAGGAGATTGTGGATATCCGCGAAATGCAGACCCGTTGTCGGTTCATCCAGTACGTAGAGCGTGTGGCCCGTCGACGGTTTGCCGAGTTCTGTCGCGAGTTTCACGCGTTGTGCCTCGCCGCCGGATAGCTGCGTCGAGGCCTGCCCGAGCTGCACGTAGCTGAGGCCTACGTCGTTCATTGCCTGGAGGAGTTGCTTGATGTTGCCGAAGTTATCGAAGAACTCCAGTGCTTCTTCGATCCGCATGCTCAGCACGTCGCTGATGCTCTTGCCGCGGTATTTGATTTCCAGCGTTTCCCGGTTGAAGCGCGTGCCTTTGCATTCTTCGCAGGTCACGAAGACGTCGGGCAGGAAGTGCATTTCGATACGCTTGGTGCCCTGGCCCTGGCAGCTTTCGCAGCGCCCGCCTTTGACGTTGAAGCTGAATCGTCCGCTCTTGTAGCCGCGGATTTTCGCTTCACGCGTCTTGGCGTAGAGCTGGCGGATCAGGTCGAACACCCCGGTATACGTTGCCGGGTTGCTTCGCGGGGTGCGGCCGATCGGGCTCTGGTCGATTTCGATGACCTTGTCGACGAACTGCGCTCCCATCAATTTGGTGTGCGCCCCGGGGCGTTCCTTGGAGTTATACAATTTTCGTTTGAGGGCCTTGAGCAGGATTTCATTCACCAGCGTGGATTTGCCGGAGCCGGAGACGCCCGTCACGCAGACGAAACCTCCCAGGGGCATCTTCACGTTCAGGTTTTTGAGGTTGTTCTCTTTTGCCCCGATGATCTCGAGGCATTCCTTCAGGTCCACCTTTCGGCGTTTTTCCGGCGAGACGATCTGGTACTCGCCCGTCAGGTATTTGGCGGTGATGCTATCCCGGTTCTGCAGGATTTTGGCAAACGGTCCCTCGGCAATGATCTGCCCACCGTGGCTGCCGGCGCCGGGACCGAAATCGATCACCCAATCCGCAGCCCGAATGGTGTCTTCATCGTGTTCGACGACGATGACGGAGTTGCCGATGTCGGTGAGGTGGCGGAGCGTGCGGATCAGCCGATCGTTGTCTTTTTGATGCAGGCCGATGGTCGGTTCATCGAGCACGTAGCAGACGCCCACCAGGCCGCTGCCGACTTGCGTGGCCAGACGAATGCGCTGGAATTCGCCGCCGGAGAGCGTGCCGGTCTGGCGGTCCAGCGAGAGGTAGCCGAGGCCGACATCATTCATGAATCCTAGCCGCGCGCGTACTTCCTTGAGCACCGGTGCGGCGATTTGGGTGCGCTCGACATCCAACTCCAGCGTGTTGAAGTACTCCAAGGCGTGCGTGATCGACAGGCCGGTGACTTCGCGGATATTTTTCCCGCCCACTTTCACCGCCAGCGCCTCGGGTTTGAGCCGATCGCCTTTGCATTTCTCGCAGGGCTGTTCGCTGAGGTAGTTGTGCAAGCGGGCCTTTACGAATTCGCTCTCGGTATTCTCGAATCGCCGCTGGAGATTGGGCAGTGCGCCTTCGAATTCCGCGTTGTAGGTTGCTTCATCCTTGGCGGTGGCGCCGTACATCAGGATTTTGCGAATGCGTTCCGGCAGTTTATCGAAGGGCGTGCTTTCATCGATTTCGAAATCGCGGCAGAACTGCCGCATCAGGCGGTTGTAATAGATATTCATACGCCGTCCGTTGCGGCGGAAAGGCTCGATCGCCTCGACAACGGGCCGGGTCTTGTCCGGCGTGATCAGGTCTTCATCGAATTCCAGGATCGTGCCCAGCCCGCTGCAGGCCGAGCAGGCGCCCCAGGGGCTGTTGAACGAAAACAGCCGCGGCGAAAGCTCTTCGAGTGAACTTTCCGGATGGTCAGGGCAGGCGTATTTGCTGGAATAGACCGAATCGACCCATTTCCCCGATTCATCTACGGTGATCGCCACCAGGCCTTCCGCGAGTTTCAAGGAGAGCTCCACGCTGTCGGCCAGGCGCGAGCGGATCTCCGGCTTGATGATCAGGCGGTCGACGACTGCCTCAATCGTGTGTTTGAAATTCTTGTCCATGGCCGGGGCGGATTTGATTTCATGCACGGCGCCGTCGATCCGGCAGCGTACGAATCCCTGCCGCGTCATCGCCTCGAGGATCTCCTTGTGCGAGCCTTTCTGCCCGCGGACCAAGGGCGAGAGCACCATGAGCTTGGTCCCCTCTGGCCGTTTCATCACGGAGTCGACAATCTGCGTGGCGGTTTGTGAGGCGATCGGTTTGCCACAGACCCAGCAGTGCGGGGTTCCGGCCCGGGCGTAGAGGACGCGCAGGTAGTCGTAGATTTCGGTGGTCGTGGCCACCGTCGAACGCGGGTTGCTCGATCCCTGGCGTTGCTCGATGGCGATGGTGGGGGGGAGGCCTTCGATTTCGTCGCAGTCCGGTTTTTGGATCTGGTCGAGAAATTGGCGGGCGTAAGAGGAGAGACTTTCAACGTACTTTCGCTGACCCTCGGCATAGATGGTGTCAAACGCCAGCGAACTCTTGCCGCTGCCGGAGAGCCCCGTGAAGACGACAAGTTGCTCGCGTGGAATCTCGAGATTGACGTTCTTGAGGTTGTGTTCCCGCGCCCCTGTCACCCGTATGAACTTTGACGCCATTGGGGACTCCGATTGGACTGGGCCCTAAGAGAGCATTTCCGTGACCTTTGACCAATCTAGTATTGTATCATCGCGGTCAAATGGCCTCCAAATTTGTGCCCGCCCATTCATTCCTATGCTATACTAGTGATATGACAACGATTCGAGTCCATTTTGATGGCCGTGTACTGGTTCCCGACCAACCGGTGGATCTCCCGAAGGACACCCCTTTGGAAGTGGATGTTCGTACCCTCGCAAAGGACGCATCGACGTTGACCGACCTGACGACCATTGCTACCGAATTTCCCCCCGATCCCGCCGCGCCGCGTGATCGCGCCAGCCAACACAAGCATTATCTTTATGGCACCCCCAAGCAACCTTGATGAGCAACTATGATCTTCCTCGACACCGGTTATCTTCTTGCCCTGCTCGACCCGCTTGATGAGCTTCATGCTCGTGCGGTGGCATGGACGCAATCCCTTCGCGAGCCCACGCTTGTGTCCGAACTCGTCCTATGGGAATGTGGCAACCATCTTTCAGCGCCGTTGGAACGTCCCAAATTTCATACGCTGATCGAACGGCTTAGCGCCAATCCCGATTGCCAAATCGTAAGAGCCTCTCCTGATCTCTTTATCGCGGCCCTCGCCTTCCACCGCCGGCACGCCGACAAATCATGGTCTTTGACCGACTGCCTCTCCTTCCATCTCATGCGCCAGCACGGGATAACTCAGGCCTTAGCCTACGATCACCACTTCGAGCAGGCCGGCTTTCAAGCTCTTCTGCGGCGAGATCCGTAGACTTCATCAGTTTTCACGCATAGCCAGTTCCTTTCCCGCGACTCCACAGTGCCGTTTTCGTATAATCCAGTCAGTGGGCCACTATTGCGATTTGTCACCTCCCGTCATCCCGCTACTACTCGTCAATCATTATTTTCCTCGAGGACCCTATGCCCGGTGCCACAACCATTCCCATCTCCACGTCCGATGCGATCAACGCGCGAATCCTGTCGGTCTCTGAAGACCGCATCCAGGGATTCCTTTCTGATCCCTTTGGTGAAATCGCAGCGAAGTGTGACGTGGAACTGCCAACGGTTATTGAGCGTATAGTCGCGATGCTTCGCAACGGGACGATTCGCCGGGTTCGTCAGACCCTCATGGCCACCAATCTCGCGCAGGGATCGCTGGTCGCATGGAAGATCACGCCCGAGAAATTGAACGCTGGTTTTGATTACCTCTGGAAGGAGGACCCCTTCTCCGGCCATATCGTCATCCGCTCCACCGACAAGGAGACCACCGGTTCGGCGTATCGTCTTTGGACCACGCTCAAGGTGCCGCAGGGCTTTTCGCTGGCCAAGCATTGCGAATTTCTCCAGTCGAAAATTGGTTCGGAGAAATTCCTGCTGATGCCGGCGAAGAAGCTTTTCGTTCTGGGGGTTGGCCACGTCCGTCGCCGTACCATCAATCCGGGCGACAAGGCCGACGTTCCCGCGGAACCTCTCGGCACGGAGATCGTTCAGCTTTCGCCCTTAGACTGGCGCGTTCTCGAATCGCTTAAGCGCGAGTTCACGGCGGAAGAGCTCGAAAACTCTGCCGCTGCGGGCAATCACTTTTGGCAGACTCGCGCTGCGGAAGCCGGCGTCTCGCTCGAACAATTCCTCGCGGTCGGCAATTCTTTGCACGAGCGCAAAGTCATCGGGCGATTCTCCACATTTCTCGAGCACGTCAAGACGACCGCTGCCGGCGAGCGCGTCACGCAATACAACGCCTTGTTTCACTGGGCCGTCCCGCAGGGGCGGGAATTGGAAGCGGGTGCGGAAGTCGGCCGCCACTATTGCATGACTCACGCCTACTGGCGCGAAGGCGGTCCGGACTTTGCCAACGTCAACATCATGGGCGTGGTCCACGGTACGGAAAAGGATCGCGTTCTGGCGCACAAGATGGCCATCGATGCACACCTTGCTGCGGTCGGCATTCCCGTGAGCTACACGAATGTCTTCTGGGGCGGTCGATCCGAGATCAAGCCCAGCGAAATCTCGCCACTGGCCTATGCGGCGTTCTGTCGGCAAAACGGACTAGATCCTGCTTCGATGAGCGCGTAGGCCTTCCCCCGATCACTCCTTGATTTCCTGTGCTGAGACATATTCCGTCCAGCGTGCCGGCATGCCGCGGGTCAGTTCGGCGTTCATCGGCGGGCGGTACAGTGCCAGTGCTTGCGCCGCCATTGCCTGTTCCGTCGCGCCGTTCAGCCAGAACCGCATACGGAAACGATGGCGTCCCTGATCGGCGATGGCAGCCCGGGGAAATCCGCCCTTCAGTGGATCGGCTTTCAACGGGGTGTGATGCGCCATGTACGGCGAGCGGAGCAAGGTCAGCCGCAGCCGCGTTGATGTGGCATCCAGGCCAAACACGTCGGTCGATACCACGCCCATTTTTCCCCAGAGCGTCCAGTCGTGCACGGGCACTTCGCGTCCGCTGTTCACACGAATCACCCCCATACCCGGCGTGCCCTCCAGCCGCTCTTTGCCGCCCATCCCAGGCAGCACCAGCTTCAGCACCTTCTGGCACTCGGCCCACGTGATATTCAACAGGAGCTCCACCCACGGCTCGCCGGCGTAGACCCGCCACTCCGCGGTGAGTTGGCTCTTGCCGACCGTGCCTGCCTGATGAATCGACGCCATCAGCGGCCCCGAATCCTGCACGCGTGCTTTGTCCCATTTCACGGTGGCCAGCGGCTTCTCGCCGTACCGATCGGATTCATGGGTCCAGGTGTCACTGGGATCATCGATCAGATGCAGCCCTATTTGCGTGATCTTCCGGCCCTTCCAGAGCAGAGCGGTTTGTGTGGCGCCGGTCGTTACGGCCGCACCTGCCAGGTTGGAAATTCCGCGTGAGTTCGACTGCACTTGAGCTTTCACCTCTGCAGGAAGTTTGCTCAAGTCCAACCGATAGGCCTGGAACCCACCGGCGGGAATTTCCGTTTTCACCAGTACTCGCCGCAAACCCCAATGCCAGTCGGGCGCGTTGCCGGCGCTGGTCGGCACTGATTGGAAGGGCAATTCTTTCCCCCGCGAATCCAGCATACGCCAGGGATTCATCCAGACGCCTTCGGTATACACGGTTCCTTCAGCCCAGCCGGAAAACGCGACCTTGCCCGGATTGGTAAAGACCAGCCGCGGCAACTCATCACCCGGCAACTTGGACAGTTGTCGCCGAACGGCATACGAGGCAATCTCCTCGGCGGTGGAGGCGGCGCCATTGAGCTGGCCATCGACGAACGGGTAGGCTTCGGGAATCGATGTGCCGCCGAGCGTGTCGTGGAACTGGTGAGCGCATACTTCCTGCCAGGCGCGCTCCATCCTGGGGCGATCTTCCTTCGGCGCCACCGACTCGGTACGGATCAGGGCATGTTCGGCACGGCGAAGAGCGACTTTGTTCGTCCGCATGACCGTGTAGCAGCCGACCGCGTGCATTTGCAGTTCGCCGACGACGTCCGGCAGCTTCGGTTTTTCTTTATCGATAGCGGCAAAGAACCGTGCGATGGTGGAGAATTCCAGGCGGGCACCCGGGATCGCTCCCGGATTTTCCTTTACCCAGCGTACCAGGCGTTTGGTCGGGCCGCCGCCGTGATCGCCCACGCCGAAGAACGCCATTGTGTGCCGGCAACCGTCGGGCAGGGCTTCCACGCAGGCATCCAGGGGCCACTGCCAGACGCCGCCATCGAGCCCGTTCAAATAGGACTTGGCGATACGAAAGGTCTTGACTGCCTGGCCTCCGGCGCGCGAGCGCCAATTGAAGAGTCGCGCCGGCAACTCCATCTCATGTTCCTGCGGCCGCATGAAGACGTACCGATCCTGCCCGTGTTCGCGCAGAATCTCCGGGAGTATCGCGCAATGTCCAAAACTATCCGGGTTGAACCCGCAGCGCGTGCGAAGACGGAATTTCTCCCACACCCATTTCTGGCCCATCTCGATCTGCCGGCGAAGTCCATCGGCGGTGGGGAAATTGCAGTCCGGCTGCACCCACCACCCGTTGATCACTTCCCAGCGTCCGTTGTCCACGTGGCGGCGGATCCGCTTGAACAGCGAGGGATCGGCCTTCTCCGCCATCTGCAACGTCCACACTTCCCCTTGTGTGTAAAACAGTTCGGGGCTTTCATCCAGTCGATCGCACGCACTTCGAGCGGTCCCCAGTGCTTCATCCAATCCGCTGGTCCACGGCCACATCCATACTGGGTCCAAGTGTGCGTTAAATACGACATGCACGGTGATAGGTTTCATCTATACCCTTTTCGGCAACTGATATGTGCTGGTACGCATCGACGATCGCGGACCAGTCTGAACGATATTACCACAGGAAACACTTTCGTTCAGCTATGTCATACTCTTAACTGGCTATAGATTCATTTCCCCTGAGGAAGTGAGAGATTTGGGGATTGCAGGGAACTGGATATGAAGGTTCACTATCCACGAAATGCAGATATTGTGTTTAAGATCACGATTTGATGATTCAGATTCAACGCGTGTGACGAAAGGTGATTTGCTTTCCCCGATTACGCCACGGGCGTTTTTTCCCTTGCCGCGTCGACCACTTCCTTTACCACGCCGATGCGCGCGGTCGCTTTTTCCCGCAAGGCATGGTTCTCCTGAACCAGTTTCAATGTGTCGACGAGCAGTTCTCTCACCTCGCCGACGACGGTCATCGAATATTTTCGTGGTTCATCCCACGCCGCCTTGACGTTCGGAGTAGGCTGCAAGATGGTCTGTCGGGCGATCTTCCGCCATTCGTTAAGCACGGACTGCTCGTGGTGCAGATCGTTCACCAGCGACATGATGGTCCGCATCTGTTCAATGCGCATGCCCAGCGTCTGCAACTGCGTCAGGATCGGGGTCGAATCGTGATTCAATTCGTCCATGAATTCTTCGAACGGCTCGGGTAAGTTTTTTCCCACCGCCAGGATTCCCAACCCACAGCCATAGGGTACGTTGAATCCGCGATAGCTGGTCGAGAGTTCCTCCCAGAGTTTCCACACGCCAAAATCCCGCTCTCTTACGGCCGTGTCATGAAAGAGCACCACGGCACGATCGCTGAGTTTCGGTTGCCATGCTTCAAAGTCGGCCTTGACGGCCGAGTAGGTGTGATGGCCGTCGATATGCAGAAGGTCGATCGAACCGTTGGCGAATTGCCTCCGCGCGTCCATGAAATCCGATTTCAAAAGCGTGGAAAAGGTTCCGTACAGCGGGTCGTGAGTCAGCGCGAGTTCCTTGAGCACATTGGGGCCATAGAATCCTGCATGGGCGTCACCATTCCAGTTATCTACGGCGGTGCAATGGGTAGCGGTGTTGCATTTTGCCACGGCCTGGCAGAAGGCCATATACGAGTCGCCGCGAAAGGTGCCCAGTTCCACGAAAACGCGCGGCTGAAGCATCTTGATCAGCACCGCCGCCATGGGGATATGATAGATCCATGCGGAATTGTGCGTAATCCACAGCGGCGTATCGGTCGCTTCCAGGTAATCGCTCAGGTTAAAACGCATGCGTACTCACTTCTGAAATGACAATCCTTCTTCATCGTCTATTCCTGCGGCGGTACCGTAATGATTCACGCACCTTGCTCTGCCTTGCCGAATTGTTTTTCTAGGGATCGTCACGACTTACGATGGCGCGTCCCCTCTTGAGGTCATAGCCCCATGGATACACAGGAAACCCTGATCCTTCTGGCGATATCTCTAGGCCTTGGCCTGCTCGTGGGGATGCAGCGCGAGCGGAGAGGTTCTGAGCTCGCGGGTATTCGAACGTTCACCCTGATTGCGCTATTGGGTACACTTTCGGCGCTGGTGGCCAAGACGGCGGGAATCTGGGTGATCCCCTCGGTCGGGCTGGGGCTGGCGTGCATTCTGGCTGTTGGGGTTTACAACCAGGGGCGTGTCGAGCCCGGCAAGAACCTGGGGCTGACCACGGAAGTTGCGGCTCTGGTGATGTTCTCGCTGGGGGCTTATCTGGTAGGAGGAGATCGTACGGTCGCAGTGGTCACCGCCGGCAGCGTCGCGCTGTTGCTTCATTGGAAAGATCCGATGCACAACTTCGTACGCCGAATGAGCGACAAGGATGTTCGCGCCATCATGCGATTCGTCCTCATCACGGTGGTCATTCTTCCCATTTTGCCAAACGAAAAGTACGGACCCTATCAGGTCCTCAACCCGTTTGAAATCTGGCTGGTGGTCGTTCTCGTCGTCAGCGTCTCGCTTGGCGGCTATGTCCTCTACAAACTGGTTCCGCCAAGTACCGGGACGCTTTTGGGCGGCGCTATCGGGGGGCTGATTTCTTCCACCGCCACCACCGTCTCCTATGCCCGGCGTACGCGAGAGAACCCCGAGTCCGCGCCACTAGCTGCGCAGGCCATCATGATCGCAACGCTTCTGTCCACCATGCGTGTGATGATCCTCTTTTCCATTTTCGCATCGAGTTTTGCGCTGCAGACGCTTCCGCCGTTTTTGGCCACGTGCTTCGTCATGGGAGCGGTTACGTTTTGGATGTGGCTTTGGGACCGGGGCGCGAAGACTGTCCAGCCAGAACCTGGCAACCCTGCCGAGCTCTTTTCCGCCATCGTCTTTGGCTTGCTCTATGCGGTCATTAAGCTGGCCACAGCGTGGGGAAAAGACTATTTCGGACAGGCGGGCCTCTACGGCATCGGCGTCATTTCGGGCCTGACCGATCTGGACGCGATCACGCTTTCCGTTGCCGGCATGACGGGCAACGCTACGATTCTTCCGCAGCTTGCGTGGCGCATCGTCCTTGTCGCCACCATGTCCAATCTGGCCTTCAAGTTCGGCTGCGTCATGGTCCTAGGGACGCCCAGGCTGGTCCGGCTGGTTGGGCTTCTCTTCGGCATCTCCGCGGTGGGCATTATCGCCATCATGCTTTTTTGGCCAAAATTTTAGATGGTCGAACTCCGGAACTGGCCGAGACTTAGAATTAAATAAAAATTATATGGATATCATGGTCTTTTTATCTTGACAACCTTTCGGAATCGAAGAGAATGGTCGAACAAATAGGTATTTTGTATGGTCATGTGAGGAAAAATAATACTTGAAATCTACTTGTTCGCTGCGACAATGCTCTGATTCCTAGTCGGGACATTTCTCAATAGCAACCCTTTCCCGGCGTCCAAAGGCTCCAGTCAAGTCTTGGCATATTTGTGGGCATCAGCATTTTGGCGACACAGTTCACGGTCGTTTCTTCATGTGGGATCTTCGACGCTTCAAAATCTAACCACGCTTAGCCGGCAAAGTGGAGTGCGTTATGGCTAATGATCGACGTGACTTTCTTAAACGAGGCCTGATGACCGCCACGGCGGCGGTTGCCGGAGCCTCGGCCTTCAAAGCCATTCAAGCTGCCGCCAAGCCGAATGTGTCGCTCCCCGTTCTGATGCCGGGAGGAATGATCGGTCACGTATCTCCAAGTGCGATCTCGTCTCATACACACATGCCACCAGCTGCCGACCCCACCGGACGCAACGGTGTGCCCGGTCGCCGCTGGATCATGGTGATCGATCTGGCCAAGTGCGACGGTTGCGGAAAATGCACCGAAGCCTGCGGCAAAGCGCATTTCATTCCTCCCGGCCGCCAATGGATTCCCGTTCTAGTGATGCCTGGCGAGGGGCTTTCCGCACCCGAATACTTCCCGCGGCCCTGCTTCCATTGCGATAACCCACCTTGCACCAAGGTCTGTCCCGTCAACGCCACATACAAGACTCAGGATGGGACTGTTCTTATCGACAATGAGCGTTGCATCGGGTGTCGGTTCTGCATCGCCGCCTGCCCGTATGGCGCACGATCTTTCAATTGGGGTCCACCTGAAGATCCTCCCGAGGCCGCGAAAAGAGGCTATTCGCCGGAGTGGGGCTATCCGCGGCGCATTGGCACGGTCGAAAAGTGCGACTTCTGCCCCGATCACGCGGCGATGGGCATGCTGCCCCACTGTTCTTCCGGCTGCCCCATGGGTGCGATCTATTTCGGCGACCAGAACGAGGACGCCGTCACCAATTCCGGCGGAGAGACGCTTCGGTTGTCCAAGTTGCTGCGCGACCGCTCGGCATATCGCCATCTGGAGAATCTTGGCACAGAACCCCGCGTCTATTATCTCCCGCCGGCCAATCGCCAATATCCGGCTCCCGGTGAGACCAAGGCAGACGCCAAGAAAGGCGGCGCATGAGCAGTCCAGCATTCAATTCGCACGGTCCGCTTGCATCCACAGACGCCCAGGTCACCGATGATCTGATTGCCACGCTGGGCCGGCCGTCTTTATTCCATAAAACATGGGTGATCTCACTGGCGCTGGTGGCGCTCTGGGGCGCCGTCTGTTACCTTTATCAGGTAAAGAATGGATTGGCCGTCACGGCGATGAACGATTACTTCTGCTGGGGCGTGTACATTATCAACTTCGTGTTTTTCATCGGGATCTCGATGGCCGGTACGCTCATCTCGGCGATGTTGCGGCTCACGGGCGCGGAGTGGCGGCGCCCCATCACGCGCATGGCTGAGGGAATCACCCTCTTCGCCCTGATGATCGCCGGGCCCATGATCATCATCGATATGGGCCGGCCCGACCGCTTTCTCCACGTGCTTCTATACGGCCGGCTGCAATCGCCCATTCTTTGGGATGTGCTCTCATTGACCACCTACATGGCCGGCAGCACGATCTACCTTTACCTGCCGCTGATTCCCGATATGGCGATTCTGCGCGACCATTCCACAAATTTTTCTCCCTGGCGCCGGCGCCTTTACACCATTCTCGCCCTCGGCTGGAAGGGCTCGCCGGCACAGCACCACGCTTTGGAACGCGCCCTGTCGGTGATGGCCGTGGTCATCATTCCGGTGGCGGTATCCATTCACACCGTGACGGCATGGATCTTCGGCATGACCCTGCGTCCCGGCTGGCATTCCACGATCATCGGACCGGATTTTGTCGTCGGTGCGCTCTACTCAGGCATCGCGGCGGTCATCGTGGCGATGGCCATCTTCCGCAAGGCGTTTCATCTCGAGGACTATCTCAAGCTCGAGCATTTCAAGAAGCTTGGGCTGCTTCTCCTGGCGGTGGGCATCGCCTATCTCTATTTCACCGTGAATAACTTTGCCGGCTCCACTTACGTCACCGGTACTGAAGAGCGTTCGCTGCTGCAATCCATCTTCGGCGGTACCTATGCCATCCAGTTTTGGACGATGGTTATTGTCGGACTGCTGGTTCCGTGTCTCCTGTTGGCGCTGCCGTGGACGCGCACACTGGCCGGGATCGTCTTCGCGTCGGTGCTCATCAACATCGGCATGTGGCTGATGCGTTTTATCATTATTGTCCCCACCCTGTCGGTTCCGTTTATGCCGACGCCGGTGGGCAAGCACCTAGCGTATGTGCCGACGTTCGTGGAATGGTCCATTACCTTCGGCGGTTTTGCGGCTTTTGGTCTGCTCTACACGCTTTTCTCCAAAGTGTTCCCCATCATCTCCATCTGGGAAATCATCGAGGGTCGCGCGGTTGCCGCGGCCGTAGAAAGAAAGCATTGATCTGGAGTCTCATTTGAAACTGGTTCGCCTCGACCTCGGTCTGCTCGCGATCTTGTTCGGCCTCGCGCCGGCACTCGCTGCTGACATGCCGGACACCAGCACGGCTCCCGCGGCCACGCGGCCGTCGGCCGTCATTACCCTGGCGACAAAAGTTGAAGACGGTCAAAAAGAGATTTTTGCCACAGTGACGGTCAACGGCAAGCCGTTGGAAAACGCCAATGTGTCGTTCTCCGCGCCGCGCACGTTTGGAAAATTGATTCTGGGAACGGATCAGACGCTCGATGACGGTACGGCCGCGATTGCCTTTCCTTCGGATCTTCCCGGTGACGCCGAAGGAAATTTGAATATTTCCGCTGAAATTCTCTCGCCAGCCGCTTACGCAGGCGCGCATAATGAGGCCCGCATGTCTGGCGGAAAAACACGCACACCCGCGGGTGATGCTTATCCGCGTGCTCTTTGGTCTCCCAACGCCCCGCGCGGTCTTATTGCCGTGATCGTCCTCCTCGTGGCCGGCGCCTGGGGATCATATCTCTTCGTGTTGTTCCAGTTGAGAGCCATTCGTAAAGGAGCTGATTCATGAGCATCCGTTGGAACCGCTTGAGCATGGTCACGGCCCTGCTGGCGGGCGGGTTTGTGACTGCGGTATGGATGACGCCGGTGCTGAACGCAGCGGCGAACGATGAGCCGTGGAAGGCGCCGGCGCGCGCATCACGTAAGCAGAATCCCATTGCCGCCGATGAGAAATCCATCGCCACGGGCAAGGCGATGTATGCGCAGAACTGCCTTTCCTGTCATGGGGCAACGGGCAAAGGCGATGGTCCTGCGGCCAAGGATCTCGAAAAGAATCCCGGCAACCTCGCCAATCCTGCACTGTGGGATCAGACTGACGGCGCCTTGTTCTGGAAACTCACCGAAGGCCGCAAGCCCATGCCTTCGTTTGATAAGACGCTGTCCGAGAACGATCGTTGGAACGTCATCAATTACGTGCGAACGCTGGCGCCAAAACCTGCCGGCGCTGCCAGTCAACCCACTAAAGACGGAGGTAACTAATGAATCCATCCTCTCGATCACGCGTTGTGGCATTCGCAGCCGTCATCGCGGCCCTCGGTGCTGGATCAGCGTTTGCGGCAGATCCGCCGCCTGCGGATAACGCGCCGGTCACGCGCGCGGAGTATGAAGCCTTGAAAAAGGAACTGCTTGAAACGAAGCAGGAGATTCAGCAGCTCCGCAAGGAACGTGCGGCTAATGCGGGCGGCGCCCAGGCGGGTCCGGCCGCAAGCACCGACGAAATCACGGAGCTACGCAAGGAAGTTTCCGACCTTCGCAAAGCCCGGGAGGCCGACGTCAAGGAGGCCGAAGACGAGCGCGATCAGATCATGCAGATCGTCAAGGACGTGCAGAATCAGGCCAATGCCAACGCTGCGGGGACCACCAAACTGCTGATCACCGGCGATGCCGACGTGGGCTTTACCGCCGTTCGCGGTCATCCGTCCACGTTTGAAGCAGGATTTGCGCCGCGCTTCCTCTGGGAGATCAATGACAAGCTCTATTTTGATGGCGCGCTGGATATCGGCTTCGATGACAACGGCAACACTTCCGTCGAGCTGATGATTGCATCACTGAATTACATCGTCAACGATTACCTGACCGTTGGCGCGGGTGAATTCGTGGCACAGTTCGCCGCCTATCACCGCTATTTCGATCCCTCGTGGATCAACAAGCTTCCGGATGATCCGCTGGTCTTCAGCGATGGCGGCCTGGCGCCCGAATCGGTCATGGGCGCATACATGAGCGGCGCTTATCCGATCAATCGTGATATGCGGATCAACTATGCCGCGTACATCAGCAACGGCGCACAAATCGATTTCACCAACGGGTCTCTCGATCACGGCAATCGAAACGATTCCAACAACAATAAGGCGGTGGGCGGGCGCATCGGTTTTGTTCCGATCCCGCAGCTGGAAATCGGTTACTCGATGCAGTACGGCCAGGTTCATCCGGAAAACTTCGACCCCGGCACCGGCCCGATCGATTCGCCGCGCGTTAGTGCGTTCCTGCAGGCGGTCGATTTCAATTATGTGCGGCCGATCGACCAGATCGCGGGCGTCCTGACCCTGCGTGCGGAATGGGTCTTCTCGCATGTCGGGAACACCACGGCGCCCGGCGGCGATCCGATCCTGCATGACAACGATCGCAACGGCGGCTATGCAATGATCGCCTATCGACCCTCCATGGCATCGAATAAGATCCTGCGGAACTTTGAATTCATCTTCCGTTACGATCGTCTGGATATTCCCGGCGGGCAGTTTGCGGATCCGACGGCCCCCAATGGCGATTCGCACGAGCAGCGGTTCACCTATGGCATCGACTACTGGCTGAACGCTCAAACCGTCGTGAAATTTGCGTATGAATGTGATGAACAAGCTCACCTGCCCGGTGCTAGCGCCTATCTGTTCCAGGTCGGCGTAGGATTCTAAGGAGGTAACCATGGCCATCTCTGTTTCAAGAAGTTTCATCGCGCTGGGCGTGCTCGCCTCGGGAATTTCCCTGGGTGTGCTCGGCTGCAGCGTCGCCAATTCGCACGATACCGCAACCACCACCACTAATGCCCCGACCACTTCCGTGGCCGGCGGCGTTTCGGAGAAGGGCGGCGCCGAGTTGTGGGCCGAGACTTGCTCCCGCTGTCATAACCTGCGTTCGCCTTCCTCGTACAGTGCGGTCCAATGGCAGGTGGCGATCCACGACATGCGCGTTCGCGCCAACCTCACTGGCGAAGATCAGCGGAAGGTCCTCGAGTTCATGAAGTCTGCGAGCAAGTAACCCGGTAGTCACAAATACCCAGCGTCACCAGTTCCGCTTCCGGCGGGACTGGTGACGTTTTCGTTCCTGAAGGAAATAATTATCGCCTACAAAAAAGAAAGCCCAAGGCAACGCGCCTCAGGCTTCCTATCCCCGGCAAAGTAATTGTCGAGTTTCCTGTTACCGCGACGGCTTTGGTCGCCGCGGAATCGAAACTTCAAGACTCTGCTTTCTCTCCCTTGCTCTCCACAACTCCCCAGGTCACGCTAATTCAGCAGCAGGCTCGCTGTCCATGCCAACGCCACCGGCACCACCAGCAGCGAAGCGACGCAGATGCCGAACACCCACATGAAATTCCGTGTGAGCGTCAGCGGAGGCATCTCGGGCAACCGCATTTCCGGCGCTGCTGATCTTTCGATCAGGCCCTCAACACTATCGATACTTCGCATCGCAAACTCCATTCAACCCTCGCTTGCGATTTCTAACCTATATTCCATCACGAGCACACGCTCGTGCATGGAGGTGATAATGCGAATCCCGTGCCAATTGGCTGATTACCTTCGCATCGCTCTGTAAGTGGTGACAAATAAATTGCTTATGGGCGATCATTGAATGACCTCTGCCGTTTCATTCATGCTCATCTTCACGGCAGGGACAGGGCATATGAGTATTTTTCAATATGTTTCCTGCTCAACTGTTACGCATGTTTTCCGCGGTGTCAGCCGTTATCATTTCTCTGGCAACGACTTAACTTCGCAAAAGGACGGCCCATGAAATACCGAACGCTTGGCAAGACCGGTCTCCGCGTTTCAGTCATCGGTGTCGGAACCTGGCAGCTTGGCGGGGAGTGGGACAAGGTCTTCACCCAGTCCGAAGTGACGGCCATGTTTGCCAAGGCCCGCGATTTGGGCGTCAACCTCATCGACACCGCCGAGTGCTATGGCGATCACACCTCGGAGTTCCTCATCGGCAATGCGTTGGCTGAACTGGGCGCCCGCAATCAGTTCATCATCGCTACGAAGTTCGGGCACAAGTTTCATGAACCGTTCAAGCGCTCTGAGCCGCGCTCGGGGCCGGACATTCAGAAACAGCTCGATGATTCTCTGCGCGAGCTCAAGACGGATTACATCGACCTTTACCAATACCATTCATGGGCCGACGCTCAATATGAATCTGATGAGGTCCGCGGAGTTCTCGAAAAGGCCTTGGCGGGGGGGAAGGTGCGGCACGTGGGCACGTCCACGAGCAAGAATGACAATGCTTTTCAGGTCGAGCGTGCGGACAAGTATCACGTCGAGGCGGTGCAACTGATTTACAATCGTCTTTCCCGCGCACCGGAGACGGCGGTTCTGCCGCTGTGTCAGAAACTCAATCTAGGCGTTCTGGCCCGGGTGCCTCTGGCTTCCGGTTATCTTTCCGGCAAGTACAAGCCCGGCGACAAATTTCCCGCCACGGATGTCCGCGAGAAGTGGTACACGAAAGATCGCGATGAACAGCTTGCGGAAGTGCAACGCATCGCCCGCGAGGAAGTGCCCGCCGGCGTGCCGATGGCGCGCTGGGCGCTGGCGTGGTGTCTGCAGCATCCGGCTATTACGTGCGTCATTCCGGGTGCGAAGTCGGTCCAGCAAGTCGAAGACAACGCGCTGGCGGCCGATCTCGATATCGTTCGCCTCGATCATCCCCAGGTGGCTTAATGTTGGATTCCCATGAGTGTGCCCGTTGAATCTCTTGCTTTTCGCGTTGCGACGCTCGATGAAATCTATCATCTGCGGTTTGCTGTGCTTCGCCCGGGGATGACGCCGGAACGTGTCTATTTCGCCGGGGACGATGCGCCGTCTCCAGCGGCGTTGCATTTCGGTGCGTTTGTCGTCGCTGATCCGCGGACGATCGTCGCGTGCCTCACCCTGTTGGAATCATCCTATGAGAATCAGCCGGCATACCAGCTTCGCGGGATGGCTGTTGATGAAGCGTATCGCTCGCGGGGAATCGGGGCGCAATTGTTGGCCCATGCGGAAAAGCACATTTTCACCCACACCCCCGTCCGTACGCTCTGGTGTAACGCCCGGGTTCCGGCGTTGAACTTCTATCTCCGGCAGGGCTGGAGCATCGTTTCAGAGAAATTCGAAATCCCCACCGCGGGCCCGCACCGCAAAATGTACAAGGGGCTCAATGGCGATCATTTTTGCGGGACCAGCGGCACGTAAAGCGACTTGCGTTCAGGCGGCGCTTTGTCCAGTTCCCTCTTGAAAAGCAGCTCCGCCATGTCGTCGCCTTCGACGCCACGGATGACGACGACCAGCAGATTGGCGCGGTACTGCCAGCTTTGGATCTGATCCTCGTTGGGGACGGATTCGAATTTGATGTTCCGCAGCGCCTGCAGTGCCGCGGCCGACGCGGATTTTCCCAATGTCTTGAGCGCCGCGACGCAGGGATGATAGGTATCGATGGACGGATCTTTCGTCTTGACCCGCGGATTCATGAAAGCAATCTGTGCGACCAGCGTATCGACCGCTTCGGTCGCGCGAAGCTTGGCCAATTCCTCGATGGCATCCGTCTTCTTCTGGAATTCCACCGGCGTGCGCGCCTCGGCCTTCACAATGGCAAGTCTGCTTTGAATCATCGCATCGCGCTGCCGAAGGAACGTGCTCAGGAAGGGCTCCAGTACGGTCGGCTCCGACTGGGTCACATTGCCGGCGGTCGTCATGCGAATGCCATCGACCGACACCGTGGTCTGCGGAAGTTTCGACGAAGGCGCCGTGGCCGGAACTGCTGGCGCTGTCGGTGTGGCAGGACCTTTCTTGCTCAACTCCTCCTCGATGTCCGTGCTCGTGGCAATTTCCACCAGATCCGATTTGGGAATCGAAAAATTCAACGTGCCATCGGGCTGGTAGACGTATTGGATAATCAGACCATCATCGGTCTTCTTCAGTGCACGGAGCAGGACGTACCGGCTGTTGGTGCACTCCACGATGTACGCGCGCCCCTCGTTGATCTCGATGAGCGCTCCGGCCGGCCGTTTGTCGCTGCCGGGAATCTCTGCGGGAACATCCAGCTTGGCCGCCGATGATTCATACAGATACATCGCACCAAGATCCTGGATGCGTCCACTGACGGCCCAGAGCGTGCCGGAGTTCGAGGCGAAGTACATCAAATCGGCGGACTTGGCGGCACGAAGCTTGTCGACGATCTGATCGGAGGTGAGCGGCTTGTCCGTATCTGACTTGGGCAGCACCGTAAATTTCTGATCCACAAAATGCAGAATGTAGCCGTTCTTGGATGCGTCAGATCGCTGCAGCGGCAGAAGCGTCACGCCGTTGGGAAGTTTGCAGTCGCGCAGATTCTCCTGCAGAACGGTGGCAGCGCTGGCGCTGGTGGCCCCTCCCAGCATGATCGCCAACATCAACCCGGCCCAAACCGTCACGATTTGCTTCGTCATGTTCCACCTCGCGCCATTGTTATCGAACCGCAGAGAGTGTACCTGATACGGCCCGGAAAGTTGAATAAAGAAGCGGCAATCTGGGATTCTGCCTGCTTGGGGACGAAAAAAAGGCCTGCTTTCCGGCAGGCCTCTTGTTTAGAGCGTTTGGTCTGATTCACGATCTGTCGTTTATCCCGGCTGCGGGATGCCCATGGCAGGGCCATTGCTTTCCGGCTTACGGGCATCTTCCTCGCGGCGGGCGTCTGCGCGACGCTGTTGCTCGCTGGCCAGGATATCCGACACCGTCGGCTTGGTGATCGTCTGTCCGGCAAGGATGCGTTTGACGTCCTCCCCGTCCAGCGTCTCGTACTTGAGCAGAGCATCTTTCAATACCTCAAGTACATCCTTCTTTTCCGCGAGAATCTTGCGGGTGTCCTCATAGGCCGTCGAAATGATCTTGTGCACCTCGATGTCGATCTGCTCGGCCGTCTTTTCGGAATACTCGCGGGCGCTTTCGAAGAACGACTGCGGGTTTTCGTCCGGGCTGAACTTGATCGGTCCCAGCGAGCTCATGCCGTACTCGCACACCATCGCGCGCGCGATCTGGCTGGCACGCATGATGTCGTTGGACGCGCCGGTCGAGATGTCGCCGACGAACAGCTCTTCCGCGACCCGGCCCCCGTAAAGAATCCGCAGTTCGGCCAGCATGTAATTACGACTGTACGTGATGCGGTCTTTCTCGGGCAGCGTAAAGCTGGCTCCGCCGAAGCGACCGCGCGAAATGATCGTCACCTTGTGCAACGGATCGGCATCCGGCTGAAGTGCCTGCACGATCGCATGGCCGCCCTCATGCCAGGCGATCATGATCTTCTCTTTCTCATCGATCACCCGGCTCCTGCGGGCCTTGCCGAAGCGAAGCTTGTCCCGGGCCTCTTCAAAATCCACCATTTCGATGGCTTCCTTGTTGGCCATCGTGGCCATGAGGGCGGCTTCATTGATGATGGCTGCCAGATCGGCGCCGGAGAACATCGGCGTCTGACGTGCCAGACGCATCAGATCGACTGAACTGCCGAGTTTCACCTTGCGGGCATGGACCTTCAGAATCTCATACCGGCCCTTGATGTCGGGCAGCGGAACAAAGACTTGCCGGTCGAACCGGCCCGGGCGGGTCAAGGCCGGATCCAGCACGTCCGAACGGTTCGTGGCTGCGATGACGATCACCTGGTCGTTGGTATCGAAACCATCCATCTCCACGAGGATCGCATTGAGCGTCTGCTCGCGTTCGTCATGTCCACCGGAAGCCATGCCGTTGCCGCGCCGGCGTCCCACCGCATCAATTTCATCAAGGAAAATGATGCACGGGCTGGACTCCTTGGCGGTCTTGAACAGGTCGCGCACGCGGGACGCACCCACGCCGACGAACATTTCGACAAAGTCTGATCCGGAGATCGAGAAGAACGGCACGTCCGCTTCGCCGGCGATGGCCTTGGCCAGCAGGGTTTTACCGACGCCGGGATCGCCGATCAGCAGTACGCCGCGCGGAATGCGTCCGCCAAGCTTCTGAAACCGCTTCGGATTCTTCAGGAATTCCACGATTTCGGTAAGCTCTTCCTTGGCTTCCTCAATGCCGGCCACGTCATTGAAAGTGATGTTGGTGTGTTCCTTGGAAAGCAGGCGGTGGCGCGACCGTCCGAAGTTGCCCAGCATTCCGATGCCTCCGCCGGCGGAGCGGATCTGCCGCAGGAAGAAGAACCAGATCACGACAAAAATCAGCAGGTACGGGAGAAATGAGATGAGGATCTGGAACAGGAGATTGCTGGTCTGTTTCGAGTCGAACTCCGCACCATGCTTGATGGCTTCCTGGCTGAAATAGTTCCAGCCGTAGCCGTCGAGGGCGGTTACCGGGATTCGCGTGATCTTTGCCTTGGTGGCGTTGGCAGAGACTTTGGGTTCGCCGGGCGTACCTTCGCGAAGCGCGAAGACCAGCGTTCCGTCATCCTTGACCACGATGCTCTGAACGTTGTCCTTGTTCAGGTAAGTGATGAAATCTGAGTATTTGACTTCATCGGGCGCGCCGTTTTTCTCGTGGAAGACCACGAAAATCAGCACCGCAATGGACAGAATAAGTATCCACCCCAGCATCGAACGGCTGAAGCGCATGTTGCCGTCGCCACCGTTGGGACTCCCGCCGGTGCCACCGGGCCCGGAATTTTTACGCGGAGGAGAATCATCGTTCGGGCGTTTGTCTTGCTCGGACGGATCATCACGTCGTTCTGCCATGCGGGCCTCATTACTGCAAGCTGCGTAGGTACCACCGCTTATCATCGGACAGCGGCCAATCCGGTCATTATAGCCGTGAGAGGGTGGGGGGAGGAAATGTCCCATCGACAAGTTTTTTTATTGTGATCTTTCGGCCCGTGGAAGGATGGGCGGGAATCCAGTAAGCTGAAGAATTATACGCAGGACAGGCATTATTCTGCCTTCTTCAGCGTTCACTCGTAGGTGTCCAACCATTTGTGAAGGAACTTGCATGAAACCTATGATTCTGGCCCTGAGTGTAGTGCTCCTCTCTATTGCAGGAGGATGTGCAGTGATTCAGTCGTCCAAGAGTGCCCAGGCCGCAGCGCCTGCCACGCCTTCAGCCTATTCTCCCACGCCGTCCTTCGCGGAATTTGACCGCAAGGCCACCGCGGGCCAGCCGATGACGGTGGTCTTCTTCGGCGGATCGCTCACCTGGGGCGCCAACGCCAGCGATCCCCAGCGCACCAGCTATCGCGGTCTGATGGCTGACTATCTTCGCCATAAGTACCCGCGGACCTCTTTCGCGTTTTACGATGCGGCCATCGGCGGCACCGGCTCCAAGCTCGGCATGTTCCGCCTCGAACGCGATGTCATGTCGCGCCATCCGGATCTCGTCTTCCTCGATTTCACCGCCAATGACGACCACAACGGCAAAGACCCCGAAACCCTCTCCAGCTACGAATGCCTCCTGCGTGACATGATCGGCCGCAACGTCGCCGTCGTGCAGGCCATCCTTCCGTTCAAGTGGAACTTCGGCAATAGCTACGCACCTGAGAAGATGGCGCGCTATCAGGAACATCTGAAATTGTCCGCGGCTTACCATACTGGTCTGGGCGACACGTTTCCGTACATCCAGAACCAGTTGACCACGGGCAAGGCCAACATTGATACCTTGTGGGCCATCGACGCCGTGCATCCCGACGATGCCGGCTACCAGCTCTTTTTTGAAGCCGTCCGGGATGGATTTGATGCTGCCGTCAAGGAAGGACGCGTATGCAAAGTGCCCGCGGAATCCGTCAATGCTCCGCGTTACGCCAAGCGCACGCGCATCGAAGTTGCCGATCTCCCAGCGCCCAAGGGATGGACGAAGTCGAAGACTTTCCGCACTTCCGCATTTTTTGACGGCCTCTCCAGCCGCTGGATGGATGATGTGCTGGTCGCCGACGCCAAGAATAAGACTATCGATCCTCTCACGGTCGAATTCACCGGAACCTTCGTCGCACTCTTCGGCGAGGGCGACACGGATGGCCTCTCAGCAAACATCAAGATCGACGGCAAGCCGGTCCAGTATCGCGCGAACTGGAAGACTGCGCCCGTCGATGACTGGCCCTTCAACACCAAACGTTTCGGTAACAAGCTGTTCCTGTTCCAGGAAGTCTCCTGCTACCTCCAGCCTGGAAAACATACGATCGAAATCCAGCCGATCGTGCCAGCCACCGGCGGCGGACAGTTCCGACTCTCCAGCGTCTGCGCGGCCGGCGAATGATGCACACCTGTGGAAGTCTGAAGGATGTTTGTTCAGATGTGTCAGGTGAGTAAGCATTCGGCGGATGCCTCTTATCCGCCTGATTGCGGGTAAATTGCGGACACGAAATTGGATCCAGTCACCAACATGCAGCGAGTAAAAGACGCCATGGCCGCCGGACGGCACGAAACCGCCCGGCGGCTGGGCATCGCCGCACTGGCGACCGCTACGGACCATCGCTCGACTCTTCAATTCTTGCTGCACGATGCTTACCGCGCGCTGGGCGATCTGTGGGGGGCACGCCGCGTTCTGGACCAGATGAAGCCGGCCAATGCCGAGGAGGATCTGGACCTCCTTCTGAACCTGGCAGAAGATCAGCATCTCCTCTCGTCGGATGCCAATTACCGCCGTTCTGCCGAGGCCCGTGGCGGATTTACCCACGATGAATACGCCAAGAAAATGAAGGATGCGGGCAACGATTTCCTGAATCGCGCGCTGGCCAGTCCGTTGAGTGCGGCCCGCAAACCGCGCCTGGCCAAACTGCTGACGACCTATGGACGCGCCGCGGAAGCCGCAGCGCTCACCGCGGCTGCAAAGCAAGAGGCAGGCGCTAGCGTTCAGCCATCCACCCCCGGTCAGACCGCCAAGACAGGTCGCATCATAGGCACGCTTTCATGGCCGGACTCGTCGCCCGTGGCGCGAGCAACAGTCGCGCTGGGGCTTCACGTCGACGTGCACGATCTGGATCCTGCGAAGTATCTGCACTCGGATATGCACTATCAGGCGACCATTGGCCAGCAATCGTCCCTCACCGCCGTCACAGATGATGCCGGCCGATACCAGATTGAGTCCGTGCCCGCAGGACGTCATGAATTTCTTGCCGTGACGCTGGATCCTGCCAGTTACGACATCTGCACGCGTTTCTTGGTTCATGGCGTGGAGGTGGAGGAGAATCGCGACACGGTATTGAATTGTACGGTGACTGAGTGGGTCAGTGCCGCGCCTCGACCGACGAACAAGGCCGCCGAGCCTACCCGAATCTATAAGGGCCTTTCGCTTCGTCTGGTGCACGTCGAGTGCATGTCCAATCCCTTCTACTTCGAATTTCCGCGGCAGCTTGTCCAATTCGATCTTCCCGCCGGCATCGGCGATTCGCCCGCCAGGTTACTGCTGATTTCCGATTCCGGTACGTCCATTCCTTTTCAAATCCTGTACGGCCGCATCGCATTTTTTACGGATTTGCCGCCGATCACGGACCGCGTCTTCGCCATATATGTTGCGGACCAGGACATCGCAGTGCCGGCTCTACCCAGCCTCGCGCCCACGGTCGATGCGGATGGCACAACGGCGGTCATCGACACCGGTCGAGCGCAGTTCCGCATTGCATGGAATCACGCATCGCTTGAAAGCAGTGGGGGGGTGGTGGGGGCGGTTGACCTTCCGCCTCTGGTATCCGTTCGCGGTGAAGATCGCACCTGGCGCGGCCGGGGGCGATGGCGCCTGCCCGCAGGCGTCACTGTGGTTTCGCGAAAAGTCTCCATCACGGCAGCCGGTCCACTTGTGACCACCGTTGAGCTCACCTACGGTTTTTCCACCGGCGACTCCTACCAGGTGCGACTTACCGCGCACGCGGGTGAAGCTTATCTGCTCGTCCACGAGATCAGCCCCGGTCTGAAGGGCGCGGCTTTCGAATTTTCGCTGCGGGAATTTGCCGGTGGCCGCGGCTTTCTGCAGTGGTGCGCCCGATCTCCCCAGAGCATGCATTGGCACACCATCGAACCTGAGGATCGCGATATGGCGCTCCTCCAGGAATCCGTCCCATGGTGGATTCATCCCGCGGGATTCGCCTACGCCATGGCTGCCGAAGGAATCGACCAGAAAGATTACATCGGCGTCTTCACCATCCAGCGAGGGGAGTGGATCGACCGTGAATTCGAACGCCTCGCGCAGGGGCCGATCGACGGCAACTACGAATTGGACTGGCCCTTCCCCGAAATGGTCGGCTCTACCATCTCCATGATTACCGCCCGCAGCACCAGCGACGGCGATGCGTTCTTCCGCTTTGGTTGCTTCGACGGCGAGCGCCGCTGGGGAATCCTGGTCTCCACCATTGAACGCAACGATGGCCCATGGCTCGAACTCTCCGCTGTGCAACACAAAAATTCATGGCCGCGGCTGCAGGATTTCAAGGACTGGCGACTCGACACGTCCGACGCCATGACGCGCCCTCATCTGACGGCCCGCCGCGACGATTTGCGTGGCCTTCGCAAAAAACGCACCAGCCCGATCTTTGAAAAATATTGGAAGGGCATCGATAGCGGACGCGTATCCGGAGCAGCCAACGGTCTGCGCTTTGCGGTCGGGGGCGATCCGCTGGTCGCATGGCGTAAGAAACGCGAACTCGTCTCAGTCGCGCACATGCGCGCCCGCATGACGCTCCTGGGACGCGAATACTCCGATATGTACAGCCCCGTCGGCGCCCGTCCGATCACTCCCTGGGCCGAAGATTACGATCTCATCGTCGCCAGTGGCGTCTTCACGCCCGAAGAGGAACGGCTCGTCCGTTCGTTCCTCATGCTCATGGGCCACGCCTATGTCAGCACGGATCACATGAATTGGAAATTTAATGCGCGTAACGCCAACTTCGAGGCCGACCGCGTGGATGTCGTCGCGTCGGTCGGGCTTTGTTTCGCGGGCAATCCGGACGCAGACCGGTTCATCCAGCACGCCGCCGAATCGATGCAACGCGCTCTGACGGTCTACTGCAATCCCGACAGCGGCAAATGGTATGAGAACCCCGCCTGCTACTATCTGCAGGCGAGCAAGTGCCGGGCCAACATGGTGTTCCACCTCTTCCGCCACGGCATCTTCGATCCGACCACCATCCCCCGCCTCAAGGAATTTCTCGGCTGGGGCGTCCTGCTCCTTACGCCCAATTGCCCATCCTCCTACGACATCATGCGTGACGGCGCGACCTACGAAGAGTACCAGCAAGCCACGCGCGTCCGCAGAATCTCGCCCATCGGCGATCATGCCAAGCTCGGTCCCTGGGTACCCGAACACTACGCCCTCATGGCCAAGGTGTTCCGCACCAAGGATCCGGCGTTCGCCGATGCTCTGCTCTGGGCCTATCAAGCCGGCGGTTCGGATGGCGCTTACTTCGGAAATATCCCGCTGCTCTTTGCGGCATTGACGGAAGAAGACATGCGCCCGGCGCCGGCTCCCACCCTTCCCAGCCGGCGCCTCGAAGGCTTCGGCGCTTCCTTCCGCGGAAATTTCGACCGCGACAATGAGTTTTACCTGCTCTTCAAGCAAGGCCCCGGCGGCTACCGCTTTCACCGCACCGAAGGCAGCATCATCCTCTTTGCCGACGGCAGGCCTCTCATTTACGATGGCGGCGAGGCGGGCGAAACCTATCGTCATTCCACCCTCTCCTTCTACGACTCGCACATGCCTCTGGCCCCCGGACACGTTGAACGTTTTGTATCCCTGCCCAATGCGGATTTCTGCCAGGGCGTTCACCCACGCGCCCTCAAACCCGGTGAACCGGTGTTTCTCAGCGATGGTTGCCGCCCGGAGTTCGTTCCGATCGCCTTTGAACGATTCAACGAACCGAACCCGGCTGACTCGCGCTCCGTGCTTTGGATTAAGGATCAATACGTGATCCTGCACGATGAACTGAATCTGGAGCCCGGCACTCCAAACTTCTGGCATCTGCAGGTGGTCGCCCAAGGCGAATCCGGTGACGCTCATCAAGGCTATCTTTTCAAAGGCCGCTTTGGCGTCGACCTCCAGGTCTTGCTTCCCGATCAATCCTTCACTCACGATCAGGTCACTCACCTCCCGACGCACGAATACAACCTGCCTCCGGAAAAATGTTTTGCCATGCGCCACCTTCATATCGGGGCACGCGATCCGGATCATTACCTCGCGGTGCTTCGACCCTTGACGCCTGGGCAGTCACTTGTCACTGCGAGCGAAATCCGTACGGGTAGCGCTTTGGCCGGAGTTCACGTGAGGGGCGAAGGAATCGACGACATGATCTTCCTGAGTCGCAAAGGGATGAATTTCACCTCAAAAGACGTGCTTTTTGAAGGCAAGTATGCGGCCGTCATTCGACGCGCGGGCAACCTCCAACTGACGCTGTTTGATGGCCGGCGATTGCACGTCGAGGGCATCACGATTGAGAGCGCGGGGCCTTCGGTCACACTCATTCATGGTCCTGCCGGCGACGAACTCCACGCCTCCGGACGCGGCTTGGTAACGATCAATGGATTGGCCAAGCCCTACCGTCTGGAACTGCAAGACGATCGCACCCTCGTCCAACTGCGGTAGGGAGTTCCGACCAGCCGTCGGAGCTTCCCGGAGACCCGAAATAAAATCGCCAAAATTTAGTTTGACTAATTGCGCGGTATCTGTTTATATCAAACAGAGCGATGGTTGATCTTGCGTATCATCAGAATTAGCGTTGGGCTCATTCTATAATTTGTTTGCTTGAGTTGCTTTCGAGTATGGTTTCTTATTATAGTATGCTTAATAAATTTATACGATATCTAGTATAGTTGCTTACTTTACAAGGGGCGACACCATGAATATAGCACGCGATCTTGGAGTCATTTCCGGGTTTCGAATTCAGGAGCCGATTGCCGGCTGGCCGGTGCTGATGCACTGTGGCGAAGCGCACTGCTCGCGCAGCCATTCGCCCGGCGAGGATACGCACCCGGTTTTTGAATTCACTTACCTCGCGCAGGGCGACCTCATGATCGACACCGACCGCTTCCCGGTACATCTGTCGGCCGGCGATATGTTCATTGCACACCCCAATCAACCGCACTCGTGGAAGGGAAACAATCATCCGCCGTTCCATCAGTTCTGGCTGGCGGTGCAGGTCGATGCGTTGGGTAATGCGGGCGTGGTGCTGGATCAACTTCTCCGAACCACACACTGTCAGGTCATCCGGCAATGCAATGAAGTTGAAACCGTGCTGCGGGGCATGGTTCGCTGGTTGCTCGGCGGAAGGCCGTCGCCGAAGGATGTCACTACCGCTTACTTGAATCTGTTCGTCGAGCTGCTTTGCACCCGCTTGGGTGAGACCAGCAGAATTGCAGGCGAAGCCCCTCCGATACCCTATAGCTACGAAGTGCAGAAGGCTGTGCGCTACCTCCAGGAAAATCTTCGCCGCCGCGTCACCCTGGAAGAGCTTTCGCACATCAGCGGTTACACGCCGCCGCACATCTGCCGGCTGTTCCACCGCGAGGTCGGTATGGCCCCGCTGGCCTATCAACTGGGCTTGCGGCTCGAGGCGGCCAAAGAAGCGTTGCTCGGCGCCCACGCGACGATCGCTGAAGTTGCAAAGGATTTTGGCTTCTCTTCATCGCAGTATTTCAGCACCAGGTTCGCACGCCAATTCAGCATTACCCCGCGAAAATGGCAGTTGAGCCAGCGGACGGAAGTTCCGGTCGAGGTATAGCCGTCGTCAAACCATTACATGCTGGGGCGCTCCCACGAACACTACGGGGACACCGCATTATCTTTCTTGAGATCGAGGGGACTAATCACATGCTCGTGCCGGGCGGGGGCCAGGCGGAGGTGCTGCAGCACGTGGGCGCATGGTTGAAGGAAACGCTTGGCAGGGGATAGAGGGCACTTGCCCCTTTCCCATTGCCTCAAACGCGGTTAATCTAACGTGGCATCAAGTATTGATTCTCGAAAGGACTTGCACAATGATTCGCAAGGTTGCCGGTCTGGTTCTTCCATTGCTTTCGCTCTCGCTGGGGCTCTTCCTGGCTTCCTGCGCCAATGATGGCACCATGAAGTGCCCCTTCACGAAGGAAGCGCCGTTCGTTCCCTCGGCCGTGCCTGGCGATTTCGCCGTGGTCGTCGATGAAAATCACGATACCTTCTACGCCCGTCAGCATATTCAGCAGGTCATCTCCACCGCCGATATGATGAGCCGCACAACCTACACGACCTTCCGTGATCTCAACAACGTCGTGTCTAATCGCTTCACGCAGGAAACGCCGCTCTCGGCCGTACAGCTCCAGAATATGTGGAATGAGACCGCACGCTATCACCTGCTGCAGGGCGCCCGCACGTGGATCAATTGGTATTCTGATGCCGACATCTATAAGAAGGACACCTACACCATCCAGATCCGCGCCAATGGCCTCACCCGCACATACCGTCAGACCAACGGCTTCTCCGGAGTGCTGCGTCCGCTCATGTTGCAGGTCGACGCCGTCCGCCTGCCGATCTCGCAGGATTCCAAGACCCCCATCGTCGGCGCCACGCCGGCGCCAGCCACGGAATCCACACCCGCTCCCGCAACCGCGCCAGCTGCTCCGGCTATGCTGCCTGCAACAACCCCCGCAGTGCCCGACATGACTCCGGTCCCGACAACTGCCCCGCAATAACGGGAATATTCGCGTTCAGGGTTAGCTGCCGGCATCCTTGACCTAAACCCCATAATTTCGTAAATTAATGGGCTCGATATTCACGACCCGTAACCCCGAGAGGTGCTCGATGCTTCCGTTTTGCAAAACCAGCAAGTCCCGCAAGGGCACTCGCCGCGCTCACCATGCCCTCAAGGGCGTCGCGTCGGTGGCTTGTCCCAAGTGCGGCCAGTCCAAACTGCCGCACCGGCTTTGCGCCAACTGCGGATATGTCAACAAGAAACTCTCGTTGATCGTCTCCGAAGACCAGGAATAACGCCTCCCACCCCTTTTCTAGCAGATGAGGCAGATTTGTTATGCGCATCGCCATCGATGCCATGGGCGGCGACAATGCTCCTGCACTGATCCTTCAGGGCATCGTAGAAGCATTGTCCGTTCTCGATTCCGACGACACGCTTATCGTTGTGGGTAATCCGGAAATCATCCGTCAGCACATCGGCGCGCAGATCGACGCCCACCCCAAACAACTCGTCATCGAACCCGCTTCGCAGGTCATCACCATGGATGACTCGCCGGTGGAAGCCATTCGCGGGAAAAAAGATTCTTCCATCGTCCGCATGGTCCGCCTGGGCCGCGAAGGCAAGGCCGATGCGCTGATTTCCGCCGGCAACACCGGGGCATTGGTGGCCGCGGGCGTGCTGATGCTCAAGACCCTCACCGGCGTCGACCGCCCGGGCATCGCGGTGATGCTCCCCTCAAAGAATGGTTACATCCTGATGTGCGACGCCGGCGCCAACATTCAGCCCAAGCCCGAGCATCTCTACCAATACGCCGTGATGAGCAGTCTCTATGTGACGGCCCTGCGCGGCATCGAACGGCCGACAGTCGGAATTCTGAACATCGGCAGCGAAGAGGAAAAGGGCACACCCCTGGTGAAAGAAGCACGCGAACTCATCAAGGCCGATCCCACGCTCAATTTCGTCGGCTACATCGAGGGGCGTGCGATCTCGAATCATCCCTGCGATGTGCTGATCACCGACGGTTTCACCGGCAACGTGACGCTGAAAGTGATCGAAGGGTGTTCCGAAGCGCTCTTCCGTTCAATGCACGAAGAAGCCAAGGCTGAGAGCCCGGATCTCGCGGCGAAAGTGAAGCCGCTAATCGGCCGCATGATGAAGCGTTACGATCACGAAGAGGCCGGCGGGGCGATGCTGCTGGGGGTTTCGGGAATATTCTTCAAAGTGCATGGCAGCGCCGGCGCACGAGCGATCAAGAATGTGGTTGTCGCCGCCAAGGCTGCAGGGAAGCTCAACATTGGTACACAGATCGAAGCCCGACTCGCACCGAAAACGGTTTGAGTGCGGGAAATATGGTGGGGGGGTAATCCAGGCAACCGCAAATTTCCCAGTGATCAGATTACCCAAGTGCCACATATCTCATTGGATGATTTCACCCTCCACCACCGGCACACCTTTCTTGAACGTAAACCGTTGATGTTTGTCGGACGTGACGTCAATCGTATCGCCGTCGACGAAGTCGCCGTCCAGTAACCTAATCGCCAGCGGATTTTCGAGTTCCTGTTGCAGGACGCGTTTCAGCGGCCGTGCGCCGAATTGCGGGTCGTATCCCAGCTCGCCGAGCTGTTTACGCGCTGACTCACTCACCGCCAGGTGCATGCCGCGGGCCTTGACGCGTTTTTCGAGCTGACCCAATTGAATCTCGACGATCTTGGCGATCTGGTCCTTCTTGAGCGTGTGGAAAATCACGATGTCATCAACGCGGTTGAGGAATTCCGGCCGGAAATGCTGCCGGAGCATGCCTTTCACCTGCGCCTCGATTTCCCATTCTGAGTTCTCTTTGTCGGCCAGCTCCTGAATCACGGCGCTGCCGATGTTGCTGGTCATGATGATCACCGTGTTCTTGAAGTCGACCGTGCGGCCCTGCCCATCGGTCAGCCGGCCATCGTCGAGTACCTGTAGCAGGACATTGAACACGTCCCGGTGAGCTTTCTCGATTTCATCGAACAGGATCACGCAGTACGGCCGGCGGCGGACCGCTTCCGTCAGCGCACCGCCTTCTTCGTAGCCGACGTATCCCGGCGGCGCGCCGATCAGGCGCGCGACGGAATGCTGTTCCATGAATTCGCTCATATCGATCCGAACCATTGCGTCTTCGGTATCGAAAAGGAATTCGGCGAGCGCTTTGCACAGTTCGGTCTTGCCGACGCCCGTGGGCCCCAGGAACATGAAACTGCCGATGGGCCGTCGCGGATCGCCCAGGCCTGCCCTGTTGCGACGGACCGCATCCGAAACCGCTTTCACTGCTTCCTCCTGTCCGACGACGCGCCGTCCCAGGAATTTCTCCATGCTCTTGAGCCGCTCGCGATCGCCTTCGAGCATCTTGGTCACCGGTATCCCGGTCCATTTGGCGACCACTTCCGCGATTTCCTCGGGCGTGACTTCCTCGCGAACCAGTGCTGAGCCCGATTTCAGTTGCGTGTCCAGCTTCGTCTGTTTCTCTGCAAGCTGCGTTTCGAGTTCACGGATGGCGCCGTAACGCAGACGCGCCGCTTCTTCCAGATTTCCCTTGCGCGTCGCTTCCTCGAGCTGCATGTTGGCTTGCTCGATCTTCTCTCGAACCTGCTTGATCTGCCGCAGCGCCCCGGCTTCCTGCTCCCACTGCGTGGTGAGCTTTGTATTCTTCTCCTGCAGATCGCCAAGTTGCTTCTCCGCCTTCTCCAGTTGCTGCTTCGAGCCCTCATCTTTCTCCCGCTTGAGTGCCTCGCGCTCGATCTCCAGTTGCATGATCCGGCGGCGAATCTCATCCAGTTCACTGGGCATCGAATCGTTCTCGATCCGCAGGCGGCTGGCGGCTTCGTCCATCAAGTCGATCGCCTTGTCCGGCAGAAAACGATCGGAAATGTACCGATGGGACAGCGTCGCCGCGGCAACCAGTGCCGAATCCTGAATCCGCACGCCATGGTGAGTTTCGTAACGCGCCTTGAGGCCGCGCAGTATGGCGATGGTGTCTTCCACGCTCGGTTCGCCGACGAACACTTGCTGGAAACGCCGCTCGAGGGCGGGGTCCTTCTCCAGGTATTTGCGGTATTCGTCGAGGGTCGTAGCGCCGATGCACCGCAGCTCGCCGCGGGCCAGCATCGGTTTGAGGAGGTTGCCGGCGTCCATGGAACCTTCAGCCTTGCCCGCGCCCACGACGTTATGAATCTCGTCGATGAACAGAATCACGCCGCCGGCAGCAGCTTCGACTTCTTTCAGGACGGCTTTGAGGCGATCTTCGAATTCGCCACGGAACTTCGCACCGGCAATCAAAGCCCCCATATCGAGGGCCACGAGTCGCTTGTTCTTGAGGGATTCGGGCACATCACCCTTGAGAATGCGCTGCGCGAGTCCTTCGACGATGGCGGTCTTGCCCACGCCCGGCTCGCCGATGAGCACCGGATTATTCTTCGTGCGGCGGGAGAGTACCTGCATGCACCGGCGAATCTCCTCATCGCGCCCGATGACCGGATCCAGCTTCCCCTTGCGGGCCGATTCGACGAGATCCCGTCCGTATTTCTCCAAGGCCTGAAATTTCGCTTCAGGGTTTTCGTCCGTGATCCGTGCGGATCCGCGCACATCCTTGAGCGCTGAAAGAATCGAATCCCGCTTGACGGAATTCAGCGCCAGCAGTTCCTTCGCCGTCGAATGCACATGCGCCAGTGCCAGCAGAAAGTGTTCCGTGGAAAGATATTCATCCTTCAGGTGATCGGCTTGCTTCTGGGCGTCCGCCAGCACTTCCTGCATTTCCCGCGATACGTTCAATGAAGCGCTTCCCGACACCGTCGGCATTCGTTTGAGTTCCGCTTGTGCCAGTGACGCAATACGATCGGCATCGGCGCCCAGCTTCGAAAGCAGCGGCCGCACAATCCCGTCCTTGTCCGCCAGCAGCGCCGCGAGCAGATGCAACGTCCCCAACTCCCCATGATGAAGTTGTGCCGCCAGCGATTGCGCTGCCTGCAGCGATTCCTGTGCCTTGATCGTGAGTTTGTTCATGTTCATGCATCTCTCCAGTAGCCTCGGAAAGGCTTGCTGGCCAGTCTGGTGCGCATGGCATCAGACGAAGCCCCAGACCCCGAGGCAACGGGTATAACGCAAAGGTCGTGCCAGTTTGCGAAATGCGGAAATGCCTGAATTTGATTGAAATTCGCGGACGCAGGCCGCTTTGAGGCTGTCAGGTTGGCAGGCGCGCAACGATCCTGCCGGGTGTAACCGGGTCCAGAGACGCATCGCAGAGAGGGCGCCTCAACTTCAAACTTCCATGATTTCCTTGGTCTTCGACGCGACAGCTTCGTCCAGCTTCGCCTCGAACTTCTTGATGAGTTCCTGCACATCGTCCCGGCCGGATTTCGCCTGGTCTTCAGTCAGCTTCGAATCCTTCTCTTCGTTGTCGATGTGCTTGTTGGCGTCGCGCCGGATATTGCGGAACGCCACGCGGGTCAGCTCGGCCACATCCTTCACCTTGCCTGCAATTTGCTGCCGGCGTTCCTGCGAAAGGGCCGGCAGGATCATGCGGATCTGCTTCCCATCCGATTGCGGGTTGATGCCCAGGTTCGCCTCTTCCAACCCGCGGATCACATCCTTGATCGACGAAGGATCGAATGGCTTGATCAGTATCGACGATGCATCCGGCGTGGTCAGTGATGCCAGCGCCCGCAGATCGGTCGGCGTGCCGTAGTAGTTGATCTTGACGTATTCCACCAGTGCCGTCGTCGCACGGCCGGTGCGCAGACCGCGAAATTCGTGCTTGAGATGCTCGAACGCCTTTTCCATGTGTTCTTCGGCTTCGAAAAGAATTTCATCGAGAGGCATGGCGGATCTCCAGAGGCTAGGGGACTTTGTCCTAGGGCCGTCGCATGGCCCGATTTCATTTTACTCTACCGTGATTTTCGTGCCGATCGGCTCACCGGCCACCACGCGGGCGATGTTCCCCGGCTTCTTCAGATTGAACACCACAATCGGAATCTTCCGCTCCATCGACAGGCTGATCGCCGTCATATCCATGACGCGAAGATTGTCCGTGATCACCTGCCGATAGGTAAGCTTCTGGAACATCTTGGCCGTGGGAACCTTCTTCGGGTCCGCATCGTAAACGCCATCGACCTTGGTGGCCTTCATCAGCACATCGACGCCCAGTTCGGTCGCACGCAGCGCGGCACACGTATCCGTGGTGAAATAAGGATTTCCGGTGCCCGCCGCCAGTACGACCACGCGGCCTTTTTCCAGATGCCGGATCACCCGCCGGCGGATGAAGGGCTCGCATACCTGTGCCACCGTCAAGGCCGATGCCACGCGGGTAGGGGCCCCCAACGTTTCCAACATGTCCTGCAGCGCCAATGAGTTCATGACCGTGGCCAGCATTCCCATATAGTCCGCCGTGGCCCGTTGAATGTGCCCATGCGAGGAAAGCGTTTCTCCGCGGACGAAATTGCCGCCGCCCACGACCACCGCCACCTGTACCCCGCTCTTGGCGATATCCGCGATCTGTTGCGAGATATTTTCGAGCTCTCCGGCCTCGATGCCGAAGCCGCCCTCTTTACAGAGGCCCTCGCCGGAAATCTTCAGGAGAATGCGTTTGTACATGCGCGGGTCCTTCGTGAAGTGCTGGGTCCATCGTGCCCGGTGCAAAGCCTGCCGGGCCTGGGTGCGTATATGTTAAGTCCTTAGTCCTGAGATTGGCTACTCAGAACTAAGGACTTTTTTTGACTGAGGGCTGAAGATCAGACTTCGCCGACCTTCAGACGGGCGAAACGGGCGATCGTCAGCGGGCTGCCGGTCGTCTTGGCCGCGGCGGCTACCAGCTCGCGAACCTTTTGCTTGTCGTCCTTGATGAACGGCTGCTCGACCAGCACGATCTCGCCGAATACCTTGTCCAGTTTGCCGGCCAGAATCTTCTCCTGGATCTGCGGCGGCTTCTTGGCGTCGATTCCTTCCTTGGCCGTCGCTGTCTCACGGTCGATGACTTCCTTCGGAATGCCTGTCCGATCGACAGCCACCGCCGGTTGCGGCATACCCGCGGTCACATGCATCGCCACTTCGCCGATCAACGCTTTGACCGCATCGCCAGTTGCGCCATCGATCTGCACCAACGCCCCGACCTTGCCGTTGTGGTGAACGTAACTGCCGACCGCGCCGTTCGACGCAGTGAAGCGCGCCACGCCCGTTACTGCGATATTTTCCTTTACCGTGCTGCCGATCAGTTCCTTGATCACCGCATCCACCGTGCGGCCGGAATTATCCGGGTACGGCAGCGCATGAATCTCGGCCGGAGTAGAGACGTTCGACTTAAACGCCAACCCCAGAATGTCCTGCAGCAACTTCTGAAACAGTTCGTTGCGGGCCACGAAATCCGTCTGGCAGCCGATGCGAATGATGGCGCCGGTCTTGCCATCGTCCGAAATTTTGGCTGCGACCAAACCCTCCTTCATTTCTGTGGTCTTGGGAGCGGCACCCTTGGCCACGCCCCAGGTCCGCAACAGATCGATGGCTTTATCCACATCGCCGTTGGCTTCGGCCAACGCCTTTTTGCATTCCATCATGCCTGCGTTGGTACGATCTTTCAGGGACATCACGTCTTTTGCCGTAAACTCCGCCATGTAAATTCTCGCTATCTCGTGTAAGGACAGACAATTATCATGCGCCATGCGAAGCGCATCAACGTTCCGAGTCCAGAAAGTTTACGCATTTTTGCCGGTAGCCGCAACCCAGTTGCAGACTGTTGGCGAGAACCAATTCACCAATTCACGCCTGCAAATAAAGTGGCCGCATCCTTTCGGACGCGGCCACACGTACTTTCTTAGGTTGTGTACTTCTATTGCCTGCATACTCCCCAGGCATTCATTAACAAACTCAAGCCACGCGACGACGGCGGCGGCTGAGCAGGCCGACCGAACCCAGGGCCAGCAGACCCAGCGATGCCGGTTCCGGCACCACCGAGAACTGACCGTCGTGGTTCAATACGGCCCACACGTCGTGGCCAACGATGTCCACGCCCCACGAGCCCAGGAAGTGCGACAGTTCGCTGGCGTCGATCGTGCCGTAGGTGTCCCCGGCGATCAGGCCGCCGTAGAGCAAAGCACGTTCCGTCGGATCGACGAACTGGTCCCATGAGCCCTGGAAGTTCATATACACCAGCTCGCCGCTGCCGAAGTTGCCCGCAACGGCATTCTGCCACTGGTCACCCGTGCCGCCGTAGACGTTGTCGCTACCCGGATTCAGTGTCACCAGTTGGATCTTGCCGGTGGCGGCATAGACCGATTCCATGGAACCCATGCCGGCATTGGAGTAGGTCATCTGCAGGGTGTAGACATCGGTCTTGTTGATCAGCCCGCCGTGGGTCGAGTCCGCGGCGATGCCGGTCAGGGCGATCCCCGAGACTTTGACCACATCGGCGATGAGCCCGTCGCCCTTAGGCAGCAGGGCGCCGTCGCC
>CAIMWO010000002.1 GCA_903845195.1 uncultured Phycisphaerales bacterium
AATGTTACTCGACAGTTTGAATTGAGCCCACCCCAACTGCTGTGGATTCCAAGACAATTCTGTATCCAGTATTAGATTCTAACGTCTTAAATCATAAACAGAAATACTTCAACAAATCTCAAGCCGCCTCAAGTAGTTCGATGACGTTACGGATGGCTGAGTCGGCTTTGTGATAAGCGGCTTCCAGCTTACTATTTGACCTGTCATCACTGTTGGGCTGATGGTGAAAGAGGCTGTTTGCAAGGGGACCGCATAACTTCTGGTGGAATAGCACGAAGGTGAGGGCGGCCTTGGTTCCCTTATCTGTCAGCCGATAGGCGTAGCGTTTGCCGTCACGCTCGATCAGACCATGCGCCTTCATTTTCCGCAGATCGTAGCGGAGTTGATTCAATCCGTAACGCGCAGTAGTGAGTTGAAAGGATGTCAGGATGGCATTGTGGATCTGCTTGGCAGTCCAGCCACCGACCGTAGTACTGCCATGCAGCAGAACCTCCATCAGCCGAATCATGCGCGTTTCGTGGATCTTGATGCCGGGGAACTTCGCGGTTCCCACCGTGATCGGCAGCGCCAGCCGCTGCAGGAGCGGGAACTCCACGTGAACGTTTAAGGCCTGAGCCTGGAAGGTCGCGAACCTGTCGGTAATGGCCAGGAATTTCTCACGCACGGCCGTCAAATGCTCCAAGCCCTTCTTTAGCTGGAAGTCGGATAGATTGTTGGAGCAGATCTCGTTGCGTAAGAACGTGGCGAACTTCTCATACTGCTTGACGAAGGCATGTTTGAAGTACGCCCGGAAGATATGGTGGCCGTGTTCGACTTGCTCGAGCGTGGTGTTCAATTTTCCCTTCAGCTTCTTGGTGACACGGACCCCAAAGATCTCGCTGATCTTATGAGCGGTCAGCCGCCACAACCCGATCTCGCAGGAACGTTCGAAGATGCGGTGAATGGGGAAGTGTCGCTTGAATACAAAATTGCGGCAGTATTCGATCTGGTTGACGGCGTAGAACCGGTGCAGATTCATCTCGGCCCGCTCGTGTTTGGAGAACTTCGGCCCCAACACCAGCGTCCAATAGTCCAGACGCTCGGCGATCACCTTGCCGGTGAGCCGGTCGGCAGCCCCTTGCAGAGCCGCCACATCGTCGACGGCCAGAAACGCATTGTCGTTTTTGCGGAAGCCGATCTTGTTGCGATTCAATTCCTGCTCAATGAAGGAATGGCCATTGAGATAGTAGGTGGCCTGGAACGGGAAGAATGACGCTACGCGCATCACCATGGGCCCCAGTGTTTCGTCCCGCAGGTAGAAATAGTAGTGCGTGAATCGGCTCCGCTGCGGTTGCAGGATGCGGTGGTTGGCATCCGCAGTAGGAAACTTGGGTTGCGAGCAGCGGAAGGTCTGCCCTTGTTCCATGCTTTGAAAGATGAAATACACGCCGTACCTGCCGTCTTTTTCCATGTGACGCAACCAGGGTCGGACGTAGTCTTCCTTGCGCACGCCTTTTTCGGCCCACTCCATGGGGATTTTATGATTGCGGGCAAAGGCCTCGACCCATCCCCGATACTCACCAGTGCGTTTGCTCAAGGCCTCCTTGTCGACTACGGCAACACCCACCACGTTGCGGAAAAAATAGACCACCTGTGCGGGCCGTGACAGCCCGCTCAGATACCCGTGGATGACAATGCGGTCGAAGCAATGGTATACAAATACCAGCAGGCTGGAAAACAGCTTTGTGAACGTCTCCATCGGTCGTCCTCCCGAAATCAAGTCTCGACAACATGATCATCGGCCGGACGGCCGGTGGAGTCCACCTGTGACGCCATATGAAAGATTTCCGCGAACTGAAAGTTTGGCAAAAGGCGCACGAACTGACCCTGGCGGTGTACAGGGTCTCTGGCACCTTTCCACGAGAAGAGCAGTACGGGCTGACCAGTCAAATCCGGCGCTCTTGTTCCTCCATTGCGGCCAATCTTGCCGAGGGATGTGGACGGAATGGGGATGCCGAGTTCGCCCGCTACTGTTCCATCGCTATGGGATCGGCCAGCGAACTGGAATACCATCTGCTCCTTGCCAA
>CAIMWO010000003.1 GCA_903845195.1 uncultured Phycisphaerales bacterium
CGACTGCTTCTGCTCCATGACCAGCCGACAGGCTTCATCCTTGAACTCCACAGAATAGGAATGCCTTGCCATGATCACACGATCCTTCTGCGGGCATGCTACCCGCTCGGAGGCCGCGCCCACCATTCGTGGGCAAGGTCAGTGATTACGCGCGTGATGATTGAGGGGGCGGCGTGTGGTGGGGGATCGGGGTATCGGAGTGAGGGGGTGTTGAAGTATTTTGGGGTGCAATGGGGGTGGGGTTTGGGGCGTTTGGCGGGATGGTGATGGGGATTCCAATTCTGGAGCGAAAGTCATGATGATGCGAATGGTGTTGGCGGTGGCGCTGGTGTTGGCGGGTTTGGGAGGGTCGGCGGCGTATGGCACGCAAACGGATAATCGGGGATTGCATGCGGTGCCGGCGCCGGGGAAGGTGGTGATTGATGGGAAGCTGGAGGAGTGGGATTTATCGGGGCAGATCTTGATCTGCTACGACCTGGAGACGCTCAAGGACGTGTACAGCGCCAAGGTGGCGATGATGTACGATGCGGAGGCGTTATACGTGGGGATCGACTGGAGGGATCTGACGCCGCTGGGGAACAGTCACGATCCGCGGTTCACGGCGTCGCGGGGGTGGGCGGGCGATGCGATTCAGATGCGGATGAAGACGGATCGAATTTCGCATTTGACGGCGTGGTACCACGGGGCGACGAATTCGCCGTACATCGGGATCGATTACGGGAAGGATTTGACGCATCCGTTCGGGGGCGGGTCGAAGCAGCTTTTCAAGACGGAGGGGTGGAAGCTGGATGAGGGGGCGGAGATGGCGTTTGCCAAGAAGGCGGACGGGAAGGGGTATTACCAGGAGATCAAGATTCCGTGGAAGTTGATCACGCTGGAGAAGGTACCGAAGGCGGGGGAGACGTTTCGATGCGGGTTTGAGATGTTGTGGGGCGAGGGGGATTGGCCGTCGCATCGGTATGCGGACAACCTGGATCCGGCGGCGAACAATCGGGAGTTTTTCTGGACGTCGCACAATGCGTGGGGGCCGGTGACGCTGGAGGCGAAGGGGCATTTGGCGCTGCCGGAGCCGGCGTATATGAAGGCGTTGCAGGGGGAGGAGATGACGGGGCCGGTGGAGATCAGTTATGAGCTGGCGAAGGATGCGCGGGTGACCGTGGCGATTGATGATGCGGCGGGGGTGCGGGTGCGGAATCTGATTGCGGCGCTGCCGCGGAAGGCGGGGAAGAACACGGAGAAATGGGACGGGTTGGATGACAACGGTCAGGCGGTGGCGGCGGGGGCGTACAAGATTCATGCGATGTATCACGAGGGGATTCACGTTAATTACGTGATGAGTTTTGCGAATTCGGGCGATCCGACGTGGGCGACGGATGACGGGAAGGGTGCGTTCTACGGCGATCACACGGCGCCGCATGCGGCGGCGGCGGGGGGTGATTATGTGGCGCTGGCGTGTCCGCTTGGGGAGTCGGGCAAGCACCTGATCTGCTGCGATCTGGAAGGACATCGGCAGTGGGGGCTGGGGAACCGGACGGGATTTGTGATCGGCACGGGGAGTGGACGGGCGTCGCTGGCGACGGACGGGACGACGTTGTGGGTGAGCCAGGACGGCGATGGGGGGATTTATCGCGTGGAGCTTAAGACGGGGAAGTACAGCCCGTGGAATCGGACGGTGAAGGATGCGGGCGGGCGCGATGTGCCGGTGCTCGATTTGAAGTTGCCGGGGTCGCGTCCGGAGGGGGCGGACAAGACGACGCTGAACCTGGCGGCGATTGCGGTGCAGAGGAACGTGCTGGCGGCGGCGCTTTTCCTGGAGAACAAGATTCTGCTGCTGGATGCGGGGACTGGCGATCTGCGGGCGACGCTGGATGTGCCAGCGCCGACGGCGCTGGTTTTCGATAGCGACGGCACGATGCTGGCGGTTTCGAAGGGGGCGCTGGTGCGCGTGACGCAGGGGGGAAAGATCAGCCCATTTGCGGCGGGTGACTTTGCCGCGGGGTTCGGGCTGGCGGTCGATGGGGCGCGGAATGTGTATCTTTCGGTGCGCGGCGCGGAGCAGGTGATCAAGGTGTTCGCGCCGGACGGCAAGTTGGTGCGCGAGATCGGCAAGAAGGGCGGACGGCCGCTGAACGGGCCGTTCGATGAGCTGGGGTTGCGCAACCCGGGGCAGATCGCGATCGATGCGAAGAATCATTTGTGGGTGACGGAGGAGACGAACAATCCGAAGCGCACGAGCGTGTGGAATTTGGATGGGACGTTCGTGCGCGATTTTGTGGGGACGACGAGTTATGCGGGGGCGGGGTCGATCAATCCGGATGATCCGACGATCGGCTTTGCGGATGACACGGTGTACAAGATTGATTTGGCCAAGGGGACATGGCGGCCGATTTATTCGATCGCGCCGAGTGCCGAGCAGTTGTTCCATGCCAACGCCGGAAGCCGCGCGCGGATCTTCAATCGCGGGGATGAGACGGTGGTGTTTACGGCGGGGCGGGGTTCGGGCGTGTCGTGCCTGGTGGGTCGGAATAATTCGTGGAAGCCGGCGGCCGCGGTGGGGGTGGTTGCGCCGAAGACGGAAGCGGCGCCGCTGAAGGGGCATATCGGGGAGTTTTATGCGTGGGCCGACAAGAACGGCGACGGGATCGTGCAGGACGATGAACTGGCGTTCGCCAAACTGCAGGTGGAGGGCAAGCCGGCGGCGTTTGTGGGGGGATACTGGGGGACGCTGCCAGGGCCGGACGGGACGATCACGTTGGTGTCGGGAAAGCACGTGCTGCGTCTGCCGGTGGTGTCATGGACGGCGAGCGGCGCGCCGGTGTACGACCTGAGCAAGCCGGAGGACATTGTGGCGCGAATCAACCTGGGTGAAGGATCGATCATGGGCGGGTCGGCGGGGCGGACGTATTTCAACGCTTCGCCGCTGACGGCGCTGGATGCGGCGGGCAAGGTGTTGTTCACGTATCCGAGCAGGAATGTGTCGGTGCATGGATCGCATACGGCGAGTTCTTCGAAGCCGGGGTATCTGATCGGGCCGTCGAGCATTCTGGGGACGGCGGATTTTGGCGGGGAGATCGGGGAGGTTTTCGACATGAACGGCAACCTGGGGGAAAATTATCTGTTCACGTCCGACGGGTTGTACATCCAGACGCTATTCAAGGATACGCGCGGGTGGTTCGATGTGCCGTCGAAGGCGGTGCGCGGGATGAGCATGGATGCGATCACGGCGGGGGGCGAATCGTTCGGCGGATTTTTTGCGCGGGTCAAGGGCGGCAAGACTTACCTGATCATCGGCACGACCGACGCGCGCGTGCTGGAGGTGACGGGGCTGGAGACAATTCATCGTTTCAGCGGGTCGATCGACTACACGCCGGCGCTGTTTGCGGCGGCGCAGAAGCAACTGCAGGACAAGGCGGCGGGGGAGAGCAAGGTGGTGGCGGCGACGATAGCGCGGGCGAAGGAAGCGCCGGCGATCGATGGCAAGCTGGCGGATTGGCCGGCGCTGGCGGGGGAGAAGCCGGGCGCTTCGTCGCTGGTGGTCGGGGATGCGGCGAAGCCCGTGGGATATGCGGCGGCTTCTTACGACGACAAGAATTTGTACGTGGCGTGGCGCGTCACTTCGGCCAACGGGGCGCTGCGCAATGCGGGGCAGGACAATCGGCTGCTGTTCAAGACGGGGGACTGCGTCGATGTGATGATCGGCGCGGCCGAGGGCGGCGCGAAATCGCCGGGGAACCGGCGGCTGTTGATTTCCATGCTCGACAAGAAGCCGGTGGCGGTGGTGTATCAGCCGGTGGCGCCGGGGACGGCGGAGAAGAACCGGGTGCCGTTCGCTTCGCCGTGGCGGTCGATTTCGTTCGACCGGGTGGAGGTCGTAGCGGATGTGAAGATCGGGACGGGGGCGATTGCGGGGGGATACGTGGTGGAGGCGGCGATTCCGTGGACGGTGCTGGGGGTAACGCCCAAGGCGGGTCTGGCGCTGCGCGGGGATTTCGGGATTCTCTCGGGGGACAGCGGCGGGACGACGACGGTGGCCCGGAGTTACTGGTGCAACAAGGCGACGAATCTCGTGAACGATGTGCCGGGGGAAGCGGAGCTGACGCCGGGGCAGTGGGGGATGTGGAGGTTGGAGTGAGGGGGAGTGGGGGGCGGAGGGTTATGGGCTATGGGCTATGAGTAATGAGGAGGCGGCGGGGGAGTTTTCTTCGTCGCCAAGGCACCAAGGCACGAAGATTTTTATTGATGGCGTGTGCTTCCGGGAATGAGGCGGTGCATTCCGCGGTTATTCTTTGGGTTTGGAGAGGATGGGGGTGGAGCATTCGGGGCAGCGCTGGCCGAGGTGGTGGACGCGGAGGTCGTAGCCGCAGGTGCGGCAGCGGCCGTCGCGAAAACGTTGGCGTTGTTTTCGGTGATAGAGAAACGGGATGATCATGCCGGCGGAGAGGGTGGAAATAATGATGGAGATGGAAAGGACGCGAACGAGGATGGAGGTTTCACGCCAATTGAGGTCGGGCCAGAAAAAACGGACTACGAGGAGAAGCACGCCGACGAGGATGATGGTGAAGAGGATGAAAGGAAGATCGGGACGTGTCAGGCGCAATGGGGTGCCCCTTCGATGTTGCGAGTGGCATGTAGACGCGTTGGCATTATAACGTCACCGAAAGGACATTTGATTTGACGAAGGGGACGCGGCGGGGCGGAGGGGGGTTCCACTTTTCTCTTCGCCTGGCACCGGCGAAGACGATACTACCCCATCTAGGCGTTTCTTCTGACAATCTTGTAGTGCCTTTTCAGAGCCGAGTACGCGGAGATCGCCAACGCCGCGCCAATCACGAAGCAAATGGCCGCAGCGATGCAGCGCGTCGCAGCACTCATTCCTGGGAACACCGTTGTCAGCACGAGACCCAGAGCCACGCCTTCGAACGCGGTCCCGAGCGCGTACTGTGTCGCCTTCTTGATCGGACGCAGATCCAGTGTGTCCTCCACCAGGGTTTTCAAATCCATGAGCTACCTCCTTCGAAACGTAGTGCGGGAGACGGCGATGCCGCGCCCATCCAGATGCATTTGCCGTTTAGGACGGCCCGGCTTGTATTGTCCGCTCGAAATGGCCATATGACCATTACAGGTAGAAGATTTGATTTGACGGAGGGAGTGCAGGGCGACTCTTGTTGGGGGAGGTTGGAACAATTTACGCGGTTCATGTTTCGTTCCCTTTCGTGGATTGGCGAAGCACGTGGTCTCGATAGGCTGACCAGCCGTTGAAGCCTCGCTGGAGAACTGCTCCAAGTTCGCCAGGCGAATTGACGACGACCGATCGAAACTCGTGCTGCAGGTCCCGCGGGAGATCCGCCTCCTGGGTTTCTGAGATCAGGATGAGCGTATTGCCCTCCATCGCGGGAATAATGACCATGCCGCCTGCCCGCGCGACTTCCAGGATAAATTTCAATAAATCGTTGCCGAATGAGTGAATGTGGAATACGCAGCCGGTGAAACGTTGGGTCGACTCGAGTTCCTTGGCAGAGAATTCCACGTCGACGCCGTCGGGAAAGGTGACGTTATAGAAGCCATATTCATCGGGGCCACCATTGCTGGTCGCAGCAAGCACGTCGCGCACCGGTTGGCGAGGCACGTCGGCTATTTCACCCTTTTCAAATCGTTGAAGGAATACGTCGAAGCTCATAGGAATCCTTTGCTCGGTGTAACTGGTATTCTAACGGGGACATTGGAATGAAACATGGACGCGGGGGGAGGGGGGGGTGGAAACACAAAACATAAGACATAAAACGGAATGGCACGGGCGTGCGGGGAGGGAATTTGAGATTTCAGAAGTTGGGGGGAAGGGAGGAATTACCAGTGGTTGGTGTTGGGGGTGGGGAGGGTGGCGGTGGGGGGGAGGAGGCGGAGGTCGGCCAGGCGGTAGGGGGAGACGGGTTGGGCGCCTTGGAAGACTTGGGAGAGGTTGCTCTGGCGGTATTCGAGGGAGTTGGCGTCGGTGGCGGAGGGGACGGTGAGGGTGCGGATGAGGTTGACCTTCCAGTGGGCGTCGGCGGAGGGGGAGGTGCGAAGGGCCTGGGGGAGCATTTTGGTGGGGATGGTCAGGACGACGGTCCAGAGGTCGGTGCCGTTGATGTTGGCGGAGCGGAGATTGGTGCTGAGGCCGGGGATGGGGAGTTCGGGAATGGTGCTGAGGGGATGGGCGAGGTTGGGGGTGCCGTCGTCTTTGGGGGCGGCGGCCATGGCGCTGTGGTACCAGGTGGCGTCGGTTTTGCCGAGGGAGTCGCAGGAGACTTCAAGAAGCTGTTTGCCGGAGCAGGTGGTATCGATGAATAAGGAGATGGTGTCGTGTACGGCGGGTGTGCGGCGGCTGACGACAGCGACGTAGAGGTTGGCGGCATCATAGAGGATGGCGGCGTGGGTGGTGGGGGTTGAGAGGGTGGTGTTGATCGGCGGGAGGAAGGTGAACCACTGGGCATGGAGCCAAGTGGGATCTTGCAGGGGATCGGCTTGGCGGATATCGGTGGCGACGGGGTAGGCGCTGACGGTTGGGGGCGGGACGACGGGCGTGGCTCCGGGGAGCGCGGCGGACGTGGTGTTGCCCTTGCAGCCAGAAAGCTGCGCCAAGCTGCCGGCGATGATGATCAGCGCCAGGAGTGCAGTGAGAATACCACGGATCGTTTTACACATAAGTCACGTAAGCCTAACGGTTTTCATCGTCAAAATACAGTACAAACCGGGAGGAAATTGCCCGTTAATTATGCATGGTGCAAGGGCGGGTGATTGCGGGAGGAGCATTCCAAGTTTCGCTGGGTAAGGGTGTTAGGGCTTTTGGGGCGGGCTGCCTTGCGGCAGGGCGCGGTTGACTCCATAATTCGATCTTCTGAATTTGATGAGTAAACGGATGAAATCATGATAAATCTGCTGCCCAAGGACACGACGTTTTTCGACCTGTTTGAAGGCTTGGCGAAGCACGGCGTTTCGTGCGCGGGGCATCTGCACAAGCTGGCGGCGGGGTTTCCCGAATCGATCGATGAAGTGGGGCATATCCGCACGGAGGAGCACCAGGCGGATCAGTTGACGCACCAGGCGTTGGACCGATTGGACCGGACGTTCATTACGCCGTTCGATCGAGAGGATATTCATGCACTGGTGGGGGAGCTGGATTCGATCGTGGACAATATCAATGCGCTGGCGAAGCGATTGAGCAGTTATCACGTGAAGACGATTGAGCCGGCGTTTGTGAAGCAGGCGGAGATATTGGTGCAGGCGACGGCGGCGTTGTCGCAGGCGGTATTTCTGTTGCGTAAGACGCGGAAGTTGACGGACCTGCAGCCGAAGATCATTGAGGTGCACCGGTTGGAGAACGTGGGGGATGACAATCATCTGGCGGCGCTGTCGAAGCTGTTTGAGAACGGGAGCGATCCGCTGCACGTGATCAAGTGGAAGGAATTTTTCCAGTTCATGGAAGCGGCGATCGACGGTTGCGAGGATGCGACGAACGTGTTGGAACGCATCGTACTGAAGAATGGATGAGTATCCCGATTCCCAGTTTTCTGATTCTTGATGGATCCCAAGTCCGAAAGCCTGCTACTGAATGACCCTCCCGCTCTATTTACTTGCTGACGCCACGACTGCTACCACGGCCGCAACCGCTGCCAGCGTGCCGGTGAACGGTTACCTGGTGATCGTGATTATTGCGGTGGCGTTGGTGTTCGATTTTCTCAACGGTTTTCACGATGCGGCGAATTCGATAGCGACGGTGGTTTCGACGCGTGTGCTTTCGCCGACGCAGGCGGTGATCTGGGCGGCGGCGTTTAATTTTCTGGCGGCGTTTTTGTTTGGCACCAAGGTGGCGGAGACGATTTCGGGGAAGCTGATTGATGTCAATCTGCTGGGGGGGCCGGCGGGGGCGGTGAACGTGATTTTTGCGGGACTGATCGCGGCGATCATCTGGAACATCATTACGTGGCTGCTGGCGTTGCCGACGTCGTCATCGCATGCGTTGATTGCGGGGTTTGCGGGGGCGGCGATCGCGAAGGCGGGGTTGGGGGTGATCAAGCCGGCGGGTTGGGCGATGGTGATGCTGGGCATATTTTTGTCGCCGCTGCTCGGGTTTCTGCTGGGCGCGTTCAATATGATTGCGGTGTCGTGGTTGTTCCGGTTTTCGACGCCTTCGCGGGTGGATGCGTTGTTTCGGCGGCTGCAGTTGGTGTCGGCGGGGATCTACTCGCTGGGGCACGGCGGCAATGACGCACAGAAGACCATGGGGATTATCTTTGCACTGCTGACGGCCGTTCCGGCATTTGCCCAGTACGCGGTACCGGATACCGATCCGAACCACTGGTCGCATTACATCAATTTTCTGGGGCATCACCATTCCATGGCATGGTGGATCATTCTGAGTTGTAACGGCGCGATCGCGCTGGGGACGTGTTTTGGCGGGTGGCGGATCGTCAAGACGATGGGGTCGGGGATCACGCGGCTGCAGCCGGTCGGCGGCTTCTGCGCCGAGACGGCGGCGGCGACGACGATCATCGGATTTACGAGCATCGGGGGCGTGCCGATCTCGACGACGCATGCGATCACGGGGGCGATTTTGGGGGTGGGGACGACCAAGTCGATCCGTGCGGTGCGGTGGATCTGGGGGCAGCGGATCGTGATGGCGTGGGTGCTGACGATTCCGTGTGCGGCGTTTATTGCGGCGGTGGCGTACGCGGTCATACATTTCGCGATCGAGCCGTTCTTCAAGTAAGCGGCTCAACCCTCGGCGATGGATAGGTGATGACCGGAGGGCGGCCGCGTTTTCTTCGGATGCGGGCGAATTCGGTCAGCGCGTGGGGTGTGGCGGTTTTCTCCGTCATGATGTGTCTGACGGGAATTCGGCGGGCCAGTTCGGCGTCGGCAATCATGCGGCGATGGCAGCGCCACCAGACGGCTTCCGAACAGAGGATGGCGACGCGGCGCTGGGTGCGGCGGCGGTTGAGGGTTTTAAGGCCCTCGGCAAATTCCGGTGTCTGCATGTAATCGGCGTAGCCGCGGAAGCTGGCATTGTGCCAGCCGGCGTTGGGCGAATTTTTTCGGGCATGGCGCAATCCACCCAAGGCCGGGAGGTGCTCGTAAGCGATTCCGGCTTTGGGCAGGGCGGTTTTCATCCGCGATTTTTCGAACTGCGGGAACGCCCGCGATCGGGGAACCGTGCGCACGTCGATCACTTGGTCGATTTTCCAGGCTTGCAGGAGTTTGACGAACGCGGCCCAGTCCCGCGTGGAATGTCCCACCGTCCATAGTGTGCGTGCGGCCATTTCGTGTGCTCCTTGCGATCCGCCTTTTGACCCTAGTCCCGCCAATCGCGATGTTCCACAGGTTTCTTCGACAAAGGCCACATGCCGTTTTGTCGTGCGGGGATTTGCGAGTTGCATCTCCATGGATACATTCGGGTAGACTGTTCTCATGAGCACCTCCCCCCCTTCGCCCCCCCCGCCCCCCCCGCCCCCCCCGCCTGGCGACGCTTCGCCGCCCGCCGGTCCCGTGGATCCGATCCAGCGGAAGATCGCGTTGTATAACGCCATTTTTTATTCCGCCAATTATGCGATTATTGCGACGGACATGCGGGGCATCATTCAGACGTTCAACCGGGCGTCGGAGCGGATGTTCGGCTACACGGCGGAGGAAGTCATCGGGAAGAAGACGCCGGAGATACTGCACGATGCGGAGGATGTCGCGCGGCGGGCGACCGAACTGACGCGCGAGTTCGAAGAACCGGTGAAGCCCGGATTTGAAACGTTCGTGGCGTTTACGCATCACGACCGGCGGGTGGAGGAACGGGAATGGGTTTACGTCCGCAAGAATGGTTCACGATTTCCGGGATTGCTTTCCGTGACGACGATGATCGACGAGCAGGGGAAGGCGCAAGGGTACCTGGGGATCGTCAGCGACCTGACGGCACGGAAAGCGGCCGACGAGGCGGTGCGGACATCGCGGCAGCTTTCCGACCGGGCGCTGCAGGAGATGCAGTTTTACAAGTTCGCGCTCGATCAGCACGCGAGTATTGCCATCACGGATGACCAGGGCGTGATCACCTTCGTGAACGACCGGTTCTGCCAGATTTCCAAGCGCACGCGTGAGGAGCTGATCGGCCAGACGCACCGCATCATCAAGTCCGACTATCATCCAAAGAGTTTTTTCGCGGAGATGTGGCAGACGATATTGGCGGGGCGGGTGTGGCACGGGGAGGTCTGCAATCGGGCGGGGGACGGGTCGCTGTACTGGGTGGCCTCGACGATCGTTCCGTTCCGGGACGAGGGGGGAACGATCCGGCGGTACATGGCGGTGCGCACGGACATCACGGAGCAGAAGAAGATCGAGGAGGCGTTGCAGCAGCGGACGCAGGAGCTGGCGGCGGCGAAGGAACTGGCGGAGGCGGCGAACGCGGCGAAATCGGCGTTCGTGGCGAACATGTCGCACGAGATCCGCACGCCGATGGCGGCGATCCTGGGGTACGCCGATCTGCTGGCCGATCCGCACCATGGCGGCGCGGACCGGGCGGAGGCGCTGACCGCGATTCAGCGTAACGGGCGGCACCTGCTGGAGCTGATCAACGATGTGCTGGACTTGTCGAAGATCGAAGCGGGGGCGATGCGCATTGAGCATCGGCGGTGCGACATTGCGGCGGTGCTGTCGGAGGTGTTGTCGATGACGCGTCCGCGGGCGTTGCAGAAGGGGCTGGAGATCACGCTGCGCTTTCCGGCGCGGTTTCCGCGGATGGCGGTGACGGATCCGCTGCGGCTGCGGCAGATTCTGGTGAACCTGGTGGGCAACGCGATCAAGTTCACGAATAAAGGGGGGATTGAGGTGCGGGTATCGAGTCCGCGCGTGGGCGCGGAATCGACGCTCTGTTTCGAGGTGATCGACACGGGGATCGGGATGAACGCCGAGACGATTGGGAGGCTGTTCCGGCCGTTCACGCAGGCGGATCCTTCGACGACGCGGCGCTTCGGCGGGACGGGGCTGGGGCTGACGATTTCGCAGCGGCTGGCGCGTCTGCTGGGGGGAGAGATCGTGGCGCGTTCGATGCCGGGGCAGGGTTCGACGCTGACGCTGACGATTGCCGCGGGAAGCCTCAGCGATGCGGACCTGGTGGCGAATCTTTCGGAGGCGGCGATCGACACGGGGGTGGAGGCGCCGGCGGCGGCGGATCCGTTGCCGGGGGTATCGGTGCTGCTGGTGGAGGATGGGACGGATAATCGGGCGATCGTGGCGGCGTACCTGCGGCGAGCGGGGGTGGATGTGGATTTTGCGGCCGACGGGCGCGAGGCGTTGCATGCGGCATTTTCGCGGCGTCATGATGCCGTCCTGATGGACATGCAAATGCCGCACATGGACGGGTACGAGGCGACGCGTATTTTGCGGCGGCGGGGGTTTTTGCGTCCCATCATCGCGCTGACAGCGCATGCGATGTCGGATGACCGGGCGCGGTGTCTGCAGGCGGGATGCAACGATTATCTTTCCAAGCCGGTCGACAGCCAGGCACTGGTGCAATGTTTGCGGAGGCATATTGTGAAGCCGCAAGAGGGCGATGGTATTCTGCCGTTGGTGAGCCGATTCCAGAATGATCCCGAGATGGCGGGGTTGCTGCGGGAGTTTGTGGGGCGGCTGGGCGAGCAGGCGCGGGTGATGCGGCAGGCGCTGGACCAGCGCGATCTGCAGACGCTGCAACACGATGCCCATCAATTGAAGGGTTCGGGGGGGTCGTATGGATTCGACGGGATCACGGCGGAGGCGGGAGAGCTGGAGACGGCGCTGCGCGCGGGGGCGGATTTCGCGCAGATCCGGCAACTGACGGAGACGCTGCTGGCGACGTTGATGCGGGCGAGTGCGTCGGGGAAGGTTTGAGTGGTCCGTGGGAAGTGGGCCGTGGTGTTCGCGGATTAGTTGGGGCATCAATCTGGGTAAAGGCGAAAGAGAACGGGTCTTGTTCGACCGATAACAGCGTTGCCCGCTACGTTCGGCGCGAGGGACCGGCGATCCTCAAAAAACAGTATTGACGGCCAATTCGCGATTTGCTAGAAGAGATAAGATGGTTCATCTTTCGCGCGACTTCCGCGCCCGTCGAGGACCGGTCCGGGTGGCCTTGGAACACAACAGCTTTCGACGCATTTGACCGGTGGCGAACAGTCGACGGGTACGCGGCTCGCAACTCATCAGTGAATGGACCAGCTGCAAGCGGAAGACGGTGAAGTACGTGCCAGGGAGGGTGACGTGTTGGAATGGTGGCGCTCGGGCGCGTTTCAGAAGCGCGACGAGTGGATACCCAACTCCATGGTGTGATGCGTCAGGGCGTTTCGGCCGGGGCGCATCGGTGGGTATCTCGGGAAGTGTTTTTCGATGTCAACGCCGCGAAATGATCTGCCTGATCGTCCCACGCGCTGCGGAGGTGCTGCGCGGCGAGGGGCGGGCGTTACCACGACCGAGCTGCTGGTGACGTTCTTCGTCGCCTCGATGCTGATCGGGATGGTTTCGATTGCCGTGTCGCACACGAACCGGGCCAAGTACGCGGCGGTGTGCACGACGAATCTGCGGGGGATCGGTCTGGCGTTCATGCAATACGCCGGCGACAACGGGGGAAGTTTGCCCTCGACCGTGAACACTCCGGCGCAATGGGAAGACCTGCTGCGGACGTACGTGCATCGCAACCTTTTCCATTGCCCGGCGGACAACGAACTGTTCACTTCGCTCGGCTCTTCTTATGACTGGCGCGACACGGGCGACCCGATGACCACACTGGCCGGGCGGTCGTTCAGCCAGGTTTCGCGGACCCAAATCTCGCTGGCTTTCGACGCCCTCCCCGGCTGGCACGACCCGGCCCGCGTGCAGGTGCTATACCTCGACAATACCGTGCGCCTCGTGGACCAGGATGCGCTGCTGCTGGACCTGACGACTCCGATCAGGAACGCACCGTGACCCCCCCCCGGCCCCACGGCCCCTGGGGCACACGCCGCCCCTGAGCCGACGCGCTTCTTGATGATGGGAAAGGAAACTATGAGAGTACTCGTTGCCGAAGATCATCCCTCGCTGGCCCGTTCCATTGCGGACGGCCTGCGCGAAGAGGGCTTCGCGGTGGACATGACGTTCAACGGGGATGAAGCGCAGCACATGGCCAAGGCGCACAACTACGATTTGATCGTGCTGGACGTGATGTTGCCGGGGCAGGACGGTTTTACGCTTTTGCCGAAGCTGCGCAAGGCGAAAATCAACACGCCGGTGATCTGCCTGACGGCGCGGGACTCGGTGAAGGATAAGGTGCAGGGTTTGAATCTGGGGGCGGACGATTACATGGTCAAGCCGTTCGCATGGGAAGAGTTGCTGGCGCGGTGCCGGGCGCTGGTGCGCCGCGGGCACGACAACCGGAACGTGGAGATCGTGGTGGGGGACCTGCGGATCGACACGGTCAAGAAGCAGGTGATGCGCGGGCGGAAACTCGTGAAGCTTTCATCACGGGAGTATGCGCTGCTGACGTACCTGGCGAATCGCAAGGGCCAGGTGGTTTCGCGATCGGATATCTGGGAGCACCTTTACGACGCCAACGACGAAGTGGCGTCCAACGTGGTGGACGTTTATATCGCGTATCTGCGCAACAAGATCGACAAGGATTTCGAGAAGAAACTGATCCACACGCGGCACGGCCAGGGATACGTGCTGAGCGCGGATGAATGAAAGGGGAAGAATAGAAAATGAAAAATAGAAAATAGAAAAACGGGCGGTCGGCCATTGTGTCCCGAGAGCACGTATTCTTTATTTTCGCTTTTCATTTTTCTGTTGACTCATGACTCGACGCATCGCCATTGCCATTCTCCTGACGGTCTGGGCGATTCTCATCGTCAGCGGTGTGCTGACGTATGTGGTGACGCGTTCGCTGCTGTTGAACAATCTGGACGAAACGTTGATGACGCGGGCGCTATCGCTGCCGGAAGTGGAACGGCCCAGTGCGGTGCCGCGGGTGGCGGACGCGGATGAGCGCGATCGATTCGTCATTCGCAATGCCCAGGGGCAGACGGTGGCGCGTCCGGCGCTATCGCGGCCGGGCGATGCGCCGCCGCCGCAGCTGGCTTCGGCGGAATTTTCGCGTCTGGCCGACGGATCGCGCATCCGCACCATCACTGTGAAAGCCTATGCCCGGCGCGCGGCGCCGGCTGATCCGCTGGTGCCGGTGAACATCGTGTACTCGGGCCGGGCGGACCATTTCGATGATCTGCTGCGCCGGCTGCTGCTGACGCTGGGGATCGTGGGCGTGGCCGGGGGAGCGCTGACCGCGGCCATCGCGGGGTCGGTGGCGCGCACGGCGCTCAAGCCGATGATCAACACGGCCCGGGAGATCGGGGGCATCAACGAAAATTCGCTGGACAAGCGCATCGGGATCGACCAGCTTCCGCCGGAACTGATCCCGGTCGGCACGACGCTGAACGCGATGCTGGACCGGCTCGACACGGCTTTCTCGCAGCGCCGCCAGTTCCTGGCCGACGCGTCGCACGAACTGCGCACGCCGGTGGCGGCGATCATGACCACGCTGGAAGTGGCGCTGCACCGCACGCGTGACGTCGAGGAATACAACCGCATACTCAACAGTTGCCTGGGGGATGCACAGTTCCTCAAGCAACTGGTCGAGGCGCTGCTGGAGCAGGTGCGGTCGGAACGTTTTTCGGCGCGGGACGATTCGGAACCCATCGATTTGTCGGCGCTGCTGCGTCAGTGCGCGGACGTGACGGAAAGCCTGGCCCAGCAGCGCAAGATCACCGTGGAGCGCCGGATCGATCCGGGCCTGGTGCTCATTACCAATGAAGATCGCGTCCGGAGCATCGTGATCAACCTGCTCTCGAACGCGGTCGAATACAACAAAGCCGGCGGGAGCATCGAGCTGGCGGCCACGCTGGCGCCGGTGTCGGACGATGCATCGAGTAATGGGCATAAGGGAACCGGGGTGGCGTCGCGGGTGCGGATCGACATTCGCGATTCGGGGGTGGGCATTCCACCGGACGAATTGCCGCACATTTTCGAGCCGTTCTATCGGGCCGATAAAGCGCGGTCGCAAAGCGCCTCGCACCTTGGGCTGGGGCTTTTTTTGGTGAAGACCCACGTGGACGCGCTGGGCGGCGTATGCCGGGTGGAGAGCAAACCGGGGATGGGCACGTCGTTTCACATCGAGATACCGTCGGCCCCGGTTACATCGGAGGCGACATTATGCCGATAAAAGAGGGCAGGAGACCGACCCATGGTCCTGGGAGGATTGCGTCGGCACCGCGGAAGATTCGCAATTGCTGCGATTCATCAGGATTTAATTCCAGTATGGTAGAGTTCAGTGCAATGTACTGATGTATTGGATTCGCATGCTGCCACGACGGTCGTGGATATTTTCTGTCTTGCTTCTGATCGCCCTAGCGCAAGTTACGGGCGCGCAGGTGGTCATTCTCAATAATGGCAACGGCAATGGGAATGGCAATAACGCGCATAAGAGGCAGAAGCAGGGCAACTATTCCGTGAACATCGCCGGGCAGTTCACCGGCAGCGGTTCGGCGGTCGTCGCTGACACGATCTCGATGACCGTGAATGTGGTGCTGGCCAACGGCAGTTCGGGCACACTGGTGATTTCCGGTCTGGCCATCGATGACAATGGGTACTTCAAAGGCACGGGGACTGTGCTAGGCGTCACCATGACCGTTTCGGGCCGCGTCGATCTTCCTGCAGGGTATGATGACGAACAGTCTGCCGCGCAGAACCTGACGGGACGCATTTCGGCGGTGTTCAAGGCCAGCAACGGCAAGTGTGGCCGCATCATGGGCGTGCAGAACGACAGCGTCACCGGTGTCGGCGGTAACGGCAAAAACAAATAAGACTAATAAACGTTAGGCAGTAAGAAGAACCCAGCGCGTCGCCGCGCTTGCTTCGTGCTTTCTGTTGTTTTCCCACACCTTACACGCTTTACACTTTATTTATGCGCGGATGGGAATCATTGAAGCGACCCAGCGTTGCGTTGCAACGCCGCTAAACGCGCATGATTCATGTGGAAACCGTATTACACTTCGAGCAGAATCCGCGTCGGATCTTCGAGGGCTTCCTTGATTTTGACGAGGAAGGTGACGCTTTGTTTGCCGTCGACGAGGCGGTGATCGTAAGTGAGGGCGAGGTACATCATGGGGCGGATGACGATGGCATCTTTGCCGGCCTCGGTGACGACGACGGCGCGTTTTTCGATCTTGTGCATGCCGAGGATGCCGGCCTGGGGAGGGTTGAGGATGGGGGTGCTGAGGAGGCTGCCGAAGACGCCGCCGTTGGTGATGGTGAAGGTGCCGCCGGTCATGTCATCGACGGAGATTTTGCCATCGCGGGCCTTGGTGGCGAGGCGTTTGATTTCGGATTCGATGGCGGCCATGGACATATCCTGGGCGTTGCGGATGACGGGGACCATGAGGCCTTTGTCGGTGCTGACGGCGACGCCGAGGTGCATGGCTTTGCGTTTGATGACGGTGGTGCCGTCGAGCGTCCAGTTCACCTGGGGGACGTGTTTGCTGGCATAGATGACGGCCTTGACGAAGAAGCTCATGAAGCCCAGGCCGATGCCGTGGAGTTTTTCGAAGCCTTCCTTGTATTTTTCGCGGAGGGCCATGACGGCGGACATGTCGACTTCGTTGAAGGTGGTGAGGCTGGCGGTGGCATGCTGGGCTTCGACGAGGCGGCGGGCGATGGTCTGGCGGAGTTTGGACATTTCTTCGCGTTGTTCATCGTCGGCGAGGGGGCGGGTGGGCGCGGAGGGAACGGATTCGGGTTTTTGCGTGGTGCGATCGGGAACGGCGGTGGTGCCCAGGGCGCTGATGAAACCGGTGGGCTGAACTTTCTGGGATTGAGCGGCGGCGCTCGAGTCGGCCTCGTGTGCGGAGACGGCGCGAGAGACGTAGGCGAGGACATCTTCTTTGGTCAGACGGCCGCCGGGACCGGTGGCGGGAATCTGGGCGGCGTGAATTTTGTGTTCGACGACGAGGGTGCGGACGGCGGGGCTGAGGTCATCGAGGTTGGCTTTGGAAAGATCGAAGAGGGGAGCGGCAGGCACGCCAGGCGCCGGGGCGGGCTGTGGTGCGGGAGCTGCCGGGGCGGTGGAGGGAGCCGGCGCTGCAGCGGGTGCGGCGGGAGCTTCCTGCTTTTTGCTGGGCGCGGTTTGCTTCTGCGCATCGGTGTCGATCTTGGCGATGACGTCGCCGACGGCGATGGTCGAGCCTTTGGGTTTGACGATTTTGAGGACGCCGGACTTGGAGGCGGGGAGTTCGACGGTGGCCTTGTCGGTTTCGAGTTCGACGACGACGTCGTTGGGGGTGACGTAGTCGCCATCGTTTTTGGTCCAGTTGGCGATCGTCGCTTCGCTGACGGATTCGCCGAGGCCGGGGACAATCAGGTCTACGGTGGGCATGGGTTGGTTCCTTAGAAGCAAGAAGCAAGAATCAGGAAGAATGGAAGAAGAAGATACCACGGCGGCAGGCTTCTTGCTTCTTGATTCTTGCTTCTTACTTCTTGCTGCGGGTTATCCTTCCTTCACGACTTCCGGCACGCGGGCCGGATCGGTTTTGGTTTCCAGCGCCTTGGCTTCGCGTACTTCCTTGGAGGTCATCGTGGCGCCCAGGGCGCGGGCGATGATGTCCTTTTGCTCGCGCACGTGCTGTTCGTGGGAGCCGGCGGCGGGGCTGGCTGACGGCTTGCGTCCGATGTAGAAAAGTTTTTTCATGCCGATCCAATGGTAATGCAGCTTGGCCCCGATGAACGGATAGACGCCGTTGTTGCGGGGTTCTTCCTGCACCCAGACGACTTCGACTTCGCGCGGGTAGGTTTTGCTGATCTCGGTGAGGCGTTCGGCATTGAAGGGGTAGACCTGCTCGAGGCGAACGATGGCGACATCGGTGATGGCTTTTTTGCGGCGTTCGTCGAGGAGTTCGTAGTAGATTTTCCCGCTGCACATGATGACGCGGCGGACCTTGTTGCGGTCCAGCGGATCGATTTCATCGATGATGTCCTGGAAGCCGGCGGGGGAGGCGAATTCGTCGAGGGTGCTGACGCACAGGGCGTTGCGCAACATGCTCTTGGGGCTCATGACGACCAGGGGGCGACGGAACGGGCGGTGCATCTGGCGGCGGAGCAGGTGGAATATTTGCGCTGGTGTGGTCGGGCAGCAGACCTGGAGGTTGTCTTCGGCGCAGAGCTGGAGGAAGCGTTCGAGGCGGGCGTGGCTGTGCTCGGGGCCCTGGCCTTCGTAGCCGTGGGGCAGGAGCATGACGAGTCCGTTGTACTTGCCCCATTTGCTTTCGCTGGAGCTGATGAACTGGTCGATGATGGGCTGGCACATGTTGACGAAATCGCCGAACTGGGCCTCCCACATGACCAGGGCCTGCGGATCGGCGCTGGCGAAGCCATATTCGAAACCGACGACGCCGAACTCGCTGAGCATGGTGTTGATGATGACGAAGCGGCTTTTGTCTTTGGCGTACTCGGCCAGGGGCACGAAGGGGCGGCCGGTTTTGTTATCGAACCAGACGGCATTGCGATGGCTGAAGGTGCCGCGGCTGACATCCTGGCCGGTGAGGCGGATCCAGGTGCCTTCATTGAGGAGGGAGCCCCAGGCGAGCATTTCGCCGCAGCCCCAGTCGATGTCTTTTTCCTCGGTGACGGACCTAAGGCGGTTGTCCATCATCTTCTGGACGGTCTTGTGGAGGTGGAAACCTTCCGGGGCCTGGGTGCAGGCGGCGGCGATTTCCTTGAGTGTCTTCTTGTCGACGCCGGTGTTGGCGCCCCAGTCATTGCCCTTGGGGATCTTGGTGAAGTTGGCCCAGGGGCCGTGCACGGGCGGCGGCGTGTCGGAGGGCTTGAAACTCTGGGCGTATTCGAGGGCGTGTTCTAGTTTCTCGTGGACTTCGGCGGTCATTTGATCGAGTTGTTCCTTCGTGATGTCGCCAGTCTCCAGGAGGTGCTGGGCATAGATCTCTTTGACGGTGGGGTGGGCGGCGATTTCGCGCGCCATCACGGGCTGGGTGACGCTGGCGTCGTCGAGCTCGTTGTGGCCGCGGCGGCGATAGCAGACGAGGTCGATGATGACGTCAGCCTGGAAGCGCTGGCGGAAGGCCATGGCGAGGCGTCCGGCGTGGATGACGGCTTCGGGATCGTCGGCGTTGACGTGGAAGACGGGGGCCTGGATGGCCTTGGCGACATCGGAGGGGTAACGCGTGAAGCGGCCGTCGCTGGGATTGGTCGTGAAGCCGATCTGGTTGTTGATGATGATGTGGATGGTGCCGCCGGTGCGGTAGGCTTCGAGTTCGGAGAGGTAGAGGGTTTCGGCGACGATGCCCTGGCCGGTGAAGGCGGCATCGCCGTGGATGAGCACGGGGATGGTGCGGGAGCGTTCGACGTCGCCCTTGCGGTTTTGTTTGGCGCGGCACATGCCTTCGACGAGGGGATTGATGATTTCGAGGTGGCTGGGGTTGTGGGCCAGCGACAAGTGGACTTTTTTGCCATTGGCGGTGACGAGGTCGAAGGCGTAGCCGAGGTGATATTTGACGTCGCCGTCGCCCACTGATTTGACAGAGGGGCGGCCGATGACTTCGCTCATGAGGGTTTCGTAGGGTTTGCGGAGGATATGGGTGAGGACGTTGAGGCGGCCGCGGTGGGCCATGCCGATGAGGAGTTCATCCATGCCGGACTCGGAGCCGGTATCGATGAGTTCATCGAGGAGGGAGATGAGGGAGTCGCCGCCCTCGTTGCTGAAGCGTTTGACCGTGGGGAAGCGGCGCTGGAGGAAGGTTTCGAATTCCTCGGCGGCGATCTGGCGTTGCATGACGAACTGTTTTTGCGGGCGCGACAGGACGGGGCGGTTGAGCGTCGGTTCCATTTGTTCGAGGAGCCAGGAGCGTTGCTCGCTGTCGCGGATGTCCATGAATTCGACGGCGAAGGTGCCGCAGTAGGTTTGTTTGAGTTGGTCCACCAGATCCTTGACGGTGGTGCGGATGCCGCCGCGGAAGCTGTGGGCGGTCAGGACGCGGTCCATGTCTTCCGGCTCGATGTTGAATTCGGAGAGTTCGAGCATGGGGTGGTGGTACATGTTGTGGCCGAGGGGGTCGAGGTTGGCGATGAGGTGTCCCATCTCGCGGTAGCTGTGGACGAGGTCGCCGATCTGGATGAACTTTCCGGGGCCCTTCTGGTATTCGGTGTTTTCGAGAACGGGCTTGGGGGCTTCAACGGCGGCGGCTGCGGCGGCCGGGGAGGGGGCGGGCGTAGGAGCGGCCTGCGGGGCTTCGGAAGGTTTGAGGCCGGCGAGATCGAAGCCGGCGAAGAAGTAGGCCCATTGGGGATCGACGGATTTGGGATCGCGCTGGTAGGAGGCATAGAGCTGTTCGATCAGTTCCATGTTGCCGGCGTTGACGGCGTCCATCGGTACGGAAGCATGGCTATGGCCGTTGGTCACGCCGTTGGTTGCATTGGCACTAGGGTTACTTTCCACTTTCTGATTCTCCAGAACATCGGGCGAATGGGGGAGCCGATCGCTGATTGCCGGGATTAACAGTATAGCGCTAGACGCGCTCTCAGTAGTTTACGTCTAGGTCCAAAAGGATGCCAACGTCCGGATTCTGTCTGTTTGTCGCGTTTGTGTATCTCGCGCTGGCAGAAGGACGTAGCGTATCGATTACCATCGGTTATCTTGCATAATTCCATCAAAACAAGCGGATTGGGCAGGGCGCTTGGCCGGGTCCAGCAAAGTCGCGATCGTACGGAACTATCGCGATTACGAGGCGTCTCATACACTTTCGCCTGATTGGGTTCATTTCTCATGAGGAGTCCTCTGATGCGTACGTGCCTGATTGCTCTGGTGGCCATGATCGCGTGGATGGGATGGATGACGACGGCACAAGCCGCGGACCCGCAGCCGCGAACCATTTCGACCAGCGGCACGGCCATTGTTTACGTCACGCCGGACCAGGTGGTCGTGACCTTCGGCATCGAGACGTTCGATGCCGACATGGACAAAGCCACCAGCGCCAACAACAGTGCAGCGGCCAAGTTGGTTGCGGCGATCAAAGGGTTGGGCGTCGAAGAAAAATACGTTCAGACCGACCGGCTGGAAGTGCAGATTGCCTATCACTTTGCCGAGGAGCAGCGTAACAAAATCGCCGGCTACTACGCCCGGCGGTCGTACTCGGTGAAACTCAAGGACGTAAAGCTATTCAATAAGCTCATCGAGACGGGCCTGAAGAATGGCGCCAACCAGCTTCACGGCGTGGATTTCCAGACCACGGAGATCCGCAAATACCGCGATCAGGCGCGGCAGATGGCGATCAAGGCGGCCAAGGAAAAGGCCGTGGCCTTGGCGAATGAGTTGGATTGCAAAGTGGGCAAGCCGTTGACCATCACGGAAGGGTCTGCCGGGTATTCCATTGGTAATTTGAACGTTTCGCGCAATGTTGTGCAGAGCGTTGCGCAGGCTACTGCCGAAGGCGATGCGAATTCCGACACTCTGCCGCTGGGACAGATCGCGGTGCAGGCGTCAGTGAATGTGACATTTGATTTGAATGATTAGGGTGGGATTCCAGCGTGCAGAAGTGCCGAGCGCGGCGAATTCGTTTGATCACCCGCCGAAGGATTGGCCGCGGCGGTAGGAGCGGCTTTTTCGGGAGGGGTTGTGGATTTCGAGGAGGCCTTGGGCGATCCACTGGGGGCAGAGGCCGACGATGGTGCGGGGTTCGAGGCCGAGGTGGGTGGCGATGTCGGCGGCGGTGGCGATGCCGCGGCGATCGAGGAGGTCGAGGAGTTTGCGTTCGCGCGGGGGGAGGAGGCGGAGGGCAGGGGGAACGGGTGCGGGAAGGTCGGGGGGTTCCGTTGGTTTTGCAGCGGATGCGGCGCTGGCGCGGAGCAGGCGGGCGGTATGGGAGGCTTCGGCCATGCCGGCGATGAAGAGGGCGAGAAACGCGGTGATATCGGCTTGCGCGCGGCCAATGTAGTAGTTGGGGGAGGGGCCGGCGCTCAGGGCGGCATCGAGAGCAGGGCGATGGCGCGCGGCGTAATCGTCGAGAGAATTGTGGGCGATGGCGTCGTAGCTGGCGCGGCGGAGGATGAGGGCGGCGAGGAGGCGGCCGGCGCGGCCATTGCCGCCATCGTGGGGACGGATCGTGACATATTGATAGTGCGCGAGGGCGGCGACGAGCGGGGCGGGTAGGGCGGAGTTGGTTTGCTGATCGTTGATCCAGGCGAGAAGCTCGGACATGAGTGCGGGGACATCGGAGGCTTCCGGGGGCATGTAGACGATTACGCCTGTGGGGCCGTCGAGGATGACGTTTTGGTTTTGGCGGTAGGGGAGGGGCTGGAGTTGATTGGTGAGGAGCGCCCCGTGCAGGGACTGGAGATCTTCGGGGGTGAGGGGCTGGTGATCCAGAGCGGGTTGTTCGCGTGATGGGAGAGCGATATCTGCGGCTTCGGGATGATCGGCCATGAACTGGCGATCCGCTTCGATAGCCATCAGATGCTTGGCGATTTCGGTAGTGATGTGGAAAACGGGGTAGAACATGGTGACAGTGTAGTTAAATGTTTTATAAATGTCACTTAAATGTCAGATAAATGGTTTATGAGTTATATAATCGTTTAAGCGAATTTATACATGATTAGTTCGGGTTGAAGAGTTACTGGGGGAGTGGGGGTGAGGTGCCGGCTTCGGAGATGCCGAGGGCCAGGCCGGTGATTTTGTTGTAGGCGTTGTAGACATCGAGGAGGGCGTCCTGGGCGCGGCGGGAATTTTGGAGGAAGAGGGCGACGGTGCCGCCGCCACCGGAGGCGGTGATGCGGGCGCCGAAGAGGCCTTTGTCGGGTCCGGCTTCCATGATGCGATCGACGAGCCAGTCGGCCTCGCGGCAACTGAGTTCGAGGCGCAGGCGGTAGCTGTGATGGCTGGCCAGAAGCAATCGGCCGGCGCGGGCGAGCAGACGCTCGCGTTCGAGGCCGGTGAGATTTCGCGGCTGGCCGTCGGGGGCGTCTTCGGAGAGTTCTTCGATGGCCTGCAGGAATTGTTCGGCATGTTCGTGCTCGCTGATCAGGTGATCGACGGCGGTGCGGACGCGATACATGGCGGCGGGATCGAGGCGGCCGGCGCGTTCGGGGAGTTCGCCGTAGGTGCGGATGAAATCGGAACCGCGCATGCGGCGCGGGGTCAGGGCGCGAAAATATTGGCGGTAGAGGAGCGGGCTGACGTTGGCGAGGTAGCCGTGGAGGGGGGTGTGGCGCTGGCCGAGATCGCGGTAGATGGTTTCGATGATGCGAAAGCCCATGGCTCCGGCGAGGCGCAGATTTTCGAGGGTTTCATTGGCGGCGGTATAGCGGACGCCGGTATCGAGCGCGAGGATGCGGACATCATCGGGCAGGGGGACGAAGCCGACGAATTGGTGGGGTTGGGCGGAATAGCGCAGCAGGCGCGGACGAGGCGCGGAGGCATCTGAGGAAGGTGCGGAGGTATCGGCGAGCAGGCAGGTGAGGGCGTCGATGGCGTGGGCTGGGCCGCCGTGGGAATCGGCCAGCGACTCGGCGCGTTGGATGGCGAGGGCCTGGTCGAGGGGTTCCATGTGAATTTGGCGGGCATCGCACCAGGCGAGGAGGGTGGCGGCAAGCAGTGCGGTGGAACTGGCCTGGCCGGCGCCGAGCGGGATGGTGGAGCGGATGAGGAGCGTGGCGCCGGGACCTGATGGTGCATCGTGTGGTGCGGTGGCGGGAACGACTGCGGCCGGAGTTTTCGGGGGGTGCGATGTGAGCAGCGTGTACCAGAGCGCCACCAGCGGGGAAGCCCATTGAGCCGGTCCCTGAAGCAGCGCGGCCACTTCGCGTGCGGGGATCCACTCGCCGGTCGGATCACCTGCCTGGTGCAGTTTGCGCAGATCAAAAGTAACCTGCCCCTCGCCGACGGGGGGGGAAATTTGATCGGACTCGATGATCAGCAGTGAGTCGGCGCGCGGTTGGAGGGTGACGGTGACTCGCAGGGGCAGGGCGATTTGTGCGAGCGTGCCGCCGGCCTGGGCAGCGAGTCCGCCGAGGACATCGAGGCGGGCGGGCGCGGAGCGCATGAACGAGGGGCGCTGGGCGTCGAGTGCCGATGGCGGCGCGGCGCTGGGCGAATGAGAAGCGGTACGAATATTTTTTGCGCGGGGCATGGGTACATGTTATGGCCTGATGGGTGGGAGCGACAATGGAAAATGAGCGCTTTGTGCACTGGACGACGAAAATAAATGAGCCACAAATGAACACGAATGAACACAAATTTGTAAGAAAAGAAGGGCGGGACGGGGGCGTCAGGATTTTCCGATGAGGACGCCGGCGGCGAAGACCAGTGCGCCGCCGACGGCGACTTGCAGGGATGCGGAGGCGAGGGGGGAGTCCATGTATTTGTGGCGAATCCAGGAAATGACGGCGAGTTCGACCAGCACGACGCCGACGGCGATACCGGTGGCAATCTGGAAGCTGGGGAAGAGGTAGGGGAGCGTGTGGCCGATGCCGCCGAGGGTGGTCATGAGGCCGCAGACGACGCCGCGAATCCAGGGATGTCCGCGGCCGGTGAGGGCGCCATCATCGGAGAGCGCCTCAGCGAAGCCCATGGAGATGCCCGCGCCGACGGAAGCGGCGAGGCCGACGACGAAGGCGTCGTGCGATTGTTGGGTGGCGAAGGCGGCGGCAAAGAGGGGGGCGAGGGTGGATACCGAGCCATCCATGAGACCGGCGAGGCCGGGCTGGACGATCTGCATGATGAAGAGGCGGCGCTGGGCCTGGTCTTCCTGCTGGCGTGCGCCGGGGGTGAGGTGTTTGGCTTCGAGGGCTTCGGCGGCATGAATGTGGGCGATCTCGGCATCGGCCAGATCGCCGAGGAGTTTGCGGGTGGAGGCATCGGTGACGCGCTGGGCGGCGCTGAGATAGAAGCGGCGGGTTTCGACTTCCATGGTTTCGGCCTGGCGGCGGACGTAATCGAGGCCGAGGTTTTTGACGAGCCAGACCGGTTTACGGGGGACGAAGCCTTTGACGTCGCCGCGGTGGATGACGGGGATATGTTCGCCGAAGCGCTGGCGATACATTTCGATGAGACGGCCGCGGTGGACGGATTCCTCGGCCTGCATGGTGCGGAAGATCTGGGCAGTGGCGGCGTAATCTTTTTCGAGGGCGGCGGCGAAGTCGGCATAGGTGCGGCCGTCCTCTTCTTCGAGGGAGATCGCCAGGGCGAGAATTTCCTGCTCAGAAAGGAATTTGAACGCTTTGGCCATGAGAAGCCCTTTGATTGAGCCAGTGACGACACGCATATTGTAGCGACGGATGGAGGGGCTGCGAGGCGGTACGGTCGGGCGGGGTTCATTGGTTATTGCTCATTGGATCGGCGGCTGCCACAATGCGTAGTGAAACGTGAGTTGTAGGCCATGGAGAGTGGATGCCTGGCCGGTGGGCGGCGCGGTTTTTTTCGGTAGACTGTGGGCAAGGATTTGCCAAGGTGTTTTGCGGGTGATTGGGTGATCAAGGCTCCACCATTTCGGTTTCTGGATGCGGCCCAGATTTTCCCGCTCGTCGATGGCGAGTTGGAGCTGGTGGAGCCGGCGCCGCAGCACATTGCCGACATGCTGGCGGCGTGCCAGCATCCGCTGACCAAGCACGAGATGCCGCAGCAGGCCAACACGACGCAGGAATCGCTCGACGCGCTGCTGAAGCGCAATCCGCGGGGGCATGTGCCGGAGGATGCGGCGCATCATGTCGCGCCGGGGTACACGTTCTGGATGCGGCTGAAGGATGGGGCGGGCGGGGCTTCCCCTCCCGCACCGGTGCGGATGGCGGGATCGATCGGGCTGCGGATTGCGAATACGACGGACATCGAGTTTTATCTGGGGCACATCGGCTATCACGTGTTGCCGCCGGCGCGGGGGCATCATTATGCGGCCCGGGCGTGCCGGCTGTTGATGCCGCTGGCGCGGGCGCACGGGCAGGCCACGCTGTGGATCACGTGCAATCCGGATAATCTTGCATCGCGGCGGACATGCGAAGCTTTGGGGGCGGAGTTGATCGAGACGATCGCGGTGCCGCGGGGGCATCCGTTGTACGAGCAGGGGGACAGGTATAAATGCAGGTATCGCATTACATTGTGAGTATTTTCGCAGAGCGGGGAACGGGTGTGGAGGGGGATGATCTTGACTGCTCAGACGTGCAGTTAACGGCCGTAAATTAGCCACAAATAAACACGAATGAACACAAATGAGTGAATAGAGGATACATAGACCCTGCCGTCACTCTGTCGTCGCCTTTTTCGGGGCGGGAAAGGAAAGATTTCCCGCGGAATTGCGTTTAGCTTAAGATGCGGCCTCGAGAAACGAGTCAGAGGCGGCGGCCTTCTGTTCTATAAGGTATTGGCGGAGTGTCGGGGTTATGAAACGCTGGTGGGTATTGGGTAGCGTCGCGTTACTGGCGACAGTTGCGTCGGTGTACCACATGAACGCGAGCGGGGCGCATCCCAGCCCGGTCGGTGTTTTGCGCGTGGCGCCTTACCTGCACGATGCGGAGGCGGCGGTTTCGTTCACATTTGACGACGGTTTGCAGTGCCATGCCGACAAGGCGGCGCCGCTGCTGAGCGAGTTTGGATTCCACGGCACATTTTTTGTGATTGCCGGGCGGATGCGGGAACACAAGAGCGATGCGTTGATCCGCGATCCGCGACTTCACTATGGGGAAGGGGCCATCAGCTGGGATGAAGTGCGGCAGATGCACGACGCGGGGCACGAGATCGGCAATCACTCGCTGACGCACAACTTCATGAATCACATGAGCGCGGCCCAGCTGGAGATGGAAGTGGGCCTTTCGGCGCAGCTCATCGCGCAGCACATTGGCGAGGCGCCGGTGTCGTTTGCGTATCCCTATAACGAATTCAACCCGCTGGCGCATGACATCGTGCTCGAACACCAATTGGCCGTGCGCGAACAGTGGACGGATTACGGCGGGAAAAACTTTACGCCGGATGTCGCGAATGGCTACGTGCTCAAGGCGATCAAGCAGCACGAATGGCTGGTGCCTATGATTCACGGCATCGACAGCGGATTCATGCCTTACGACAGCAACAGTTTCCGTGCCCATCTGACATTTCTGAAACGCCACGGGCGCGATGTGTGGGTGGACACGTACGGCGATGTGTTCCGCTACCGGCGCGAGCGCGATACGGCCCAGCTGGAGCGGGACGAGGCGGACGAGCACTCGCTGACGTTTACGCTGAACTGCCCGCTTGATGAGAAATCGTACGATGAGCCGCTGACGGTGATCGTGCCGTTGCCGCTGTCGGAAGAGACCGATGAGGTGACGGTCACCCGCGGCGAGGAGCCGGTGGCGTTCGTGCGCGAGCGCGACGAAGTGTTGATCGATGTGAAGCCGGGTGGGGAAGCGGTGGTGGTGAAGTGGCAGTGAGGCGGGTGGGTGGGTTAGGGGTTATGGGTTAAGAGTTAAGAGTTAAGAGTTAGGGGTTAGGGGTAGTGGTTTATTTTTTGATCCAGCCTAGCGATTCGAGTTTGGTGAAGATGGCGCGGGCGACGGTCATTTCGCCGGCGGGATTCAGGTGGACGCCGTCGGCGGCATTTACTAATGACGTGCGCGGATAGGTTTGGAGCGCTGCATCGTAAGCGGGTTGCAAGGGGAGCAGGGGCACATCCTCGGCGGCGGCGACGGCTGCGATCAGATCGTTATTTTTCGCCAGGGAATACCACGTGGTATCGTGCGGGGCGGATGCGCCGGCGGGTTGCGTGGTCGCAGTGGGACCAAGCACGGCATATTGCAGCAGGAGCACACGAATGCCGGCGGCCTTGGTGTCGTGCACGATTTTTTGCAGATTGGTCTTCGTGAGCTGGCGCTCTTCGGGGGTATCTTTTTGATCGTTGCCGCCGATCATGATCACGGCGATGTCCGGTTTTTCGGCGAGGATGTCGGTCGGCAGGCGATGGATCGCGCCGGTGCCGGGATCACTCGGCCGGGCGTACGTTGTGTCCCCGGCGAAACCTCGGTTCAGCACTTCCACGCGCGTCTGGGGGCCCACCTTGGCTTCGAGCATCAAGCCCAGCAGGTCCGACCACTTCAGATACATGCTGATGTAAGGCTCCCGCGGCCGAAACCCCGTGATCGAGTCGCCGAAACAGACGACCCGCAACGTCGGCGATGATTGTTCACGCGGCGCCATGGTGCACCCCCCAAGGGCCAGCAACGCGGCCAATCCGCACAGTGCCACCAGTTTTACGATCATGCTTATGCCTCGTGAATTTCTTTATGAGCGTCATCATTCGCCGAACTTACAGTTTTGTTCTTTCCATCTCATAACGGGCGAGCGGCTTCTTCATTGCGATTCCGGCGGTGTCATTACGTCAGCGTCTTGCGGAAGCGGGCGATTGAGAGGGTGAGCAAGGCGATGCAGCAGATGCACAGGCCGATGATGAAGGGGACGAGGTCGCGGAAATCGGCGGCGCGGAGAATGATGCCGCGGAGGATTTCGAGGAAATAGGTCACGGGCAGGAGGAAGGTGACGAGGTAGATGGGCGTGGGCATCTGGGCGCGGGGGAACATGAAGCCGGAGAGGAGGACGCTGGGGAGCATGATCATGAAGGCAAACTGGACGGCGGCGACCTGCGATTTGGCCAGTGTCGAAATCAGCAGGCCCATCGAGAGAGCGCAGACCAGGAACAGGCCTGAGAGCGCCAGGAGGAGCGCGAGGTTTCCGGCGATCGGGACGCCGAAAAGATAGACCATCACCGTCAGCACGATCAGCGTTTCGATGAAGCCGACGACCGCGTAGGGTGTGAGTTTTCCCAGGAGCAGACCGGAGCGGGACACGGGCGTGACGAAAAGCTGTTCGAGCGTGCCCAGCTCGCGCTCGCGGACGACGGCAAAGGCGGTGAGAAAGAGCGTGACCATCTGCAGAATGATGCCGACGAGGCCGGGGACGAAGAAGTAGGCGGAGAGCAGATCGGGGTTGTAGAGGAGGCGCGGGCGGATATCGATGGGAGAGACTGCATTGCCGGCGGCGTCACGGGCGGAGGCAGTCTGCGATGCTTCCTGCTGGACGCGCGTCAGTTCGATCGACTTGCGTACGCCGAGCAGGTTGGCGGCATTGAGCGCGGAATTGGCGACCTGCGAATCGGATCCGTCGATGAGGACCTGGACCTGGGCCTGGCGGCCGTCGAGGAGGCGTTCGGTGAAGTCCGGGGGGATTTTGATGCCGACCTTGGCGCGGCCGGAGGAGAGGGCGCGGCGAAATGATTCTTCATCCTGGACGCGCTCGCGAATATCGAAGATGCGCGTGTTGGTAAGTTGCTGCTCCAGCAGGCGCCCCTGCTCGCGACCATCGAGATTGTAGATGACGGCGGGGATGTGCTCGATCTGCGTGTTGAGGGCGTAGCCGAAGATCAACGTCTGCATGAGCGGCACGACGAGCATGAAGAAGAGCGTCGAGGGCTGGCGCCGAATGTGCGAGAATTCTTTTACCAGAATGGCCCAGAAGCCGGCGAGCACGCGCGGCTTTTCGTGGCGGTGGGGGGGCGGTTTCTTTTTTGAATCGTCTTTCACCACAGAGTCCTTTGAAGTTGTTGATTCCGGGCTCTGTGCGTGCTCCGTTTTCTCTGTGACTCTGTGGTGAGGAACGGTTTTCGCGGGTTGTGCGGCGGCCTGGGCGGTGAGGGTGACAAAGACATCTTCCAGTGTTGGGGCGATGGGGCGCACGTTTTCCGCGGTGGTTCCCGCCGCCTTTGCCAGCGATTCCTGGGTCACATTCTCGTGGGCCTGCACGTGGATGGCCTGGCCGAAGAGCGTGGCATCGAGGAGGCCGGGGGCGTTTCGCAGGGAGGCTAGGGCGCGGGTGGGATGTTCGGTGTCGATTTCAAAGCGGCGCGTGCCGGCGGGGGTGACTTCGGGGAGGTGTTTCAGTTCGTCGGTGTCGCCGCAGACGAGAAGTTTGGACATATAGATGTAGCCGACGGAGTTGCAGCGTTCGGCTTCATCCATGTAGTGGGTGGTGACAAAGAGGGTGACGCCGCGGGAGGAGAGGGCGAAGAGCAGATCCCAGAGCTGGCGGCGGGCGACGGGATCGATGCCGGCGGTGGGTTCATCGAGGAAGATCACTTCGGGTTCGTGGATGAGGGCGCAGGCCAGCGCGAGGCGTTGTTTCCAGCCACCGGAGAGTGTCGAGGCGAGTTGGTCGATGCCGCCGGGGCGTGTGTCGAGGCCGGTGAGTTCGAGGACATCTTTCATGCGTTGGGCGAGGCGTTCGGGGGGCAGCTCGTAGATGCGGCCGTAGAAGAGAAGGTTTTCGCGGACGGAGAGATCGCCGTAGAGAGAGAATTTTTGCGACATGTAACCGATGCGGCGCTTGATGGCTTCGGCATCGGTGCGGACGTCAAAGCCGAGGACCGAGGCTGAGCCGGCGGTGGGTTCGAGGACGCCGCAGAGCATGCGGATGATGGTGGATTTGCCGGAGCCGTTGGGGCCGAGGAGGCCGAAAATTTCGCCGCGGCGCACGGTGAAGGAAACGCCGTCGACGGCTTTGAGCTTGCCGAAGCTGCGGGAGAGGGAGTTTAATTTTATTACTGCATCTGGCATATAAAACGAGGTAAATTAGCCACAAATAAACACGAATGAACACAAATGAAATTAGAGGGGGTCCTTTTCATCGATATATTTTTCGCCCACGAGGCGTTTGAATTGGAGTCGTGGCTTGCCGAAGTTGATGAGCATACAGACGGGAAGATTTGTGCATCGGAGATAATTCAGGCAGACAGCGCTGTGTTCGTCAGAAAAACCGGATACGGCTTTCAGTTCCAGCAATGCTTTACCTTCGACAATGAGGTCGGCAATGTAATCACCGACACAGACGCCGCCGTAAAACACAGGAATCGGCCGCTGTTGTTCGGTCGACAGACCCATCTTTCGCAATTCATGCACGAGGGCGTTTTCATAGACTTTTTCAAGAAATCCAACCCCCAATGCGTTATGAACATTCATTGCCGCCCCGATGATTCTCTCTGTCAGCAAAGGCATCCTAAGTCCTTTTAGAAAAACATTTGTGTTCATTCGTGTTTATTTGTGGCTAATTTACGTCGGCGTCCGTTCACTTCAGCCATACGTCGGCGGACATGCCGGCGCGGAGGATGTCTTGGCCGTCCTGCAGGGCCACGCGGATGCGGAAGACTTGTTTGCTGCGTTCTTCGGGGGTTTGGACGTTGCCGGGGGTGAATTCGGCCTGGCGGGAGACGAAGGTGACTTCGCCGTGGAAATCGCGGCCCGGATAGCTGTCGACGGTGACGCGGACTTTCTGGCCCAGCTGCAGGTTCAGGCGATTCTCCGGCACGTAGGCCCGCACCCACATTTCGCCGCTCTCGAGGAGTGAGAGGGCCGGGGCGTTGGGTCCGACCATGTCGCCGGCGCGGATGTCGACGGCATCGATGGTTCCGGCGGTGGGGGCGACGATCCGCAGCTCGGACAGCTGTTTTTGAATGATTTCGAGAGCTCCTTTGAGCGATTCGACGGAGGCCTTGGCTGCGGCGATGTCTTCGGCGCGGGTGCCGTTCTTCATCAGGGAGAGGGCCGCCTCCATTTCGGCCAACTGTGCGGCGGCGGTATCGAGGTCTTCCTTTCGCGTGCCTTCTTTGAGCAGATCGAGCTGCTCCCGCCGCACGTTCAGGTTGGCCGACGCCGCCTTGAAATCGTTGGTGGAGCGGTCGCGTTCTTCGATGGAGGCGTTTTTCAGTTCGTATTGTTTCATGACGCGTTCGTAGCTGGCGGCGGCGATGCTGCGCTGGACCACGGCTTGGTCGTAGAGGGCTTGGGCCTCGGCGATTTCCTGTTTGCGGGGTCCGGCCTGGGCTTTATCTAACTGTGCTTTCAGCTGATCGCGTTTGGCCTGGGCCTGGGCCACATCTTCTTTGCGGAAGCCGGCTTCGAGACGGGCGAGATTTTGCTGTTGCTCGGCGAGTTTGCCCTGGGCTTCGGCCAGGCGCGCCTGTAGATCGTACGGTTCGAGTTCGAGGAGCAGATCGCCGGCGGCGACGGTCTGGCCCTCTTTGACGAGGACCTTGGCGATGCGGCCGCCGATGCGGGAGCCGACGCGGATGTCGTAGACTTCGAGGAAGCCGGAGACTTTTTCCGGCACGGGTCGATACTGGCTGTAGACCAGTCCGCCGATCAACGCGGCGGCAATGAGCAGGAAAACGACAATGCGCACGAGCATGATTTACTCTCCGCCGAGTGTGGGGAACACGACTTGGAGAATCTTCGCGCGGAAAGGGAATGGGGTCAATGAGGGGGTTGGTGGATTGGGTGGTGGCGAGTTATGGGTTAGGGGTTATGGGTTAGGGCTTCGCCAATCGGCGGATGGCGCTGACGGTGTAACGGAGGTCCTCTTCGCCTCTTTTCGCGCCGGCTATCCGGCTTTTTGGACGCGGCGTTGTTTGGGCATGCTGGCGAGGACTTTGGCGGGGGTGGCTTCGATGCCGAGGAGTTTGAGGGCGTCACGTTCGACGATGCCGCGGAGGCTTTCGCGGGGGATCGTGGGCATGTTGGTGCCCATGGCCACTTGATTGATGGTGTAAATTGTTTCGATGCATTCGCCGGCGGTGGTGAAGGGGAAATCGCTGCCGAAGAGGAGTTTGTCGATGACTTGGAACTGGTGGGCGCGGACGAGGGCGTCGTAGGCGATCCACGGGCGGCGGAGCAATCCGGAGACGTCGGAGTAGACGTTTTGGTGTTTGCCGAGCATGACGAGGGTTTCATCGATCCAGGGATAGCCCATGTGGCCGATGAAAAGTTTGAGGTTGGGGAAGGCCCGGGCGACTTCATCGAGGAGGTGCGGGCGGGCGTATTCCATTTTGGTTTTGGGGGAGAGGTGCGTGCCGGCGTAGAAGATCACGGGCAGGTGCAATGCGGCGGCGCGTTCATAGACGGCCATGGCGCGGGTGTCGGCGGGGTGAAAATCCTGGGCGGCGGGGCAAATGCACAGGCCTTTGAGGCCCAACTGGCCGCTGACGTGGCTGACCTGCTCGACCGCATCATCATCGGTGGGATCGATGCCGGCGAATCCGATCATGCGGTCGCCATGCTCGCGGCAGTAATCGGCGATGTAATCGTTGGGAATGGTGGCGCCGAGATAGCGGCTCTTGAAACCGAGAACGAAGGAGCGATCGACGGGCTCGGCGGCGAGGAGGTGATTGGCGGTATCGGCCTGGGGAAGCAGGCGCATCTTCTGGCCGGCGACGACGGTGGTGCGGGAAAGCTCGGCGAGTGCGCCGTCGCCCAGTTGCTCAGGACTCTGCCAGATATGCGTATGACAATCGATAATCATTTTTTCACCCGGATCAACTGGACATGCCTCGTTTTCCCACCGCCGGTGTCACAGTTATCGGCACTTGTTTCGCGGGACACGCAGGAAATGTGTCAGAAACAAGTGGTAACGGTGGCCGGGGTCCGCAGTTAGGTCGGAACAGGCTATTGGGCCGTCGCAAGAGCGGTCGAATAGTTGACAGATGAATAACGATTTGGTTTGGCAAAGAATACTGGAATTGGATGATATTCGAGAAGGGAAATTTTTCAGAGAAGCGGAAAGATGGGGTGCTTGCTGTTAATACTGTTCTCCCCCCAATTATCTCTCTTGCCTATCCTGCCGATACGTTCCATGAGTTGTCAGGCTGTCGGCCGCGCCGGGACTGAGGACTCAACGGGTGGTGATTTCGGTGGAAAAATGAAAGACTCCTTCGAGGAGATCGATCGCGAGGTCGATCTGGATATGGGCTGGCATAAAGGCCAGGTCGCCGCGGCTCGTCCCAAGCGTTCGCCCCCATACGTGAAGGCCCTTCACTGGTTGAAACAGAAGGGCAACGCGTTCCTGCTCGCCCTCGGTCACGGACTGCGCGCCGTGGCGCGCGTGGTCTTCTTTCCCGTGATCAGCCCACTCGGATACACCAAGCGCTTCGATATTCACGGCGACATGATCGTTATTAAACGCTCGCTCGGGCGCCGCATCTTCGAAGGCCTGCTGACGCGGCTCGTCCTCACTCCCGTCGTCCTGGCCATCTTCTTTGCCCTACTTGTCTATTTCAGCACTCATCCCGAACCCATTCTGGCCGAGCAAACGCCGGAAGCGCAGGGCTTGTACTTCAAGCGCGTCACGCTGATTTCTTCGGATGATCAGCGGCTGAGCGCCTGGTACGTTCCGCCGATCAAGGCGGAGGAACTGCTCATCAATCAGGAAGACATTCTGAATCAGAAATGGCCGGCGGTGGTGGTCAGCCATGGGCTGGGGCAGTCGCACGAGCATTATCTTTCGCTGGCCAAATCGCTGCACGACGCGGGCTTTGGCATTTTGCTTCTCGATCTGCGCGGGCAGGGCGAATCGGCCAAGGGCGTGGTGACGTTTGGTATCCGGGAACGCCTCGACATTCTGGCGGGCGTACGGTATTTGCGCGAGCTGCCCAACATCGATCCGAGCAAGATCTGTCTGGTCGGCCACGACATGGCCGCGACGTCTTCGCTTCACGCGGCGATGCTGGACTCGTCCATCAAGGCGGTGGTGGCGGACGGTTTGTGGCCGCAATTTCATCAGCGTGTGGAGCGTATTTTCGACAATTCGCGGATGCCGACAAAATGGATGGCCCCGCTGTACGATCTGGCGTTTGAAATTTCGCTGCGCGAACGTCTCGACCAGATCGATCCGGGAAGTCTGCTCAAATCCATTCACACGCAGCCGGTGCTCTTCGTGGCGTACAACAGTCCGGAGAACGCTTCGATTCCCGATCTGATGAACATGGCCGCCAGCGTGCCGGCGCATCATGAAGTCATGGTCGCCAACTCCGGCGACGGGAGCCCTGCCGGCGGCGATTCGGCCGCCACGCTGGCGGCGGTCAACCAGCGTGTCACGCAATTTCTCTGCACGTCGGCGAACTGGAGCGGGCCGACGCTGAAGGGACAGGAGACGGTACGGAAGCTGTTTGAGAATCGCGTGAAGTAAGCTTTGCATCGCAAGGTATTTGCCGGCATAGGTTTGCGGCGTTCCGCCCGGCATTCGCTGCGGATTCCTCGCCCAATTCTCGCTCATCTCTTATAACTTATCACTTGAAATCAAATGCTCATCGTGGGTAGGCAGTGCGCGCCAATACTACTGGAGCTCAAATGATCAACCTCGTCGACATCAGCCACCACTACGGTATTCGTCCCATTCTCCGCGGGGTGAATCTTCACATCAAAAAAGGCGAAGTCGTCGCCCTGATGGGGCCCAACGGCATGGGGAAATCCACGCTCATGGGCATTGCGTCGGGGCTTCTTTCCCCGCTTAAGGGCTATGTCGAAATCGACAACAAGCGTCGGCGCAGTTCACCGGAGAATGAACTGGCCATTCGCCGCCAAGTCGTCTACCTGCCGGCGGACGCCTGGGTTCCGGCGGTAAAGACGGGCCGTGAATGGATGCTTGCCGTCGGCAAGTTGTATAACGTCGACGATGCACGCCTGATGGACCATATCGACCGTCTTCTTGAGCTTTTCGACCTGGGCAAACAGGCGGATTCGCTCATTCACAGCTACTCCACCGGCCAAAAGAAAAAGATTGGACTGTGCTGCGCGCTGGTCACTGACGCACCGGTCATCCTGATGGATGAACCGTTTTCCGGCGGGCTCGATCCTTCGGCGCTTTTGGCCCTCAAACGCATTTTCCAGCACCTGGCCGCACGCGATGACGTCACGATTCTTCTGGCCACTCCCGTTCCCGAACTTGTCGCGGAGATTGCCGACAAAGTCGCCATTTTGCATGAAGGCCGCATTATTGCGTACGACACACTTGCAGGGCTGGCGGCGCAGACGGGCATGAGTTCCCTGGATGAGATGTACCAGCAACTCGTCACTCCGGAAAACAAGGATGCGTTTGCGCGGTATGTCGAGGGGCAGCCGAAATGAAGCGCCGATTTCAATGGTCTTATATTCCTTCAGGGCTCATCGGACTGGCGTCGGCGGCGTATTTAGGCTTGCTCGGGCTGCAGATGGCCGCTACGTCCTCAATAGGCGCCGGCGCAGTGCCAGAGGAAATCCGCAACGGTCAATGGTTTCAAGACATTCTCGTCGTGTTCCTGTTTGTCGCAGGCTTCCAGCGCGTTTGGCGATTTTTCCCCCGATTCAATCTGCATTACGCACGATGGCTCAGCACAACGCCGTGGACACATAGACAAGTTCTCCCGCTGGGGCCGGTTCATCTGATGTGGCAGGATCTATTGATTCTGGCCGCGGTGGTTGTGCTGGACCGTTTTCATCTGGGGCGCAGTGGAGCGATCCCCCTTGTGGCGTTCTTTCTTGCTTACTTTTTGACCACACTCATCGCACACCTTATGACCAAGCCGAATCTCGCCACCTACCTTGTCTTCTCTGCCCTTCCGGTTGGCGTCCTACTGATCGACCACGAATGGTGGCTGGTAGGTGTTGCGGCGGCAGTTTATCCGTTCGCCGCGCTGGGCACGGCCGCAACGTTGCGCGGGTTTCCCTGGCAGATCGACGCTCAGATTGAGGGCGTCGACGCCGGATGGCCTTTCAATCGCATCGGCCCTTTCGATCCGAAGGATCAGGTCAGCTATCGCGCGGCTTTGATTGTGAGTGTGTTCGTTGCGTGGATAATATTTTGTGCAGCCACATGGGGAGATTTTTCCACGCCCGACGAAAACTACAGCAACTTCCATAACTTGTTTCTTTTCGCTGGCGTTATTTTGGCCGTTCTCCGGTTCAGTAGATACTTCAGCTATGGGGCACCACCTATCTCTCTTCTGGGACGTATCCGTACAGGCCGGATTGTGATCCCCGGGTACGACAAAATTTTTGTTGCGCCGCTCGTCATTCTTCTCGCATCAATTTTGGCCCCTCGGGTACTCCTGACGACGGTTTATCCACCACTGGCTTGCGCGCTCATCGGCCTGGCGATTTTCTTTCCTTTTCTCGCGCTGCCCCCGTCGCTGGCGCGATGGCGACTTACCGGCACGCATCGCATCCTTCGCCCGGCCAACACGCAACGCCAATCCACCCAACGGGCAGATTCTGCCAACATTCAGTTTCGCCTTTCCTGAAGCGATTCTTTTCTGAACGCAGTGCCTTATTCTGCATTCACTATTCTGAATTCTGAATTCGCGCGCGTTTCCTCTATACTGGTCGCATGAAAGAAACGTCGACCGCCAAAATTCATTTGTTGGGCCTTTCCAAAGCTGAGCTCACGGAGCACATCCTCGAATTCGGCATGCCGAAGTTCCGGGCGGCGCAGATTCTGGAATGGATCTATAAGAAGCGGGCGGCGGGGTTTGAGCAGATGACGAACCTTTCGCTGGGCGATCGGCAACTGCTGGCGGACAAATTCGAGATCTTTACTTCGAAGCTCGTACGCAACGTCACCAGCACCGACGGCACGGAGAAGATTCTTCTGCAGTGGCCGGACGGAGTTGACGGTACCGGTGGACTGACCGAGACCGTCATGATCCCCTGCGATGACGATCAGGCTGACGAATACGGGAACACCACGGTGGCTCATCGGCGCACTGCGTGCCTTTCGACGCAGGTGGGCTGTCCGGTGCAGTGCGCTTTTTGTGCCTCGGGCCTCGAAGGGCTCAAGGGCAATCTCACGGCCGGGCAGGTGATCGAGCAGGCGCTGCGGCTGACGCACAATCTGCCGATCGAGCGGCGTTTGAGCAATATTGTTTTCATGGGGATGGGCGAGCCGCTGGCGAATTTCAACGTGACGGTGGCGGCGATCCGCACGCTGATGGCGGAGTGGGCGTTTCACATCAGCGGGCGGAAGATCACGCTGAGCACGGTGGGCCTGCCGCCACAGATGAAGAAATTTGCCGACCTGGAAATTCCGGTCAATCTGGCGATTTCGCTGCACGCCCCGAACGACCAACTGCGCAAGCAGATCATTCCGTGGGCGGAGAAGATTTCGATCGATCAGCTGATCGATGCCGGCCGCTATTACTTTGAAAAGACGGGCCGGGAATTGACGCTGGAGTACATTATGCTGGATAGCGCGGGCGGAGGGGTCAACACGCTGCCGGAGCATGCCCGGCAACTGGCGACGATTGCCAAGCAGCTGCGGGCCAACGTCAATCTCATCTACTACAACGAAGTGCCGGACCTGTCATTCAAGCGGCCTTCGGGGCAGACGGTCTTTTCGTTTCAGAACGTGCTGCGGGCGGCGGGGGTGAATGCCCACATCCGCAAATCGCGGGGGCGGGATGTGGCGGCGGCGTGCGGGCAGTTGGCGCGGCAGGATCGTAAGGAGCGGCTTGCACAGGGGTTCGTGCAGATCGGCACGCCGGAAAAGAATCAGGACGAATAGGCTCTGCCAGGGACTTTGGCATCCCCTCCTGATGATTTTTGCGTTATACTTCCAGAATACCCGGAGCCGTGGTGCGAATGCGGTCCTTTCCTTCTTCGGGGGTTTGATATGAAATTTTCCGTGATCGGCGCGGATAAACAATCCGGCAAGGATGTGAAGTTCATGCTGGAAGCCAAGGACCAGGCGGCGGCCGAGCAGGATGCGGCGGCGCGCGGGGTGATGGTGGGCTCGGTCACGGCCGTCCGCGAGCCGGAGAGCGATGCGATCGCGCTGGTGGACGAGCCGGCACCGGTTGCGGTTGAAGGTGCTGCCGCCAGCGGACTGAGTTCCCACGGGACGATTACGCTGAGCGCCAATTCGCCGCAGGAGACTGCACACAGTGCCGACGGCCACGCGAAGGCTGCCGAGCAACCGGCCGCGATGGAATATCACATTGTGATGAACCAGGCGTTGTACCTGCTCGAGGTTGCGGTCAACAAGTACATCAAGGACGGCTGGGAACCGCAGGGCGGGTTGACGATCGGCTCATCGAATAATGCGCTGCAGTATTTTCAGGCGCTGGTGCGGAAGCGGAAGTAGCAGATCAATTCAGAATTCAGAGTGCTGGATTCAGAATCACGATAGCGCGCAAACGACCATAAATCTGCCACAAATGAACACTCATGAACATAAAGAGTGGAACAGAAAGGGGCTGAAGAGAACGGCTCCGTTTCTTGTTTTCACTCATTTGTGCTGTTTCTTGTTCATTTGTGGCTCATTTATTTTCGGCAGACATGACCATGGACTTCATGGTTCTGACCTTTGCAATAGCTAGCGGGACTTAACCGATGTATCATCAACCCGCGCGCCAGGATAGACTTCCCGGCTTTCGATAGTTGCGGCCGGAATATTGCAATTATTATAAAATGATGAGAGACTTAGCATCATCGAAAAGACTGGGTTCGCACGTGATTAAGTAACATCGCCGAACAACCGAACAAGTGGGAATTCGTAAATTCGTGTTGTGCCTTCTGGGAATAGGAGTTCACATCGTGACGCAGATTCAACAAATCGGCATCGTGCTGGGGCTGGATTATGAGGTCGGCCGGGCGGTGCTTCGCGGCGTCATTTCGTATGCGCGGCCGGGCAAGCCCTGGGTGTTTCGATTCCTGCAGGAATCGCCGCGGCTCGTGAGCAGCCCTGAAAGCCGGCAGATCGACGGCTTCATCGGGTCGCTGGCGCAGAGCGGCATCACCGAAGCTTTTCTCGGCTTGGGCAAGCCCGGCGTCAATGTTTCCAACCATCGGGATTGCGTTCCCATGCCCACCGTAGTCACCGACGATGTGACCGTAGGCAGGCTGGCCGCACGGCATTTTCTGGATCGGGGTTATCGGCGATTCGCTTTCTTCGGCCAATGGGAAACGCACTACCGCAAGGAGCGCGAGCAGGGCTTTACCGCGGAACTGGCCGCGGCATCACCGGACGGCCCGCCGGAATTTTCTTCCTACCTGAGCTGGTGCGCCCAGCAGGGCAAGACGAATCCCGGATCGATGACGCATGTGCAGGAATGGGTGAAGACGTTGCCGCGATCCACGGCGGTGCTGGCCGTCAACGACCGGGCCGGATGGGTTCTTTCGGAAATCTGCCGCCAGAATGATGTGTCGGTTCCCGAGGCCATTGCCATTTTGAGCGTGGACAATGACATGCCGATCTGCATGGCGGCGTATCCGCAGCTCTCGAGCATCGCCACGTCGGGGGAGCGCATCGGCTATGAGGCCGCGCGAAAACTCGATCAACTGCTGCAGGGCGCGGCCAGCACGTCGGAACGATTGCTGGTGCCGCCCAAGGCCGTGATCACGCGGCGTTCCACCAACACGCTGGCGATTGAAGACCCCGAGCTGGCCCGGGCGGTCAATTTCATCCGGGATTCGGCGGCACGGTCCATTGATGTGGAAGAAGTGGTGGCGGCGGTGGGGATCGCGCGGCGATCGCTGGAGCGCAAGTTCCGGATGGGGCTGGGACGCACGCCGCTGGAGGAGATCCGCCGGGCGCATCTCGATCGCGCACAGGAACTGCTGATGAGTACCGACCTGCCGATGCCGGCGATCGCGGCCCAATCGGGTTTCGAATCGGCGGTGCGTTTGACGACGGTGTTCCGCGAGATGACCGGCACGACGCCGACGTCGTTCCGCCGACAGTATCGCTTGCATGATGGGGAAGAGGGTGATGTCGGCGAGATGGGCGAGGCGGAAGCGGTGGAAGTCACGCCGAGTGCGGATAGTGCTGCGGTGTGATGACTGTGATTCTGAATAAAGAAGGCCCATCCAACGCAGGCCAGCAGGCGATCTGCTTTCACTGTTGAACTTCCCGTGCTATCGTTCGTGGGCGATGATTACACCTCCGATCGATCCCATTCTTGAAAACGGCCGTCCCTGCGGCCGCCAGCTTTCATACCGGGCGCTGGCTGCTCCGTTCATTGCAGTTGCAGCGCTTTTGCTGGCGGGCTTCGTCAGCTTCATCCCATTTGTGGCTCGCCACGAGATTCTGGCTTACCTCACCATCGTAGTAAGTAACCTAGCGTCAATTGCGTTCGGTGTTCATGCGATATTGCGCATCCGCCGCTCGGGGGGCCAGCTTGTGGGGACGTTCTTAGCTGGGTTTGCCATTTGCATGTCTACGTGCTCGGGCCTGCTTTGTCCGGGAACTGCAGATGGCCTCCTCCGTAGTCGTCATCTCGCCATCTCGGCGCAAACCAGTGCCCACATGAGCAAGATCATCAACGCGTGCCAAGCGTATGCTGCCCGCAACGGCGATCACTATCCCCCGCATCTGGCGGTGCTCTTGACCACTGGTGCCATCAAGCCTGATCAGTTACTCGACGGCAATGCCACGACCGAGTTGCGTCCTTTTCCGGCTTCTCGACTTGTGAGTCCCGCAGACTGGCGCACCATCGCAGCGGACGTTGATGCTCATTGCGACTTTGCCTATGTGGGCGCTGACAGCAGCAACTCGGCATCATTTGATCTGATTGTGCTCTACACCAAGGCTGGCTGCATCCACAAGCACATGAACGTTGACGAAAAATGGGATGGCCAGGGACGGCTCGTAGGCTATGCCGACAGCCACGTGGACCTCGTCGTGGATGCCGATTTGCCCGCCGCGTTCGCCGCTACCAACGAAGTTCGTGCCACCAAGGGTCTTCCCCCGTTGCCTTTGGATAGCGCTGCGGCGTCACGGCCGTGAGCAAGGCACGCAAACGAAAAAAGGCCGACCCATGGCGGGCCGGCCTTTTATTCTTTTGCTGATTCCTGACGACTCGCTACGGGCTAGCGGTTTGTGTATTCCGCCGGCCGCTGTGTTACAGATCCTCCATCAATCGATTGACGGTTACCGCGAGTTTTTGTGGCGTTTCGTAGGTGCCGGCGGCGATCGCATCGCGTGCCGCGGCTACCTTCTCCTGCCGAATCTCGGGTAACTTCCGAATCTCGCCCAGATAGCGCGCCGCATCACTGATTTCCACAGTGTCCAGCGCACGGGTGCCCGCATCCTGCGAGCCCTGAGCTTGAGTGACCGCCTTGCTTCCTTGCAGGCGCGTGATGGGAGAGTTGGTCCCAATCGGGGAAATGCTCATGACAACCTCTCACGCGGCCTATAAAACCGTGCGTCTCAGTGGTGCTGCCGAGCTTGGTCCAAAAGCCCCGCACTACTGAGCACTGCTTAATATATCGTTCGCGGAGGCAGCTTGGCATGAGGGAAATCGATGTGCCGGTAAAAAAGCCCTAAGCTCTACTGGAAGGTGGAGTTGCGCAAATATACCCATACAATTATTCGCGATTGAAGAATTATCGGTCCGGATGCCAAAGTACCCAGATTATGATAGAATCTTAGCGCTCGAACGGAGCAGCCCGAAGGAGCACGCATGGCCGGTCTCATCAACGAACGTGTAAAGCCTGTAGGTGACAGTCCCAGAGGCACTTACGATGCACGAGTCGTGCAGAATGTGCGGATTTGCACCGATCACTATCGGCTGACGCTGGGGCTGGGGCGCTTTCCGGCGAGTACACCGGGGCAGTTTGTGCAGATTGAGTGCCGTGGAGCGGAAGGCGGGGGGAGCGGGGGGGGCGGAGGGAATTCAGAATTCAGAATTCAGAATTCAGAATTGGCCACGGAGTATCGGGCGATTGAGTGGGGGCCGGGGTTAAGCCGGCCCGCATTACATGATCCGGATTTTTTGAAGGCGACCGCCTATCTGCGGCGGCCGTTTTCGATTGCGGCGCGGCGCGAGAATGGCGGGGCGGTGGAGATCGATATCATTCACCGCGTGGTCGGGCGCGGCACGCATTGGATGGAAACGCTGGAGCGCGGGCAGGAAGTGTCGGTCATCGGGCCGCTGGGAAAAGGATTCCGGATTCCCGAGCAACTGGAGCTGGCGCTGCTGGTCGGCGGGGGTGTGGGGATTCCGCCGATGATTTATTTGGCGGAGGCGGTGCATCGCGCGGGGAAACGCGCGGTGGCGTTCGTGGGGGCGCAGCGGAAGGACCTGGTGCCGCTGACGATTTCGCCTTGCAGTCCGGCGGCGAGCGGCGAGGGCGAGCCGGTGCTCAACGCGACGGAGTTCGCGGACTACGGATTTCCCACGGTGGTGAGCACCGATGATGGCTCGATGGGGACGAAGGGGTTTGTGACCGGGGCGCTGCGGAAGTTCATTGAGAAGCTGAAGAGCAATTCAGAGTTCAGAATTCAGAATTCAGAATTGGCGGGGGTGGTGGTGTATTGCTGCGGGCCGACGCCGATGATGAAGGCGACGGCCAAGGTGTGCGCGGAGCTGGGGGTGGTGTGCCAGGTGAGTTTGGAGCAGCCGATGGCGTGCGGGATGGGGACGTGCCAGAGTTGCGTGGTGAAGTGGCGCGGGTTGGATGCCGAACGCCTGGCGGAAGGGGAGTGGAAGTATAAGCTCACCTGCACCGATGGGCCGGTGTTTGATTCGCGGGAATTGGCGTGGTGAGAGGGATGGGGGGGGTGAGGGAGCAATTCAGAATTCGGAGTTCAGAATTCAGAATGCGTGAGGGGCTTCGCGGGACATGGAAATGCGGCGACGGTTATGACGGGGGCGGGGGGGTTTCCGTGACGACGGGGAAGCCGGGGCGGCGAAGCTGGCGGTGGGCGGCGCGAAAACGGTGGAGGCGCAGGAGTCCGATTCCCAGGGCCACGGTGGCGGTGAGGATGAGGGAGCGGAGAAGGATGTCGCAGGGGCCATGGACGTGGCTCCAATGTAGAGTGTGTCCGTAGGATGTTGGATACCCTTGGTTTATAGCGGATAGCAAGGGCGGTGTTTGCTCAAACAGAGAATACTCCCAACTTACATGCACCAATGGGGAGCCCGTGTGGCAATAGAGGTGGGGATAAAGGATGCCGCCGACAGGACCATTCCAATCACCCGCCAGGGTGCAATATCCTAACCAATACGGCAAGTAGAAGAGCGCCGGTATCACGGCGACATGCAGGAGTTTTTGAAACAGAGAGCGGCTGCGAACGAAGGGCCACAAGGCGAACCAGACCATGACATTTAGAGAAAGCGCTTCGAAGGCAAAGGCTGCCCAATAGCGGTCGGCATTGCGAGCGACTTGCACGGTTCGAAAGCGGTCGAAGAGTATGGCTGTGGCCGATCGATCGGAATGCGGAACGGCATGGGCAAGATGAACCTGCTCCGCGCCAAACGCGATATCGCCATCGACCTGCAGACCCCCGCCCTGAGCCTTCCATACACGATAAATCTCGCCGCAGAGATTGTTGGGGTCGGGATCGTTTGCGTGCTTTTCGAGCGCTGCCACTACGCGCGGACCGTCAGCGTTCACCTCGGAGTCCGACACCTGATAGTAATCAATGTATTCGCTGCTCACGACTGTATATATCCATCCACCCCCGTGTGGAATCGCGCTTCCATCCCACCCACCGGAGAAGCTCCCATCGCGATTTACATCCGCCGCGATACGCCAGAAATCCGTAGCGTTGCCGCGGCGGATGGGATACATGGGCTTGTATAACAAAAAGAGGCTCGCGAGGATCGCGAGAGTAAGGACGAGGGCGAGAGCCAGGGCGATGCGGCGGGCGGTCATGAAGCACCTGCGGTGTGGATGTGCAGCCATTATACAGGAAGCTGTGAGAAGTGTCCGTCATCGGCGCTTGGCAGCGCTGGGAATTCCAACCTGCCAATAAAATACTGGTTCTCACAGAGAACCTCTCGTCTTCAACTCTATTATGTTGGAGGCGATTACTTTCTTACCGCGAAGACTTTTACACTGGCGGCGTAGGCGTTGACGTTGTATTGGCGGAAGAGGGCGGCGAGGCGGGCGTGGACTTCGCTGGTGGGTTGGGATTTGGCGGAACTGCCGCAGCAAGTGGTTTTGGCGATGGGCAGGGATGAGGAGGTGGCCATGGCGGGGGAGCAGCAGGCGGATTGGTTTTCGAGTTTGGCGTAGGCGTTGAGGTCGGCGCCGCTGTCGAGGACGACGACGTCGGAGAAGCCGGCGGCAAACAGGCCGGCGCGGTAATCGTCGATGAGGATGGCGCCGGCGATGCAGCCGACGTAGGCGGCGATATCGTTGGCGAGTTCGGCGGGGAGGGGTTGCTTGAGGGCGATATCGCTAACGGCGATGCGGCCGCCGGGTTTCAAGATGCGGGCGATTTCGCGGAAGACGGCGGGCTTGTCGGGGGCGAGATTGATGACGCAGTTGCTGATGACGCAATCGACGGAGCTGTCGGGGAGGGGGATCTTGTCGATGGCGGCGAGGTGGAATTCGACGTTGGTGATGCCGGCGTCGCGGGCGCCTTTGCGGGCGCGGTCGATCATTTCCTGGGTCATGTCGATGCCGATGGCTTTGCCGGTCGCCCCCCCCGCACCGACTTTTTGCGCCGCGAGGAAGACGTCGAGGCCGCCGCCGCTGCCGAGGTCGACGACCGTTTCGCCGGGGCGGAGGTTGGCGGTGGCGGTGGGGTTACCGCAGGAGAGGCCCATGTTGGCCGATGCGGGGATGGCGGCGAGTTCTTCGGCGGAATAGCCGAAGGCCTGTGCGACGGCGCGGACGCCGGCGTGGTCGTTGGTCAGGGTGCTTTCAGCCACGGCGGCGTACTTGTCTTTGACGATGGCTTTCACGTCTGCGGCGGCCTCTCGGGCCAGGAGTTCCTCGACGATCTCGGCGGCAGCGCGTACGAAACGCGGGCAGACGGCCTCGTGGACGCGCAGTTCTTTGGCCCGTGCAAGGCCCGCGGGCGTGGACAGATCGCAACCGAGCAGATCGCGGCAGACCACGGAGCCGTGCATCTGGGTGAAGCGGTCGATGAACTCTCGTGCCAGTTTGTAGCCGCGTTCGCGGGAGTCGTTGTCGTCGGGTTTAACCTTGGAGTAGGCGAGGCCGAGGGCCATGATCGCGCCGGAGACCGCGCCGCAGGTTTCGCCAAGGCGTCCGATGCCGCCGCCGAAGGGCCCGGCGACGCGCAGAGCCACGTCGGGGGCGAGTCCGCGGCCCTCGCCGCAGGCCAGAAGTACGGCCTGGGAGCAGTTGTAGCCTTGTGCAAATACTTCTTCGGCCCGAGCTGGTACGCGTGTCATGGCAATCTCCTTTGGGTTAGTGGCCAGTTGTCAGTGGCCAGTGGTCATGGTGGTGGGGCAGGTGCCGGGAGCGATGGCTTGGATTTCCGCACCGGACGTCACTTCGCCGGCGAAGTAGCGGCGCTGGAAGAAGAGGGCGACGTTGACGAGGGCGATGAGTGCGGGCACTTCGACCAGCGGGCCGATGACCGCGGCGAAGGCCGCACCCGAATTGATGCCGAAGACGGCGACGGCCACGGCGATGGCCAGTTCGAAATTGTTGCTGGCGGCGGTGAAGGCGATGGTGGCGGTCTTGGAATAATCCGCCCCGACTTTTTTGCCCATCCAGAAACTCACGAGGAACATCACCACGAAGTAGATGAGCAGCGGCACGGCGATGCGGACCACGTCCAGCGGAATGCGCACGATCAAATCACCCTTGAGGCTGAACATCACCAGAATCGTGAACAGCAGCGCGATCAGCGTGATCGGGCTGATCTTTGGGATGAACTGTTTTTCATACCAGTCGCGGCCGCGGGCCTTGATGAGCGTGAATCGTGTGAGCATCCCGGCGAAGAACGGGATGCCCAGATAGATGAAGACGCTCTGGGCGATCTGGCCGATGGAGATCGCCACGATGCTGCCCTTAAGGCCGAAGAGCGGCGGCAGAATCGTGATGAAGAACCAGGCGTAGACGCTGAAGAAGAGCACCTGGAAGACGCTGTTGAAGGCGACGAGTCCGGCGGCGTATTCGCTGTCGCCTTTGGCCAGCGTATTCCAGACGATGACCATGGCGATGCAGCGTGCCAGGCCGATCATGATCAGGCCGATCATGTACTCGGGATAGCCGTGAAGAAAGGCGATGGCGAGAAAGAACATGAGCACGGGGCCGATGATCCAGTTCTGCACGAGCGAGAGGCCGAGGAGCTTCCAGTCGCGGAAGACGCGGCCCATTTCCTCATAGCGCACCTTGGCCAGCGGGGGATACATCATCAGGATGAGGCCCAGGGCGATGGGGAGGTTGGTGGTGCCGAACTCGAAGCGATGGATGAACGTCTGCGTGCCGGGGAGGGTATAGCCGGCGCCAACGCCGATGGCCATCGCCAGGAAGATCCAGAGGGTGAGGTAGCGGTCGAGGAAGGAGAGTTTTTTGGTGATCTGATTCATGATACTTCCTTGAGAGAGGCGGCGCGGGACGCTGTCAGGGCCGCGGGAAGCGTTTCGATGAAGGCACGGATCTCCTCGCGGACGCGGCGGTAGTGGGTGAGGGCTTGTTCCTCGGTGGCAGAGTTTTTGGCCAGCGCCGGCGGATCGTCGAAGCCGACATGAATCACCTTGGCTTGGCCGGGGAAGATTGGGCAGGTTTCGTGGGCGTGGCCGCAGACGGTGATGACGTAGTCGAACGGCACATCGCGCAGTTCATCGACGTGCTTGGAATGATGGGTGGAGATGTCGACCCCGGCTTCGCGCATCACTTGGATGGCCCGCGCGTTCATCCCGTGGGGTTCGGTGCCGGCGGAGTAGGCGTCGATCACCGTGCCCTTGAGATGGCGAGCCCAGCCTTCCGCCATTTGGCTGCGGCAGGAGTTGCCGGTGCACAGGAACAAGACTTTAAGCTTTGCATTTGGCGTTTGCATATATCCTCCGGGTCTTGCTTGAGAATGGTTTTCAGCCGCTTGGCGTCATCGAGGGCATCGGGCTCTTTGGCCGCGGAGGCAAAGAGCCAGGCCAGGGCATCGCGCACGGCCTGCGGTGCGTCATCGCCGGCGAGGCGGTAGTGAATCCAGCGGCCTTCCTTGCGGCTTTCGATAAGCTGGGCCTGCTTGAGCAGGAAGAGGTGTTTGGAAATGGTGGACGGTGCGAGGCCGAGGAGTTCGATGAGCTGGCAGACGCACAGTTCGCCGCCCTGGAGGGCGAGCACCGCGCGGACGCGGGTTTCATCGGCCAGGGCATTGGTGATGGCCAGGATCAGTCGCATGTGTACCTCGTTAATTCGCCAATTGACGAATTATAGAGGACGAGAAGACGGCATGTCAAATTGAGATCACACAACCCGTTGTAAATGTAGGCGGTCAGTGAAGATGATACTGTCGATCACATCTTGATACTCAATTTCAGCGCAGCATCTAAATGCATGCTGCTTCACTTCCTCGATTCTGACCAGCAATCGATGGTGTCATCGTCACTTCATTCGTGTGACCTCCAACATTCGTTACGCACGGACTTGCGCATTGCGCACGGCGCCGCCATTTTTCGATCGGCCTTCGAACGCCGCTCAACCTCCGATCTAACGGCCATTTATGAACATTCTCCCGCCGCCTGCTTCTGGTCCCATGATTTGACAGGATGACCCGAAAACGTCTCTCAGTCCCATCATGCCGGGAGCCTGACCAATTGCACGTAACTCGCGGTCTCACCGTTAGATCCCGCTCAATCCCCCCCTATTCCACCCAGTCTCATCTTCCTTGATCGAGTATAGAAGGCTCATGCGATGATCGGATCGGCGCGCGGGGTGAAGAGGACTACGAAGATGGAGCGGGGTTCGGTGGGGCAGCGGGATTCGCAGAGGCCGCAGGCGACGCAGCCGTTTTTTTTGGATGCGCCATCGAACGCCGTTCAAACGCCGATGGAACAAGCACTTGCGTCGTCTCACAGCACCGCGAGTCCAGTGCCACCTACCATGGCTGGGGATAGACGTATTCGTTGGACGCCTGCTTTGTCACTCAAGTATGCTGGCTGTGTGAGACTTCATCGCGCCTCCTGATGATTGCCAATTCGGGGATCATGTGAAACGCTCGCTGTTAAATCTGATTACTCTATTGATGCTCTTGGCATGCCTGATGATGGCGGCGCTGTGGGTCGAAAGCTATTGGCACGCGCGCGGTTTCCGCGTAGCTAAAGAACGGTACGCATCGAAGCAATGGAGGGAGAGTTCATTGACGGTGGGTTCTGATTATGGCGGCATCGACGTTTACTGGTCCGTCGCAACCGCGACGGAGAGTGAAGTGGAATGGGGCGAGTTCCCAGAACGCGTCGGCAACTGGCACATCGAGCATTGGCCTTACGAAACCTCCAGTGGCTATCCCTGTTTGAAGGACGACTTTTATCCCGGCCATCAATGGCTTGGCTTTATGTTTGGATCCAGCAACGAGTTTGAGCATGCGACATGGCGACATGGTTATCAATGGCAACTGATCGTTCCGTATCCGGCAATATGGTTGCCGTGCGGTCTGGTCATGACTGGCTTTGGCCGCCGCTGGTTACGGCAGCGCCGTCGGATTCTCACCGGACGTTGCCTGCAATGTGGCTATGACCTTCGCGCTCATGCGCCCGGGCAGAATTGTCCCGAGTGTGGCACGCTGGTTCCAATGTCGCCACCTGATGCCCCGTAATCAGACGATGATCGAATCGGCGCGCGTGGCCGAGCGTTTGCGGTGGGTAAGGAGGGTGGTGGCGCCGAGCAGGAGTACCGCCGCGGTGCCGGGTTCGGGGGTGTTGATCGGGGCGGAGAAGGGGAGGGTGTCGGGGAAGAGTCCGGAGGCGGAGAAGGTGGTGGCGCCGTCGGGGCCGATGTAAGTGGTGTCGATGGTGTGGGAGAAATCGAGGGTGACGGAGGTGTTCTGGTAGGAGGCGTCGAGATGGATTATGGCCAGTTCGCTGAGGGTAAAGTCAAAGTCGCCGTTGGGGTTGAAGGTGAAATCGATGGAGGGATTAGCGGCCGACAGATCGACGACCGGGATAGAACCTGTGTCGAAATACGCGACGGGGGTGCCGAGGAACCAATTGGCGGTGGTGACGGTGTTGGCTGTGATCTGGGCGCCCAGCGCGTTGTATGCGGCGAGGGCGGTGGTGAAATCGGGATAGGCGTTGAAGTCGAAATTGTTGGCCTGATCAATCAGATCGAGGGTTCCCTTCTTGTAAACAGCAGCTTGGAGAAGCGCGTAGGCGTACTGGTGGTCATCGGTGGAGGTAAAGCCAGCGGGGATGCTGGTGCTGCCGCTGATCGCCATGTGCAGGGAGACCTGGGTGCCGTTGTTCCAGAGGAAAGGGGTGTTGCCAGAGTAGGTAGTGAAGCTGTCGGCGAAGCCGGCGTTGGCGCTGGAGCCGCTGTTGTTGACGTCGGGGGGAACGGGCGTGTATCCCGTAAAGCCTGACACGTCGGTGCCGAAGCCGATCGTGGCGCGGGCCTTGAGTTGGCCGGTGGCGAGGGAGGCGGCGGCGAAGCTATCGTAGGTGGTGGGTTTGGTGGTGATGTTGGAGGTGCCGTCATAATGGCCGTAGCCGAGGTTGAGGGTGCCGGAGTAGCCGAGCTGGGTGTCGGCGCCGGTCGTATCCGTGAGGGATTCAGGCGCACTGGGGTATTGGTAGATGGCGGGCGAGTTGAGGTTGACGGTGGTGTAAGTGGTGACGACAGCGAAGGAGATGTTAGGTAAGGTGGCCACAGCGGCGAAGGTGGCGGCGGTCGCCAAGAGTGCGAAACGAGCGCGCGAAATCCCCATGATTCTCTCTCCCTTTGCAATATGGGCCATCCGACGGTTAGAGCATCTGCCAAAAGTTTTCCGCGTTATACACTTGCGCAATCGCGAAGAATATGGTGAACTCTGTGCATGGCACGGAGGCCGCCACAACCTCATGCGGAGAATTGCACGCTCGCGGAGCTGGATGTCGCCACG
>CAIMWO010000004.1 GCA_903845195.1 uncultured Phycisphaerales bacterium
AGGAAGGCGCCGGGGTTTTGGTGGTGGCAGAGATGGCTGTGGTATCGGTCTCGCCGGCGGCGTTCCATGCGCCCACTTCGTACCAATACTGGGTGCTGGAGGCGACGGTGGAATCGGTGAAGCTGGTGGTATTGGCTCCGAGGCTGGCGGCCAGAGTGAAATTGGTGCCGTCGGTGGAACGGTAGACGTTGTAGCCGGCTTCGTTGGTGGCGTTGTCGGTCCAGGAGAGGGCGACGCTGGAGGTCGTGGTGATGGCGCTCAGATTCGTGGCCACAGTCGGTGCGGGGGTTTTGGTGGTGGCGGAGATGGCTGTGGTATCGGTCTCGCCGGCGGAATTCCATGCGCCCACTTCGTACCAGTACTGCGTGCCGGAAGAAAGAGTCGAATCGGTATAGCTGGTGGTATTGGCTCCGAGGCTGGCGGCCAGAGTGAAATTGGTGCCGTCGGTGGAACGGTAGATCTTGTAGCCGGTTTCGTTGGTGGCGTTATCCGACCATGAAAGGGTGAGATCAGAGGTGGCCACCTGAGTGACGGCGACATTTGTGGCCATCGCTGGAGGGGAGAGCGAGAAGGAGAGCGAGGCAGTACTCGATCCGACGATGGTGGAAGCAAGGGTCGGCGAAGCGCCGGACGAACCGGCGGCGTTGAAGGCGAAAACTCGATAATAGTAGGTGCCTGCGGTAAGGCCCGAGTTGAGATAACTGGTGACACTGGCGCCCACGGTGGCAAGCGTAGAGAAGTTCGTTCCGTCGGTAGAACGCTCAATGCGATAGCCTGTCACATTGGTGACGGCCGACCAGGCGAAGGAAATCATGCTGGAATTGATTCCGGTTTGTTTCAACGTTGCTGGCGCCAGAGGGACACTGGTAGAAGTGCCTGTTGAGGGCAGCGAGGAGGATGTTGGTGATACTGTACCGGATGAGGGAATGGTGGCACTCAGCGTGGGGGAAGCAGCGGACGTACCGGTGGCGTTGAAGGCAAAGACGCGGTAGGTGTAGGTACCGGAAGAGAGACCCGTATTCAGGTAACTGGTGGTACTGGCGCTGACGGTGGCAATCGTGGCGAAGTTCGTTCCGTCGGTTGAACGTTCGATACGATAACCCGTTTGATTCTTGGAAGCCGACCAAGAGAATGAAATCATGGTGGCGTTAACCCCGGTGAGTCTCAACTTGGCAGGCGCCGAGGGCACGCCATTGTTATTACTATTATTATTGCCTGCTGTGGGAGCCCCGGCAGTTGGACTGGTCTGGATGGTCACGGAAGGTGCGAGTGAGACAAAGCTGTTTTGGAGCGCGAGTCGATGGATATCGCGCACATAGGAAGGATGGGAGATTGAGGGAAACATTGTGGCGGCGGCGGCGGAGAGATTGAGACGAGTCTCAAGTGATTCCAGCCCTAGAGTCTTCTGACGAATGGCCATGCAATTTGCCCCTTTTTACATTCCCTGTGAATCTAGATAAGAATTCAATACAAATTAGATCGTGTCAAAAGATGGGTAAAAAAAGTACCTACATGGGGAAACTACGGAGGGCCAACGGCCAGAATTCTCGGACTTAGAGAAGATGGGAGAGGGAGTTGGGACTGATAAGTAAAACTGACAAACTTCGATGGCAAAGGAGTACTCCTTTGCGTTTTGGTTGAGAATTCTAATTGGGTATTTTTCTCATATCTTTCTACAAAAATTTGCCCTCATCGGGGGGTGGTGTATATTCCGGTATAGAGTTCTTGAACGGGCTCTGTGAGTGAGAGAGAGAGATAGCGGGTTACTGGTTCTCGGTAACTTGTAGATTTCTTTCCTCATTAAAATTTAGAGAGTATGGGCTTGGGTTTGTATGGTCCAAGCCAGTGTTGTAACTCGCCGACTGGGTGATGAGTCGGCGATAGAGTGTGGAACAAAGATAAGAAGATGTAAGGGAGAGAGAGGGATCCTCGCTTCGAGGATCATGTGGTCTTGAACAGACCAAATCCCTTGCAAACACAGCAACGTTCTGATGCGGACTGAAAAGTCCACATCAACCGGGGATTTTGCGCGCTGTAAGAAACGGCCGCGAATCTGCGGGGCGCAAGAGACATTCATCGTTGCGCGATGTTCACGCAGCGATTTTTCAGTGGAGCATGGTCTGCATGAGGCGATCTCGGCAGAGGGAGCTTCAAGGACCGGAGAAAAAGGGGCCTTGATATGACACGTTCATGGAAAACACAATTGGGGGCCGTGTTGGCCGGCGCGGTCGCCGTGGGCGCACTGTCGGGAACGACGCAGGCGGCGTTGTATTCGGGCACGGGAGTGGACAAGGATAATCAAGAGATCAGCGCGACCGCGGATATCACTAAAGCGTACGATGGGACCAAGACCACACTGACGGTGGTGCTTACGAACACGACGACGAACGCCAATACCACGAGCGTCGGCGACACGCTGACAGGTCTTGAGTTTATCGGTGCAGACATCACTGCATTTGCGCTGACTGGCCAGACCGCTTTGAGCAAGTTCACATTTACGAGCCAGAAGATTGGTGCGATCGGCGCTGGCGGGAGTCTGAATTGGGCAATCAATACGACGCCTTCTGATCCGTTTGACGCGCTCTACTTCAATGGCTTCGGAAATAACGGCGAGCCGATCATCGGCGGGCCTGCCGTTGGTGGAACGGGCTATCCCGGCGCCAATCCTTCATTCACGGCCGGGCCGCACGGGACTTACGGCTACTTGACGTCTACCTTTACGCTGGAAGAGCTGGGAAATTTCGACCTTGGCGATATCACCCAGGTGAAGTTCCGGTTTAACACTGATGGCCTCATCCACTTCAATGGCGATTGCACAACCGATTGTGCGCCTCATGGTGGTGGCGTGCCGGAACCGGCATCGCTGAGTCTGTTGGGCCTGGGAGCGGTCGGGCTGCTGGCTCGTCGCCGCAAGGCCTGAAGTCTGATAGCCAGTTTCGCAGTGTTTCTCCCAAATAAACGGGCGGTTTGAAACGGTTACAAGTTTCAGGCGGCCCGTTTTCCTATGAATAACACACGGGGGGAGTATCAAATGATTGGCAACATATGGCGATATTATCAGTCCTCATATTTTTTCAATCTCTATTTGCATAACCTGAAATCTGAGGCATATTTGAGGGTGATTGACAGGTATTGTCGATCCGGAGAGTGAGAGAGAGAGTTCAGGTTGCGGGATCTCCGCGACCGGTGCGATTTCTCCCACATTATGAAAATAGGGTTTTCACGCAGGCTGCGGTGCATTTTGCCAGGAACTGGCCGAGATGCTGGCGCGGTCTGTATGAAGGCTGGCAAGCGAGGGAGAGAGAGAAGCCGTCGGGGACGAAAATCGTCCATCGGTTCCCTTGCCAGATAGATGTGAAGTGCCGGTACGCGAAAAAAGGTGTTCGCGTTCCCCGGAGAAGGTACGCGCTCACAGCGGAAGTTGTGAAAACGTAACCATGCAGTTTGTCATTCATGGCGCGAGCGTTCGCGCCATTGCGAAATGAAGAGTGGTCCGCGAACGGCAATCTCAGCGGGAGAGAGCTTCGTGGAGAGAAAGAGAAACAAGGAGCCTGGGATGAAAATGAAGAGTTCGATTGCGATGATGTTGGCGGTTGGCGCCACAGCGATTGCGGGCGTGACGAGCAGCGCGCACGCGATTGTGGTCAATCCGCTCCCTCCGGTGGTTATCGATCTGTGTAATGTGTATACAGGCGGCACGCCATCAGGGGATGCTCCGTGGATGACGCTGACGTTTACGACGATTTCGACGGGAACGGTCGATTTGAAAGTCGCATCGGACCTGAAGGGTTCCGAGGATTTCATGGTCGTGGCGTTCAACTTTGACGGCAACGCCAGCACGCTGGCGTCGGTCTTCAATGCGGCTGGCAAAGTGGGGACATACTCCAGCCCGCTCAGCATTACGACCACCAGTGGTCATTTTGGACTCGATGGCGCGGGCACCGGCGACGGCGGCTCCTTCAATATGAAGATTCAGTTCCCGAACGGCAAGCCCAGCAATCGATTCGATGGCACCGATGTTGCGGAATTCACCATTACGGGTGCCGGAATCACGGCCGAGGATTTCGATCTTGCGACGACTGATACTGACCGCAAGGCTGCGGCGCATGTTCGCAATACGCCGATCGGCGAAGGCAGCGGCAAGATCGATGATCGCTGCTGCGACGTTCCCCCGCCTCCGGCCGGCAACGTGCCGGAACCGGCATCGCTGGGTTTGCTGGGTCTCGGAGCGGTGGGTCTGCTGACCCGTCGCCGGAAAGTATAAAAGAGGGAAAGTCACAGAATTAAAAAGACTCTCCTTGGCGGCTTGATGATCCCACGTCATCAGGCCGCCTCTTCTTTTTTTGCGGTTGGGTGATTGAGCTGGGCGCGCAGTCTGCGACGCATGGCTGACGCCCCCCCCCCCGGGGGCCCCTACCCCATAAGCCATGGCAAACATCAATTCATCCGTGACAGAGCACCAGGTTACGTGTTGAAGAGGAAATGGGCGATGTCGCCATCCTGCATGATGTAGGCTTTGCCTTCGGCGCGCATGCGGCCGGCGGCCTTGATGGCGGCTTCGGTCTTGTGTTCCATGAGGTCTTTGAAGTTGTAGATTTCGGCGCGAATGAAGCCTTTTTCGAAGTCGGTGTGGATGACGCCCGCGGCCTGGGGAGCGGAGGCGCCTACGGGGATGGTCCAGGCGCGGATTTCCATGGGGCCGGCGGTGAAATAGCTTTGCTGGCCGAGGATTTTGTAGGCTTCGCGTGCCAGGTGATTGAGGGCGGGCTCGTGGAGGCCGTAGTCGGAGAGCATGGCGGCGCGATCTTCGGGAGGGAGTTCGGCGAGTTCGGCTTCGAGTTTTCCGCAGACAACCACGACGATGCCGTTTTCGGCTTTGGCGCGATCGAGGACTTTCTGGACGAGCGGGCCTTTGCCGAGGGGATCGGATTCGTCAACGTTGGCGACGTAGAGGACTTTCTTGGAGGTCATGAGGCCGAGGGGTTTGATGAGTTTGATTTCTTCGGGTTTGAAATTGGCGAGCATGGCGCGGACGGTGATGCCTTTTTGCAGGTTGCCGATGATGGTTTCGACGATGGGGACGAGGACGAGGGCATCTTTGTCGCCAGCGCGGGCCAACTTGCGGAGCTTGTCGATGCTTTTTTCGGTGGTTTCGAGGTCAGCGAAGATGAGTTCGGTGTCGATGGTGTCGATGTCGCGGAGGGGATCGACACTGCCTTCAACGTGGGTAATGTCGCCGCCCTCGAAGCAGCGGACGACGTGGAGGACGGCGTCGACTTCGCGGATATGGGAGAGGAACTTGTTGCCGAGGCCTTCGCCCTTGGAGGCGCCGCGGACGATGCCGGCGATATCGACGACGCGGAGCAGCGCGGGGACGAGTTTGTCGGAGGCGATGCAGACGCGGATTTTTTCGAGGCGGTCGTCAGGGACGGCGACGACGCCGACGTTGGGCTCGATGGTGGCGAAGGGGTAATTGGCGGCGAGCGCACCGGCGTTGGTGAGCGCGTTAAAGATGGTGGATTTGCCGACGTTGGGCAGACCAACGATTCCGATTTCCATGCGAGATGTCTCCGGGCAAAGGCAAAGATCAGGGAGTATACCAAAGAGGCGGGAGTCCGTCGTCGGTCGCGGGTTGAATGGTGTCCCTGTTAACGAAAAGCGGTGGAGACGGTAGGATATTGGGCTCTTGGGTTCGTTAGGCAGGTTCATTCTTAGGAGATCAGATGGCCACTTCGTCCGTGATTGCAGTTCAGGGCTACACGTTGCGGGATTCGTGCAAGACGGTATTGGATATCGCAAAAACCTGTACGCGGATCAAGAAAATTGGGTATGACGCGGTGCAGGTGTCGGCGTGGGCGGCGATCCCACCGACGGAATTGCGGAAGATTCTGGATGGCGAAGGGCTGGTCTGCTGTGCCACGCACGTGGGATGGGATGCGGTGACGAAGGAGCCGCAGAAGTTGGCGGATGAACATGCGATTCTGGGGTGCAAGCATACGGCGATCGGGAGCGGGCCGGGGATCTGGGATGGATCGGCGCCGAAAACGGAAACGCACTGGTCGGGGTTTGCCAAGGCGGCATCGGCGGCGGCCAAGGCGCTGAAGCCGATGGGCCTCTCGTTTGGCTATCACAATCATGCGGTGGAATTCGAGAAGGTCGGCAAGCGGACGATCATGGATGTGATCATCGAGGATTCCGATCCGGTGCTGACACTGGAAATCGACACGTTCTGGGTGCAGCACGGTGGAGCGGACCCGGCGGAGTATGTGCGGAAGGTCAAGGGGCGCTGCCCGCTGCTGCACCTGAAAGACATGACGATCGTGAACAACAAGATTACGATGGCGGAAGTGGGCGAAGGGAATTTGAACTGGAAGCCGATCCTGGCGGCCGCCAAGGATTCGGGTGTCGAGTGGTATATCATCGAACAGGATACGTGTCTGCGGGATCCGTTTGAGTCCATTGCGATCAGTCTACGAAATCTGAAGGCGATGGGAATTGCGTGAGTAGTCAGTGGTCAGTGTCTAGTTGTTAGTGGGAGAGTTTGGATATGGGACAGCATACGATTGTGATGATTCCGGGGGATGGTATTGGGCCGGAGGTATCGGGGGCGACACGGAAAGTGATTGATGCGGCAGGGAAGATCACGGGGGCGCGGTTCGACTGGGTGGAGATGCCGGCGGGAGAGGCAGCGATCAAGACGCATGGCGACACGTTGCCGGATGTGACGATCGAGGCATTGAACCAGCACAAGATCGGCTTCAAGGGGCCGGTGGGAACGCCGATCGGCAAGGGGTTCCGGAGCGTGAACGTGACGCTGCGAAAGAAGATGGATTTGTACGCGGCGGTGCGGCCGGTGCGGAATCTGCCGAACATCAAGACGCGGTATGACAACGTGGACCTGGTGATTTTTCGCGAAAACACGGAGGGGCTGTACAGCGGGATCGAGAACGAGGTGACGCAGGGAGTGGTGGCGTCGATGAAGGTGGCAACGCAGAAGGCGTGCGACCGGATCGCACGGTACGCGTTCCGTTACGCCAATCGACGGAACCGCAAGAAGGTGACGGTGTTTCACAAGGCCAACATCATGAAGTTGACGGATGGATTGTTTTTGCGGTGCGCCAAGAAGGTGTGGGAGGAAGAGTATCCGAACATCGAATACGAAGAGATGATCATCGACAACGCGTGCATGCAACTGGTAAAGGATCCGACGCGGTTTGATGTGCTGCTGATGGAGAATCTTTACGGCGACCTGGTGAGCGACCTGTGCGCGGGGATGGTGGGCGGGCTGGGCGTAGTGCCGGGGGCGAACATCGGCGACACGGTGGCAGTGTTCGAGGCGGTACATGGAACGGCGCCGGATATTGCGGGCAAGGGGCTGGCGAATCCACTGGCGTGCATTATGTCCGGCGTGATGATGCTGAATTACCTGCACGACACGCGGCATGATGAGTCTTGCCGGGACGCGGCGGAGAAGATCAAGGCAGCGTATAACGCGCTGCTGACGGAAGCGAACAAGGCGACGCTGACGCGGGATCTGGGCGGGACTGCTGGTACGGTGGAGTTCACCAACGCGTTGATTGAGAAGATCAAGTGAAGAACCACGAGGGATTGGTGCAATGAGATTGTCGGTGATGACGCTCGGATGTCCGGGGTGGGATTTAGAAACGTTGCTGAGGAATGCGGGGGCGTATGGGTATGACGGGATTGATTTTCGCGGGTTGCTGACGGAATTGGACATCACGAAGTTGCCGGCGTTCACGACGGATGTGGCGGCGACGAAGCGGCGGATCAGGGAGGCGGGGCTGGAGGTGTCGGGGATTTCGTCGTCGATTACCGTGTGTGATGCGAGTAAACGCTTGGCCAATGTGGAAGAAGCGCGGCGGACGATACCGGTGGCGCTGGCACTGGAGGCAAAAAATGTGCGGATCTTCGGCGGTGGGGATCTGAAAACGATGAGCAGGGAGGATGCCGCCAAACTGGGGCGGGCCTGCATCGAGGAGATACTGGCGCTGCCGGGGGCGGAGAAGCTTTCGTGGAATTTTGAAACGCACGACCTGTGGATCAACTCCGTGGATTGCCAGTTGCTGCTGAGTACGATTGCCAATCCGGCGTTCGGGGCGTTGTGGGATATGGGGCATACGGCGCGGGTGGGCGGTGAGACGCCCGAGCAGACGTATGCGGCGATCGGACCGCGAGTGAGGTACGTGCACTGCAAGGATGCGGCGAAGGACAAAACGGATCCGCAGGCGATGCAGGGGGGCGTGGATGATGGGTGGCGTTATGTGTTGCCGGGGACGGGGCAGTTGCCGCTGGAGAGCGCATTGCGGTTGCTGATGAAGAATGGCTATGGCGGGTGGGTGCTGTTCGAGCATGAGAAGCGTTGGCATCCGACGTTGGCGGAGCCGGAAGTGGCGTTTCCGGCGTTTGTGAGATGGGTCAAACCGATTTTGGCGAGTGGGAATTGAGAGGCTGAAGGGGCGGGGAATTGGCTGCAGTGAGAATCAATTCAAGAGATGCGGAGTTCGGAGAGGGGGCAGGGCTCGGTAATCTGCCGGCCCATTTCCTGAAAGAGCGCGCGAAGTTTCTGAACCCGTGCGAGGCCTTCGCCGGCGAGAGTTGCGAAGAGGACTTTGACCTGTGGGTCCTTGGCGTAGGCGGCGTAGCGCAGGTAGAAACTGGCGGAGCGCTTTTCGGAGGCGATGACGAGCTTCATGGCTTCATCAAAGCGGGCATCGTCGCGGGCGTCGACCAGTCGCGGACCGACGCAGACGGCGAGTTTATCTTCCGGAGATAGATAGAAGCCGGCGGAGGGGGCGAGTTTCTGCAGCAGGGCCTGGATCTGTTCACGGTGGGCACGTTCATCGTGGGCCATTTTTTCGAAAGACTCACGGAGCTTGGCATCGCGTGCCTTTTCGGCGAGCACGATGTAGCGATAGGCGGCCACCGATTCGCCAAAGCCGGCCACGGCAAGGGCTTTGTCATCGGTCATTCGTGAAAGATCGGTATTGGAAAATCGCTTGGCCATAGTGAAGAGTGTATCCGTTCGGCAGGCAGACGGGAATCATTTGGCATCGAGACGCGCAAAGCACTCCAGAAAGAGCACGGCCCATTCGAGTCGCTGAAGGTCGATAAGAAGCGAGGTGACGGCGGGGTCCGGGTTCCCGTGAAGATCGGCGACGAGATCGACAAAGGAAGCGGGATCGTAGCGGCCGGCCTGCGATTTTCCCCAGGTGGAGAGGCGAGGCAGAGCACTGGAGGCGGTGAGTTGCGAGACGGCGTGGCCCATCGTGAAAGAGCCGCCGACGGACCAGGCGACTCCCGAAGCGCTTCGCCACCAGTAGTTGGCGTTCGAAAAATCGGGCTCTCGGCGATGCATGATGGCGTGCCAGGCGGATCCGTAACGATCGGGAATATCCTGACAAAGTGTGTGAGCGGCATCGAGGTCGTCGGCCAGCAGCCAGAGGCCGGCGTGAAGGCCCTGCAAGACGTTGGGGGGTGCAGAAGGAAATTGGGTGGAGAGTGCGGCGAAGAGTGCAGGAATTTCGGCGGAGACGGAGGCATTCATGGATGGGGAAATCAACTGATTCATGGCTTGCGGAAGGATCGCAAAAATACGGGCGTCGAGCAACGGCGAGGCTTCTGGGAACAGCGGATTGGGCATAGGGGCAGCCTCATCAGTGGGTAAACGAAGTCACATAATACCGGTTGCCGCTGAGGTGAGCATGGCATTTGTGCAATAGGAATGGCGGATGTGCGTTGTTCATTGTGACCGCGGAGGGAGATGGAAACCAATACGCCGGAAGATATGACCTGGGGCACATTAAAGAGTACTGAAAAAAATTTGCAGAAGATCATTGATTTTTGCCGTTAGGGTAAGTACAGTGCTCAATGTCATGTCTGTAGTAGCTCAAAGGTCCATGACGAGCACATCTCTTGGACCGGGAACTGGACAATATAAAGGCGGTCGACTGAGGAAGCGGTGACGTGTACGTATTGTACTTCGTTAACGCAATTTCAGGGGTGTAGGTCCGCGTATTGCATGTACTGCTGAGCAGACATGACGGGTTTATAACTTTGCCACCACGCCACGGGGCGGTCTCTCCTGCCATCATAGAGCCGCCCCACTTTTTTGCGCTGAGCGAGCCGTAAAGGTCGATTTTGTACGGAGAAATGGCGTACTGAGCGGGATGCGGTCGATAGAACCACAAGATGATGAAGAAATGGTCAAAACGTCTCGCGTGGTTTGGCATGCTCGTATTCTTGTCAATGGCGCCGGCACAGCTGGCGCACCGGCCAGAAACTGCGCAGACGGATGATGCGGCGGTTTCGTATAAAATTCCTTCGCCTATACAGACCATTGCTGCAGGATTGGCGGTGCTTGGGGTTGCGGGGATCTTTGTGGCGAGGCGAAGGCGGGCGTGGCAGGGATGATGGGCGGGACGACAGAGCCAGGCGGGTCGGCACAATTCTTTTCCGGATAATTTGTTCGCGGCGGGATGCGGGGAGATTGCGATAACGCAGACTCCGGGACATCATGAGCATCGTGCATGAAAACGGGAGAGGCTTATGAATCAATCATTCTACTGGCGGCTGGCGCGGCGCTATGGCGAGCGGGAGGCTGGACTTTCGCGGCGCACCGTGCTGAAGGCGGCCATGGCGGCGGGCGGCGCATTGCTGCTGGGAGCCTGTGGGTCGAGCCCGGTGGATCCGTTTGTTCAAGGGTCACCGTCTGCGCGGCGTGTCATCGTGATCGGCGCGGGATTCGCTGGGCTGAGCTGTGCCTATGCGCTGCGGAGTGCCGGATATGCCGTGCTGGTGATCGAAGCGCGGGATCGCGTTGGCGGGCGGGTGATTACGCTGAGCGATGTGGCGGAGGGGAAGATCGTTGAAGGGGGCGGAGAGTTTGTGGGTAAGAATCATCCCACGTGGCAGGCCTATGCCCGGTTGTTTGGATTGGAGTTGCAGGACGCGACGGAGGACGAGAATCTCGAGAAGCCGTTATGTCTTGAGGGCAAGACGCTCGATGCCGACGCGGCGCGAAAGCTGTATCAGGAAATGACGGAGGCGCTGGCGACGCTGGATAGTGCGGCGGAAGTCGTAAATGCGGATGAGCCATGGAAGAGTGCGGAAGCCGCAGTGATGGACAGCCGGACGATGGCGGACTGGCTGGCGTGGGTGAATCCCTCGCCCTTGGCGAAGCGAGCGCTGCGGGCGGAACTGGAGGCACGCGGCGGCGTGGGATTGAAGAAGCAGAGCTACCTGGGGCAGTTGGCATTGGTCAAAGGGGGCGGGGGCAGCAAGTATTGGACCGAGAGCGAGGCGTGGCGCGCCAAGGGTGGGAATCAGTCGCTGGCGACAAAGCTGTACGAAGCGATCGGCGCGGCGCATGTGATGCTGAAGACGCGCGTGGTGTCGGTGGTGACGGGGAATCAGGGCGTGTTCATCACGACGGATAATGGGCAGCGATTCATGGCGGAGGATGTCGTGCTGGCGACACCGGCATCGGTGTGGTCGAAGATTCGTCTTGCACCGGAGCTGCCGGAGAAGCTGCTGCCGCAGATCGGATCGCATGTGAAATACATTTCGGCGGTGCGGCGGCGGTTCTGGAAAGATGTGGGGATGACGGCGCGGGGGTTGACGGATGGGCCGATCAATCAGATGTGGGAGGCGACGAGCGGGCAGTCGGGCGAGCATTCGGCGGCGCTGGCGTGCCTTTCGGGGGGGAATGCAGCGGCCAAGGTGCGGGCGATACCGGAGGCCCAGCGCGACGCGTTCTTTGCCGCGGAGATTTCGAAAGCTTTTGCGGATTACGGGGAGAATCGGCTGGGAGCGCGTTATCTGGATTGGACGGGCGATGTGTTGGCGCGCGGCGGGCGATGTGTTGCAGCGCCGGGAGAGATCATGGCGATGGGAGAAACGCTCTATCACGGGATTGGGAGGCTGCATTTTGCGGGGGATTTTGCGTGCTGGAAGTTTGCAGGATCGATGGAAGGAGCGTTGAATTCCGGGGCGTCGGTGGCTCAGCGTATGGCGCTGCGCGATGGCGTGATACGGGCATGAAGGGGAGGGGAGGGAGATCAGCGGGCCAGATGCAGGTGGGCATCAGGGCCGGAGGGGGTGAGGGATTCGAGATGCAGATGGGTCGCATCGGCCAAGCGTGACAGGTCCGGGCCGGCGATGGCGTGATGAGCGTTCTTGCCGCCGATGATGATGGGGGCGATGAAGACGTGGGCTTCATCGACGAGGTTTTGGCGGACGAACGCGGACATCAGGGATGGGCCGCCCTCGACGAGAATGTTGGTGTAATCCTGTTTCGCAAGATACTTGAGGAGAGGCGCGATGCGCACGTGGCCGGCGGAATCGGCGGGGAGGGCGAGCGTCATGACCCCCCTACCGGCGAGTGCCTGACGGCGACGCTCGGTAGCGCGATTCGTGGACTTGGCGTGGGCTACTAATACTGGCGCGAAGGGGACGGTACGAACGAGTTGAGAGTCGAGTGGGAGGCGGCATTGGGAGTCGACGACGATGCGCGTAGCGACACGATGGATGTTAGCAGCCCTGGGCGGACGGGCCATGAGCAGGGGGTCGTCAGTCAGGGCGGTGCCGATGCCGATGACGATGGCGTCCATGCGGCCGCGGAGTTTCTGGACGAATTCGCGGGAGGTGTCGGAGCTGATCCATTTGGATTCGCCGGAGGCAGTGGCGACGCAGCCGTCGAGGGATTGAGCCCACTTGGCGATGACGTAAGGGCGGTGGTGCTTGATGCGTGTGATGAAGGGGGCATTCAGGACGCGGGCTTCGTCTTCGAGCAGGCCGACTTCGACGCGCAGGCCGTGCTTGCGGAGGAGCGATACCCCCCTACCGCGGACGCGGGCGAAGGGATCGATCATGGCGACGACGACGCATTTGATGCCGGCGGCGAGAATGGCATCGGTGCAGGGCGGGGTCTTGCCGAAATGACAACAGGGTTCAAGGGTGACATAGAGCGTTGACGCGCGGGCACGGGGGCCGGCATCGGCGAGGGCGTGAACCTCCGCGTGGGGTCCGCCGAAGCGATGGTGATAGCCCTGGCCGGCGATCTTGCTGTTGCGCACGACGACAGCGCCGACCATGGGATTGGGCTCCACGTTTCCCTGCGCGCGGCGGGCCAAGCGCAGGGCCAACTGCATGAAGCGCACATCATCAGCGGAAAAAGCGTGAGTCATGCGGGGATGATCTCGTGAAAACGCTACGAAAACCTGCCATCCCGGAGGAAGAAGACAATGCGCCCGGCGCGACTCGAACGCGCGACCTGCGGTTTAGGAAACCGCCGCTCTATCCAACTGAGCTACGAGCGCAAGGGTTGTTATTACGATATCCGACGCGCTGGCAATTCACCAGCAGGGCCTTGGAAGCTGTCGTATCACATGGCCGGAAGCGGCAGAACGGCGGGGTGGGCGGCATGGCGATCAGCGGGGATGGCAGGCGGATCGGTCGGCAGGTGTTCACCGAACCATTGCATCGCATCGCGTTTTACAGCGCCGCCGAGATCGAACCAGGCGCCGGAATGGCCGAGGCCGTGCAGGACGATGAGGCGAGAATTTTCCGGAGAGGCGGCGTGAATCCGCTGGGAATCGCCCATGGGGATGACCCAATCCCAATCGCCGTGCACCAGCAGAACGGAGGCCCGGGTTTTCGTGATGGCCTGCAGCGGGCTGGCTTGATCGGGATCGAAGTGGCCGCGTTTGCCGGCCTCGTCAACGATGTCGGCATAATCCTTGTCGGAAAGCATCCAGCCGAAGACGGGGACCATGGTTCTGGCCCAGCGCGGCACTTCGTCGCGGAGCGTAGCGAACGGCGCAACCGCGACGACGGCCGAAACACGTTTGTCTGCGGCGGCATACTGGATGGCGACGGCCGCGCCATAGGAAATGCCATAGACGCCCAGGTGCTGGCCGACCAATCCCTGCAACTGAAGGTCATCGGTAAGCTGGACGAGGTCCTTGGCTTCGACGACGCCGTAGGTGATGCGGTTGCCGGTGGAATCGCCGTGGCCGCGGAGATCGACGAGTACGGCGCGATACCCTGCGGATTGTAAATCGCGGGCGATGCCGAACATGAAGGTGCGATCGGTGAACACGCCATGCAGGACCAACACGGTGCCGCGTGCGGTCCCTTTCGGCTCGAGGATCCAGGCGGAAATTTTCGCGCCCGGCGGTCCGACGGGCACGATGATCTGGCGATCGACACCGAGCAAACGTAATTGGTCTTTTCCGGCCTCGACGGCTTCGATGCGGCCGCCGTTGGGCGCATCGACCATTCGGCGCGCCAACTGCCTGGCACATCCGGGCAATACCAGCAGCGTCAGCATGACCAGGATCGTCGTGAGGCGTGCCATGCCTGCTCCTCAGTGATGCACTGGCGTGCCCAACTGGCCGCCGACTTCTTCGACTTTCTTCTTGAGGAGGTCCGCGGTATTGGCTTCGAGGTTCAAGCGGAGTAGCGGTTCGGTATTGCTTTGGCGGACGTTGAACCACCAGGTGTCGTACTCGACGGTGATGCCGTCGAGGTAGTCCACAGCGGCATCCTTGTAGCGTTCCGCCAGCTTCTTAATGGCGCCCTCTTTGTCCTGCACTTCGTAATTTATTTCGCCGGAGGAGTAGTAGCGGAGCAGCGGCTTGAGGACGTGAGACATCGGCGAATCGTAACCAGAAAGGACGGAGCAGGTGGTGCCGAAGACGATCGCGCCGGAATCGGTTTTGAAGTTGTCGCGGAAATAGAAGTGGCCGGAGAGTTCACCGCCGAAGACACCGTGGGAATCAGCGAGTGCTTTCTTCATGAAGACATGGCCGACGCGTTCGCGTTTCGGCACGCCGCCGGCGTTGAGAATCTCTTCACGAACGACCCGGCTGGAGCGCAGGTCATACACGATGGCTGAGCCCGGATCGCGTTTCAGGAAATCCTTCGCCAGGAACGCCGTGAGAATATCGCAGCGGACGATCTTGGCCTGTTCGTCGACAAAGATGCACCGGTCGGCATCGCCGTCAAAGCAGACACCGAAGTCGGCGGCATTGCTGAGCACGGCTTCCTGCAACTCACGCAGGTTGGAGTCCACGAGCGGGTTCGGCTCGTGTTTGAAGGTGCCGGTGACTTCCGTATTGATCGGAACGATCGTGAGATTCGGATATCCCACGAAGATATTGGGGACAAACTTGCCGGCCATGCCGTTGGAGCAATCGACGACGACCTTCAGCGGCCGCTGCAGGTGCAGGAACTTGAGCACGTGCGCCTTGTACGGCCGCGAGAGATCCTGGGTTTCCACGCGCCCCATCTGTGCCGACGGGCCCTTGCGCAGGCTCATAGCCACGCGTTTGATCTCGTTGAGACCGGTGTTTTCGCCGACGGGGCGGGCCTGCAATCCACTGATTTTGAAGCCGTTGTATTCGGCAGGGTTGTGCGAGGCGGTGACCTGGATCCCGCCGCAGCAGCCGAGGTGATTGATAGCGAAATAGATCTGCGGCGTATCGATCATGCCGATGTCGATCACATTGGTGCCGGTGGAGAGAATGCCGTCGATGAGGGCTTTGGCCAGCGACGGTGAACTGGTCCGCATGTCGCGTCCGATGATGATCATGTTCATGCGGGGATCGGCCTTGGCGAGGCCCGTAAGATTCATCCGAAGAAACTGTGCCGTGGCGTGGCCGACTTTCCAGGCGATATCTTCATTCAGGGGGTTCGGGTAAACGCCACGAATATCGTAGGCTTTGAAAACTTTCTCAATCATCGGGACCTCGTAAAGGGGGGAATGATGAGTGTCCGAAGCACCTCGTCCTTCCGCGGGCGCTATATCGTTCCACCGGCAACCCGGGCATTTGGGGTAGTGGTGTTTCTGCCGCTGACGGCAGACCGCATCGGAGATTTTATACGGTTCTCCAGGACACTGCCGGTAATAATCGTCAACCAGTTGAAGGGGGAAGTTCGTCACAGTCACTCCGATCTTCATAGCGTAACGCGAAAGACCGGGGCGAACAATCAGTCATTTACTGTCAAAGGCGTTCCAGCGAGCCAATCTGGTGTGAAAACTGTATCAAACCTGTGCGACCGCGCCGCGGGGCAGCGCAGTGGCAGACGGGGGAGTTTCATGGGGCCACGCGGGAGCCTGCGCCAGCACATCTTCCCAGTAGGCCCGCAGGGCTTCGCCGACGCTCCAGGCCTGAGCGGGACATCCGCGAGGCGTGAAGGGCGGTTCGGCATCGGCGATCTCACTGATGGAGCCAAGGCCGGCCTCGCGGAGGTGTGCTTTGAGCGGTTCGAGGAATGCCGCGGCCTGTTTTCGTGCGGCCGCGTCTCCACCGTGCACTCTTACGTACGCGGTAATGAAGGGGCCCATCAGCCACGGCCAGACCGTGCCCTGATGGTAGGCCATGTCGCGTGCCCGCTGATCGCCGGCGCAACGGCCATGATACCCAGGATTTCCCGGTGCCAGCGTGCGCAAGCCGATGGGGGTCACCAGGAATTTCTGCACAGTGGCGATCAATTTCTGCTGGGTGGTTTCATCCAGCGGCGAGAACGGCACGCTCACGGCAACGCACTGGTTCGGCCGGATCAGGCCATCGCCCCGGCCATCATCGCCGATCACATCATGGAGGCACTGCGTGCGTTCATTCCAGAAGGTCTTCTGGAACACGCCCGCCACGCGGTCGGCCATGGTCGTGAACACTGCGGCACGCGCGGTGTCTCCCGCATGGCGCGCCACGAGCGCCATGATGCGCAGGTTGCTGTACCAGAGGCCGTTGATCTCCACGGGTTTGCCCTGGCGCGGCGTGACGACCCAGTCGCCGATCTTGGCATCCATCCAGGTGAGGTTGTGCCCGGGTTCGCCCTGGCGAATGAGGCCATCGACATCGGCCCGGATGCCGTAGTCGGTGCCTTTGCTATAGCACTCGATGATCTCGACCAGTTTCGGGTAGAGGTATTTGCTGAGGAAAGCGCCGTCACCGCTGTAGCGCCAATACTGATAGGCCGCGTGAATGAACCACATCGAAGCGTCGACCGTGTTGTAATCGGGCTTGTAGGCTTTGTCGGGGAAGCGGTTCGGCAGAAGGCCGCGCTGCATGTGATCGGCGAAGGTGGTCAGAATAGATTTGGCGATATCGAATTTGCCGGTGACCAGCGTCAGGCCCGGCAGAGCGATGAACGTATCGCGCCCCCAGTCTTCAAACCATGGATATCCCGCGATGACGGATTTCTTCTCCAAGCCACCGGCTACGGCAGCCGCGGGGCCACGCCGCACGATGAACTGGTCGGCGGCGACGGAGAGGGTGGCGAGGAAATCGTCCGCGGGGCGCTGCTTCGTGAAGGCCGTCGCAAGTTGTTCGTGATGCGCGGCCGCTTGGGCGATCAGCTCTCCGTGTTTTGACCAGGGGATGGAGCGCGTCGAGGCGATCAGCCCGACGGGCTTGCCGGGTTCGAGAACAAATTCGAGCACACCGGGCGTCCAGAGATCTTCGCGATCGAGATAGCCCAGGGTCCGCTCCACGCGGAACGTGAAGTTGTACCACCAGCACGCATTGACGCTGAACTTCGCGGCGTTGTGCGTCAGGAACAATTTCACCGGACACTCCGGGGCGTGGAGGGCGATCGAGGAGTCGGTTTCCATGGAGAACGTCCACCATGGACGCTGGTGAAGCTGGATCGTGGCGTGAAAATCGCGTCCGGCAAGCATCGGCTGCACCTGCAACCGCAAGGGCGCCGTGTCCGCAGGTGCGGAAATGATTTCGTACTTGATGATGACCGTATCCTGGCCGGGAACGAGCGTAATCGATTTTTGGATCACCACTTCGCCGATCTGATAGCGCCATACGGGCCCGTGATTCAGCTCAAAGCTACGGAGATATTTGTAGCCCTGGGGATGAATGATGTCTGCGAATTCATTGGTGGAGAGGTCGTAAACCATCGTTCCGGCGCCGGGAGCTGCTCCACCCGCCGAACCGTTGCCGGCCCCGACGATCAGGCGGTCTTCCACGCGTGAGAGAACCACGAAACGGTTTACCGGCGGGTTTGCCGCCACGACCAAATAGCCGTGATATTTCCGTGTATTGGCCCCCACAACGGTTCCCGAGGCATAGCCACCCAAGCCATTGGTGCAGAGCCATTCGAGGCCGATCGACCGGTCAAAATTCCTGCAGGTTGCGGTATCAAATGAAATCGTCATGTCACCAACTCCTGTGGCCAAGGCGGATCATGGCAGATGACGAACGCGGCCGTCTCTGCTCCCTCGACGCGAATTCTTGCTCCGGCCTTGGGGGCATTATACCGCCGGTCATATGCACACGCCTCTGATCAACCTGCGAATTTCACAAATCCGCATGCGCATTTCTTCGTTCTAATCCGGGCCACGATTTTTTATTCCGATGTCTAAAGGTTGAAGCGAGAAGCAAACTCCGCCGATTGAATCAACGGCGAGCTGATTGGGTGGATTGCATCACGCGATCATCAACGCGAAACGGGTGTTCGTTTGCTAGGCTCGCGGCAAAATTTCTAATTTGTTTTGCATCATCTCTAGGCATCGCGAGGTTGATTTCGTTATATTTCTACAGGCATAAATGTTGCAGTAAGGTCGGCATGTTCAAAATTCGTTTTTCGTATCTGACTCTGATTCTCATCCCGATTATTTTCGCTGGCTGTCAATCGGGGGGCATGTCGAAACAACAGCAGAATTGGGGCGTGGTTCATGGCGGTCTGGTTCATGACGAACACCAAACCCGCGCAACGCGGCTTTGCAGTGCGTTGACTGCCGGCGCTATCCGCGAACCGATTCGTATTCACGTCCTTGCGACCGCCGCGCCAGCCGCATATTCCTGGTCATCGCGTGATATCTATGTTTCGACGGGATTGATGGACACGCTGAATGATGCCCAACTCACTGCATGCATCGCACATGAGATCGGGCATTTGATTAATGACCGCCACTGCGACGGGGTCGCCGCCCTGCAAGGCCACGAGGGTTCCAATCCGGACGAGGAAAAGGCCGCCGACGCAACGGGCGTGCGCCTGCTGAGCGTCAATCACATGCCGCAGGAATGGCTGATCGAGGCGTTGCAGACGCTCCATGATTCCGATTCTTGTGCCTGCCCACGCACGACGTTGGAGGACCGCATCAACACACTCAAGGCGGCGTCCAAAAATCCGAACTGATGTGCGGAATAAGGGGACGTATTTCAGCCGAGCGGGGGCGGCTCACGGGACCTTACGGCGGCCGGCGGGGGGAATCAGCATTCATTCAGCGCGGCTGCAGGCGCGGGATTTCATCTTCCAGGCGAGCGGAAACGGTGAGGGCTGAGAAATTTCGTTCCTGGCGTTGCAGGAGCGTGATGGCCTCCATCGCGCGTTCGAGAATCTCCCGCGAGTCATAGCCGAGGCGTTTGGCGCGAACGGCACACGGCGTCGTCCACGGAAAGTTGGCGTGCGCGATGACTTCGACATCTTCCGGAACACGCACGCCCGCGGCCAGCAGACCCAGCGCCGCCTGCTCAACCAGATTATCGTCCGTAATGAACAAGGCATCAGGACGATCGTTGGGATTGGCGAAGAGTAACTGCATGATATTTTGTGCGGTGGGCGAAGCATTGAGATGAATCTGCAATGTCCAACGCGGTTTGACCGTCATTTCGCGAAGCTTGGCTTCTTCCAGGAGATAGTGTTCAAAGACCTGAACCAACTCGCCGTGAACCCATGCGTTGAGAAATGCGACGCGCCGCCGGCCGCGGCTCAGGAAATAATCGAGCCCCTTGGTGATATATTCACCGCCCAGGGCCAGCGGAGTGACATGCGCCAGTTCGGGCCGTTCCATGATCGCCACGCAGGGCATGCCGGGCGCACTGGTGAGAATCTGATTGATGGTTTCAGGCTCGGGACGGCTGGTGAAGATCAGTCCGCCGACGCGTCGTGCCCGGCAATCTTCGATCAATTGCTTAAAGTCGGGAAAATCGCTGGGGAATTGGATGCCGCGGTAGTGGCGGAGACGGCGGGTACTGCCGTTGTCGAGCGAAAGGGCTTCGTTGAGCAACGAACCATCGAAGCGCCGCCAATCGCCATGATTCGGGTGGCCGGCGAAGATCACGCCAAAATTACTCAGATGGGGAGGATTGGCGGAGACGAACGTGCCGGCCATGCCGCGGGGCATGGCAAAGCCGTCGCCAATGAGCGCGTCGAAGATTTTCTGCACGGTTTCGGCGGCCAGATTGTATTTGGCCCGAAGTTCCAGTCGTGTGGGAAAGCGATCGCCGGGTTTGAGCCGTCCCTCGATGAGATCCTGCCGCAATATATTGAGAACATCGGAGGCCTTGAAGACATCGTCCTGACCATTAGATTCTTTTTTTGCCATAATTCAGAATCTTCAGTTAGCTGACCATTCAAGGACGTCCGCCAGTCCTGCATCGCACGACAAAGACCATGACATGCCGATCCGGAATGTCCACCAATTTACCCGCGATATGCCGGGCCTGTCTATCGCACAATGGGATATTGGCTATTTGGAATTGGATTGATTCATGGCCTGAGGTCGGCATAGAAAGGGAGAGGTTGTATCCACGTAAGATGCCCGGGCTGGATATGCAGGACCGATGCACAATTCCAATCGAGGAATTACACTATCCCCATGCGATTGTTCATCGCCATTCCTTTGCCCCCGGATATTGTGCATACGATATCTGACGCCCGGCAGAAGTTGGTCCATGCGAAGGGGGATATTCGGTGGGTGGATCCGAAGCACTTTCACATCACGGTCAAGTTTCTGGGCGAAACGGAGGAAACGTTGCTGGGGGAAATCGCGTCTCGCATCTCGACCGCCACGGGGCAGGTTCCGCAGTTTCCACTGGAACTGGAGGGGTTCGATCGATTTCCCGAACGTGGGTCGCCGCGGGCCATCATTTCGCGCGTCCTTTCGCCGGACCAGCGCCTCACGAAGTTGCATCGCCTGATCGACTCGGCGCTGGGAGAGATCGGCCTGCCCATGGACACGCGGGTTCTGGTGCCGCACCTGACGCTGGGTCGGGTTTCGTCGAACCGGGGATTGAATCGACTGCTTCGTTTGCTGCAGAAGCATGATCTCGATTACTTCGGGTCGTTTTCGGTGACACATGTCACGCTCATGCAATCCACGCTTACGCCAGAAGGCCCGCAGTACATTTCCTTACACCGCGCGGATCTGGCGGCACCTGCGGTAAAGCCGTAATCAGTCATGCAGAGGCAGGTGACAACTACTCTTTCGTCCACCGTAAGAGGCCGAGGGAAAGGGGGGATGGCCTGAGGGTCAAGATGGACGACACACACTGTTATATTCGTAAAAACGTCAATATAAGTAATGCCGGACTTGTTCGACGCAGAATTTTTCAGAATTTTTGATCGGTGCCATGAAATAGTTATTTTGCCTGAATATGTAAGAGAGTTTCCACAATCCCCGTAATTGCGCAAATTTTGAAGATACTTTAGATTCCTTATCACTGTACGGTACCTTAATCCGCCACTTTCCAAAGAATTTACAACAGTTTTGGGGCAGCACAATCAAAGAAACTATTTGACCCGAAACGGTTGTCGGTGTAATCTATTACTTGAGAAAGTGGAATAGTGTATGCGCCAGCATTTCGGCAAGTAATGATGGGGTTCACAAAAATGAATAAATAGCCTTTTCTAGCTTCAAATCAGGTTGGTTTTTGGGGCTGGCGGGGAAGACAAAAGCAGGGATCCAAGAGAGAGACAATACAGGGCGAGAGAGACGTTGTACCGCTATTGCGTGTGCATGGCGGAGGGAGTCTCTTTCGAGGGTTGTCTCATGCGTAAGTCTCTCAGCCGTTGCGCAAACCGTAATTCTAATCGCAAAATGAACTGGGCCAAAGCTGTCGTTGTTGCGATCGGTGGTCTGGGCAGGGCAATCGCATTCTCAAGTTTGAAGGATGAGTAGCAGGTAGTTGTGGTCCCAGCCGGCGCGGAGACGTTTGGCGCGGATCGAGATCTTGCGGGTGGTCTCGCGTTGGAGCATGTTCAAGGCG
>CAIMWO010000005.1 GCA_903845195.1 uncultured Phycisphaerales bacterium
CGACTGCTTCTGCTCCATGACCAGCCGACAGGCTTCATCCTTGAACTCCACAGAATAGGAATGCCTTGCCATGATCACACGATCCTTCTGCGGGCATGCTACCCGCTCGGAGGCCGCGCCCACCATTCGTGGGCAAGGTCAAATCTCTGTGTCCTCGGTGTGCTTCGTAGTTAAGAAAACCTTACGCCCATTCGTGTTCCTTTGTGTTCATTTGTGGTCCATTTACGTCGTCGTCTTGGTGTCTTGGTGCCTTGGTGGTGACGTTGAGCGGTTCGATGTCAGAGCAGGTCGGGCCAGGATTGGGGGTCGATGTGGGCGTGGTAGCGGTGGTGGCGGTGGGTGAGGTGGATGGGGATGTTGTAGGCGGCGGAGAGGTGGGCGTCGGTGAGGACGGTTTCGGGTGGGCCGCTGGCGATGGTGGTGCCGGTGGGGGAGAGGAGGAGGATGTTGCTGGTGGCGGGGAGGAGCTCTTCGAGGTGATGGGTGACGATGATGAGGGAGGGCGGAGAAAACGATGAATGAGGAACGTTGAACGATGAAAGGGGGGTGACGAGTTTTGAATTCTGAGTTCTGAATTCTGAATTGGGGGACGGAGGGGTTGGTGCGGAGTCCTTAGTGCTTAGTGCTGAGTCCTTAGTGTCTTTTTGGTGGAGGCGGGAGAGGGTGGCTAGGACGGCTTCGCGGGCGGGGAGATCGAGGCCGGCGGTGGGTTCGTCGAGGAGGAGGAGCTCGGGTTTGCGGACGAGGGCGCGGGCGATGAGGGCACGCATGCGCTGGCCGGTGGAGAGGGTGGCGTAGAGTTGCTGGGAGCGTTGGTCGAGGCCGACGTGGGCGAGCATTTGCTGGGCGTGGGTGCGCTGGTCGGCGGTGGGGTGGACGTAGGCGATGGTGAGGGTGGAGAAGTAGCCGGAGAGTGCGACGTCGAGGACGGTCATGGAGTCATCGAAGGGGTAGACGGTGTTGGCTTCGACGATGCCGATGCGGGCGCGGAGCGGGGCCAGGGCCGCCCCCGATTCGCCGAGGGTTTGGCCGAGGAGTTGGACGGTGCCTTTTTGGGGCCAGAGGTAACCGGCAGCGAGGCGGAGGAGGGTGGATTTGCCGCAGCCGTTGGAGCCGAGGATGGCGGCGATTTGGCCGGGGGCGACGGACCAGTGGATGTTGGTGAGGATGGGGCGGGCGGGAGGGGGATCGCGGAAGAAGGAGAGGTGGTGGAAGGAGAGGATGGACATGGCGGGATCCTAAATACGGTTAATTGGTTAAATAGTTAATTGGTTAATTGGGACAAGGAGAGCCTTTTGGAATTATGAAACCGCCTCTAGTTGATCCGGATGTCTCCCCCAAAGAGAACCAGGAGGAGGATGATGTCGAGGAGGGTTTGCCCGACCACGACATAAGCGAGTGCCGGCGGAAAAAAGAGGAGGCCGGCGAGCAATGCCAGTCCGATCGGGACGCAAATCGCGAGTCCCTTGCAGCCCAATTCCTTTCGTGTAAAAAGCAACATGACCCAGAAGATTCCAAAAGGTATTGCCATGGTGCCATCCTGAACAATTTTGCGGCGAGTAACGCGATGCGGCTAGGGGGAACTCGGAAAAGGGACGGAACAGCGTTTCGAAAGCAAAGCACCGCATTACCATGCGGTGTTCCGGCAAAGCACCGCATTGCCATGCGGTGCTCCGGGTTATTTTCCGGAGAAGGTTTTTTCGAGGCCGTGGACGAGTTTGGCGGCGCGGAGGGTGTTGCGGAGGAGCATGGCGACGGTCATGGGGCCGACGCCGCCGGGGACGGGGGTGATCCAACTGGCGACTTTGGAGACTTCGTCGAAGTCGACGTCGCCGACGGTTTTTTCGGTGACTTTGCCGAAGGCGTCGGTGATTTTGACGCGGTTGATGCCGACGTCGTTGACCACTGCACCCGGTTTGATATGGTCGGCGCGGAGGAGGTTGGGCTTGCCGACGGCGACGACGACGACGTCGGCGGTGCGGGTGTGGGCGGGGGTGTCTTTGGTGTGGATGTGGCAGAGGGTGACGGTGGCGTTGCGTTCGGTGAGGAGGAGGGCGAGGGGGCGGCCGACGATGCGGGAGGCGCCGACGACGGCGACTTCTTTGCCGGTGAGGTCGAGGCCGGTGGAGTCGATGAGTTCGACGACGGCGAGTGCGGTGCAGGGGGCGATGATGGTGTGGCCATAGACGACGTGGCCGATGTTGGCGGGGTTGACGCCTTCGACGTCTTTGAGGATGTCGATTTGGTATTGGGCTTCCTGTAAATCGAGACCGGCGGGGAGCGGGGAGTGGAGGAAGATGCCGGTGACGGAGGGGTCGCGGTTGAGGGTGTGGATGGCGGCGTGGAGTTCGGCGGTGGAGGTCGTGGCGGGGAGTTGCTTAAGTTCGTAGGCGATGGCGACCTGGGCGCAGGTTCTGGCTTGGTTCTCGGCGTAGACTTTGGCGGCGGGATTGTCGCCGACGAGTATGGCGACGAGTTTGACGGGTCTGTTTTGGGATGTGAGCGCGGCGACGCCTTGGGCGACTTTGGTGCGGGTCGCGGCGGCGAGGGCTTTGCCATCGATGAGTTTTGCGGGCATCTTAACGACCTTTTTTAACCACGGAGAACACGGAGAAAAGAAGCGGGTTTTATTGGAGTTCCACTTTGCAGAGGCGGAGTTTGCCGGCTTTTAGGAGTTCGCCGCCGGTGATGGGGACGGTGGCTTTGGGGTCGGTGATTTTGTTGCCGGCGAAGGTGACGGCGCCGCCTTCGACGAGGCGGCGGGCGTCGCTGCCGCTGGAGGCGAAGCCGACTTCTTTGAGGAGGGTGAGGATGCCGAGGGTGCCATCGTTGAGCAGGGAGCGCTGGATGGTGCGAGTTTCGGTGTCGGCGAGGACCTGGCCTTCGGAGAAGCGTTTGCGGAAATCTTCGGAGGCTTTTTCGGCATCGGCGGGGCCGTGATATTGTTCGACGATGGAGCGGCCGAGGACTTCTTTGGCCTGGCGTGGGTGAGTCTGGGTGGAATCGACGAGGGAGCGGATGCGGTCGTCGGGCAGGGGGGTGCAGAGGCGGAACCAACTGTCCATGGCGCCATCGGGAATGGACATGGTTTTGCCGAACTGTTCGGAGGCGGGTTCGGCGACGCCGATGTAGTTGTCGAGGGATTTGGACATTTTTTGTGTGCCATCGGTGCCGACGAGGATGGGCATGATCATGACGATCTGGGGGGGCTGTCCTTCGGATTCCTGGAGGTCGCGGCCGACGAGGTTATTGAAGGTTTGGTCGGTGCCGCCGAGTTCGACGTCGGCCTTGATCATGACGGAATCCCAGCCCTGCATGAGGGGGTACATGAACTCGTGGATGTAGATAGGTTCGCCGGCCTTGTGGCGTTCCTGGAAGGTGTCGCGTTCGAGCATGCGGGCGACGGTCATTTTCTGGCAGAGCTGGAGTGAGTCGACGAAGGTCATTTTATGGAGCCATTCGGAGTTGTAGCGGACTTCGATTTTTTCGGGGGCCATGTCGAGGATTTTGCCGGCCTGGGCGAAGTAGGTGCGGGCGTTTTGTTCGACCTGGTCTTTGGTGAGGACGGGGCGGGTTTTCTTTTTGCCGGTGGGGTCGCCGATCATGGCGGTGGCGTCGCCGATGATGAGGACGGCCTTGTGGCCGAGGTCCTGGAACTGGCGCATTTTGCGGAGGACGACGGCGTGGCCGAGGTGGAGGTCGGGGGCGGTGGGGTCCATGCCGAGTTTGACGCGGAGTTGGCGTTTGGTTTTGGCGGCGTGCTCGAGACGTTTGGTGAGTTCTTCGGGGGTGTAGGCGTGTTCGGTGCCGCGGAGAAGGAGTTCGACCTGCTGGGGAATGGAGAGTGTGGGGGTTGTGGTCATCGTGATTCCCGGAATGCGACAAGTGAAAGGGGGTATTGTAGGCGAGGCGGGGGAGGGGTCAAACGGTGGGCGGGATCACGAGGTGGGGGCGAAGTAGAGGGTGAGGATTAGTTGGGTGGAGTTGAAGGCGGCGTGGACGGTGATGGAGGACCAGAGGTTGCCGGTGCGTTCGTAGATGTAGCCTAGGGCGACGGCGAGGACGAAAAGGACGGGGAAGAAGGCGGGTTCGCCGTGGATGGCGGCGAAGATGGTGCTGGTGGCGAGGATGGCGAGCCAGCGGCGGGCGGGGGAGGGAGGTATGGAGGCATCGGGGGTTGGGGGTGTCTGGGTGATGGCGGTGGAGGAATGGGGGTAGAGGGGGAAGCCGGGGATGTAGGGTTTGCGGCTGCCGAGGAGTTGGTTAAGGCCGGAGGGATCGCGCTGGGAGAGGGCGGTTTGGAGCAGGCCGCGGAAGAAGAATTCTTCGCTGAGGGGCGCGACGATGGAGGCGGTCATGAAGAGGAGGGCGACGAGGGGGGCGGGGGGATGCTGCTGGAGGAGTTGGAGGATGGGATGAGGCAGCGGGGGTTTGACGCCGAATTGATTCAGAGCGAATTGTGTGGCCATGCTGGTGAGTAAGAGAATCGGTACGATCAACAGGAACGTGAGGAGGCCGTTGCGAACGCCTTGGGGGATGTGGGGCATGGAGAGGCCCCATCCTTGGAGGCCGTCGACGGTGTACATGGCGGCCAGAAAGAGGACGAAGCCAGCGGCGGCGAGACGGGAGATGGTATCGGCGGAGTACATGCGCATGATTTCATCGATGGTGGGGGAGTGACCGGGGGCGGCGGGGTGATAACCGGAAACGATGAAGGCAAAAATTGCGATGCCCATATATAATATGAAGGCTGCGACGACGTGCATGAGTGAGAGGCTGCTTTGCCGGGGCGGCGAGAGACTGAGGCGTTGCAGGGAGAAGACCCCGAGATAGCGCATGGCTGCGGCGCTGGCGGCAGCCAGAACGAGCGTGACGATCATCGCAAGAAGAAGTTGAATGTCGGTTGCGGTAATACCTTAACTCCGAGAGTCCAACGAATGTCAATTCCCGATATCTTGCAGCAAATCGTCGAAACAAAAAAGCAGGAAGTGGTTGCGGCCAAATCCCGCGTGAGTATGGAAGAGCTCAAAGCGCGTTGCGCGGCGGCGGAGGGGCCGCGGAATTTCTTTGCGGCGGCGACCCGGGAGCCGGACGGACTGGTGAATATCATCGCCGAGGTCAAGAAGTCATCGCCGAGCGCCGGGACGATGCGGGAGGACTTCGATCCGGTGGCCGTGGCACAAGCGTATCATGCGGCGGGGGCGGATGCACTGAGCGTTTTGACGGACGAACAATACTTCAAAGGGAAGCTGGAGTACATCGCGCAGGTGAAGGCGGCGGTGCCGCTGCCGGTGCTGCGGAAGGATTTCATCATCGATCCGTACCAGATTTACGAGGCGCGGGCGGCGGGGGCGGACGCGATTCTGTTGATCGCGGAGATTCTGAGCGATTCGATGTTGATCGACCTGCAGATATTGGCGGCGGAATTGCGCTTGACGACACTGATCGAGGTACACGAGCTGGACAGTCTGTTGCGGGTACGATCGACGATCGGGTTTCCGCTGCGGAGTTACAGTTTGCTGGGGATCAATAACCGGGATCTGCGGAATTTCACGGTGGATCTGGCGACGACGATCCGGCTGGCGGAGTTTGTGGAGGACAAGCAGATATTGGTGGCGGAGAGCGGGATCAAGGATAAATCGGATGTGCAGCGGATGGCGTCGGCGGGGGTGCGGACGCTGCTGATCGGGGAGACGCTGATGCGGAGTGGGGATGTGGGGGGGACGATGGCGAACCTGAAGGGGATTTTCCGGCGGTCGTAGTCATTTCAGCGTTGCGAGTTTGATGATCACCACCAAGGCACCAAGACACCAAGGTTTTTCCTATGGTGCCTTGGTGTCTTGATAGTTGGCGCGGAAGTCGATTGATCTGGCCGGGTTCATTTACGGTTTGGGTTGTGATTCTGCGGGGGGTTCGGTGGCGGGGGGTTGGGCGCCGGTGATGAGGGCTTTGAGGGACAGGCCGTATTGAATGCAGCTGTTGATGGCGGAGGTAGGGAGGTGGAATTCGCCGGTGAGGGTGGCGCGACTCACGCCGACGCTGAGGTAGGCGGGGGCGGGTTGGACGGCGGGTTGGGTCGCGGGGGCGGCGGCTTCGGCTTTTTCACTGGGGACGCCGAGGGCGGTCATCATGGTGGAATGAATGATCGGCAGAAAGCGTTCGACGGAGACGTAGGTTACGAGCAGGGGGTTGGTCACGAGTTGATTGGCGGCGGCGGCGATCTGGGGATTGGTGGCGAGGGCATCGGACTTCTTTTGGACGGCGTCCACGGTGGATTCGATCGTGGTGGGGTCGGTTCCGATAATGGCCACAATCTTCTGGCCGACGGCGCCGAGGTAGATGACGCTGCCGTTGGGGCCCATTTGCCGGGTGATTTGTTCATAGGTTCTCTTGGAATTCGGGGCGAGGGGGTGTTCGTCGGTCGCTTCGCGGAGGGAAATTTTCTTTACGACTTTCATGAACTTGGCGCCTTTGACGGTGATGGCATCGGGAGTGACGGCGACGGTCGCGGTGAGGTCGGGCTCCATGGTTTCAGTGGCCAGGGGAGAGTTGAGCAACTCTTTGGTGAGCGCCAGGTATTTGGCGGGATCTTTGACATCGAGGACCATGGCACCATTCATCCATCCATTTTTGCTATCGGCGCTGTTTTCGAAATAGGCGAAGTTCGCGCTGTTAGTCAGGCCAATGAGTTCGGCATAGGCGGCAGAGGCTTTCTTGAATTGCTCGATGCGTTCATCTTTGGCGACGACGGGATCGGCGAGTGATTTGGCGGCGGAGAGTTTCACGATGTCGGCAATCGATTGGGCATCCCAGGCGAGGGCGCCGGCGGCGAGGAAATTTCCGGCGGGTAATCCGGTCATTTGCGGGGCATGTGCCGACTTTTGGGCCAGCAGGAATTTTCCAATGGGGCTTTCTTCTTTGAAGTCGCTGACAAGGCCGAAGGTGATGCCGGCATCGGTCAGGCGCAGGGTGACCAGCGCGGTGTTGGCATCGAGAGCGGTTTCTTTCAGCAGGGAGAAGACTTGTTCGACAACGGTGCGGCGGAGGGCGGAGCTGGTTTCGTTGGCGGATTGAAGATCAGTGAGGGCGAGTGTGCCGATCTGGTCCTGTGCGGCGGCTTCAAGGGCATCGGCGGCTTTCTTGGAGAAGGTGTTGATGTTGGCATAGAAGACGAGGTCATTTTTCTCGAAGGATTTGAGCAGGTCGGCGGAGATGACCTTGTTGAGCGGCTGTTTTTTCGCCAGGAATGCGGTGAGGGTTTCTTTTTCCTGGGCGAAAGCGAGGAATTTTCCGGAATTGACGACGTAGCCGGTGTTGACGCCTGACGTGGGGAGCGTGACTTCGGAGATGCCGGCCTGATCGGGTTCGGAGGGGGTCCAGCGTTCGAGCATGGCTTTGGAGTCGGTGGTGGGAAGGAGCAGTACGAACTGGGGCCGGGGTTCGGTTTCATCGCCTTCCTTGACGGCGGGGGGTTTGAGGATGACGAGGGCGGCGGAACTGTTGGGGTCGAATCCTTTGACGACGCCGAGCATGCGCATGGCATAACCGACGGGATCGGGGGGCATGCCGGGGAGGTTGAGGCGCGTGCCGAGGTTGGCGAGGCGCGTGCTGAGGGTTTTGAGGTTGCTGGCGACGACGACGGCGGAGGCGTCATCGGGAATTTCCTGCAGGACGGCGGGCTCGGCGGCGAAGGTGGATCTCAGGGCCACGAGTGAAACGATGCAGGCGAAGGCGGCGGCGAGGCGGCGATGATTGCGGATCATAAGAGGGCTCCTTGGGTTCGTTGGGCGAAAATCAGGGGGATCGGCAGCAAGGTGGCTGATTATCGATCCCGTGCAACTGCTCATCTTGACGGACAATGGCGGAACGTCAAGGGGGCGAGGGGGGGGAACGTTATGGGTTATGGGATATGGGTTATGGGCAGTTGTGCGCAGGCGGCGAATCTTTGCGGATTTATGTTGCATTGACCGCGGGTGAAATGTAAACCAGAAGAGCAGTGGATGAGGAATGGATTGCCGTTCGTAGTTTATGGAATGGAGAGCCATCATGTCTCATCGTCGTACCTCGGGAGCGAAGGTTCGCTCGCACAAGCTCGGTGTGGGGAATACACGATTTTCAAAAGGCAAGCAGGCTCGGCTTCAAACGCGACGTTTGATGACCGACTACATGCGCGACCTGGGCTGATAGGCCGGGTTGCGGGGTCAACTGAGCGACTGCGGACGAAGTGGCAGGGCTGCCATTGCTGGTCAATATGACGCAATGGGAATTTGGGTGCCATGCGCTTTGAATTGGCAGTAAGATGCTCCCATGAAATGCCGCTGGTTCAACCTCGCAACACGCCCAGATTGGGCAGCGCATAAATCAGAAACACCAAGGCGAACTACGCCATGATCAAACGGCCCGCTCTTGAATATGCTTCCCCAACTGACCATGCCAGACGCCAATCGCCATGGGGTATTGCTTCCCTGTCGTGCTCCTCCCTTGGGCTTGCGGCGTTTCTAATCTTCCTGCCTTGGGTCGCTCACTCCGGTCGCAGTAATGGAATGGAACTCCCTTTGATATTGGCTTGGCTTGCCAACTGGGCGATAGGCTTCGGCCTCGGCATCGTTGGCATCATCCAGAAAACACGGAGCCGAAAGGCGGCGCGATGCGGCGTTTGCCTCTGTGCGTTGCCGATTCTCTTTATCGTTTTTGATTTTCTGGTGCATCGTCGAATTTCCTGAATCACCCCGAGGTCAAATCCAAGTCCGAGTTTCCCGTGGAGTTAGCCAAGCCTTTGCTGCTTCTCTGGGGGGAGGATTTCGTTGTTGCCGGGAACCGGCGATACTTGCTACGAAGCGCAGGAGGAGTGTGGTATAGTCTGCACTTCGTAGCGGAGTGATCGACGGAGATTCCCATGCCGAGTTCCGGAACGCCCCAGGCGCCCAGCAGTCACGATACGCATTTGCCGACCAGCACGGTTCTGGTGGTGGACGACAATGCGCAGAATGTTGAGCTGATGCAGGCCTATCTCGAGACGCTGAACTGCACGGTGCACGTGGCGGTGGACGGCGTCGACGCACTGGAAAAAGTGCCGAAGGTGAATCCCGATTTGATTTTGCTGGACATCATGATGCCGCGGATGAGCGGTTTCGAGGTTTGCCGTCGATTGAAGGCGGATCCGAAGACGCGGGAGATTCCGATATTGATGGTGACGGCGCTGAATGAATTGGGCGACATCGAGCGCGGCGTCGAGAGCGGGACGGATGATTTTTTGACCAAGCCGATCAATAAGTTGGAACTGGTCACGCGGGTGAAGAGTTTGCTGCGGGTGCGTCATCTCAAGAGCGAGTTGGAGCGGACGCTGGCGTACTTGAGTGACATGGAAGACGGGCCCGGCAAGGATTGAAGCGGCGCGGTACGCTAACTTTGACGGCTTCGAGGCTCTCCGTATAATCGCTTTTCTCGCCCCCGTTCGGCGGATGCCGCCGGCAATTCCACCGAACCGGAGCCACAACCACGAGTTGGATACATGCTGCGTTTTCAAGTTTTCCGCGAAGGCGTCTCTCCAGCCGAACTGGACTTGGCCACGGCGTACCTGGTTGGTGCGGACAACGTGCCGATCCGGGGGGAATTTACGTACACGGATGGTGAGATCCAGTGCCGGAAGCGGGCGGCGGGTCCGGCGGCGCTGACGTTGATGTGGGAGACGAAGAATTTCGGTTCGGTGATGCTGGAGACGACGCGTCTGCCGGAACGGGATGAGCCGTACGTGCTGAATTTGGAATTGGCGCGGGGGCGGGTGATGAAGCTGATGCAGAAGCGCGAGGAATGGGGGATATTTGATGTGACCGAGGCGCAGGTCATCAACGAGAAAGCCAACGAGTGCAGGGACCTGCTGCTCAATGCGATCACGCATCAGGACGAGCCGGCGAAGTGCAGCGAGTTTGCGGATAAGTGTCTGCAGCTGGCGCTGCCGCTGAGCGAGCAGGCGGCGCTGACGCATGCGGATCTGCTGTTACAGCGGCGTATTGCGACGCGTAATTTTCCGCGGGGGGCATTTGGTTGCCGGGTGGAGGTCGGAAACACTACCGAGGCGTATCGGCGGCTGATGATTCCCAACGCTGATTTCATCCGGCTGCCCACGTGGTGGAAGACGATCGAGCCGCAGGAGCAGAAGTTTGAATGGGCGGCGATTGATGAATGGATGGATTTCCTGCGGCGAGCGCGGTTGCCAGTAGTGGCGGGTCCGCTGGTGCATTTCGGCGAGGCGGCGATTCCGGACTGGCTGTACATCTGGGAGCACGACTACGAGACGGTGCGCGATCTGCTGTACGAGCACATCGATCGTGTGGTGACGCGGTACAGCACTTCGGTGGCGCTGTGGAATGTGCTGAGCGGGTTGCACGTCAATGCACAGTTTTCGTTTACGTTCGATCAACTGATGGATTTGACGCGGATGGGCGTGGGGCTGGTCAAGAAGATCAATCCGAGCACGCGGACGATGATTGAATTGACGCAGCCGTGGGGCGAATACTATGCGGGCAATCAACGGAGCATTCCGCCGCTGCTGTATGCGGAGATGATCGTTCAGAGTGGAATCCAGTTCGACATATTCGGCGTGCAGATGCGCTTCGGCGTGCCGCGGGAAGGGTGCTGGCAGCGCGATCTGTTTCAGATCAGCAGCTTGATCGACCGTTTTGCGCCGCTGGGGCGGCCGCTGATGATCAGTGCGCTGCAGGTGCCCAGTGCGCCGGCGGATGCGGCCAATTCGGCGGGCGTGTGGCGCAAGCCGTGGAGCGAGGTTTTGCAGGCGAAGTGGTTGGAAGCGGTGACGGACATTGCACTGTCGAAGCCGTTCGTGGAGGCGATCTGCTGGAACGACCTGACGGATACGGCGGGAAAATCCACGTCGATGCCGTTTGGCGGAATGGCGGGTGCCGATCTAGCGCCGAAGCCGGCGCTGAAGACGTGGGCGAGCCTGCGGCGGGCGGTGATGAGTTTCCGCCAGACGCCGGCCAAGGCGCCGGGGGGTGTGCCGCCGGCGGTTCCGCCGTCGTCCGGGGGGCGGTCGTAATTCTTACACCTTGCAGAGACCTCGATGACGCACGATGCTTCCACACCGCCGGGTACGAAACCTTCTGAAGAAGATGCTGGTGAATCATGGGGGTGGACGCGTGCGCATCGCGTGGGCATCGGCATTCTGATGGCGGCGTTTCTGGTGCTGCTGATCATTCAATATGCGATGTGGCCGGCGCGGTTGGACGATCCGGTCGTGATCGTTCACGGAGAGGCGATCACTCTGGCTCGGCGAATGGATCCCAATACTGCGAGCGCGGAACAGCTGGCACGTATTCCGCGCGTGGGGGAGAAGTTGGCACAGGCGATCGTGATGTATCGTGATGCCCGCAAGACTGTGGTGGGCGATGGGATTGTTTTTCACGAGCTTGCAGATATCGATCGGGTGCCGGGGATCGGGAAGAAGCTGTTGGAGCAGATGAGCGATTACCTGGAATTTCCGGAGGAAGAGGCGGCGTCTCAGCCGTGATTGGGCGCGATTAGGCGCCGATTGCCGTGCTGACTGCGGCGGCTAGTTGGTCGTAGGCGCGGTCCAGGGGGGCGTCGAAGCGGCAGCCGGCGGCTTTGGCGTGGCCGCCGCCGTTGAAGTTTTTGCAGATCGCGTTGACGTCGACTTCGTGTTTGCTGCGGAGGCTGGCGCGGATTTTGCCGTCGGGCATTTCGGTCATGAGGGCGACGACTTCGACGGTGGAGACGATCATGGGGAGGTCGACGAGGTATTCGGTCTGGCTTTGGATGGCGCCGGTGTCGGTGAAATCTTTTTGCGTGAGGATCATGCAGGCGAAGCGGTCGGCGCTCGTCCAGCGCAGGCTGGCGAGGGCACGCTGCATGAGGCTGAGCTTGGGGCGGGTTTCGGTTTGCATGAGCTTTTCGTAAAGCTGCGAGTTGTTGACGTGAGGCGTGAGGTCGGCGGCCATGAGGTGGGTGCGGGGTTTGACGGAGTCGAAGCGGAACCAGCCGGTGTCGGCGACGAGGCCGGACATGAGGGGTAATGCTAATTGGGCGTCCATGGCGATTCCGGCATGGCGTGAGAGTTCCCAGAGAATCTCCACGCAGGCGGCGGCATTGGTGTCGGCGTAGACGAGGGGGCCGAGATCGTCGCGGGTCAGATGGTGGTCGATGGCGACGACTTTTTGGTGGTGGGCTTTCAGAAATGCGGCGGCGGGTTCAAGCTGGTTGTAGGTGCAGGTATCGACGACGAGGATGGTGTCGAGGTCTGCGCCGGGGCCGGCGGCCCAGGTGTCGGTGAAAACAATGCTTTCGGCGGCGACGTTTTTCTGCAGGAACATATAGGGCTTGGGCGGTTCGGCGAAGTGCAGAAGCGTGATGGTTGTTGCGCCGAGGCGATGTAGGATCACGCCGGCGGCGGCTTGTGAACCGAGGGCATCGGGGTCCGGGCGCTGGTGGGTGAAGATGGCGACGCGTTGGGCTTTGCGGAGGCGCTGCAGGACTTGATCGATCGTTGGGGCAGTCATGCGGACTCCTTGAGGCTGATGGTTTGGCGGGTGCGTTGGACGTCGCGGTTCATCTGGGTGACGAGTTGGGGGATGCCGGCGAAGGGGAGCATTTCGCGGATCCAGTGGTGGAATTCGACTTGGAGGGTTTGGCCGTAGAGATCGGCGTCGAAATCGAGGAGGAAGGCTTCGACGGTGGTGAGTTGTCCGTGAAAGGTGGGGTTGGTGCCGACGCTGATGGCGGCGCGATAGGCTGGGCGATTTGGGCCTGGGAGGAGGGCGCGTCCGGCGTAGACGCCGGGGCCGGGGAGGAGTTGATCGGTGGCGACGTTGGCGGTGGGGAAGCCGATGTGTTTGCCGCGCTTTTGTCCGGATACGACTTGGCCGCGGAGGGCATAGGGGCGTCCGAGGCATTTTGTGGCGTCGTCGACGCGGCCGCGTTCGAGGAGCCAGCGGATCAGGCTGCTGGAGACGTTGACGAGGGAGAGATCGCTGAGGGCGACTTGTTGCGTGGGGACGATGGTGGTGGCAAAGCCGTGGGAGGGGCCGAGGGTGTGGAGCGTTTCGAGCGTGCCTTTGGCGCCGCGGCCGAAGGTGAAGGTGGGGCCTTCGACGAGTTGCGTGGCGCCGATGGTGCGCTGAACGACGTCGGCGAGGAAGGCTTCGGCGGTGATGCTGAGGAATTCGCGAGTGGTGGGAACGAGTAGGAGGACGTCGGGGTGGAAGGCCTGCAGGAGTTCCTGACGCTGGAGGGTGGTGGTGAGGGGTGGGCGGGGGGTGTCGGGTTTCAGGATCAAGCTGGGGTGAGGGTCGAAGGTCATGATAGTGAAGGGGATGTGCAGTTGCGAGGCGAGGGTGCGGCCGACCTGGAGCATGGCGGCGTGGCCGAGGTGGACGCCATCGAAGTTGCCGATGCAGAGGATGCCGCCGCGGGAGTGGGGGGGGAATGATGTGTAGTCGGTGAGGATCATTGGGGGGAAGTATAGCGGGTGGAGGGAGGGGAGAGTAGATGGGGGTGACGCGGGTGAGGGGATGGGGAGTTGCCTCGACCGCAAAGGCCCGCCCCTTCGCCTTAGACTATTCAACTGCACCGGCCCGCCGAAGTACATCGACCGCTTGGGAAGCTCCCAGATATGCGGCCACGGTGAGTGCAGACATGCCGAACTCATTTCTTGCGTTCACATCGGCCCCCAAGGTGATTAACAATTGGATCGCGACGGCCTCATTGGCACTGGCGAGGCAATGTAAAGCTGTTTCACCAAGCTCGGTGCGTAATGTGAGGATTTCTGGATGGACCGCGACAAGTTCGCGTGCAAGTTCGGGATTGCTAACGGCAAACCGTAGCAATTTCGTCAGCAGCGGATGTTGTCGTCCTTGAGAACGCTTTTTGCCGGGTCGCCTGTGTTTCATAGCCACTATTTCCTGCGTCTCGCGTAGCTTGATAATGACGGTGGGCTAACTAGAGCGTCTGCCAAAAGTTTACTGCTTTATGGCGCAGGTACGTTGATTGTCGGCGGCGCGGTCGGTGACCCAGTTCAAAGCTTGATCGAGTCGGTGCATCAGGGCCGCACGGTCTTTGGCCACATAGTCGGTGAACCAC
>CAIMWO010000006.1 GCA_903845195.1 uncultured Phycisphaerales bacterium
CGCCTCCGCCGCGCCGCCTTGAACATGCTCCAACGCGAGACCACCCGCAAGATCTCGATCCGCGCCAAACGTCTCCGCGCCGGCTGGGACCACAACTACCTGCTACTCATCCTTCAAACTTGAGAATGCGATTGCCCTGCAGTCTTGGTGCCTATTTGGGCAAATAGCGTGATTTTTTGACGAGAAAATGGTGAAATTGAGGCTTTTTGCGAGTTTGTGTCCTGTTCGGCACATCTGCTCGCTTATCTTTTACGTGTTTTTTTGCACCTCACCCGCAATCCCCCGCCTGCTTGCAGCATACATACGCCTCTGGTACATTAAACGGCTCGACTTCGGGCGGCTCGCATGCTTTTTGCCTGCCCCGGCCACAGTCACAGGTTCCCAGAACCGCATTTGCTCAGAAAAGGTCGCATATGCCCACGATCAATCAGCTCATCAAGAAGCCCCGCCACCAGCTCTCCCGCATCAACAAGGTCAAAGACCTCGAGTCCTGCCCCGCGAAGCGCGGCGTATGCCTCATCGTCAAAACCATGACCCCCAAGAAGCCCAACTCGGCCCTCCGTAAGGTGGCCCGCGTGCGGCTCTCCAACGGCAAGGAAGTCACCGCCTATATCCCCGGCATCGACCACAACCTCCAGGAACACTCCATCGTCCTGGTTCGTGGCGGCCGCGTCCGCGACTTGCCCGGCGTCCGCTATCACATCGTCCGTGGCGTCCTCGACGCCGCCGGCGTTGAAGCCCGCCGCCGCAGCCGCTCCAAGTACGGCGCCAAGAAGCCGAAGTGATCCCACAGGAAGCAAGAAGCCGGAAGCAAGAAGCAAGTAGAATTGTAATGCTTCCGGGCGGAGATCTTCTTACTTCTTGATTCTTGCTTCTTACTTCTCCAGAAGTATCCCCGGCCATTATGGCCGATCCGGGAGAAACGAAAGGAAACCCTCATGGGTGCAAAATCATTCACGTCGTCCGTTGAGAACCTCAAGCCCGATCCCGTCTTCGGCAGCCTCCTCCTCAGCAAATTCATCAACTGCCTCATGTACGATGGCAAAAAAGCCACCGCGCAGCGGGTCGTCTACGGGGCCCTCAAAATCATCGAAACCAAGGTCAAGGACCAGAAGCCGATCGACGTCTTCGAGAACGCCCTCAACAACATTAAGCCGCTGATCGAAGTCCGCTCCCGCCGCGTCGGTGGTGCGAACTACCAGGTCCCGATGGCCGTCGGCCGCAAGCGTCAGCAGTCTCTGGCGATCCGCTGGCTGCTCGAAGCCTCCCGTTCAAAGTCCGGTAAGCCGATGCATGAACGTCTGGCCGAGGAACTCATGGCCGCCAACCGCAAGGAAGGCGCCGCTATCACAACCCGTGAGAACGTCCACAAGATGGCCGACGCCAACAAGGCCTTCGCCCACTTTGCCTGGTAAAACTACGGCGTACCTATTCAGGTCGCCCATTTCGACCAAAATCTTCAAAACGCCCAACCGATTGGTTGGGCGTTTTTATTTGCACTTATCTTGCCCAATTGCCGCGTATTTTCGGGCATGGGGAGTTTGACCAGCAACGCAATAAGAGATTCCCCAATCCCCCGCTTGATGAAAACGAAAGACTCTGTTAAAGAAAACTGCTGGCGGAGGCGATAGGAATCTATAGGAGAGACGCGCTAGTACCAATTAGCCGCCTACAATGACGCATGGAAGCTGCTCGGTTTTGCGGAATACCGAGGCAACCACAGGAGAGCCCAATGGCTGTAATCTCTGAACAAGTAGGGGAAGAACTCGAACGCGTCCCCGTTCGCCAGGCGGAAAGCGCCCTGAAGCGCCGCCTCGTGGACCATCTGGACCTATGTAAACGACATGACGAAACCATCCGTGTCACGCAGGTTACGCCGCACCATTTCCGCGTAAACTACCTGACCCTCGGTCTCGGCAAGCATTCCGTCATGCCGATGTACAGCATCAGCAAGAGTTGTTTCTTCTACGTGGAAGAACGTAATGGCGAATTGGTCCTGGAGGATCAGAGCCGCCACTAAAATCTGTAAACCTTAAGCCTCATATTCCGCAGTAATCGCAAAAGCACGCCGCCCTCGGATCCCCTGATCCGAGGGCGGTTTCTTTGAGAAACAAGAATCAAGAATCAAAAAGGCCACCTTTACGGCCTGCTCGCTTCGCTTGGATTTTCTTCTTGCTTCTTGATTCTTACTTCTCTCCCCTCCCCCTCATTTCCCACTTGTCCTCCGCAGCATCTCCCGAATCTGCACATCCCAAGGTACATCGGTAAACGCCAGCACATGGTCGATGTGGTATTGCCCGCACCGCAAACGCACGAAATCGAGAAATGCCTGAAACTCGCGTTGGTAGTCCTCCCGGATCAACTTCGGGTCGATCTGCAATCGCGAACCATCCTCCATATCCTGAAACGTCACGGGCCGATTGAAGGTCAGATCGGTTTCTGCCCGGTCCAGCACCTGCAGCACGATCATCTGGTGCCGCGCATGCTTGAGGTGCTGCAGCGCCAGCATGATCTTTTCGGGATCGTCCATCAGGTCAGATATCAGGATGACCAATCCCCGCCGCGGCACTTTGTTGGCCAGTGTATGCAACGTGTCGGCCACGTCGGTCGTCTTGCCAGGCGTGATCTTCTCGAGTTGTGCGAAGATCTGATCCAGATGCGAAGCCCCGTTGCCCTGGGGAATTTCCAGACGGATATCACTATCGAAAACCGTCAGCCCCACCACATCCTGCTGATTGGAAAGCATGTACGCCAGTGATGCCGCCAGCACGCAGGCGTACTCAAATTTATTCGTACCATCCGGCCGCGGCGTCTTGGATTTCTTTTCGCCTGCCGCCGCGGTCGCATTGCCAAATCCCATCGATGCCGAAGCATCGAGGCAGATCGTCGCCCGCAGATTCGTTTCTTGCTCGTACTGTTTGACGTACAGCCGATCGGTGCGGGCCAGCACCGTCCAGTCCAGATGTTTGATTTCATCGCCCGGCACGTACTCCCGATGCTCCGCAAATTCGATCGAAAATCCCTTGTGCGGGCTCTTATGCAATCCCGCAAACACGCCCTCGACCACGCCCCGCACCGTCAGTTCCAGCCGCCGCAACTGTGCGGCCTGCGTCGGTCGAAAATACTTGTAGCGATGGATCGGCATGGCAGGAGATTAACGCTGGCCGCCCGGGAATGCTACTGGGGCCCAACGAATCGCCGCAGCCAAAGAATTTCGGGAACTCGCGTCCGGTCCCCCCCGTCTAACCCTTTCGGATGGGAACCCAGTCACCCCAACCTTGAAGAAGGAGATGAGTTATGTGGTCACGTCAACATTGGATTTGTGCCGGCACAACCGCACTGGCGACATTTGGCCTGACGGTCGCCCTCTTCTGGCCTACGATCGCCAATGCGGTGGACGAGAAAGCCGCGACGACCGTGGTCAGCGTCCCCACGCTGAAGGTCGACGGCAGCGAGATCACCGCCCGCTTTGCGAAATCCGATCTCATCACGGAAGAAAAGGGGGTCCGCTTGCTCAAACCCGGCGCAATTCCTCCGATCGAAATCATTGCCTACAACCGCGGCGAGAAGGAGCAGACCTTCAATTTCACCGCGACCTTGATCATTGCGAGCATGAACGATCGTATGTCACGCGTGCCGCGCGTGGCCAAGCCAAGCTGGGAACAGGAATACACGCTGACGCTTCAGCCCGGCCAATCGCGAACGGTAACTGTGGAAACCGCCGAAAAAGCCGGCGCTCTCGGCCAGGTCACCTTGAACCTCAAGGCCGACAAGCAACTGATCGAAGCTTTGACCATCAGCACTGCCGGTGAAGCACCGCCAGCGGCGAAAACCCCCAGGCAAGTGGCTGCCACCAAATGATCCGGCGCGGGCCCATCCTCGTCGGCGTTGCCGTCGGGCTGATTGCCGCCATGGGCGTGATCGGTCACCTTCAGCCGATGCGTCCGGCCAAGCCGCCTTCCGGTCCGATGCTCCCCGATTACGGCGGGGCCATCCGCTCGGCGGTGATTCAATACGCACATGGATCGGATTTTGTCCTGCCCGTCTACCAACAGTTTCTCGCGCAGCAATCCGCTGACGTAGTGATCTACCTGCTTTGCCCCGGCCAGCCAGACCTCGAAGAATTTCAGCATGGCATCGGCTCCGTGCCCTGCAAAGTTCACCCCATCTTTACCGCTCATCCCATGACCGCATGGTCGCGCGACCGCTGGGTGGCGCTTCTGCCGGAGGCGCCCAACCGCCCGTACATGCTCCTGGCCCCCCAGGGCGAATTGCAGCAGGAGATATGGCCGCAGCGCGCCGGGGACTCGCACATCGCTGACGATCTCTCCCGCGCCTTGCCCCGCCTCCTGACGTCCCGGCGCAGCAGCCTCTACTTCGATGGCGGGGATTTCCTGGCGGATGGCGAGTGGGTCTTTGCCACACCTGCGGTCCTTCATCGCAATCTGCAGCACACCGTGGTCACGCGCGACGATCTTCTGGCGGCACTGGCTGATGACCTGCACCGCAAACCCATCCTGATGGACGATGCCCCCGATCACCATGCGGGCATGTTCATGATGTCGGCCGGTAATCACCGCATGCTTGTTGCCGATCCATCGCTGGGCGAGCCGCTGTTCAATTCCGCCGATCCCGCCGCAGCCGCGTTTCCGAGCGGCCCCGATTTTTCCGCTGCCACGCAGCGCCGCTTTGACTCCGTCGCACTTCTGGCCGGCAAGCTTGGATACACGGTCACGCGCATCCCGGTCGTCCCCGCGCGCGATGAAAAGATGTATCTCACCTATGTCAACGTCATCCTCGACGTGCGCGCCGGCCAGCCCGTCGTCTATATGCCCACATTTGCTGGGCAGGAAAAACTGAGCGCTGCCGCCACTGCCGTATGGCAGTCGCTCGGATACGAAGTTCGCCCCATCGACTGCTCCACCGTCTGGCAAAAAGGTGGCACGCTCCACTGTCTCGTCAACATCGTGGAGCGTGCCGAAATATCCCTGCCGATGCAGCCCAATGGCGGATGAACGTCAGTCCTTATCGTCGTCCTTGTCCATCTTCTTATCCTTCGCTTTGTCCTTGCCATCCGGTTTCGCTTCGGGCGCCGGACCATCCTTGGCTTTGCCTTCTTCGTGTCCGGGACCCATCCCGTGGCCATGACCGGGACCAAATCCCGGTCCAAACCCCGGACCATGCGCCGGGCCAAATCCAGGACCGGGACCCGCACCCGGACCGCGGCCGTGCGGCATGCCATGACCGGGACCCTCTCTCATGCCACGATGTCCATCCTTCTCTTCCTCTTCAAACTTGATCGCGGCAATCTGGTCCGCCCGCACCAACGCTTGCCCTTCATCCTCCGTTTCCAGCACCACATATTCGTACCCCGCCAGGCGCGCCCGGCCCACGTACTTTTCCGCCTCAACCGTCTTACCGCTCAGCAGCACGACTTCAAATTCCCCCTTCGTCGCCGCGGTGAGTTTCGTTTCCCACGTCGCGCTCTTTGAGGCAAACGGACATTTCTCCGGCCACACAGAGGTTTGAGCGCATCCGCCCAATCCCATCGCCGCCACGCATACCGCGGCCAGCACAGCACCCGTCAAAGTCTTCATCGTTTTTCCTTTCGCTCCACAGACAGACATGAACCGCATTCAGCATGACCACCCCCGCCTCCCGTTGCAATAAATTCTTCACCAGAATTCACGACGCGCCGCTTATGTTTCCTGCGGTGGCGTCTCAACCTTATCCCGCAAGGCCATGGCCACCTTGTTCAGATCGCCCATCATGCGACCGTATCCACCCCACAACCGATCCGGCGCATCTCCTTCCACTTCCAACTCCACCCACGGGTTGGCGATCAAGATCGCCAGCAGAAAGCGCTTGAGCCTGCCAAAGCACTCACTATGAATCTCAAACTTGCCGGCGTCTGTGCGGAAATAGAAGCAATAGCGCGTCTCGTCCACGGACTGGTCCACGCGGAACACAAACGCGCGGAGGGCTTTCAATTCCAACCGCTGGCCCTGTTTGCCCATGCGCTCGGGGTACGTCCACGTGAGGGAATGCTCATCGACGGTGCAACTCCAATGGCCCCCATAGATCACCCGTCGCAGACCGAAGACAAAGAAAAAAGCTGCAATGGTTCCAAGGCCGATCCCGAATACCCATTTGAAGATGCCCGTCGGCTCTAGCCACCACACGAATTCCACCATCGCAGACGCGAGCAGCGATGGGCCAATCATCATTCCGATCCCCGCTGAGCGGGCGGATTGTCGCCACGCAAATCTCGGCTCCGGATCGTTCATGCCTTCCTCAGCCACGTGATCGCCATCTCCCCATATTTCAGCTCCCGCACGATCTTCACCCCCAGCGTCTCCGGTTCCAGCGAGACCCACGACGGATGCCGGAACGAAATGATCCCGCCATCCACCATACAGCCCGCGGCCAGTTGGCGAATCAATTCGTCGACTTTGTGCCGCAGGGGCCCGGTATCGACGTGCGCATAAGGCGGATCGACAAACGCGACGGTCAGGTTCTTCACTTCCGGATGCGATGCACATTGATACGCATCCATCGACAACACCACGGCCCGCTCTTTCAACCCCAGCGCCTCGAGATTCTCCTCGAGCCCCTTCAGCGCCCCGCGATCCTGCTCGATGAAAATCGCCTTGCCCGCCCCGCGCGACAAACACTCCAACCCCATCGAGCCCGTCCCCGAAAAACAGTCCAGCACCGTTCCCGGCCCGCTCCCCTCATCCACCGCAAAACAATCCTGCAGCGAATCAAAGAGCGACTGCTTCGCCCGATCCGTGATCGGCCGCGTCGTCAATCCCGGCGGCCCGATCAATCTTCGCCCACGCAATGTTCCCGCAATAATTCTCATCCCCCGAGTATACGCCGGACGCCCCACATCGCCACCGCCCCTCGAAACTTGAACCTTGAAACTTCTCCCTTGCGTCATTGGACATTGGTCATTGCGTCATTGCGTCATTTCCTTCACTGCCGCCAACCCTCTATAATCCGAGTGTTTTCACGCATTGGGGTTTCCCGAAATGCCGTCCGCCTCGCCCACATCCTCCCCGTCTCCTGCGCCGGTCGAACCCGCGTGGACCGATCCGTTGCTCGCCAATCCCCACGCCGTCGTCGACAAGGCTAACCGCGTCAACCAGATGTTTTCCGCGATCGCCCCCAGCTACGATCTCAACAACCGCCTCCACTCCCTCTGGATGGATCAGCACTGGCGCAGCGTCGCGGTGAAGATGGCCGACGTAAAGCCCACCGACACCATCGTCGACGTCGCCTGCGGCACTGGCGACTTGACGCTGAAATTTGCGAAAACCCTCGCCCTCAAACGGTCAAAAATTCAGAATTCAGAACTCAGAATTCAGAATTCCCCCCAACTCCTCGGCATCGATTTCACTTACGAAATGCTTCCCATAGCCCGTCAGAAAGCCGCGCGGTGTCTTGAGCATTGGAAATTGGAAATTGAAAATTCGCCCGCCTTTCTCCAAGGCAACGCGCTGGCCCTCCCCCTCCCCGACCGCTCCGCCGACATCCTCTCCATCGCCTTCGGCATCCGCAACGTCGCCGACTGGGGCAAGGCCATCGACGAATTCGCCCGCGTCCTCCGCCCCGGCGGCCGCCTCATCATTCTCGAATTCTCCCTCCCCACGAACCCCCTCATGCGCGGCCTCTACAATTTCTACTTCCGCAAAATCATGCCCATCACCGCCACCCTCATCTCCGGCGACAAATCCGGCGCCTACAAATACCTCCCAAAATCCGTCAACACCTTCATCAGCCGCCAGGCCATGCAGGACCGCATGCAAGCCGCCGGTTTCACCGACATCGTCGCCCGCCCCCTCACCTTCGGCATCTGCGTCTGCTATAAAGGCGTCCGCACATGATTTCCTGCTTCTTGCTTCTTAATTCTTGCTTCTGGTAACCGACCCATGCGTGCTCCCGATCATGTCGTCCGCCACATCGTCCGCTGCGATTGGTGCTGCAAATATTGCCGAAAAGTCATCGGCTCAGAGCGCGTCGCCCATTACGGCGCAGAATTGCCGGAGCTCATCAAGCCTACCTGGTTCTTCGCCAGCATGGCCCTGCTCGATCACCTCCGCGATTGCCGCAAGACCGATTACTCCGACCAACTGAAAAAAGAATACAACAACGACTTCCTCAACCATCCGCGGATCTACAATTGGTTCAACCTTCACGCCACCATCGAACGCCACTACCTCGCCGAAGAGGAACTGGACTAACGCTTTTCTTCGTGCCTTGGTGTCTTGGTGGTTAGAATCAACGGGTAAAGAAGGAGCCGCCATGTCCACAGATAAACGCATCATCGTCGCCATCACCGGCGCCTCCGGTGCGCTCTACGCCAAACGCCTGCTCGAAGTTCTCGCCGTCACGCCGAACGTCGAAACTCTCCTCATCGTCTCCACCCTCGGCCGGCGTCTTCTGCATGAGGAACTGGGCATGGAAAGTGGGGGGGCTCTCGATCTCGCCGCCCTTGCCGGCACTGAAAATCACCACATCACGCTGCTTCCCTACAAAGACGTCGGCGCCTGCATCGCCTCCGGCTCGTTCAAGACCGACGCCATGATCGTCGTCCCCTGCTCCAACAATAAGCTCGCCGAATTCGCCCACGGCCTCGGCGAAAACCTCATCTCCCGCGCCGTGCAGGTCATTCTCAAAGAACGCCGCCGCCTCATCATCGTTCACCGCGAAATGCCCCTCGGCCTCATCGAACTGCGCAACATGACCGCCCTCGCGGAAGCCGGCGCCATCATCTGCCCCGCCAACCCCGGCTTCTACACCCTCCCCCAATCCGTTGACGACGTCGTCAACCTCGTCGTCGGCCGCCTGCTCGACCTCCTCGACATCCCCCACTCCCTCCACCCCCGCTGGACTGGATCAGCCCCCAAGCTGCCCATGGAAAAAGAATCACCCACCGAATAGCCGCTCATCTTTCTAACCGCTTGTGCGAGGGTTGCCGCATGCCGCTCAAAGAGGATATTCAGAAGCTCATAGCCCGCGAATTTCGCGTCATGCAGCGCGTATATGCCCCGGTCCATGACTACCAGTTTGTCTCGCTGGACGAGTTCCCTCATCTGAATCGCCGTTTCTACGAGGGCACCGGAGAATTGCTGAAGACATTTGGATTCCTGCCGATCGGCGACCTGCATGCGAAAGGCGGTTCGCCAGACTGGCAGTCCGTTGGACGTTATCTAAGCGGCGATCACGGCACAATTGTCGCGAATATCTATGAAGTTCGACCTGCCGGCGCAGCCAGGTTGAAACTCGCCAGATCGAATCTACAAAATTCCCAGACGGTGAGCTTCTTCACCGAACTGACCGATGGTGTGATCCTTGTAACGACGAATTCACGGTCTGCGTTTGCCTTTCCGAAACCATTGAGTGTGATGGTCTTCCAGTACCGCGGTCTCCCACCGGCTCCCGAATTGCTGAGCAAGCATCGCGAATGCCTCGCATGGATTATCGCGCAGAAACCCGGCGTAACTGCGGTCGTCATTCAAACAGGTGAGCAACTCATTGCCTCTCTCAATCGTTACCAGTTGCTTCTGCATGCTTATTTCAGTAGCGATGGATTCAGTGTTGACCAATACGTTGAGAGATACCGCGGTATATTGCATGTTTCTGCAATGCGCGTGATTGGCGGCGGTTTGCGTACTATGCGCCGAAGTTCCGCTGCCGAGAGCTAAGTTTGTTTGTCGCTTGCCCCTGGCCCCCAGATGAGTTCGCGCATTGATCGATAAGACCGTGTCGCTTCTTATCTCCCGATTCTCTCTGCGCCACGCTACAATCCCTTCCCAGAAGGAGCCCCCATGCCTGACCGATCATCCCCGCCCCCCGAGCCGCCGCTCTCTTACACGCGCAAAGTCCTCATCGCCGTGACCATCTCCGTCATCGCGCTGCTGCTGACCGCCTTCGTCTATTACACCGCCCAAATCCTCGTCCTCATCTTCGCCGGCATACTGTTCTCCGTCTTCCTCTCCGCGCCGTCCGATCTGCTCGCCAAATACGCCCGCATCGACCGCGCCTACGCGCTCGGCGTCGTCGTGCTCACCCTGGTGATCCTTGCCGTCGCCGGCAGCTACTTCATGGGCCGCACCGTCGCCCAGCAGGCGGTTCGTCTTTCCCACACCGTCCCCGGCGCGCTCAAACAACTCGAAACCGACCTCTACAAATACATGCCCGCCCCCAAGATCGATGAAGACCCAACTACGCAATCCACCACTCAGGACTCAGCGCTAAGCACTCAGGACTCAGCACCCCTCACCCAACCCTCCACCCATCCCGAAACCTCCGCCACCTGGCTCGCCGACAAAATCATTCAAATTCGCACCTACGCCACCGACTTCCTCTTCTCCAAATCCTTCGTCAGCGGCGCCGGCGGCATCGTTACCTCCACCTTCGGCATTCTCGGCAATATCGTCATCGTCCTGGGCATCGGCCTCTTCTTCGCCATTGCCCCACACACCTACTCCTCCGGTCTCGTCCAGCTCTTCCCCGCCCACAAACGCTCGCGCATCGCCAAGATCATGCAGGAAATCGCCACCCAGCTTCAGTGGTGGTTCGTCGGCCAACTCTGCTCCATGTGCACCGTCGGCATCCTCGTCTTCATCGGCCTGACCATCCTCGGCAATCCCCTGGCCTTCACCCTCGCCATCATCGCCGGCCTGCTCAATTTCGTTCCCTACGTCGGCCCGCTCCTCGCCGCCGTCCCCGCGATCCTCATCGCCTTCGCGCCCCTCGGCAATTCCACGCAACTCAACCCCGCCCTCGCCGGCTGGACCCTCGCCCTCTACCTGCTCATCCAAACCCTCGACGGCTGGGTCTTCACGCCGTTCTATCAGAAACGTGCCGTCAACATCCCGCCGGCGCTCATCATCCTCGCCCAAGTCATCTTCTCACTACTCCTCGGTCCCATCGGCCTCATCCTCGCCACCCCCATCCTCGCCTCCGTCCTCGTCCTCATCCGCCGCATCTACATCGAAGACATCCTGGGCGACATTGCCAAAGCGGAAGCCAGCGGCAAGAAGTTAAAAGTCAGAAGTTAAGAGTTAGGAGTTATGGGTTAAGGGATCACGCGATCATCTTCAAAACGTGATTTCCAAACCATCAAATAAACGCCCCTTCGTGCCTTCGTGTCTTCGTGGTTAATCAAGGTGTCTCATGCCCGAGTTTTCCCCCGAATCCGTTCATAACCCGCTCCTCGAAAAAGCCCCGCGCATTTTGCGTTTCGATCCCGATGCCTACTTCCCCGAATGGCAATCCGCCGTCCGCCGCACCTTCAAGCAGCTTCTCGGCAACATGCCCGCGCCCGTTCCGCTCGATCTGCAAATTCTCTCCGAGGAACCCCGCCCCGCCACGCCCAACCTCCCCGCGCACACCGGAATATCCTTCCTCTTCACCTCCGAACCGCACGCCCAGGTCCCCTGCACCCTCCTCCTTCCCGCAGCCACCAGGCAGCCGCCCGTCATGATTTGTCTTCAAGGCCACTCCACCGGCGCCCACATCTCCCTCGGCCGTCCCAAATACCCCGGCGATGAAAAGGCGATCGAAGGCGACCGCGACTACGGCCTCCAGGCCCTCCGCCAAGGCTACGCCGCCCTCGTCCTCGAACAACGCGCCTTCGGCCAGCGCACCGACGCGCGCCCCAACGACACCAAGCAAGGCTATCTCGGCTGTCACCATTCGTCGCTCGTCGCCCTTCTCCTCGGACGAACCATGGCCGGCGAGCGCGTCCTCGACGTCACCCGCGCCATCGACCTGCTCACTGCCCACTTCGCCGACCGCATCGACCCCGCCCGCATCGCCATCATGGGCAACAGCGGTGGAGGACTCATCACCTACCTCGCCGCGGCCTACGATCCCCGCATCGCCGCCGCCATGCCCTCCTGCGCCATCTGCACCGTCCGCCACAGCATCGGCACCGTCGGCCACTGTGCCGACAATTACATCCCCAACTTCCTCCACTACTTCGACACCGCCGACCTCGCCGGCCTCATCGCCCCACGGCCCCTCATCATTGTCGCCGGCGAAACCGATCCTCTCTTCCCCCTCCCCGGCGTCAAGGAATGCTTCGCTGAAATCCAGCAGATCTACAAAACCCAATCCGCCCCCGAAAAAGTCCAACTCCTCATCGGCAACGGCGGCCACCGCTTCTACGCCGATCTCGCATGGCCCACCCTCAAGAAACTCACCGGCTGGTAATTTGTGGCCCACGCGTTCATGCCTAGTGATCCGGTCTGTGAGTGTGTCCCGCACCGGATCTTAGGAAAATACTCTTGCAGCCGTAGTTCACTGCTGATATTGATGAGCACTTCTTTGAACCCAACAACGCACAACGGGAGGTACTCAAGATGACGACACCGGTACAGAAGATTTGCGTGGTGTGCGGGAAGGATGTGGCCGGGCTCAAGCGGGTCAAGGATCGGACGGGGCGGTACTATTGCGATCCATGCCATCAGAATCTGCTCGCAAAAGCTTCTCAGCCCGCGCCCATTGAACCGGACGATCCTCCCATGGACTTCGATGATCTGGACTTGGCCCCGCTTCCGGAACCGTCCAAACCGTTGCAGCCTAATTTAGCCGCGCCGCCTGTGGCCATGTCCGCACAAAGCGTGCGGTCCACCTTGACCGCCGCCGGTCCCGGAGGCGGCCTCGCCTGCCCTTGCTGCAATAAAAATCTGGCTGCAGGTGCGAAAATTTGCGTGACCTGCGGCATCAAAGTGCCTTCGGGACGACCGATGATCACCGCGTTGGGACGCGATGAAAATCAACTCTATGGCAATGCCGAAGCCATCATTGGACCGCTTTCTTGGCTGATCCGCTTCGGCCTGTACCCTATAGCGTCGGAAGCCTATGCAATTAAGAAACCCATCGTCACCTGGGTAATCGCAATCGTGACCACCCTTTTCAGTCTCTATTTTATCATCGGCCTGGCGACCGGCGGCGAAAACCAGCAATTGACGCAACTCATGCTCTGGCCCTCGCGCCAGGTCATCACCGATGCGGAAATCATGACCCTCTATCACGAACATGAGAAGGATAAAATCGGCGCGGCTTTACGGAAAGTAGGCACCGACCTGGATCTGCCGGACAATGCTACCGAAGAACAACGCATCACCGCGGCATTTCGGTCAGTGGACACCGGAGAATCTGAAGGCGAATTCCGGTGGTACCAGTTGTTCACCAATGTCCTTCTGCATGATCCTTCCTCGATTCCTGGGTTCGTCATGCACCTGGGCGGAAACATGCTCTTCCTCTTGATTTTCGGCACGCGGGTCAACGCCCTGCTCGGCAATCTCAAGATGGCGATCCTCTATCCGCTGCTGGGCGCGATCGCCTCCGGCGCACATCTGCTGTTCACGACCGGCAGGGGACCAGCGCTGGGCGCCAGCGGGGCCATCATGGGCCTGGCTGGCATGTACCTGATCTTCTTTCCCGTGCATCGCGTCTACATGGCGTTCTGGTTGAAGATCTCGTGGCGCATTTCGACGTGGATAAAAATCTGGCCGGTGCGCGGCTTCTGGGTGCTCGCGTTCTATTTAAGTTTTGATGTGATCTCGACGATCCTGCGCTCCAGGGACGGTGTGGCACACTGGGCCCACCTCGGCGGCTTCATCGCCGGCGCAATCATCGCGTCTGGGTTGCTGATCGCTCGACTGCAAGACGCCCATCATGCGGATCTGTTTTCAGTGTTGCTGGGTAAGTACTCCTGGCCGCTGATCGGCAAGCCTCGGCAGGCAATGTCACATGTGAGAGGCATTTCGTTCTGACCGACAATGCCTGCGCACGCACAACATAAAATCGACGTGCCATCGTCCTTCCGACGATTCAGCAGCCCGTTACAGCCTTGACCCCGCCAACAGCCGCGGCTTGCCCCCGCTCGCCAGAATCGTCAGCGCCTTGCGAAACTGTGCCGCCTCCCGATACATCCCATGCTGTTCCGCCGTGGCTGCCGCCGTGCTCAACGCATCGGCCGACTCGCGCATCTGCCGCTTGCCAAAACACGCCCGCGCCGCCCCCACCAGGTTGTCCAGATCCTTCTGCACATCCTCCCGCGCTCCCAACCGGAGTTGCGAATTCTTCGGCGGTTTCACAATAATTACTCCTCACTTCCATGGTATCCGAACAAGTGCCCCAATTGCGTCGAATGCCCGGGCCAACCTGATTGACCGCCTATCATACTCCATTCTTCAAGAGGCTACTTGAAACTCAGTCTCAATTAGACTAGGCTACTTCGACCGCGCAACGGCCCGTACCCCGATGAATCCCCCTCGATACCCGCTGCCGCTATATATCGTTAAATGACTTTCAATAAAGAGATTACGACACTCATGACCGCCGCATCCACAACCCCTCAGCCCCCGACCCAGCGCCGCGAGATCATCGTCGCACTCGCCGGCAACCCCAACGTCGGAAAGACCACCCTCTTCAACGCCATCACCGGCCTCAAACAGAAAGTCGCTAATTACCCCGGCGTCACCGTCGAAAAAAAGGAAGGCCGCTGCGAGCTCGCCGCTCATGACGCCTCCGCCGCAACTCCTGACTCCGCACCCGTCACCAAGCACTCCGCACTCATCGTCGACCTCCCCGGCACCTACTCGCTCGCCTCGCGCTCTCCCGATGAACACGTCGCCCGCCAGGTCGTTCTCGGCCAGATGGTCGGTACCGAACGCCCCGACGTCATCGTCGTCCTCGCCGACGCCTCCAACCTCGAGCGCAACCTCTACCTCGTCACGCAGGTTCTCGAACTCGGCCGTCCCACGGTGATCGCCCTGTCGATGATGGACATCGCCGCCGATCAGGGCAAGACGATTGACGTCGAAAAACTTTCCGCCCACCTGCGTGCGCCGGTCATTCCCGTGCAGGCCCACAAAGGCCTCGGCATCGACGCATTGAAGAAAGCCATTCTCAAAGTCTCGCACAAGACCACCGAGCCGCTCGATCTCCCGCTGCCCGAGGTCATGGAAACCCACATCGAGCGCCTGCAGAAAATCCTGGCGGACGAAAAGCTCGCCCCGCACGACATGGCCTACTTCGACGCCCATCTGCTCCTCTCCACCGGCGACGATGATGACGTTCCCGACACGCGGCGGCATCATCCCAGGATCCGCGAAGAACTCGCCGCCGCACTGGCCGCCTGCGAGAAAGCCCAGGTCGATCCCATCTCCGCCGAGATCGAAACCCACTACGCCTATATCGGCGCCATCGTCCACGACTGCGTCCACGACCTCCCCGGCGCGGGCCAAAAAATCTCCCGCACTGACCGCATCGACCGTTTCCTCACCCACAAATTCTTCGGCATGGCCACCTTCGTCGCCATCATGGCGCTCCTGTTCATCTCCATCTTCTGGCTGGCCCAGCCGATCATGGATTTCCTGCAAAATCAGGTCATCGGCGGCCTCGGCAATCTCGTTCAGGCCCGCATGGCCGATGGCCCGCTCCGCTCGCTCATCACCGACGGCATCATCGCCGGCGTCGGCAACGTCGTCGTCTTCCTCCCGCAGATCGCCATGCTCTTCCTCTTCCTGGCCATCCTCGAAGACTCTGGCTACATGTCTCGCGCCGCGTTCCTCATGGACCGCGTGATGTCCAAGGTCGGCCTCCATGGCAAATCATTCATCCCCATGCTCTCCGGCTACGCCTGCGCCGTCCCGGCCATCATGGGCACCCGCGTCATCGAAAATCGCCGCGACCGCCTCGCCACCATCCTCGTCCTCCCGCTCATGTCCTGCTCGGCTCGCCTGCCCGTCTACAGCCTCGTCATCGCCACCTTCTTCGCCGGCGAAGGGCTGAAAGCCTCGCTCAAGCAGGGCGGCATCATGCTCGGCATGTACGCCTTGGGTACGCTCACCGCCTTTGCCCTCGCCTGGGTCTTCAAACGCACGCTGCTCAAAGGCCCCGCTCCCGCATTCATTCTCGAAATGCCGCCCTATCGCCTCCCGCACTGGAAAGTCGTCGGCACCGCCGTTGTGCAGCGAAGCTGGCAATTCCTCAAACGCGCCGGCACCCTCATCTTCGTCTTCAGCGTCCTCATGTGGGCGGCAACGCACTATCCCAAGGCTCCGGTGAATTCAGAATTCAGAATTCAGAATTCAGAACTAACAACCCAGCAACGCGCGGATATGGAAAATGTCCAAGCCTCCAAGCAATTGGAAAACTCCTTCGCCGGCAGCGTCGGCAAGTCGATTGCCCCTGTCTTCCGCCCCCTCGGCTACGACTGGAAACTCTCCATCGGCGTCACCGGCGCATTCTTTGCCCGCGAAGTCATCGTCTCGACGATGGGCATCGTCTTTGCCGTCGGCGGCGAAGAGGACGCCCGTGACGCCCTCGCCATCAAGATGCGCGCCAGCTATTCCCCCCTCATCGGCCTCAGCCTCATGGTTTTCGTCGTTTACTGTATGCAATGCCTCAGCACCCTGGCTATCGTAAAGAAGGAAACCAACACCTGGCGCTGGCCGATTTTCATGTTCGTCTACATGACCGCCCTCGCCTGGTTCGCCGCCTTCACCGTCTACCAGGGCGGCCGCCTGCTAGGATTCTGAAAGGAGAACGAAAAAGGAAATGTAAAATAGAAAATTGAAAATAGAAAAAGTGCTGACGCAGTGGCGCGATCCCGTTTTTCTATTTTCTATTTTACATTTTCTATTTTCTGTTGAACCATGCTCCAGCAAGCCATCACCATCCTCCTCGTCGCCGCCTGCCTGATCTGGCTCGGTCTCTACGTCTACCGCTTCTTTTCGCCAAAGAAAGGCGCCGGTTGCGCCGGCGGCTGCGGCTGCGGCCACGAAACCGAACCACAGCCCACGGCCCCCGAACCCCGCATCACCATGGTCTCCTCCGACGACCTCCGCAACCGCCTCAAAGCCCGCCGCGGCTGACCTTCATCTCGAGGACCCGCCCCGTGGAAATCCCCCAAACACGCCAAATCATCCAGCAAGGCCTCGAATCCGGCCTCCACATCGGCGCACAGCTCTACGTCTCCCTCCACGGCCAGCCCGTCGTCGATGCATCCTTCGGCCTGTCGCGTCTCGGCGGCGAAGCCGACGCCTCCCTCGCCGGCACCCCCATGCAACCCGACACCCTCATGATCTGGCTCTCCGCCGGCAAACCGCTCACCGCCGTCGCCATCGCCCTCCTCGCCCAGCGCGGCCGTCTCCATTTCGACGACCCCGTCGCCCACTACATTCCCGAATTCGCCCAGAACGGCAAAGACGCCATCACCATCCGCCACCTCCTCACCCACACCGCCGGCATCCGCGCCCTCGACACCCAATATCCCTTCCTCACCTGGGATGAAACTCTCGCCAAACTCTTCACCCTCAAGCCCGAACGCGACTGGATCCCCGGCGAAAAGGCCGGCTATCACGCCCACTCCACCTGGTACATCCTCGGCGAGCTCATCCACCGCATCGACGGCCGCCCGTGCGACCAATTCCTCCGCGAAGAAATCTTCCTCCACCTCGCCATGACCGACACCTTCCTCTCCATGCCCACCGAAACTTACCACGCCTACGGCTCGCGCATCGGCTTCCTTCATGACACCGCGCCCGCCACCGCCGAACCCCCCAAGCCCCTCCCCAATTACGACACCCCGCTGGCCGCCTCGCGCCCGCGCCCCTCCGGCAGCGTGCGCGGACCCATCCGCCAGCTCGGGCTCTTCTACGAAATGATGCTCCGCGCCCTGGCCGACAAAAACGAAATCCTCACCCCCGATACCGCCCGCCTCCTCGTCGCCCGCCAGCGCACCGGCATGTTTGATGTCACCTTCCGCCACAAAATCGACTGGGGCCTCGGCTTCATCCTCAACTCCTCCCACCACGGCCCCGCGATTCCCTACCAGTTCGGACCCCACGCCTCGCCCACCACCTTCGGCCACGGCGGCTCCCAATGTGCCGTCGGCATGGCCGATCCGTTCCATCAACTCGTCATCGCCCTGATCTTCAACGGCTGCCCCGGCGAACCCGCCCACGACCGCCGCCTCCGCGCCACCCTCAAGGCCCTCTACGAAGACCTCGCACTCGCCCGCTGACGAAACGCTCCCGGCGCCTCGCCCACCACCCGCTTGAACACCCGGCTGAACTGCGGCTGATCCGAAAAACCCGCCATCTCCGCGATCGTCCGCAGCGGTAGGGGGGTCGTCTGCAGCAGCGTCCGCGCCGTCCGCAACCGCGCATCCCGCACATACGCCATCGGTGTGATGCTCGTCGCCGCCGTGAACACCCGCGAAAAATGAAACTTGCTCATCCCCGCTACCGCCGCCAGATCATCCAACTCCAGCGGCTCGGTCAAATGTTGTTCCACATGTGCCTGCACCCGCACCACCATCTCGTTCTCCGCCGTCCGCGGCCCCGTCGAAAGCTCGTGAACGATCGCCCGCATCAGCGCATTAATGGTCTCCTCCGCCGCCGCCCCAGGCGTGCGCGAAAGATCGTACATCCATCGGATCGCCTGTCCCACACGCCCAGTGCGATCGCGCAGCACCAGCGGCCAGTCGCGCACGCGCGCATCGTCGCTGATCCATCCCACGTGGTACGATTCAAACATCCCCTTGCCCAGCGCCTGCTCTTCGTGCGGCTCGCCCTTCGGATAGAACAGCGCCTCGCCCGGCCCTCCCGCGATCACACGCTTCGCCCCGCGCCCGATCCGCGTCTCCAGCCGCCCCTGCATCACCACGATCAATTCATCATTCTCCGGATGCACGTGCTCCCGAATCCCCCACCCACGAATCGGATTTACCCGTCCCACAGCCAATACTCGCATGACATGATCCAGCAATAAGCGATATGGATACTCACCAAATAATCGCACATATGCGTGGACTTATCAAAGCATAAAGCAAAAAATGACATAACTAAGGCAATCCCGATCATTCCGGCCCCGCCCCCCGCGCGCCATGATCCGCACTTCACATTCTTACGAGGGTTATATGGCAAAGCTCAAACTCGGTTTCGTCGGCGTCGGTGGCATGGGCCAGGCCGCTCACCTCATCAATTACTCCCAACTCTGGGACGATTGCGAAGTCGTCGCACTGACTGAAATCCGCCCCAAGCTCGGCAAAAAAGTTGCCGCCCAGTACGGCATCCCGGGCGTCTACACCGATCACCGCGAAATGTTCGCCAAGGAAAAACTCGACGGCATCGTCGCCATTCAACAATTCCTGAACCACGGCGCACTGGTTCCCCAGCTCCTCGAATACGGCGTCCCCGTCATCACCGAAAAGCCTCTCGCCAGCAGCCTCGCCAGCGGCGAAAAAATCCTGAAGGCCGCAACCAGTGGCAAGGGCACGCTCTACATCGGCTATCACAAACGTTCCGACCCCGCATCGCTTTACGTCAAACAGCAAATCGCCGAGTGGCAGAAGTCCGGCGCCATGGGCAAAATGACCCACGTCCGCGTCGTCATGCCCCCCGGCGATTGGATCAGCAACGGTTTCTTCCCCGTCTACGGTACCGACGAACAAGGCCCCGGCCTGCCCAACGATGTGGAAGGCACCAATCCTGATTTCGCCAAAAAATACGATGCCTTCGTCAATTACTACATCCACCAGATCAATTTCCTCCGCTATTTGCTCGGCGAGTCCTACACCATCGATTACGTCGATCGTTCCGGCATGATCGCCGCCGGCAACTCCGCCAGCGGCGTCGCCTTCACCCTGGAACTCGGCACCTACACCACCCCCAAAGACTGGCAGGAACAATCCTTCGTCGCCTTCCAGAAGGGATGGATCAAACTCGATCTCCCCTGCCCGCTCACCATCACCCAGTCCGGCACCGTCACCGTCCACGAAGCCCCGGACAATGCCCAGGCCCGCACCATCATGCCGACGCTCCCCTTCATCCACGCGTTCCGCAATCAGGCTGCCAGCTTCCTCAAGGCGATCCGCGGCGAAAAGACCCAACTCTGCACCCCCGTCGATGCCCTTGAGGATCTCCGCGCCGCCCGGCGTTATGTGGAGATGCTGACCGGGAAGAAATAACGATTCCCTAAGCGGCGTAAACGTTCGGTGATTTTAATTTTCATTATCCAAAGGGTGACTCATGCCGGTGAAATTTCGCAAAATGCTCGTCTCCGCTGAAGCCTTTGAATCCGCCGCCGTATGGGATGTCGACGGCGACGGCGTCCTCGATATCGTCTCGGGCGCCTACTGGTACAAAGGCCCGGACTTCTTCAAGCGCTTCCAGCTTGGCGATCACCCCAAACGCTACGGCGAATACTACGATGATTTCTCCACCATCGCCCTCGACATCAACGGCGACGGACGCCTCGATTTCATCACCGGCGGCTGGTGGGGTGAGAATCTCCGCTGGCGCCAGTGCCCTGAAAAGCCCGACGGCCATTGGCCCGAACACATCATCGGCGCCGGCATCGGCAACGTCGAAACCACCCGCGCCTGGGACATCGATGGCGACGGCCACGTCGAAATCGTCCCCAACACGCCCGGCGCTCCCCTCGTCGCCTTCAAACTCCTCCGCGATGCCGCCGGAAAAGGCACCGGCAAATTCTCCAAGCACGTCCTCTTCGAAAAGCCCATCGGCCACGGCTACGGCTTCGGCGATATCGATGGCGACGGTCGCGGCGAATTCGTCTTCGGCAAGGGCATCCTCAAAGCCACGAACAAGCCTCTCGAACAGCCCTGGATACACCTCCCGGAATTTGAACTCACCCACGGCGATGCCTCCTGCCCCATGCTCGTCGTCGACGTCAACGGCGACGGCCTCGCCGACATCATCGTCGGTCACGCCCACTCCTACGGCCTCTACTGGCTCGAACAGAAACGCGATGCCGCCGGCAAACGCTCCTGGATCAAGCACCCCATCGATCCCTATATCGCCCAGTATCACGATCTCTGGTGGGCCGACATCGACGGCGACGGCAAACCCGAACTCATCACCGGCAAACGCTACCGCGCTCACAACGGCAACGAGGCCGGCGAAGCCGATGACCTCGGCATCTTCTACTTCAAATGGAATGGCGAAAGCTTCACCAAACAAGTGATTTCCTACGGCCCCCACGGCGAAGGCGCCGGCTGTGGCATCCACTTCTGGCTCGCCGACCTCCGCAAAACCGGCCGCCTCGACATCGTCGCCCCCGGCAAAGACGGCCTGCATGTCTTCTTCAACGAAGGCAGCGCCTAGAACGGGATGGGAAGTCGCGTACCGTTCCTGAGCCGTGCGGCTTTGCCGCCGGCCCGATAGTCGAGACCGGCACAAGTGCCAGCCTCCAGTGGTGCCGACCCCCTCGCCGGCCGACTTCAGTTTCGGGTGCCATGCCCAGTGGGGCAGGGGCCCGGGGGGGGCGCTGGGCATGTTCGCTGTGGGATTCTGAAAACCATGACCGACCGTGAGCGCTTTCTCGCCTGCATCCTCGGCCAACCGGTCGATCGCCCGCCCTTCTATCTCTTCTGGGGCCCCTGGGGCAGTACCTGGACGCGCTGGCGCAACGAAGGCATGCCCGCCCATCTCTACGGCGATTGGTCCGCCCTCCGCCGCCATTTCAAAACCGATGTTCCCCCCTTCAACATCCCCGTCAACATCGGCCCCTGCCCGCGTCCGCCCTGGAAAATCCTCTCCGAAAACGACCAGGAAATCGTCCGCATCGACGACTGGGGCATCACCCGCCGCGATCTCAAAACCACCGACTCCATGCCCGAATGGGTCGCCTATCCCGTCAAATCCCGCGACGACTGGCAGCGCATCAAACGCGAAAAATTCGACCCCCATCACCCCGACCGCCTCGCCGGAAACTGGAAACAAGCCTGCGCCGCCGCCATGGATCAAGGACGCGCCCTTCAGTTCGGCTACTATCCCGACAGCGGTATCTTCGGCAGCGTCCGCTGGCTCCTCGGCGATGAAGAATGCCTCGTCGCCTTCTACGAAGATCCCGACATGGTCCACGACATCATGAATCACATGACCACCGTCTGGCTTACCGTGCTCGAGGAAGTCGTCAAACACGTCCGCGTCGATCATTTTCATTTCTGGGAAGACATGGCCGGCCGCGCCGGGCCTCTCATCTCCCCCGCCATGTTCACCGAGTTCATGACCCCCTGCTACCGCCGCGTCATCGAAGCCTGCCAGCGCCACCACATCCCCGTTCGCTCCGTCGATACCGACGGCTTCCCCGATCTGCTCCTCGATCCCATGATCGCCGCGGGCATAAACCTCCTGCTCCCCTTTGAAGTCGCCGCCGGCTGCGATGTAAACCTGTACCGCAAAAAATATCCGCACCTCGGCATGCTCGGTGGCATCGACAAACGCCAGCTCGCCAAAGACCCCGCCGCCATCGATGCCGAACTCGCACGCATCCGTCCCGCGATCCTCGCCGGCCGCTACATCCCCGAAACCGATCACCTGATACCCCCCGATATCTCCTGGTCCAACTTTGAACACTACGCCCACGCCCATCGAAAAATGATCCACGCGCTCGCTGGTGGCTAGCGCGACGAACTCGTTACAATGAGGGGCAATCGTCTTCCCCTCATTTCCGGCGGTCAGCACGCCTGGTTAGAAATCATTTCTGGAGGTTCTCATGCCACGCAAAATCGCCATGATCGGTGCCGGTTCCGTCGTCTTCTGCAAAACCCTCATCTCCGACATCCTCGCCACACCCGCACTCCGCGATAGCGAGTTCGCCCTCATGGCCCCCACGGAAACCAAGCTCCGCCGCATGGAAGCCTTCGTCAACCGCATGATCAAAGACAACGGCTTCCCCGCCAAATGCTCCGCCTCCACCAACCGCCAGGAAGCCATCCGCAATGCCGACTTCGTCGTCGTCATGATCCAGGTCGGCGGCAATGACGCCTTCGGTCTCGACTACGAAATCCCCCTCAAGTACGGCGTCGATCAGTGCATCGGCGACACCCTCGGACCCGGCGGCATCTTCCGCGCCCAACGCCACATTCCCGTTCTCGTCGATATCGCCAAGGACATGCAGAAGCTCGCCAAGCCCCACGCCATCATGCTCCAATACGCCAACCCCATGGCCGCCAATTGCCTCGCCCTCGGCAAGACCTCCAACGTCCCCTTCGTCGGACTCTGCCACGGCGTCCAGACCACCCTCGACCTCATCGCCGGCTACTGCAACATCAAGGACAAATCCGAAATCACCTACACCTGCGGCGGCGTCAATCACATGGACTGGTTCCTCCGCCTCGAACACCACGGCCGCGACATCTACCCCGAACTCCGCGAAAAATTCGAAAAGCCCGAGTACTACAAGAACGAGAAAGTCCGCGGCGAAGTCTTCCGCCAGTTCGGCTACTTCATGACCGAATCCACCGGCCACCTCTCCGAATACGTGCCGTGGTTCCGCAAAACCAAAAAGGCCCTCGAACTCTACTGCGACGAACCCGCCTTCGGCGGCGAGTCCGGCGCGTATTACAAATGGGGCAAAACCATGGCCGAAAAATACGCCAAGCACGACCCCCTCGAATTTGAAACCACCAAGATCGATTCCCGCAGCGCCGAATACTGCTCCTGGATCATGGAAGCCGTCGCCACCGGCAAACCCTTCCGCTTCATGGGCAACGTCCGCAACGACGGCTACATCACCAATCTCCCCCAGGGCTGCTGCGTCGAAGTGCCCACCTTTGCCGATGATACCGGCCTGCGTCCCACCGTCGTCGGCGCCATCCCCCCGCAGTGCGCTGCCGCCTGCATGACCAACGTCAATGTGCAGATCCTCGCCGCCGAAGCCGCCCTCACCGGCGACCCCGAGCACCTCGTCCACTCCCTCGCCCTCGACCCCCTCACCGGCGCCGTCTGCACCCTCAAGGAAATCCGCGACATGGCCAACGAGCTCCTCGAATCCCAGCGCCAGTGGCTCCCCCAATTCGCCGGCAAAAAGCTCCGCGCCACCCCCACGATCTCCATTCCGAAAAACTGCAAACCCGTCGAAGTCCCCCTCGATCCGGCCCTGGCCATCCACAAACGCTTCGGCACCCTCATCAACCAGGAGACCCCCGCAGTATAAACACTGGTTTGAAAAGCCCCATCAGCAAAAAGCCCACACCGCAAGGTGTGGGTTTTTTATTCCCCAACTCTGTGCCGCCCAACGCGCTCCGGCATTTGTGTCCATTCGTGTTTATTTGTGGCTAGAGCGTCTGCCAAAAGTTTACTGCTTTATGGCGCAGGTACGTTGATTGTCGGCGGCGCGGTCGGTGACCCAGTTCAAAGCTTGATCGAGTCGGTGCATCAGGGCCGCACGGTCTTTGGCCACATAGTCGGTGAACCAC
>CAIMWO010000007.1 GCA_903845195.1 uncultured Phycisphaerales bacterium
GTTCAACACCGCCCACACCGTGTGGTCCACGGTATCCACGCCGAACTTGCCCAGATCGCTGCTGTCCAGCGATCCGCCAATTGCGGTCAGCCAGTTCGTGGTGCCTTCGTTCGTCACAGCCCCGCCGGCGCTGTAATCGTTGCCCAGCACCGCGTTTTCCCAGATCCCGTTGTGCAGCCAGCCCAGCAAGAGGCCGCCCTGCTGCACGTTGGACGGCATCACCGCCGGATCGTACGTCATCTGCAACACGTAGATGCCCGTCACGCCACTGACATTCACCACATCGCTGTACAGGCCCACCGGCGAACCGCTGAATGGCGGCGTCGTGCCGGGGTAGATTTCGCCGTCCTGACGGGTCCGCCAAGTCATCTCGAGCGTTTGGGTGGAACCCGAGTTATTGGTGCCGGCCAGAATCGTGGCCGTGGTACCGACGACTTCCTTCAGGGCTCCGGCGGCGTCGGCATGATCGACGGTCGAATAGTAGCCGGCATAGGAAGAGTTGTTGGCGACATCGGCCGACTGGCCGGCGACGGAAAAAGTGTCATGGCCGCTGCAATCGATGCCCGTCGAAACGTTGCTCTGGGTGGCGGAGATCGACCAGATTGGGCCGGATACTGACGCCTGGCTGTTCAGGGCCGAATCGGTGTACTGGGCGGTGCTGGTGATCATCGTGTTGTAGGTGCGGAAATTATTGTTCAGGACGTTGCTCTTGAGCGAGTAGGTGCCGACGGTGGCGATGACGCCGGAGGTATCGCCGTTGCCGACGGCATGGGAGACGCCCAGGGTGGGGGCATTGAAGTGGGTGGTGTCGCCGATGGACAGGCTGTTGATCGTCACGCCGGCGCTCTGGCTGCTGGCGCCGTTGTCGTTGCTGGCGGTGTTGGTCAGATTCAGGTTGCCGCCGCTGGTGGAGGTGGTCAGCGATGCCTGCTGGAAGACGTTGGCGGTGACGTTGATCGTCTTGACTGTATCGCCGGAGTTACCGTTGTTGGTGACGGTAACGGTGTAGGTTCTGTTGCCGCTGATGGCCGAACCGTTGACATTGTTGACCAAGGCAACGGTAAGCATCTTGTCGCCGCCTGCGGCGATCGAACCGGCAGAATCCGGATCGGTCACGCTAAGGCCATCATTCGATACCCCGATTGCATAAGTTGTGGCCGCACCGGTGGTCTGGGCATTGTGCAGGTTGGAAGTGGAACCGGTGGTGCCGGTCGTGAACGATTTGAGCGTCATGCTGGAAGTGCCCAGCGACAAGACAGAATCGCTATTCGGCAGCCAGTTCAGAACAACGTTGTTTCCATTAAGCGCGGTCGAGAATGCGCCTTCACCGGCAACGGCGTTTGCCGAGCCCGTTGCGGATCCACCCACATAAATCGAGATGTTGCTGTTGTCGAATCTACCGGCGCTCGTGCCATTACCGTTGGCGATGATCGTCCATGCTTGTGGATCGTTCCAGAAACTGTTCGAGAAATTCGTGCCGTCGGCAAATGAAAGCTGGAGTTTCGCGCCGGTACCGGCGGTCGCGTCGATCAAGAGGTTGCCGCCGGTGAGAGTTGCGGAGTCGTACGTGCCGGTGACGTTTCCGCCACTGTGTTCCCACTGATAAATGGCCCCCGAGCAAAACGTCAGACCGCCGGCGAAGCTCTGGCTACCGGGGCTCAAACCGGGGGCCAGAACGCCGCCGCTGTTTACCGTAACCAGGCCGTTGATGGTGCCCGTACCCTTAAGGATACCGTTGACGCTGACGCCGTTTGTGGCCAGACGTGTGTTGGCCAGCAAGGTCGCGCCGGCATTGATGGTGGTACTGCCAGTATAGGACTTATCAACCGCGGAAAATCGGACGATGCCTGCTCCTGCGGCGCCAGTTCCGCCAATGGTAACGTTCTCGTTTCCGGTGATATCGCCGGTGAAGTCCACGTAATTCGATCCTGTGGCTGCGGATGTCAGCACCACACTTTTGTTGAGGGAGATGGTGCCGGAGAACGTGGAAGTACCATTGGTGTTGCCGCCGATCGTTGTGCCATTGCCATAGTTGGCGACGGTGATTGCCCGCTCTATCGTATATCCCCCGCCCGTAAGCAGCGAAACAGTGTTGGCCCCCGTGTTGGAATCACCAAGGTCCACCGCGGAACTGGCCGAACCCAGAGTGCCAACGCGGCTCGCTGTAACGGAAGAGCCGTTTGAAGTCAGATTTACAGATGAACCGTTCTTGGTCAGCGACACCTTGAAATTACTGCCGCTGGTGCCGGCAATCACATAGTAGACAGTACTTGCGGAAAGTCCTCCCGGAATGCTACCACCGAAGACCACACGATCACCGATCGACACGCCCGTCACACTGCCAAATGTGTCGTTGGCATAGTTAATGCCGGTGACCGAGGTACCGACTACAGAAGTGGAAACGGCATCTTCGCCGAGCACGAGCGTCCCGGAACTGACGTTGGTAGCACCGGTATACAAATTCATGGCGCTGAGCGTCAAAGTGCCGCCACCGGTCTTGGTGATGCCGTACGCACCGGTGATGACCGACGAAACCGTAAGCGACGAACCGCTCGCGACATTGAAGTTCCCACTGCTGGCCAAGGTGACCCCGAGAACACCGGTTCCAATACCGGTATTCGTTCCGGAAATCGTCAGATTGGAGCCGCCAGAGACATAGATGAGATCATTGGATACGCCGGAGTTGCAGTTAGTGAATCCGCTGCTGTTTCCGAGCGTCAGCGTTCGTGAGGTGGAAATTGAGGTGGCATTGGAAATTGAATAGGTATGGCCATTGATGACGCTGAGTGATTCCATGGTGACGCTGCCGTTGCTAATCGTCAGCGCCGGCCCGCTGGAAGTCGTGATCAGGACGTCGCTGATATTGCCGGGCGTACCACTGGCGTAGTTTGCGGCATTGCCCTGCATTGCAGTATTCAGCGAGAATTCATCGAGTGAACCCGCGTAGACGTAATCCGGACGAAGGCTTGAAACAGCCCCCAGCACCGCAAAAGCCAATATAAAATGGGGAGTTTGCCGAAGGAGAGCCCTCTCCATGAAAACCTCGTCCTGGTGTCAATCATCCACAGCGCCCTCTCACGCTGTCGGCTCTCTCTGCACTCGCGTCCCCATTTAATACCACACATTTACGATAAATCAATCGCTTTTTCTATTATTTCAAAAAAATGCTGCAAATTCATGTCACGACAAACGACTTTCCAATCTCCTCATGGCTGTTAAAATAGGCAATGGCAATGAGAAGGATTCTTCCATGTTCCGCTGCAACACCATTCTGCTGCTGATGCTTTCGATGACAGCTTGCTCGCGAGAAGCCGCGCTCAATGGTCCATCGTCCACCAGCAGCGCTGCACCCCAGGGAGGTGTACAGATGACAGACTTTTCGGTGACCACGACTGCTTTCGAACGCGATAAGACCATTCCAACAAGATTCACTGCCGACGGCGATGACGTTTCGCCGGCGCTGGCCTGGTCCGGGGTGCCGAACGGCGCCAAAACGCTGGCGGTCATCTGCGATGATCCGGATGCTCCCACTGCTGAGCCTTGGGTACATTGGGTGATTTTCAACATCCCGACATCGCTCAAATCCTTGCCCGAGGGCATCGAAAAGACATCGTCACCGAAGAGCGTTTCAGGGGCGAGCCAAGGCCAGAACACGTGGGGCAAGAGAGGTTGGAACGGGCCGTCACCACCCAAGGGACATGGTGTACATCATTATCATTTCAAGGTATACGCGCTGAACGAAACGCTGACGGTGACGGGCGAGGTAGACAAGAAGAAACTTCTGGCGGCAATGGAAAATCACGTCGTCGGACAGGGGGAAATCATCGGGACGTACGAACGCAAGTAAGTGGCGACATTTGCAGAAGGTGCCGTAGGTTTTTGGGGGAATCTGCTGTAAACTGCGGCATTGCGCATGCGCCACTGGAAAACAGATGTCCAAACAACACCATAAATCGCCACTGCTTATCGGTTTGCGCGCCGCTCGCGCCAATCTTGTTCCGGGATTGATCGTGCAGGCGCTGATGGTGGCGTTGGTGTTGGGGTACTATTTTGTACCATCATCACGATTCCTGCTGCAATCGCTTGCCGATGCCAAAGACAAAATCGGGCTGCCATTTCCTATGTTGGCCACTTTCTTGGCTGGGGCGGTGGCACCGGAGATCGTCAAGATCTTGTACTTCCAGCGCGGAAGACCCCGCAAAAACAATGTTTATGTCATGTCTTTTACCGGTATCAATTGGGCTTGCCAGGGGGCGATTGTTTACTACATGTATCGAATGCAGTCCCATATATTTGGGGATGCCATCGACTTTCGGACCATTGCGCCTAAGGTCTTGGTGGATCAGTTCTTATTCAATCCGTTCTTCGCAGCGATTGTAAACACCATCGTTTACGACCTGGTTCACAGGGGATTCAGCGGGCGGAATCTGCGATCTTGCCTGACTTGGCAGTATTACAAGAGTAACGTGCTGCCCGTGCTGGTGGCGACGTGGGGAGTGTGGGTGCCGATTGTGACCGCAGTTTATTCGCTGCCACAGCCTCTGCAATTCCCGCTGTTTATGCTTTCGCTGACTTTCTGGGCGATCCTGCTGGCGTGGATCGGTGGACGGCAGGCGGAGGCGACGAAAATGAGTGAAGCGGAACGACGGGCGGAGACTGCTGCGTCGATCTAGAAGCGATGTATTTCCTCATGTCCAGCGCCCCCTGCTGCTCTTGTTCCTTGGGAGATGCCGGCGAAGCAATTGAAACGAGAATTGACATTGGGGGCGAGTATTCTTAGTTTTCTCTTTCATGTTTAACGTCGTGGCCAATTTTCTTCGCGCGGGTTGGGAGGAGACGGAGTGAGTGTTCCAGTCTCCATTCGCAGACTGCTGTTTGGCGTTCGGACGCGTCCGAGTACCGTGCGAGGAGCGCCGGCGACGGAGGAGATGATCGACACGTTCGAAGCGGAGGCGGCTTTCATACTTCCGGACGAAGTGAAGGCGTGGGTGCGCTTCTTGAATGGGGGATGCCTGCAAATTGGCGGCCTTTACGGCATTCGGACACGCGACACCCAGTTCAATATTGAATATGTGTGGAGGATTTTTCCGACGTGGAAATCGCGGCGTTGGATTCCGATTGCGGATGACGGGTGCGGGCGTTATTTCGTGCTGATGCCGGAATATGCAGTGGAGGGACGGAATCCGATTTGCTTTGTCGACCCATGGAAGGATGAGGAAACGGTGCAGTACCTCGTGGCCTCCGATCTGTGGCACTTTATCGAGTTCGCGGTGCAGTGCTTTGAAAACGGTCAGATGGGATGGCCGCTGGATGAGAAGTTTGTTGTGAGCCGGGATCCGGATGTCGTGAAGTGCCAGGGGGTTTTGTTGCCGTGGGTCGCGGAGAGGCTTGGGGAGGAATTGTAGATTCACCCACAACGTGCGCGTACGAACGCGCATGACTTGCGAGGTGGAGAGTGGCCAGCGTTTACTTCGCCGATTGTTTGAGGTTCGCGCAGGCGGCAGCGAAAGTTTGCAACGACGATTCGGAGAAGGTGCCTTCCTGGTAGATCATGAGGTTGATGATAGGGACGGCGTGGTGGGCGCGGAATCCTCCGAGCAGATCGGCGAGTTGTTCGGGGGTCCAGCGGATGGGAGCGATGGGGGTATTCAGTTTGGTGTGGACCCAGTCGTTCTCGGCGACGAAGGCGCTGCTGGCGAGGAGGCCGGCGTAGGGGCCGGAGGGGAGCAGACCGTGGTCGGCAGGGGCAAGGTGGCCGGAGAAGATGGGGTCTTCGTTGAACTCACCGGCGTGGTAATCCATGCAATTGGTGGGTGAGGGAAGTTCCCAGGCGTTGTAGGTGACGAGGCGATCGGGGTAGCCAGCTTTGGCAGCGCGAGTCAGAGAGGGCCAGTCGGGACGATGGTAGTAGTAGGTGACGGCGCCGTCATCGAACCACCAGCCGGCGACGGATGATCCGTAGCGGAGGCCGGCTTCTTCAATGATAGATCGCCATTTCTTGAAGTAGGGTTCGGAATCGGTTTCATAGAAGCCGGAGATGGCGGTCCAGGCGGGCTCGCAGCCGAGGTGGAAGTAGAGGAAGAGTTTGATGTTGCGGCGGGCGAGTGCGGCGGAGAGTTCGGGGACGAGGTCCCGCTTTGCGGTGCGGCCGGGGATAATGGCATCGAGAGACTTGAGCGGTGCGGGGAAATACATTTCGCCGTGGGAGGTGGTGAAGACGACGAAGGAGCAGCCCGTTTGTGCGGCCTGGTCTGCGAAGCGTTCGACGTCGAAATCGCGGACGGCGTCGGCGTAGGGTTTGGGGTTGCCGGCGCTGGGGACGGATTGAGAGGTCCAGTGGACGAAGATGCCGTGGGCGGCGTCGGAGAACCATGTTTGCTTGGAGCGGAGGGCTTGGGCTTCGGCGGCAAGTTTGGCGAGGGTAGCAGGGAGAGTGAGTTCGACGGCGTGGAGATCAATGGCCAGATCGCCAGAGCCCGTGACGGATTTGATGCGCAGTGCGAGGGTGTGCTGGCCGGCGGGGAGATTGAGAAGGGTATCGAGATTGAAGCGATCCCACGGCGTGGTGGCGGCCGGGAGCGCTTGGGTGAGGGTTTGGCCCGCAGCGGTGATTTCGAGAATAAGCGGGGTGGCGGTCTTGGAGCGGAGCAGGATGCTGACGCGATAGGCTTGGGCGCGCGGGGCGATGATGGTCCAGGTGAGGGTTTCATCGTGAGAGGACCAGCCGGTCATCGGCGTTTTGCCGTGGCCAATGGGGATGAGAGGCTGGAGGGGTATGGATTGATGGGCGTCGATGGCCATGAGCGGATTGGGGCGATCATCGAGGAGGTGCGGGTCGGGCTTGAGGTAGGTAGGCATACGGCGTCCTTTGAAACACATGGGGTTGAGAAAGTTGAGGAGTAAGGTACGAGATAATGGGTGGCGCGTCGATAATGCCGGTAATCGCATGTAATTCGTTTGAGACCGGTGGGTGTTGCTCTGGCCTGCGGCACGGTAGATGATGAGGACATGAAGACACCTGAGATTAGAGCGGCGGACCCGACGCGTTATTGCCGGCGATGTGGATACGATCTCCGTGCGACGACGGGGCGCTGCCCGGAATGCGGGCGGGAGTTTGACGCGGGAGATCCGCGGACATATCGGCGAAGACCGCTGCGGGGAGCGGCGTGGCGGTGGGCACGCCGGGTGGTCTTGTTAGTGATGATTCCGGGGTTGGTCTTGGGCGGGACGTGGGGATGGTTGTATTGGGGGTGGAAGAGTGAACAGAAGGCGCGGGAGAAGATGGGGGCTTACATACTTGAAGTTGAGCCGATGGGTGGAAAACGAATTCAAACCTGTCTGGGTTCTTGTGGATGGGTGTTGGATCGCGCAGTAACCGTCGCGGTAAATGAATGCGCAATTGATGGATCAACCATTGGCTTAGCAGAAGCAACAACTGACGCGAAACTGGCACACGTCAAGAAATTCAAGTGGCTCCGGAGGCTGGGCCTTTCAGACACAAAACTCACCGATGCGGGGATGATCGGCCTCAAGGATCTCAAGACACTCGAAATGCTCGATCTCGGTGCTACAAAAATCACTGATGCAGGACTGGCCCATCTTAAGAATCTCAAGCGGCTCAGAAAGCTGGAAGCGGGCTTCGTGGAAATCACTGATGCCGGATTAATCTGGCTCAAAGATCTTACGTTGCTTGAAGAGCTAGATCTGAACAACACACAGATTACTGATGCGGGACTAATTCAGCTAGAAGGGTTGAACAGACTAGAGGTCCTTGGGCTCGGCAACACGCGGATAACCAATGCGGGTCTGGCCCACCTTGCGAACATGAAGAAGCTTCGAGAACTCGATCTGGAACGCACTCAGATTGATGATGCGGGACTAATTCATCTGAAAAATCTTCATGAACTGCAGAGGCTAAACCTATACAAAACACGCGTAGGCGATGCAGGACTCGCTCATCTCATGGACTTGAAAAAACTTCAGTCGCTCTATCTCGAATTCACGCCGGTCACCGACGCGGGCCTGAGTCAACTCAAGAGTCTTCAGTCCTTGCGCGACCTACGCGTGTCGGGGACGAGAGTGACCGCCATAGGCGTAGCACAACTCAAGGATCTCAAAGAATTTCGGTATCTTGATGTGGCCGGTACGGGAGTCACTCCAGCAGATGCCACAGAACTGAGAGCCGCGCTCCTGAAGGTGCATATTGACGGGCCACCTGGGTTCTAGCAGCGATGGCATGACAAGACCCGTGAACTGAAATGATGGGATCCGGACGAGTCGTCGACCCACAATGCATACCTAGTGAGGCTTCCTGCCCCATATTGCACCGATGATTAGCTTCCATCCGCAGGCAGGACTTTGTAGAATTTGAGACATGGTTGAGAGATTCGTCAGCATCTTCCTTTCGGTGATCGACGCGTTGCGTCGGATCCTGGGATTAGTGTCGAGGCCGAAGCCGGTGCCGGTTCCGGTGCGCAGGGGTGAGGGGCGGGGTTCCCGATCGCGTTATTTGTCTGAACTTCAGGGCTCGCACGACGGCATGAAGCCGCGGTGGCTGCGGCACTAGTGCCGGGTAGTCTGCTGCGCTGCTGTTGTGGAGTCGGAATGCGATCGGGAGATTTGCATGGCGATTTCGCTTGAACTGATGCCGTTGGAAGAGAAACCCGCGGAGAATCCGCCGCCGAAGACGATGGTGGTGCGGTATGGGTATCTGAAGGAGATCGGGGAGTTTCCGTCGGATGTGACGCAGAAGGTGGGGTGCGGGACGAAGTTGGTGGTGCGGACGGCGCGGGGGACGGAAATTGCGGAGATGCTGACGACGGTGTGCGGGAACGGGGGATGTTCGAAGTCGATCACGCGGGACAAGATGCTGGAGTACATTGAGAAATCCGGGGGGAAAGATTATCCGTTTACCGAGGAGGGGCGCGTGCTGCGTGTGGCGACGGTCCAGGATCTGGCGGAGCAGGCGAAGTTTGATGAAGGGCGGCACAAACAACTGGTGCAGGCGCGGGAGCTGGTGGCGGTACACCGTCTGCCGATGAAGATGGTGGACGTCGAATATCTCCTCGGGGGCGAGCGAGTCTTATTCTATTTCACGAGTGAGCAACGGGTGGATTTCCGCGGGCTGGTGCGTGACTTGGCGCATCAGGTGCATACCCGAATCGAACTGCGGCAAGTGGGGGCACGCGATGAGGCGCGGATTACGGCGGACTACGAGAAATGCGGCCAGCATTGCTGCTGCAAACAGTTCTTGAAGGTGTTGACTCCGATATCGATGCGTTCGGCGAAGGTGCAGAAGGCGACGCTGGATCCGACGAAAATTTCCGGGCGCTGCGGCCGGTTGATGTGCTGCCTGCGGTACGAGGATCAGACGTATGAGGAATTGCGGAAGAAACTGCCGAAGCGGAATACGCGAGTGAAGACGGAGAAGGGGGATGCATGGGTGGTCGACGGGCAGATTCTGACGCAGTTGGTGCTGGTGATGTACGACGACTACAAGCGTGAAGCTGTGCCGATGGAAAAGATTATTGCGTTCGATCAGCCGAAGCCGGCGCTCCCGGACGGGCGGATCATGCAGTCGCCGAACGATCGTCCGCCAGAAATGCGGGAGAATGGTCCGCGTGGTCCGGGTGGACCGGGCGGTCCACGCAGTGCGGGTGGTCCGAATGGTCTAGGAGGACCGCGGACGCCAGGGGGTCCTGCACGTGGTCCTGCAGGGCCAGCGCAGGGACCGCGCGCTCCCGGCGGGCCGACAAGCTCGCGTTCAGCCGAAGGTGGCCTTCCGAATGCACCAGGTGCGGAAGGGCAAGGACAAAGGCAGAATCAAGGACCCGTTCCGATACAGGGACAGGCTCCGGTACAAGCTCCTGTACAGCCGCGTCGGGAAATGCCGCCGCAGGATCAAGGCGAGTTTCAGGTATCCGTGCCGGGACAACGTCCGTTGCGGCGTGCACCGGGACCAGGGACGCCACCGCCGGCGCGGCAGCAGCGTCCGGTGCCGGGAACACCGGCGCAAGGACCGGTGGGCGATCCACTGGCGCTGACGGGACCGACGGGCGGCGATTTGAATACGGGCGATCCCATTGATGATTTGATTGCCGATGCGATGGATGAAACGCCGGCGAAAACGCAGCCGTCCGAGCCACAGGCAAGCGTGAAGCCTGCACCGGTTGATACGCCGCAGGAGACGACGGCATCGCCGATTGCGGAGGTCCCGCTGACTCCTCCTGAAGAACCAAAGGATCAGCCGCCAACGCCGCAGCCACCGCAGGATTGAGCCGCGCTGTTGCCTGGCAGTGCAATATGCCACCTGCAAAAACTACGATGCCCGCGAAGGATCTTCGCGGGCATCGGCATTTTTGCGTCGCGTGAAAGGTACAGTCACGGAAGGTGATGGACAGGCGATTTGTGAACGGGCCCCTTGATGTGATCGAAATCAGAATCTTCCGCAGCCTGAGCCGACTTCGGACCGATCCCCCCTACCGAGAGTCGCAGGGTAACGCTGCTGGCGACGGCGAGGATGACCGCGACGATCATGATGATAAAGACGGGATCGTAGACGCGGTGCCCTTCAGGCGGGTTAGAATGAGTGATACCCATAGGCGCCTCCTGACTTCTCTTATCGGCTTGCGGAGTGCGATTTGATCAGTCCGGCGGTGCGTGGGCGCAATCGCCCCCTCAACCGGCCAACGCCCCCGCCCATCACCTGATCAGGTCTCATCCGAAGCAACTGGCGGACATGGGGATGCGAGTTCAGGTGCTCCCCGCCCTGCCGATATCCTCTCCCCGCAGCCTCGCATTTCACGTATCATGCCCCCCGCGCATCTCCCTTCCGGTACACGCGATCAGGAGCCTTGGATGAAGCTGGCGTTTATCACGGATTTCCACCTCGAAGCGACCCCCGGCGACTTCCACTTCCAGACCTACTACGTCGGCGGCCACGCTGCAATCGCCCATGGACTCCGCAACTTCATCATCAACAATCGCGTCGATATCCTCCTTTTCGGCGGCGACATGACCCACAACACCTCCGATGCCGAAATCTCCCGCTTCCTCGCGATCTTCCACGATTTCCCCTGCCCCATCTATTTGTGCCTCGGAAATCACGACCTCGCCCGCACCCCCGAAGTCGATCACATTGCCCTGTGGAAATCCGTCCTGGCCGCGCACCCCAGCTTCACTCTCGCCCCTTACTTCGCCCAACTCGATGGCGTCGACCTCATTGCATTCAACCCCCAGTGGGCCGACGCCCAAGGCATCGGCCACTTCTGCTGGTCCTCCACAACCCCCTGCAACGCCCGCATCAACTCTGCCGACCTCGCACGGCTCGACGCTACGCTCTCCAAGAACCCCGGCTGCCCCGCCATCGTCATCACCCACGAGGGCCTCGAGCCCATCCCCACCGATCTCTCCGGCCTGCCCGAACCCATCCACGTACCGGCCCCCGAATACGTCGGTCCCCTCAACGCCCTCCTCGACCGCCACCCCCGCGCCCGCCTGGTTCTCTCCGGCCACAACCACGTAACACTCGCCATACCGCACAACGGCCGGGTCCACGCGTACACCGGTTCGACCAGCGAATATCCCTGTGATGTTCGACTCATAGAAATCACGCCCGCCGCGATCCGTGTGACCACCCATCCGCTCATCGAATGGCCCAGGCACATTCCCTGGAAGCCCGCCCCTCGCGGCCTCTGGGCGTCCGGCCGGGAATCAGACCGGACGTTCGCGATCCCACTGTGATGTTGTTCCGTCTATGCCTCACCCATCAGGCCGACGATGAACTCCGCAGTTAGCCGCGGCAAGACGGCATCCATCCTGTGCTGAATGGGATACGGGACAAACTCCAGCCCCGACGACTCATCCGCTAACTGTCAAACATCTGGAATCATTAGGCGATCAGGTTACACTGCAACCGGTCAGTCAAGCCAGTTAGGGATTCTTCAGAGCAGTGTTGGTTTGGCCGCTCAGAGTGAGCGGGCGAACTCACAAGATGACGAGGCATGACATGGTTGATCGCACGCTCGATTACGTTGCCGGCCGCGGCACTCGTCGGGTGAGTCGTCTCGCTGTCACGAGTTTCGTATTCGGTTGCTGCTCGCCCGCGGTCTATTGCGGATTTGCGGCCTTCATTATGTTCGGCATTGGGATTCCGCGTCTCAACGATGGCCCACCGTTGCCACAGTACGTTGACGTAGCAATGAATGCTGTAGCGGTTGTGATTGTCGCATGCCCCGTCGTCGCACTGGTCACCGGCATCGTGGCGCTGCGCCGAATTGCAGCATCAGGTGGCCGCTTGCGTGCGAAACCGTTGGCGTGGGTTGGCGTTACCATCGGCGCTGTCTTCACTGTGCTTTTTGCAATCGCATTTGCAGCCAGTTTGGTGCACTGAGGTACGATCCTACCTGCTCATTCCATTCAACATTTCACTCGAACATTTTCATTTGGTGGCGTTCGAGGCCGAATTTGCTGACTTGCATGTCGACGGGGATGGGGTATTGGCCGGACCAGCAGGCGGTGCAATAGTGATTGGCGGGTTTGCTCATGCAGCGGAGCATGCCATCCAGCGAAAGGTAGGAAAGCGAGTCGACTTCGATGAAGTCGCGGATCTGGTCGACGGTGCGGCCGTTGGCGATGAGCTCGGTGGGCGTGGGGAAGTCGATGCCGAAGAAACAGGGATGGCGGATCGGCGGGCAGGAGACGCGCATGTGGATTTCTTTGGCGCCGGCGCGGCGAAGTGCGAGCATCTTGCCGCGGGTGGTGGTGCCACGGACGATGGAGTCTTCGACGACGACGATGCGTTTGCCTTTGACCATTTCGGGGATGACGATGAGTTTCATCTGCACGGCGAGGTCGCGCATGTGCTGGCTGGGCTGAATGAAGGTGCGGCCGACATAGCGATTGGGGACGATGCCTTCTTCAAAGGGGATGCCGCTTTGCTTGGAATAGCCGAGGGCGGCGGAGCGGCCGCTGTCGGGGATGGGCATGACGATGTCGGCATCGACGGGGGCTTCGACGGCGAGCTGGCGGCCCATGCGCTGGCGGACTTCCATGACCACGTCGCTGAAGAGATTGCTGGAAGGGCTGGCGAAATAGACGTGCTCGAACGCGCAGTGCGAGGGGTGTGCGGGGAGGCTTTCCGTGAAGAAACGGCTGGACATTTTGGTGCCGGTCTTGTCGATGGAGACGATTTCGCCGGGGAGGACTTCGCGGATGTAGGTGGCCTGGATGCTTTGCAGGGCGCAGGTTTCGGAGGCGAAGCAGTAGAAGCCGTCGCGGGTCTGGCCGATGACGAGGGGGCGGAAGCCCCAGGGATCGCGGCAGCCTTCGATGCGGTCGGGAAACAGAAAGAGGAAGCTGAAGGCTCCCTGCAGATGGCGGAGGACGTGGGCGAGGGGATCGGGCTTTTCCTGGTGGGTGGGCTTGGCGAGCATGTGGATGACGATTTCGGTATCGCTGGTGGAATAGAAGATGTGGCCCCACTGCTGATATTCGTTTTTGAGTTTGGCGGCGTTGACGAGATTGCCGTTGTGGGCGACGGCGACCTGGCCGCCGATGTATTCTTCGAGGATGGGCTGGGCGTTGCATTTGCGATTGGAGCCGGCGGTGGAGTAGCGGACGTGTCCGATGGCGACGTTGCCGGTGAGTTCGCGGAGGATGTCTTTTTTGAAGACGTCGGAGACAAGACCGAGGCCGGTGTGGGCGTTGATGACATTGCCGTCGGAGGCGGCGATGCCGGCGGATTCCTGGCCACGGTGCTGGAGGGCGTAGAGACCGTAGTAGCAGCGTTCGACGGCGTCAGTGGGTCCGGCGATGCCGAAGATTCCGCACTTTTCTTTTTTTTCGCCAGAGAGTTCGGAAATGATTTCGATGGGGAGATCGGCGGGCGCGGCGGGCATCTGGGGGAGGGCGATGGAGCGGGAGTGGGGGCAAGATGAAGAAACACGGGGACCGAAACCATCCGTGGGGGACATTCCTGCACTCCTCAGCGAATTATTTTTCGTGGGCGATCGTCCATGAAGGTTTTGTATTGTATTGAAAATCGCGAACTTTTTCCAGATGGCAGGAAAGCGATTGGCGAATGATGAATGGCGAATGATGAAACTCCTGTGGTGTTGGCTCTTTGGGAGGACGGTCAGAGGCCAGTAGGCGTGGTTCGTGATCCGTGGGCCGTGGTTCGTGGGGTGTCCGCCCGTAGAGGAGAGGGTAGGAGTTTGCGCACCTGCGCAGATTTTTCGGGGAAGATGCGCAGGGTTTTTTGCGCACCTGCGCAGCGGGTATTTTTCGTTTTGGTTCTGTAAGTCGCAATGGTTCTTGGGGTTGGGCGTGGAGGGGAATTTTGGGGAAGGAGATGCGCAGGTTTTTTGCGAGAGGCTGAAGGGAACCACGACGACACGGCGGCACGACGGGGGGCGGGAACGCGGAGGTGCGAAGGACGCGGAGCCGGCGCGGAGGGATTTGAGGGGGAAGTTCATGCGGACTCCTTATTGTGGTCAGTGGGCAGTGGTCAGTTGCCAGTGGACGCATGGCGCGTGCTTCTATAGAAGGGGTGGAGGACCATGTTTGTGCGCACAAGTGTGGAGGGAAGAGTTGGTAGGTCTTGGGAGGGAAGGGAGTTAGAGGCGGAATTATTTTTTGCTTGGGGCCGATGGGGGGTGATATGGCTGCGCACAGATGTGAGGGCGTTTTAGCGATCGCGACGGGTGAAACCACGGAGTTCACGGAAGGCTTGGAAATGGGGAATTCAGAGTTCAGAGTTCGGAATTCAGAATGAGGGGAGGGCGGGGCTAGGGTGCGTTCGCATCGAAGTCACCGGGACTCGTTGCCGGCAATACTTACAAATCCGGTGTAGTGCGGGTACATTGCTGCTCATAACAAGGAGACGGCTATGGCTCAGGGAGCACATCTTACTGATTGGTTTCGCGATGCGCGATGGGGCGTGTTGACGCATTATCTGGAATCGCCGGCGAGCCATGCACTGCCCGGCACCACTTCGGCGGATGATTGGAACCGGCGCGTCGATTCGTTTGATGCTGGCGCGCTGGCGGATCAACTGGCGGAGGTCGGGGCGAAGTACTACTTCATCACGCTGGGGCAGAACTCCGGGCATTACTGTTCACCTAACGCGGCGTACGACCAGATTGTCGGGCGGGTTCCGTCACTGTGCTCGAAGCGCGATCTTCCGGCGGACTTGTACGCGGCGCTGAGCAAGAAGGGCATTCGGCTGATGCTGTACATTCCGGCACATCCGCCTGAACACGCGAACGATATCGCCCCATTCAAAGGGAAGGCGGGGGATCTGAGGGTGACCGAGCCGCGGAGATTGTGGGAATCGGTCATCCGGGAATGGTCGGTCCGGTACGGGAAAAGGATCGCGGGGTGGTGGGTTGATGGCTGCTGGCCGAAGGCTAGCTTTGAGAGCACTGAAGCGCCGAACTTCGAGTCTTTGCGTGCGGCGCTCAAGGCGGGCAATCCCGATGCGCTGCTGGGTTTCAATCCTGGCGGCTGCCACGTTCCGGTCCCGGTCAACGGACCCGAAGACTACACGGCGGGGGAACTGACGCACAATCTGCCGCTGGGGGACTGGTGCGCACCGACCGCCCAAGGATGGCCGTACCAACCGCTGCAGCGATTTATCAACGGGGCCCAATATCACGTTTTGAATTTTCTTGGGGAGTGGTGGGGGCAGGGCCAGCCGCGATTTCCTGATGAACTGGTGACCGGCTACACGCGGTACGTTAACGACCATCAAGGGGTGGTGACGTGGGATGTCCCGATCAGCAATGAGGGGAGATTGCCGGAGGCGTTTGTGCGGCAGTTGAAGAGGTTGGGGTGATGAAGTCGGACTGACCGTTCGGAGGAAGGAAGTCAGAGCGCTATGGGAGGAAATGGTTGACGCACCTGTCCCGAATGAAATGACTGATAAGATTGACTACAGTCCAGAGCGATACATAAATGCGCTAGTCATTTCGGCTTATTAGCCTAATTCCCGGATTTTTCTTTTGCGAATTCTACCATAAAGAAGGCAAATCTAAGCAATTCCAGCAAAATATTTGCCTACTCAATTAAGATATATTACGATCCATTATTATTTTATTTTATCGCCAGCATCGGGAAATCACAATTGGAGACGAATGATGTCCCATCAGCCTGTTTCGGGCCAATACCGTCCAGCCATCGACGGACTTCGAGCATTTGCCGTGCTGTCGGTAATTCTATTTCACCTTAATAACAAATGGTTGCCGGGCGGGTTTGTTGGGGTGGATGTTTTTTTTGTAATTTCCGGCTTCTTGATCACGTCCATCATTCAGCGAGATTGCGAGCAAGATTCGTTTAGCCTTGCAAAATTTTACCAACGGCGAATCGCCAGAATTTTCCCAGCGTTTTTCACCGTCGCAGTAGCTGGCCTGATCGCAGCTTATTTCACCTACACTCCACAGGATCTCGCCTCGGCGGGCGCCAATCTCACCGCGACTGCGTTGTCGGTGGCCAACATGAAATTCATGATGCAAGGCAACTACTTTGAAATCTCGCCTGACGCACAACCATTTCTCCATTATTGGTCGCTCTCGGTAGAAGAACAGTTTTATATGTTCTTTCCACTGATTTTCCTGCTCTTGTATAAGTTTGCACGAAAACACCTGATACCGGTGCTGACCATACTCGGCATCGCGAGCTTCATTCTGTGCCTGTTATTTACCCGGCAGAGGCCGGTGTGGGCGTTTTTCCTTTTGCCGACAAGAGCCTATGAATTGCTGGCCGGCTGCATTCTGGCCATCTACGCCGGGCAGGATCGCCCCTTGCGTCATCCGGCGATTCGGGCGTCGCTCTCCGCATTTGGCTTGCTGCTCATAGGCGCCTCATTTTTTCTAATCAAAGAAAGCGATCACTTTCCGGGCTATCAAGCCTTGTTTCCCGTCTTAGGGACCGTTTGTGTTCTCGGGCCGATCAGAGGCAGCGATAGCCTTGGGGAAAAATTTCTGTCGTTAGCTCCGCTGGTTCTGATCGGAAGAATGTCGTATTCGCTGTATCTTTGGCATTGGCCTGTATTTTCACTGATTGACTACAATATGGTACTTGCCTCCCCACCCGTACGGATGGCCTGGAAAATCGGATTGAGCTTCTTGGCGGCCACCATTTGTTTCTTGATGATCGAAAACCCGAGCCGGGTGTTTCTCAATCAGCGAAATAATCGCCGCATCGCATTTGCCTTCTTGGCATTAGCACTTGCGGTTTTCGTGCCTCTCGGCATTGCCGTGCGACGAGCCAATTACATTAACGCTGAAACCAGTGACGTTCCAAAGGGGGGACTTCTTTTCAACGAATCCAGCAAGAAGGGCTCGTTGATCCTGATGGGCGACAGCAATGGCTCTATGTACGGAAGGATGACCAAGGAAATAGCCGATGAACTGGGCTACAAACTCAGAGTTATTAGCGTCGCCGCCAGCGACCCGCTTCCGAAATCGGAAGGTAAACCCCCACAGCTCTGGCTGGATTCCCTCAAGGTCATCCAACGCGAAAAGCCGGACTTTTTACTGCTGGCTTGTTTCTGGACAAATAGGCTCAAGGAAGACAAAGGCCGGCTGGCAATAGCCCTCGACGAATTGAAGCCACACGTTGGTTGCATTATTCTTTTTATGCAACCGCCTGCACTACCGGCGCAAGCCACTCGCAGATCCATGCGGGAAGGGTCTCGGCCGCCGTTTATGGAAGATCCAGGCACACGCCCTGCGCGTCTGGAGATGAATGAATATGTGAAACATTTTCAGGATAGAAAGGTAAGGGTGATCGATCTTGAGCCCCATTTTTCCACCCCCGACGGGGAAATTATCGCTCGGGATCAAGAGGGACACCAACTCTATCACGATAAGGGGCATTTGTCTGGGTACGGCGCAAAACTGGCTAAAGAGGACGTTCTAAGAGTCATTGCGAAGGAAATGCTCAGATCGAAGACCAGCAACGAGACGCAACCTGACAAAGAATGGGGAATTTCAGTAAACGATCCATAATTGGGCATACCGCAGTTTTCTCTCTGCTAAATGGGCGTCGGGGAATAAAGGAATCAAGACATATGGGGTGTTCCGATCAGCAATGAGGGGAAACTGCTGGAAGCGTTTGTGCGGCAGTTGAAGAAGTTGGGGTGATGGAGGCATTCGCTTTCCGCCTAATTTATGCGCTGGCGGGAGTGAAACGATGAACATTGAACGATGAACGATGAATGATGAATGGAGGGGCCGCGAGTTTGCGAGATGCAATCCGTATCCGGCGGCCTCGTTGAAGGAGGTAACGTTCTTTTGGGGGGACGGTGGTTATGGGGTGGGTTAATCGCGGTGGTGTTGGCGGAGGCGGTCGAGGGCGACGGCGGCGATGATGATGAGGCCGGTGAGGACTTCCTGCATATCGCTGGGGAGGCCGACGGTGGAGTTATCGAGCCAGGGTTGGAGGGGTTTGGGGATGGGGACGAAGGAGCAGCCGGAAGCAATGACGTTGATGATGAGAGCGCCGGCGACGGTGCCGAGGATGGACCCGCGGCCGCCGGAGAGGCTGGCGCCGCCGATAACGACAGCGGCGATGACATCAAGTTCCATGCCCATGACGGCGGTGGCGTTGCCTTGATTGGAGCGGCAGAAGAGGAGGAGGCCGGAGAGTCCGCCGAAGAGACCGCCGATCATGTAGACGCGGATCTTGGTCCAGGAGACGGAGATGCCGCAGAGGCGTGCAGTTTGTTCGTTGGAGCCGACGGCGATGACATGGCGACCGAAGCGGGAGTAATTGAGGATGACGGCCATGGCGAGTGCGAGGAGAAGGACGAGCCAGACGCCGGGAGGGAAGAGGAGCCAGGAGTAGGGCTGATCGACGGGGGCCATGACGGAGTGGAGCCAGGAATCACCGGGGTTGATCTGGCCGCGCTGGCCGGCGAAGCGTTTGGCGGCGCCGCGGAAGACCATCATCATGCCGAGGGTGATGATGAAGGGCGCGACGCGGAGGCCGGTGATGAGCGCGCCGTTGAGGAGGCCGCAGAGCATGCCGCAGAGGATGCCGGCGGCGGCAGCGAGGGTGGGGATCCAGAAGGGGTGTGCGGCGATGAAGTCGGTACTGCCGCGGATGTCGGTCGCGCCCCAGAGGAGGACGCGGGCGGTGATGACGCTGGAGAGCGCGACGATGGAGGCGATGGAGAGGTCGATGCCGCCGGCGATGATGACGAAGGTCATGCCGAGCGCGGCGACGATGACGGCGGCGGATTGGCGGAGCATGGATTCGATGTTGCCGTAGGTGGCGAAACGGCCGCCGGGGACGAGGAACGTGAAGATGCCGAAGATGAGGGCGAGGCCGAGGAGCGGTCCAAGGAGGTTGAGCCAGCGGCGTGTGAGGTCGGAGGCGCGACCGTGGAGGAGCGGAGCTTCGGTGCCGGCGGTAGGTTGGTCGGTCATGGGCAGGCTCCGGTCGCTGCGAGGACGAGTTCGTGTTCGGTCCATTGGGACGTGGGTTTGGCGGGGCCGAGGGTGCCGCGGGACATGACGGCGATACGGTCGCAGATGCCGAGGAGTTCGGGGAAGTAGCTGCTGACGACGAGGATGGCGCGGGGATGCGGAGGCGCGGAGGCGGAGGAGCGGCCGACAGCGAGGTCGTCGATGAGCTGGTAGATGGCGGCTTTGGAGGCGACATCGATGCCGCGGGTGGGTTCGTCGAGGAGGAGTACGTCGACATCGTGGTGGAGGAGGCGTGCGATGGCGACTTTCTGCTGGTTGCCACCGGAGAGGTCGGCGACGGGTTGATCGACATCGCGGCATTTGATGTTTAGAGCGGAGGACCAGCGTTGTGCGGCGGCGCGCTGGCGATTGGGGAGAATCCAGCCGCAGGGGCCGAGGGATTGGAGTTGGCTGAGGGTGAGGTTGTCGGCGACGCTAAGGTTGGTTGCGAGGCCCTCGGTCTTGCGATCTTCGCTTAGCATGCCCACGGCGCGGCGCCAGCGGGAGCGGGGGCTGGTGGTGAGGGGAAGGGGCTGGAGTCCTTGGCCGAACGCGGCGAGGCGGACGGCGCCGCTGCGAACAGAGTCGAGGCCGAAGATGGCGCGGAGGAGTTCAGTGCGTCCGGCGCCGATGAGGCCGGCGATGCCGAGGACTTCGCCGCGATGGAGTTGGAGGGATGCGGCGGTGGGTTTCTTTTGTCCGGTGAGCGAGGAGACTTCGAGGACGACGTCACCGGGGGTGCGGGTGCTGCGGGGATAGAGTTGAGCGACGTTGCGGCCGACCATGAGTTCGACCATTTGCTGAGGGGAGGCGTCTGCGGTGATTCCGGTGGCGACGGTGCGGCCGTCGCGCAGGACGGTGAAGCGGTCGGCAATGGTTTTGACTTCTTCGAGGAAGTGGGAGATGTAGACGATGGCGAGACCGCGGGTGCGGAGGGTGCGGATGACGTCGAACATTTTCTGGACATCGTAGGGGGTGAGGCTGCTGGTGGGTTCGTCGAGGACGAGGACGCGGCAACCGACGGCGAGGGCGCGGGCGATTTCGATGACTTGTTGCATGGCGGGTGAGAGTTCGCCGGCGGATTGGGAGAGATTGAGCGAGCCGTGACCCATTTGGCGAAGGGCGGCTTGGGCGATTTGGCGCATTTTGCGCCAGCGGAGCATGCCGAGGGTGCGGGGTTCCATGCCAAGGAGAATGTTTTCGACGACGCTGAGGTGTCGGGCGAGGGAGAGTTCCTGGTAGATCATGGAGACGCCGAGGTTGCGGCCGTCGAGAGGGCTGCGGGGGCGAAAGGGTTGGGCGTCGAGGAGCATTTGTCCGGAGTCAGGGGCGAGCGCTCCGCTGAGGACTTTCATGAGGGTGCTTTTGCCGGCGCCGTTCTGGCCGACGAGTGCGTGAACTTCGCCGGGGGCGACAGCGAAGGAAACGCCGTCAAGGGCGATGGTCGCGCCGAAGCGTTTGGAGATGTTGCGCATTTCGAGACGTGGTGTGGTCATCGTTTCACCGCGCGGGCCACGACATTACCACGAAGACAAGAAGGATTCACCACAGAGTCACAGAGAGATGGAGAACGCACAGAGAATTTTTACTTAAGCCATTTGTCGAGGTCGGGGGTGAGGAGATCTTTGTTGTCGGGGTCGTTCATGTTTTCTTTGGTGATGAGTTGGACGCCAGTGTCGATGCGTTTTTCGACGCGTTTTTCCTTGATGGTGTCGATGGCGGTCTTGACGCCGAGGTAGCCCATCTTCATGGGGTTCTGCAGGACGAGGGCGTTGATTTGACCGTCGGCGAGCGCTTTGACGAGGGTTTCCGAGGCGTCGAAGCCGACGAATTTGATTTTGCCGGCGAGTTTCATTTCCTGCAGTGCGCGGAGCATGCCGAAGGTGGAGGATTCATTGGGGGTGAAGATGCCGTCGAGGGCGAGGGAGCCGTCGGCGTTGCGGTACGGGGCGAGGAGACGTTCGGCGGCGGTGAAGGCGGAGTCGCTGGTAGCGCCGGCGTACTGGTTGCTGGAGACGACTTCAATGGCGGGGTTTTCTTTCATGGCCTTGAGGAAGCCGGCCTCACGGTTGTCGGTGCTGGCGGAGCCTTCCTGGTAGCGGAGGAGTGCGACCTTTCCCTTGCCGCCGAGGAGAGTGGCGAGTTGCTGGCCGCCCATGTAGCCGCCTTTTTCGTTATCGGTGGCGACGAAGCTCTTGTATTTTTCGGAATTGACTTCGGAATCGATGATGGTGACGGGGATGCGTTTGGCGGCGGCTTCTTCGACGACATTCTTGAGGGCGTTGGCATCATTGGGGGCGAGGACGATGGCGGCGACGTGCATGTTGATCATGTCTTCGACGACTTTGATCTGGGCTTCGCTGTCGTTTTCGGTGAGCGGTCCGCGCCAGATGAGTTCGACGAGAGGGCCATTCCTGTGACCGGCGGCGGATTCATTCATGGCCTTGACGGCACCGGCATGGATGGATTTCCAGAATTCGTGAGTGGTGCCTTTGGGGATGACGGCAATCTGCGGTTTGCCACTGCCTCCGGCGCCGGTGGGGATGCCAGCGCCGGTGGTGGCGGCGCTGGAGGGTGTGGTCGGAGTTTCTTTGCCGCCTTCGGGTTTGGGGGATCCGCCGCCGGTGCCGGAATCGCCGCATCCGGAGAGCATTGCCAGAGCCAAGCCCATTGCCGCCATAACCGCCGTGAGTTTCATATCCGTTTCTCCAAGGTTGAAATGACTTTGTGGAAGTTAAACGGAGGGAGAACGGCGGTCAATGAATAAAAGATCGGGAGATGCGTATTTGGCGGGAATGTGCAAAAATAAAAAGGGCCGCGACGCATTGCTCGAATTTTAAAGATAGCCACAAGGGCTTCTCGAGTATTTGTTAAGCAGGTCGCTGGCCAGAAGTTTTATCGGCAGAGCGAGCCGGATTGATAAATGAACTTGAGAATTTTCTGGTCCTGATGCGGGGACTGGGCGCAACAGGGCGGTGCTACGCCTGTAATGACGGAATACTAATGACGAGTCAGATACTAATGACGAAGGTCAGGATAGCGAATCTTCAATCAACCGAAGACGGACCAGCCTGAGGTGAACCAGCCGTGCCATCCCATGAGGGTGGTCGGGGCGTTGACGATAATGGCCGGAGCCGGGGCGGAGAGATTCAGGACGATGCTTCCGGCAGCACCGTTGTAGCCGTCGACGGCGATGCGATAGGTGGTGCCGGCAATGGCGTTGAATTTTAGGTCGCTGGTGAGTGTGCCGCCGGCGGGATCATTGTTATTACTGGCGATGGATTTCAATTTGTTGACGGAGGTACCGGTGAAAACGCCGAGGAGGGTGTCGAAGCTGCTGCCGTGGGTATCGAGGCTGACCTGACCAGAGGAGGTTGCGGTCCAGACCCACCAGACGGACTTTCCGCCACGGTTGCCGGCGATGGAGGGTTCCCCGGATTGCTTGGTTGCGCCGACGTTGGTGCCGGTGACGGTGAGGGAGGTGCCGGAGATGACAGTGGCGGAAGCAAACATGTCGTTGACCGGCGCCTGAACGACAATGGAAAGGACGGCAGAGGAGGTGGCGCTGTTGATGTTCACGGCATCGGTGGCGACGGCGTAATAGGTGTAGTTGCCGGCGGCCATGCCGGTGGTGGAGAAGGCGAGCGTCCATGTGGTGCCGTTCTGCGTGCCCGTGCCGACGAGGGTGTCGGAACCACTCTGCAGGCCGGAGGAGCCGTTGGATTCACGATAGAACTTGACGGTGCTGACGGAACCGGAGGTTTCCTGCACGTTGGAGGCGGTGAGGGTGACGGTGGCGCCGGCGCTGACGGAGGTGGGGCTGACGGTGAATGAACCGATGGTGGGAGAGACGACGGTGAGTGCCGCGACAGAGGGTGAACTGCTGACATTGGCGGAGTCGGTGGCGACGGCGTAGTAGGTGTAGTTGCGGGCGGCGAAGGATGCGGTCGAAGCAGTGATGGTCCAGGTTGTGCCGTTCTGCGTGCCGGTGCCGATGAGGGTGTCTGAGCCGATTTGCAGGCCGGAGGAGCCGTTAGTTTCGCGGTAGAAGTTAACGGTGCTGATGGTGCCGGCGCCGTTGATTTCCTGGACGTTGGAGGCGGTGAGGGTGACGGTGGTGCCGGAGACGACGGCGGAGGGGGAGATGGCGAAGGAGCCGATGGCGGGAACCGGGGTGGTGACGCCGACGAGGTCTGGAATGAGGAGGTTGGCGATGGGTGTGCCGCGGCCGGTGACGAGGTCATAACCGACGCCGGCGGCGTAGCCGTTGCTGCCGGTGGTGATATCGTGGAAGTCGCTTGAGGGGAGGGCGTAGAGTTTGGGGAGGGTACCGGTGGCGCCGTCGAGGGTGCCTTGGCCGGAGAGGACGCGTCCCTGGTCTGCGATGGCGATGATGCCGGCCCATGCGGGTGCGCTAAGGCTGGTGCCACCCACCTGGAACCATGGGGCGGTGGAGGCATCATAGGAGTCATAGACGGCGACGCCGCTGCTGGGGTTGGCGTCGAAGGCGACATCGGGCACGCCTCGCTGGGTGGTGCTTTGGGTGACGATGCCATGTTGGTAAGTGGGTTGACTTTCGTAAGCGCTGAGTCCGCCACCGGCGCCGCTCCAGGCGCTTTCACTGCTGTAGTTGCCGCCGCTGAGGGTCAAGGTGGTCCCGCCGACTGCGACAACATTGGGGGAAGCTGCGGGGTTTTCGACACCCGCGCCGCCGTCGCCGCTGGAAGCGAGGAAGGTGACTCCCTGGTGTCCTGCGGTGGTTGTGAAGTAGGAATCTATGGAGGTTTCGCCGGAAAACTCGCCGCCGCCCCAACTCATGGAGACGACGGAAACGCCGGCGTAGCGGCGTGCGGTATCGACGGCGGTGAGCAGGTCGCTGTAGGAATTGGAATTGGCTTCGACGAGCAGGATGTTGGCGCCTGGGGCGATGGCATGAGCCCATTCGACATCGAGGGCGATTTCAAGACCCCAGGAGTTTTTGGCGGCAGCGCCTGGGAGTACCGTGGTAGATCCGGTCTGGCCGATTTTGGTGAAGGTGGGATCGGCGAGGCCGAACTGGACATCAAAGGCGTGAAGGTCGGCGGCGATGTTGGGATCATCGTAGGCATCGACGATGGCAATGGTTTGGCCGGCGCCGGTGCCGGCAATAGCACCGAACAGGACTTGATTGATGCCGTAGGCTTGGCGAATGGCCGTAGGCGTGAGGCCGATGACGCCAGTAGAGGAATTGGGAGAGAGGCCTGAGCCGGCGGATTGATAGAGTTTGAAATCAGGCGTGGCCAAGGGAGAGGCCGAAAGAAGAACGCGCGACTCGAATTCCTGAAAGAGATCTGTGGACCTGAGTGAACGAAGACGGCGCGGTGAGTGAGCACTGAAGAACGAGAATGAGAACGAACGACGATTACCTGCAACCGTACGACCCACGCCACGATTCTTCATAGGATTCGCTTCCTTATTCTTTTCCGCCACGATTCACACGGTCTATGAGGGGCGCTTGCCCACAGAGCGCCACTGACTGTTAGCTTGGAGATATAATACATTATGGTTTATCAAAATCGAAAAATCATTGGGAAATCATTAGAGCGTCTGCCAAAAGTTTACTGCTTTATGGTGCAGGTGCGTTGATTGTCGGCGGCGCGGTCGGTGACCCAGTTCAAAGCTTGATCGAGTCGGTGCATCAGGGCCGCACGGTCTTTGGCCACATAGTCGGTGAACCA
>CAIMWO010000008.1 GCA_903845195.1 uncultured Phycisphaerales bacterium
GGTGGGGGCGGCGACGGCCAGTGCGCCGGCGACGCAGGCGGGGACGATGCCGCGGAATGATTTGGTGGGGTTGCCGAATTTTGCGCAGGTGTCGGAGGGGTTGTATCGCGGGGCGCAGCCGACGGCGGCGGGGTTTACGGAACTGAAGAAGATGGGGATCAAGACGGTCGTTAATCTGCGCGCGATGCATTCAGACCGCGACAAGCTGCGCGGGACGGGTCTGCAGTATGCGGCGATTCCGTGTGATGCGTGGCATCCGGAAGAGGAAGATGTGGCGGCGTTTTTGAAGGTGGTGATCGACCCGGCGAATCGGCCGGTGTTTGTGCATTGCCAGCACGGGGCGGATCGGACGGGGATGATGACGGCGGCGTATCGGATGGTGGAGGAGGGGTGGACGGCGGAGGATGCGATGGCGGAGTTGCCGCGATTTGGGTTTCATCCGGTGTTCAAGGATATTCAGAAGTATTTGAAAGGGTTTGATGTGGAGCGGGTGAGGAAGGAAGTGGGGGAGGTGAAGGGTGTGGAGGTGGAGACGGTGAAGTAGGAACTCCTGTCATGATGAAGTGGTGAGGTTGGAGAGGGCTTTGGGGAGGAATTGGATGATGTCGCCGGAGGTGAGGCCGGCGGCGCTCGGGCAGAGGGCTTCGCGGGCGAGGTCGCCGGCGGCGCCGTGGAGGTGGACGCCGAGGACGGCGGCATCGAGGGGTGAGAATTTCTGGCCGATGAGGGAGGCGATGACGCCGGTGAGGACGTCGCCACTGCCGGCGGTGGCCATGGCGGGGTTGCCGGTGGTGTTTATGGCGACGTGGATGCCGTCGGTGATGACGGTGCGATGGCCTTTGAGGACGACGACGCAGCCGGTGCCGCGGGCGAGGAGTTCAGCGAGGGGTGTGCGATCGGGCTCGAGGGCGGCTTGGGGCGCGGCGAGTGCGGAGTCGGCGGTGGGGGTTTCGGCGGGGTCGGTGGCGGGCATATCAAGGACGATGCCGTCGGCGGTGGAGGGGGCATCATCTTCTTCGACGAGGGAGCGGACTTTTTTGGCGGGCTTGGCGGCGGCGAGGGATTCGGTTTCCTGTTCCTGGGCGGCGGACTGGGTGGTGGGGGTGAGATTGACGTCGGCGCCGCGTTTCATGACGGCGCTGATGAGGCGCATGAATTCGCCGGGGTGCGGGGTGAGGACGATGTTGCCCCAGTTGCGGCGTTTGGGCCATTCGGAGGGTTCGAGTGAGGCGATGATGTTGAGGGCGTCGGCGTCGAAGACCATGGGGCCGGGATGACGTTCGATGAGTTCGAGGATGAGGCGTTTGGCGGAAGGGGAGGTGCCCAGGCCCGGGCCGACGGCAAGGACGTTGTGTTCATCCGCGAAGGCGAGGAGTTCTTTGAGTTTGGAGGAGGCCCAGGGAAATCCGGTGGCATAGGGGCAGATGGTTAGGACGTGGGGCAGGATTTCCTTGGGGCAGGCGATACGGACGAGGCCCGAGCCGGCGCGGAATGCCGCGAGTGCGACGAGGGCCGGCGCGCCGATCATGTTCTCGGAGCCTGCGATGACCAGAACTTTGCCGTAATCTCCCTTGTGCGAGTCAGCCTTGCGCACAGGGACCGTGGGGAGTGCAATCGTTTCCATTCCGGTAAATTACGATGAAACGGCGCGCATGGCAACTCATTCCGAAGGAATGGGGGATTGGTCGCGGATCAACACAAAAATAGAAAATGTAAAATAGAAAATAGAAAAATGGGGAGGCGCGGGATGAGGGGCTTCTTTGTGCGGACGACGATGGTGGTGAGGATGGCGACGATTTCGCGGGTTTCCTGAATGAGGGGATCCAACTGCTGGGCTGGGACGATTTGGGACCGATGTAGGAGGCGCAACCAGAATAAAGATTCGCGAGCTTCTTTCAGCGAAATCGCGCATTTGTGGGCAAAGTCCGACCGGGTTTCGCCAGCTTGGGCTTCCTCAAGATTAGCACCGATGCTGGTAGCCGATCTGAGGTATTGATTGCCGATCACCCAGCCTGCGCGATTCGATTGGGATTGCAGATGATCGAAAAGGCTTACGGCACGCAGGGCGTAATCGAGGCAGCGGTCGCAGATGTCGTGGGGATGGGAGGGGGTTTTGTTAGGCACAGGTGTTTCTCCTTTTTCTATTTTCTATTTTTCATTTTCTATTGATCCGTCAAACGGTGGCAATCGTTTCCAGCGCCAGAGTCGCAATCTTGCCGGCCAGGAGGAGGCGGTGGGCGAGGCCGGCGATCATGGCGGCGTTGTCGGTGCAGTAGCGCATGGGGGGGATGAAGACGGGGAGGTGGAGGTGGGTTCCGAGTTCGAGGACGCGGCGGCGGATGGTGGAGTTGGCGCTGACGCCGCCGCCGATGATGAGGGAGCGGGTTTCGAAGCGTGCGGCGGCGCGGCGGAGTTTTTCGATGAGCATTTCTGCGGCAGAGCGTTGGAAGCTGGCGGCGACATCGGCTTTTTGCTGGGGGGTGAGGCTGGAGGCGTCGCGCTCGCGGCCTTTTTTGCCGTTGACGTGATAGAGGACGGAGGTCTTGATGCCGGAGAAGGAGAAGTCGAGGGAGTCTTTGGCGAGGAGGGCGAGGGGGAAGGGGATGGCGCGGTCGTTGCCTTGCTGGGCGAGCTGGTCGATGAGCGGGCCGCCGGGGTATCCGAGCTGGAGGATGGCGGCGACTTTGTCGAAGGCTTCGCCGACGGCGTCGTCCTGCGTTTGGCCGATGCGGACAAGGTGGTCGAAGGCGTGGACGTGGTAGAGAGAGGAGTGGCCGCCGGACATGACGAGGCCGATGGCGGGGAATAGTGAATTGGGAACAGTGAATTGGGAATTGGATGACGACGTGGAGTCTGGGTCATGCAGGAACACACTGTACAAGTGGGCTTGGACGTGGTTGACGGGGATGAGGGGTTTTTGCCAGGCGAAGGCGAAGCCTTTGGCGGCGGCGACGCCGACGAGGAGGCAGCCGATGAGTCCGGGGCAGTGGGAGACGGCGACGGCGTCGAGTTGGGATTGGGGGTTGGTGATACCGGCGGTGGTGAGGGCTTCGGCGACGATGGCATTGAGGGATTCGAGATGGGCGCGGGCGGCGATTTCGGGGACGACGCCGCCGAACTTGGCGTGGAGGTCGATTTGGGAACTGACGATATTGGAGAGGACCTCGCGGCCATCGCGGACGACGGCGGCGGAGGTTTCATCGCAGGTGGTTTCGATTCCTAAAATTAACATGATTCTTGTTGAACCACGAAGGCACGAAGGGATGAAGTTTCGTGATTATCGTGGGGCCTCCTCGGGTTTGGTGGTGGGTTGGGTGGAGGGGAGGCTGGCGGAAGCGGAGGGGCGGGTGGTGGTGACGTCGGTGATGAAATCCTTGTCGGGGCTGAGGGTTTGGTGGGCGACGAGGATATCGAGGGCGCGTTGAAGCTGGCGGTCGGCGGTTTTGGCGGGCTGCGTTGCGGGAGCAGTTGCGGTCGTTGGTGTGTGGCCATTTTTGCGGATGATTTCGGATTCGGAGCGGCTGCGGAGGATGTCGCGGTTTTCTGTTTCGGTCAGGGGGATGAGGAAGGTGGGGTCGGGATCGACGCCCCAGGTTTTGGAGGTCTTCTTGCGCATGATGTTGCGGCCGCTGGGGAGGTAGTAGTAGGCGGTGGTGAGCTTGAGGGCGGCGTTGCCGTTGTCGAGGGTAATGAGGGTTTGGACGCTGCCTTTGCCGAAGGTGCGGGTGCCGATGAGGACGGCGCGGTTGTGATCTTTGAGGGCGCCGGCGACGATTTCGGAGGCGGAGGCGGAATATTCGTTGACGAGGACGACCAGGGGGATGCGGGGGTAGGTGCCTTCCTTGACGGCTTCGCGGATGAAGTCGCGTTTGGTGGAATCAGGGCGGCCGGTGGAGACGATGACGCCGGAATCGAGGAAGCGGTCGGCGACGTCGCCGCCGGCGATGAGGAGGCCGCCGGGATTGAATCGGAGGTCGAGGATGATGCCTTTGAGGCTGCCGGCTTTCTGGTCCTGGATAAGAGGGAGGAGTGCGTTGTCGAGATCTTCGGCGGTGTTTTCCATGAAGTTGGTGATGCGGACGTAGGCGATGCGATGATCGGGATCGATGAGGAAGTCCCACTGGCCGTCGCCGTCGGTGTGGCGTACGCCTTTGACGGAATGAACTTGGACGACGGCGCGATTGACGGAGATATCGACGGGGGTCTTTTCGCCCTCATGGAGGACGGTGAGTTTTACCTGGGTGCCGGAGACGCCGGCGATTTTGGTGACGAGATCTTTAAGGGAGAGGCCGGTCATGGATTCGCCGTTGATTTTGAGGATGCGATCGCCGGCGAGGATGCCGGCCTTGAGTGCGGGCGAGTCTTCGAGTGGCGAGACGACGATGAGTTGACCGGTTTTGGGGTCTTCGGAGAGTTCGGCGCCGATGCCGGAGAATTGGCCGTGGACGGTGCGGTCGAAGGCGTCGAGTTCTTCTTTGGTGAAGTAGTTCGAGTATTGGTCGAGTTCGGACATCATGCCGTTGATGGCGCCGTTGAGGAGTTTTTTGTCATCGACTTTTTCGACGTAGTTGCGGAGGATCTGGGAGCGGATATCGACGAGGGTATCGAAGAAGCTGTAGGAATCGGAGGAGGCGGCGGGGTGGGGCGAGGCTTGGGTGAGGCCATCATTGAAGAGGTGATAGCGTTCGGCGTAGACGCCGAGGGTCATGGCGGTGATGGCGATGGCGGTCCATTGGAAGGCCTTGCGTAGATTCAGTGGATCGCGCATGGGCGTCGCTCCGGATTACGAGAAAGTCAGACCATGAATATAGCGAATTGGCGCGAGGGATGCGAAGGCGTGGGGGCTTAAAGCTTCTAAAAGAACCCCATACGCAGTCACGCAATAGGCGGTCGAAAGGTTCTTGTAGGGAGTAAATTTAGAGCCTCTTAGAGCGTCTGCCAAAAGTTTACTGCTTTATGGTGCAGGTGCGTTGATTGTCGGCGGCGCGGTCGGTGACCCAGTTCAAAGCTTGATCGAGTCGGTGCATCAGGGCCGCACGGTCTTTGGCCACATAGTCGGTGAACCAC
>CAIMWO010000009.1 GCA_903845195.1 uncultured Phycisphaerales bacterium
CGTGGAATCAGCGAATCTGGACGTTGCGGGTGTGCTTGCCGAGATGGAACCGCGCCTCTTCCAGACTGGTGATCCGCCGGTCGCCGAGGAAGAAACCATCCACCGTGATGTCGGAAACAGCGTGCTCCTCGTCGTAGCCGTAGAGGGAGGAGGAGGGCATGCGGTCGGCGTAGATGCGGATGTTGCGCAGCGTGATGTCATAGACATAGCCGCGACGATCAAGTCCGCCCGAGTATTCCGGGTGCTTTTGGATGTTAAAACAGACCGCCAAGGGCATGTAGGTGCTGTGCGGGTCAACCACAAACGGGGTCTCGTCGTTCTTCTGCATGGCGGGACGTTGGGTGACGGTATCGTATTCGATGCGGATGTCATCAAAGAGGACATCATGCACCCGGCCGTAATCAACATTCATGATGTCAATGGCGGGATGGGTTGCGTGGATGATATCGCAGTTGCAGAAAGTAATTCGGCGTAGGTGTTCGGCGCTGGTTTCAGCGCCAATCTCGAGTGCTTTCCCCCAATCATTCCACACGACGCAGTTCTCAAACAGAATGTCCTCGCAGGTGTCGTAGCGATAGCCTGGGTGGCCCTTCGCGCAGAGCGAATCGTCGTAACTGCGCACGAAGCAATCGGCGACCCGCGCGTTGCGGCAATTGTGGAGGTCTATCCCGTCGGAGTTATAGCGCCAGCAACCGATGGTCTTGCAGTTCTTGACCGTAAGATTGCTGCAGCCGAAGCAGGCGATGTTGTAGAGCAACGAGTCGCGAATGGTGATGCCCTCGATCTCGATGTCGCTGGAATTAATGAGGTGAATCGTGTGCTCGCGACGGCTGTTGCCGACATCAACGGAACCATCTCCGAGCTTGTCAACTTTGCGGAGGATCTCCTCGACGTTTTCGCTGTTGTCGAGGATGCCGCGGCCAAGTATCCGAACGCGCTGGACGCCGTCCCCGTGGATGCAGCCATAGACGACGGCTCCCTCATCAATATAGACCGTCTCATCGTCCTTCAGGTGCAGGATGCCGATGCGATGGACGCCCGGGCCGAAATAGCGAACCCCTCTGGCATCGGGCGAGACGCGGTAATTCATGGGCGGATCGAGGAAGAGATGCAGCGCGTTGTGGAGACCGTCAAGCTCGACCGAGTAGCCGCCGGCACGGGGAAGGGTGAAGGTGATGGTGCCGTCCTTTACCGTCGGAGTGACTTTTGCCGACAGGGGACGGACGGTGCAAACCGAAAAGGCGCGGCCCGGGGTGTAGCGAAAGGTAATTGGTCCCTCTCCTGCCAGCCGCGCAAAATAGGCGATCTCGCGCTGGTCGGTCGTGCGCTGATGACCTGGCCAGCGCCGGTTATAGGGGCAAGCGGAAACGTAACATAGCGAGACAGGCAGCGGCAGCCCGCCTGCGGTGATGGAGATGGGGGCGGGAACCTCGCCCTGGGGAAGCCGATAGATCCTCATGGACGAGGCGGATGGTGATCGGATGCCGTCCAGGAACGCCCTAATCTCCTTCTTGAACTCCGGTTTGGCTAAGCAAGTCACGTGACCGGCGCCCTCTACAATTTTGACTGGCACATCCGGACGAAGCTTTTGCAGCGGTTCCACATACTTCTGCCTTAGAGGGTCGCTATCTCCGATGATAACAAGGAATGGAGTCTTGATGCCGCGGACATCCTCCGCGCTGACTGCCAGCCTCTTGAATCCGCGGACGCAGGCATCCAGGGCGGTCGGACTCTTCTCTTCCTTGCCATCGCCCGGGAACACATTGTCGCTGTTCATCCAGCCCATGCCGCCGAGCACGGCCGACCGCACCCGTTCCGAATGCAGCACCATCAACTTCATTGTGATTGCCCCGCCCATCGAGTAGCCTACGACATCCGCCCTTTGGATGTTCAAATGGTCCATTAGGCGCACCACGTCGTCCACCATTTTCACCCCGTATTCATCCTCGCTTACCGGTTTACCCGACATCCCGTGGCCGCGGCAATCCAAGGCGATAACTTGGTGATGCTTCGCCAGTTCCGCGATAACGCCGGGCAATTCCCAGTTGAGCATCGCATTGGCCATGAGCCCGTGGATCAGAATGACCGGCTCTCCTTTGCCCTCGACCTGGTAGTGGATCTTAACGCCGCCAGAATCGAATTCCTCCGCCCATGCCGCAGGCGCCAAGGCCAATAAGATAGCGAACCAGAGCTGTAGAAGCTTATTCATTCAATCCTCGTCCATTATTGCTGCCTCGGCCGTTCTTCGAGCCCTTTACCGAGTTCCAAAAATCGGTCATCGCTTTCCCACGACACCGAGCTTTCAAACAACTCCCCGCCATAGGAGAGATTGAGAATGCGATCGTGATGCGTGCATCAGATCACTTATCCGGCGAGAGCTTTGCCTTGCTTTCCGTCATGACGCTGCCATCGCACCGCAGCACGTGGTTGTGGATCGGGCAGACGGCAAGGATCTGGTCGGGAGTGGTCTCGGTGACGTTCGTGCCGGAACGAACCTGGTAGCTCACATTCGCTGGCTGGAGACTTATGAAATCGAACGCCAACTGCCTTTTCGAATCGGCGGGACAAACCAGAATCTTGGGGGTGCTCAACTCGTTGGACATGACCTGGAAAATGAAGGCCGCGTTTCGGTCAAACCCTCCGCTTCCCGGCATGGACAATTCCAGGGTGCCCCCTTTGTTCGTGCTCACGTTGAATGGGAACTTACCATCATTGTCTATCGCCCACGTCCGAAACGAAAGGCCGATTTGAATCATATTATTCCTACAACTGATGCTTTGGGCCTTGCCTTTGGCGTTGGACAATGCCGGCAGGAGCATCGCAGGTAAAATGAGCAAACTGATCACCAGGCTGACATAGCCCAGGATTAGCCCGGCCAGAGCGAACCCTGCACCGCCATATTGCGCCGGTGACCTCCGGGCACGGGCGCGCGCCAGATGACCACAAATAATAGCGGGAATGCCCGCCAACAGCCCGAAGCAAACCGGCGACAACAGCCCCAGGACAAAGCTCGTAATCGCCAGGCCGTTCTGCTGTGCCGATGGTCGGCCCGACCGCAAAGGGGGTGGTGTTGAACCCATACGCGGAACGCCCGCGGCGGGTGCGAATCCGAGTTCCGGAAAATCAGCCGCCGTTTTCCATTCCACGGCACCGGCTTCTTGCACCCGAGTCGCAGCATTGACCCGCCCATCGGCTATCCACTGCCGCAATTGCTCGATGCTGATGGGACCGTATTCTTTGCCGTCCGCTCCAATGATTTTATACATGGCTTGTCCTTTCTGCACCGTGCCTGCTCCGCAAGGTCAACATCAACTCCCACGCCCGGTCAGTCAATCTGAATCTTGTACTCAATGACCTGTGAACCGGGCGCTTCGTCAATCTCCACCTTGAGGCTGCGAAGCTGCGCGCCCTTCATGCGTACCGCGGCGGACGGCTTGTAGCTGCGGGAGAGAGTGACCTCGTAATCAGCCGCCGGGTCAACATCCTGAAGCGCGCACACGAAGCTCCCGTAGGGCGATTGATGACGCCGGAAGGCGACGACCATGCCGTCCGCTTCCGCTGGACGGTGATACTGCATCACACACCAATCCTTCGGGTTGAGCGTCACGTCGGAGAGGGGGTAG
>CAIMWO010000010.1 GCA_903845195.1 uncultured Phycisphaerales bacterium
CTCGATTGAAGGTCTATCTCAAACGCTCTTTTTCGATGCACCCAGTCGCGAATTCACATCATTGAAAGGACTCTTGAGATAGCGTCTAAGGTCGAGCCATCCGGAGAGTTGTCCGAGCGGCTTAAGGAACACGACTGGAAATCGTGTGTGGATGATAAGTCCACCGTGGGTTCGAATCCCACACTCTCCGCTTAGATTTTAACGCCGCCGCAAGTGCTTATATTGCAAGTACTTGCGGCGGCGTTCTTCGTTGACGCAGATGACTGGGGCAATACTGTGTCAATCAGGCGGATCGATTTCGCCACCGAGTGGCAATTGGATATGTTAAGGTTTGGGGGAACTCTTTTTTAAAAGGCCTCCAGCACCGCTGGGTCGGCGTCGGGGTGCGTGGTGCGCGGCATCAGGTCGTTGTAGTCGAGGCGATGGAGCAGGGCGTAGATGCCGCTGAGCGAGTAGCGTTTGCCGAAGCGTTCCTGGATCTTCCCCCGCAGGATCGGGCCGTTGAAGCGGCGCCTTACGAAAAACTACTAGAGCCTGTTTCAAAACTGACTCAGGGTGATAGGTAGGCAAGCGATATGGAAGAAGGCTTGATAGATGGTAATGGCGCGGTCGTAGCGAACGACCAGTCGCCGGAAGTTGGCGATCCAAGAGATGCTGCGTTCCATTTTCCAGCGACGCTTTTAGCGTCGGACCTTGCACCCAAGGCGGATGATTGAGGCGCATAGTCACAAGGAGTTATGCAATTTGCGGAGTAAAGTCGGTGTGACGGGCTGGCAAATCGAGGAGTTATAGGTGGCTTGCGCGGTATGTTTTCCGCAGCCAAGATCCGACCTGTTCGACCACTTTCGCTTGTCCGCCACCCGGCACCAGCATGTGATTGGTTCCTTCGATCTCGACGAACGTAATCCGGCGCCCTTTGACGTGACCGAAGACTTGATATTGGTGCAGCCAGCGCTGCTTGCTTCCGGCGTTTACGCACAATATCGGCAAGGCTCTCGCGGCCACACGTCTGCTCGCCAGCACCAGGGGGTGATTGATTCCGTCGGGAAATCGTGGGCCGAAGATCCTATCCCGCCCGTGCCTCAGACTGAGGAATCCTTTCCTAAGCGGGCGCAACCAGATTGAATCGGCATTGTTTTTGAGAGTCGTGAGAAGCCTCTGTCGTAGATTCGACTTTCCGTTTCGAAGGGCGTTCTTCTTCCGCGGCGTTCGGCCGGGCATCTGCGATCCTGGCGATCCGACAAGAAAATAGGTCGGCTCCAGCAGTATCAGTCCCAGCACGCCCGCGGGCCATTGGTCTGCGGCGAAGAGGCTGGTGATGGCGCCGCCACACAGGCCGCCAAGCACAATGCCGCGCAACTCAAACCGCTGGATCAGTTGTTCCACCAGTGCCGCGGCACACTGCGCGTATCCGCCGTTTTCCGTGAAATCCCAGAGCAGTCGCTCGCTGCGCGGCAGTTCACCGGGCGAGTCTCCCAATCCCGGCATGTCGAAACGAAAGGCCGGGAAACCATTGGCCGCGTGTTCGTCCGCGAGATGCACGGACATATCCGCGAGTCCCGCCCGCGGCAACTGGGCAAAGTTCAGAATCAACACCGCCACGTCTCGGGCCGACGACGGGCCGTCGCCATTTTCCGGCAGGTGGTACGTTCCCACCAGCCGCTGCCCCGCGATGTCGATGTTGACAACCTTCCTCACGCGACCTCCCCCGAGATCTTTGACAAGGCATCCTTCATCCAGGCGCAACTCGGAACGGTCAAGTAGCTGACATCGGGATTCAAGGAGGGCGGCTCATCTTCCGGGCGCGTCTTTCGGCCAAAATTGACACCGACCTTGGCGGCCAGGGGCAGCAGGTTTCCGGCTCTTTGGTCCAATTCCATGACGTGCCAGGGCCGCGGCGCCTGCGACGCGTCACGTGGATCTGCAGGCAGCGTCAAGGGAAAGTCCGCCGATTCACGCCACAGGCGCTCTGACCAGGGGTAACCTTCTACTTCGACCAATCCTCCGCATTCCATGACCTTGATGTAGTCGTCCCGCGTGCGGCGGCCGTTGGCGGGCAAGAGGGCAAAATCCGTGGCCAAGCGAAGCCGCAGGGTGTCGTAGAGCAGTTGCCGCGCGGACTCCGGTGGTGACCACAACAACATGGCATGGCCCAGGCCTTCGCTGAAAGCGCGGGCACACAGGAGCGCTCCCAGTCCGACGCCGTTTAGGATCAGCGGCAGCGTATTCGACTGTGCACGGAGAATCTTCGAACAGTGGCGGATATCTTCCATCCAGGTGGTCAGGCTTTGTTTTTCGAAGGCGCCAGAGCTTTCACCAACGCCACGAAAATCGAAGCGCAATACCTGGAATCCCTCGGCCGCCAGGAAGCGCGCCCAACGCACCCACAGGGCATAGGCATGAGGTCGTTCCGACGCAAAAGGTCCCACCAAGAGCACCTGCCCGATGGGCGATATGGCGGGTTCGTGCAGCACGTAGTAAAGCTGCTCCGAGTCCACATCCAGGTAGTCAGCGCGTTCCTGCAAGCAGTGTCCCCCGTCAATCGGCGCAAGGCGTGCACCATTGTGAATCGCGGCGGCAGGCCGATAACTCTTATTCGCAAGAGGATCGGATCCCGGAGGGTTTTCAAGCTTCGCGAGGTTGGCGCAGACGTGTTTCATCGGTTTTGAAACGAAAACGTAACCACTTCTGATGGTATCCTAAAGCCCACAGCATTCGCGCGGAAAAAGGCGAAGTGCTGAAGAAAACATACCTCGCAGCCATGCTTTGTCAAAGAAACTCCACAACAATTCGCGGCCATGGGGTGTCGTTGGTCGGGACTTTGGAGCGGCTTCCCTGCAAGGCGAGGCTGCAGGCGCAAAACCTGCCGATGTACCGCTCATGACGCGGCGTAGATACGCCAGAAGGGGGCGAGGCGGAGCGGCTTCCAGAAGTTCGATTGGTGGAGTTGATCACCCACAACCTTGGGGGCCTTGCGAAAGACGAGCAGCGCGGGGCGGGGATGAGTCGTCAGGGATCGTTCAATCACTTCGATGGCGGGCCAGGTAATCGACTCGGGGAAAGGATTGTTGAAAAAGAAGAGTTGGGGCTCGTTGGGAATTTCCCATTTGAAAAAGTCGCAATGGATCCATTCGGGGTTGAGCGTGCGGCCGGTCTTCTGATTGTAGATATCGACGTTGCGGCGGGCGATTTCGATGAGTTCCGGCGTGAGTTCGACGCCCATGAGTTTGCGGAAGGGGAACTCGCCGGCGAAGAGTACGGCCGCCCCCTTGCCGGAGCCGACATCGACAAAAGTGTACGGCGCGAGCGGCTGCGGGATCGAGCGGAGAATTTCGCGCAGGAAATCGCGATTGATGGCGGAGTAGCCCCAGACTGTGTCGTCGGTGGGGTTGCTGGAGACGCGGACATCGAGGCGGCGGAAGGTGTCAGTGCCGTGGGCAGCATCGAAGGCTTCGCTGCGGCGGCGCGTGCGTTTGTGCATGCGCTTCATGGTGTTTTCGAGCGTACGTCCGAGCGGGTTTGAATTTCCGCCGACGCGTGCAGCGATACGGGACAAGAGCACGTATCCCCAACCGAGATGGGCGCGCATGGCGAAGAGGTCGCGAACTTGCATGAGCTTTCGATTCACCAGGTACTCCCACTAAGAAACGAAAAGGCAGGTGTGTTGCTTATCACCTTGGAATCTGAGGGATTTCCTCGATGAGGAGCGGTTTGCGGTGGCCGTAGGCGGTGGCGGCGCGCTTGGCATCGATGTCGCGGTAGACGTTTTCAGCCTGGGCCGGGGTGATGCCGGCGGCGGCGGCGGCTTCGGCGGCGGGGATGTCGTGATTCTTGGCGTATAGGCAGATGTCCATGGGACGGTAGGGGAGTGAAAAGTAAAATTCTTCCTGACTCTGAGCGAGGGAGTAGGTGTCGGTGGTAGGGGGGCGGGTACGGATGGCGGCGGGGAGGTCGAGGTACTCGGCGAGTTGATAGACCTGCGATTTGTAGAGGTGGGCGATGGGTTTGACGTCGGCGGCGCCGTCGCCGTTCTTGACGAAGAAGCCCTGATCGAATTCGAGGCGGTTGGGCGTGCCGAGAACGGCGTAGTTAAGGCGGTCGGCGTGGTAGTACTCCATCATTTTGCGGATGCGTTGTTTGAAGTTGGTGGCGGCGACAATGCCGAGGTAGGCATCGAGGGTGAGCCGCGTGGTGGTACGCGTGCCGTCGGGGGCTTCGACGACGAGGCGGAAGATGCGATAGCCCTGGCCGTCGAGGACGCTGGGGAAGATGATTTTCGAGCGATAGCCCGTGCGGTATTCAGGAATGACGGAGCGGATGAATTCGTCGCGGCGCTGGTAGCAGCCGGCGGCTTGGAGGGTTGGGGTGATGTCTTCGAGGACGGTTTCGATGCCGAGGTGATCGGCGATGAGGCGGCTGAGGCCCAGGGTGTCGGAGGCGGAGTCAGATTCGGGCATGAAGAGGCCGAGGACATAATTGGGACCGAGGGCACGGACGGCCAGGGCACAGCAGACACTGGAATCGATGCCGCCGGAGAGGCCGATGACGAGGCCCTTGCGGCGCAGGGTGCCGCGGACCTGGTCGCGAAGTGCAGCGACGATGCGGTCGGTTTCCTTGGCGGCATCGAGCTGCAGGACAGCGGCGGAGAATTGCTTTTCTTGCGGCATGAGGGAACCTCAACTCAGAGTGCGCGTTTGTTGATTTTACCGGAGGACGTTCGGGGCATCGACTCGCGGATTTCGACGAGCTTGGGAACCATGAAATCTTCCAGATGCGCGGCGCAGTAGCGGAGGATGTCTTTTTCAGTGATGGCGGTGGAGGAGGCGACGACGACGGCTTTGACGGCCTGGCCGAGGACGGGATCCGGCACGCCGATGACGGCGGCTTCGACGATGCCGGGCATGGCGTGGAGGACGTTTTCGACTTCCTTGGGGCTGACCTTTTCGCCGCGGGATTTGATGATGTCGTCGCGCCGGCCGAGGAAATAGAGGTAGCCTTCCTCATCGGTGCGGAAGATGTCGCCGGTGTAGAGGACTTGTTCGTTGGGGAGCGGGCCGGGGCGGAGCATTTTGGCGGTTTCTTCGGGTTTTTCCCAATAGCCGGACATGACGTTGGAGCCGCGGACGACGAGTTCGCCGGTGGAGTTGTTGGGCAGGCGATTGTTCTGTTCATCGACGAGCCATGTTTCGACATTGGGCATGGCGTGGCCGACAGAGCCGGGGCGGATGTCGATTTGTTCCGGCGGCAGATAGCCGACGCGTTTGCATTCGGTGAGGCCGAACATGGAGAAGATTTGGATCTTAGGAAAGAGGAGGCGGAGCTTGCGGATGTGTTCAACGGGCATGGCCGCGCCGGTGTTGGAGAGGTAGCGAAGTGAGGAGAAGTCGTAGGGCGTGAGGTCCATCTGTATGAGCATGGCGGCGATCATGGGGACGACGGGCAGGCCGGTGACGCGTTCTTTGGCGATCTTTTTGAGAACGACGGCGGGGTAGGCGAAGGTCCGTTCGAGGACGAGCGTGCCGCCGAATTTGAAGACCATGATGAGCTGGTAAAGGCCGTAGTCGAAGGATAGCGGGAGGACGTTGATGACGATGTCGTCTTCGGTGTTGCGGAGGTAGGTGGTGATGGAGGTGGCGGCGGCGACCATGTTGAGGTGCGTGACCATGACGCCTTTGGGATCGCCGGTGGAGCCGGAGGTGTAGATGAGGGAGGCGAGGTCGACGTCGATGCAGACTTGAGGAGGCGGGTTGGCGCCGTCGGGGTGACGGGCGAGGAGGTCGGTCCATGAAGTGATGTTGAGGGAAGCGTTCGTGGGAAGAGTTTCGGCCGCACCGACACCGATGAGGTTTTGAGATGGGCGGATTGAAGGAGGAAGGATTGCCACTGTTGGATTTTCTCGGCCGTGGTGATGAGGGCGGCGGCGCGGGAGTTATTGAGGACGTAGGAGAGTTTATCGGATTTGGTGGAGGCGTTGATCATCATGAAGACGCCGCCGGCTTTGAGTATGGCCCAAACGGAGATGACGGCTTCGACGGAGTTATCGAGGCAGACGGCGACGCGGTCGCCGCGGCGGACACCGGAGGCGAGCAGACCGTGGGCGAGGCGATTGGCGAGCTGGTCGATCTCGGCGTAGGTGAGGCGCTGCTCGCCGCAGATGAGGGCGGTTTTTCCGGGGAGGCGGCGGGCGGTGTTTTCGAGAAACTCGTGAAGGAGCATGAACGGGTTCTCCGTTAATCAGTGGGCGGCGGGGGTGGCGAGCTTGGACTGGATGAAGGCTGCCAGGCGCCGGATGGAATCCAGATTTTCGGGAACGATTTCTTCATCACGGATTTTAATCTTGAAGGTTTTCTCCACGTAGGTGACGAGTTCAAGGACGCCGGTGGAGTCGATGATGCCGTTCTCGAGGAAGGAGGCCTCAGGTGTGAGATCGGCGGACTCTTCGCCATAGAGGAAGTTTTCAACGATGAAGTGACGAATTTGGGGTTCAAGCGTGGGCATGGGTACCGAGCCTCCCGAAATGAGTTATGAATTGTTCATTGACCAACTGCGTGGAGAGGATGCCGATAACGGCCATATTGTCCTTTACGCCGATGGCTTGTCCAGAGCGCGATTTACGGACGAGTTCAGTGACGGAGCGCGAATTGAAGATGCCGGTCTGATCGAGGTGTTTTTCGGAAAGGAGTTCGCTCACGTAAGGGGGTTCGCTGCCGTTGGTGGGGAGAACGCTGGCGGAATCCGGCGCGCGATAGGGTTGCTTGGGGCGTCTGCGAATGGAGTCGGGGACGCGATCGCCGATGGCTTTCTTGAGGATGTACTTCTCGTTCATGCCTTTCATTTTCAAGCGCGGCGGGATGGTGGCGGCGAAATCGACGACGCGGTGATCGAGGAAGGGGAAGCGGCCTTCGATGCCGTGGCTCATGGCCATGCGATCCCCCTGCGAGGAGAGGATGTAGCCGGGGAGAAGGAATGACGTTTCCAGGTATTGGGCCTGGCAGAGGGGCTGCCACTTGGAGAATTCCGCCGGCAACATGGCGAGAAGCTCTTCGCAGGGGTCATAGCCGTTGAGGGCGGCGCGCGTTTGGGCGGAGTAGAAGAGTTTGGACTTGGCGGTTAGTTTCCAACGCGGCAGGTGCGAGAAGAAGGGGCTCGACAGGTCGGCAGGGCTGACGTGGAAGAATGCCTGGAGGTACGCGGGCGTTTGTTTTTGCAGGTTGCCCATGTAGGGATAGAGCTTGGCCAGCAGCAGAGGACGGAGGCGCGAACGGGGGCTTTGACCCCAGAAGCGGCGGACCTTGGCTTCCTTAAAGATGTCGTAGCCGCCGAGGATTTCGTCGGCGCCTTCGCCGGTGAGGACGACTTTGTAGCCGTTCTCGCGGACGAGCTGGGAGAGCATGTAGAGGGGCGACGGGGCGGTGCGGATGATGGGCTTTTCGGTATGCCATACGACATCCGGGAAGATGCGGCCGATGTCGGAGGTGGAGCATTCAATGTGTTGATGGCGCGTGTCGAGGTGGCGGACCATTTCATCCTGGGAGGTGCGTTCGTCGAATTCGGGAACATCGAAGACGACGGAGAATGTTTTGAGGGGGGTGGTGGTGAAGTTTTTGATGAGGGCGGTGGTGACGGAGGAATCGAGTCCGCCGCTGAGGTAGGCGCCGACGGGGACATCGGCGCGGAGGCGCAGGCGCGTCGCATCGACAAGTAGTTCAAGGAGGTGTTGAGCGCAATGCTCTTCGTTCATCGGTGCGAAGTGCGTGGGGTAGGACGGTTGCCAATAGCGTTGAAGGTGCACTTCGCCTTGCGAGACTTTCATGGAGTGACCGGGGGGCAACTCTTGTATGCCTTCGAAGATGGTGCGCGGCGGGAGGCAGAACCAGAAGGTAAGGATTTGATCGAGGGCTTTGAGGTCGAGGGTGCGCGGGACGCCGGGGTAAGAGAGGATGGACTTCATTTCCGATGCGAAGAGGAAGGTGCCTTCGTGCATGCGGTAAAAGAGCGGGCGCACGCCGAGGCGATCGCGGGAGATGAAGAGTTCTTGTTTGCCTTCGTCCCAGATGGCGAAGGACCATTGGCCGTTGAAATCGCGGACGCAATCGGGGCCTTTGTCTTCATAGGCGTGAAGGATGACTTCGGTGTCGGAGGTGGTGGCGAAACGGTGGCCGCGGGATTCGAGGGATTTGCGAAGTTCGATGTAATTGAAGATTTCGCCGTTGAAGGTGATGGTGAGAGAGCGGTCTGCATTGTGCATGGGTTGCTGGCCGGTGGCGAGATCGATGATGCTGAGGCGTGCGTGGGCCAGCCCGACCGGGCCATGGGCGTAGATGCCGGACTCGTCGGGTCCACGATGCTGGACCAGGTCGATCATCGTACGCAAGGCATCGCGGTCCGCGGAGCTTCCCTTGGATTCGAGAATTCCGGCCACCCCACACATCAATTATTCTCCTGATTGCCGAAATGGCGAGTGCAACCGCCCGCATCATTTTCGGTCAATTACTTCCCACGAATTAGTACGCGCTGGAACCTGCCGCCATTATTGTGATCTGCATTTTTCGCGACGAGCCGGAACACTCAATTATCGGCCAGCAGCAGATAGCCAAATAACGCATAAAAAAAGAGGCCCAACAGCGTTGCGCTTTTGGGCCTCGTGCGAATGATTGCGATGAACTCAGAGCGTCTTTCGACGGGCTCTGACTCCGATCAGGCCGAGGACGCCAAGCAACGAAAGCCCGGCAGGGAGTGCCGCCGGCAGGGGAACGCTGGTTCCATAGATCTGATCCTGCACGCCGACGCCGGAAAGCACCTGCACGTCCGTGGTTTGGTTATAGGTGCCGGTGATCTTATTCAGCATGGCGACAGCGGCATCGACTTCCAGTTTCTGCTGGCCAGACGTTCCATTGAGCACTTCGAAAGTGCCACTGGAAAGATTGGCGGAGGTGATGCTGCCGAACTTGTCGCTCAGACCGTCATAGACAATTTCCCAGACGCCAAGCTGGAACGCCGCCGCGGCGATGTTGGCACTGGAAGTCGTCGAAGTCGTATTGAGGGCCCACGAGGCTTGATAGTTCTTGTTCCAGAATTCTTCGAGGTAAGCGGCTTTAGTAGCGCCCATACCGCTAAGGCCTGTCAAAGATGTCCAAGGCTTGGGAGCATCGGCCAGGGGGACCGAACTGCCGAAAGTCCAGGTGGAATTGCTTTGAAGCACCACATCTTCAGTGCCTTCGATGCAGAAGGTCTGAAGAGTCGGCGAGGGGGCGGTTCCCGGAGACCAGTTGAGGATCTTCCAGTTGATGCCACCGGCATAGACATTGTTATACTTAGTTGTGCCGGCATCAAAGGAGATGTTGAGATCTGTCGTATATGGGCCCAAGTTGCTTAAGTAGGCCGTTACAGAGTCTGCCTTGGCCGCTTGAGAGAAGGGGAGCAGCGCCGAAACCACTGCAGCCAACAGAAGTCCACATCGGGACCCCGATGTCAGGCTCTTACTGGTATGCGCGAGGAATGGGCTGGAAACCCGATTGAGTATCTCCCTCATGACTGTCTCCCTTTTCGTTCCACGAAACCATGTTAATGCTCTGGATCGCTTAGCTTTCCCACTTGAGCGCTACTGAAACATACCCCAGCATTTGAGAGACGCAAGCGGCATCTTCGCGGAATTTGGCCCCGACCTAATGCCGTTCTAATGTTTTTGAGAATCAAAAGAGGGGTAAGTGTTAAGTTGGTCAATCCGGGGTAGACGGGCGATCTTCGACGCCGTGGCAACGTAAGAAATCTAGGCAGGGACTCGAGAGTAGAGCATTTGATGAGCAGCTGAATGTCGGAATGAACTGCTATTCAGGCGCTCTGTACGTCTGAGTTTTGGAAATGCTCGCGGATGTAAGGCGGAATCATCAATCAGGCCGATGTGATGGAACCACTACAAGGATCGGGCAAATGCGGCGTGAGATTTGCGTTCACTCCGTCTAATAGCAAGAAGCGTGGGCCTGTTTGTCTCCAGCTATTCTTGACCATGTTAAATGAGGTAACAAAGACGGACTGCCGCCTCGTTCGCGCTGAAGGTACGCACTGTTCGAGAGGTGACGTAAACATAGGTACACTTGAGTGGCGCCAATCCGAGCGATAATGTCGGGTTAAGACTGGATCAATCAGTCCAGAATACGGCTACTAAGAGCCAAGAAAAGTCTCTAATGAAGGATTTTGCGCATTGACTTGCATTATCTCAAATTGGAGTTAGTCTTAAATATGAGAGAGTAATTAAGTAGGGAGACGCATCTTTCGGCGGCATCGATTTGCTAAGCGCAGGCGATGCATTCAGGTATAAGGCGTCGGGGTGGCAGTTTGATCCCCCAAGTGGTTTTTGGGCGGATTCCCTTCAATGGTGGCAAAGTGTTGATGGCGCTGAAGGTGCGTCCACGCAGCGGGTGCAAATGCACATGGCTGTCTTTCTGCGCTCAAGCACTTCTGAAGTAGGCGGCCAAATCAGCCGAATCGTGATAGGGAGAGATGTAACCACGATGAAGGTGGGAAAGGTTTGAAATGACCTGCGAGGCTGTTCTTGAGGAAAACGCGCTGCGTACGCAATCCGTAGCGCGCATTATCGATCTGCCGGGGGTCTGGCATCTTCTACACACGAAGAGCCGGCAGGAAAAGGTGTTGTCCGATAATCTTCTGGCCATGGGGATTCCCCATTATTTGCCCCTGGTCACGGTGAGCCGGCGCTACGGCGGTCGCAAGTCATCTGCGGAGCTGCCGCTGTTTCCAGGATATGTGTTCTTGAAGGGAACATTGGATCAGGCCTACGCGGCGGATCGTACGAAACGAATTGCCCAGATCATTCCCATTGTTGATCAGAAACAGATCACTTGGGAGATTCGGAATCTGGCTATGGCACTTTCATCTGAGCGGGTCCTGGACCCGTATCCGTACTTGGTTCGCGGCGTGAGAGTTGAAGTCCGAGCCGGCCCCTTGCGTGGATTGCAGGGGATCGTGGAAAGCCGGGCCAAGCGGGATCGATTGATTCTTCAGGTTGAGGCGCTCGGTCAAGCGACCAGCCTGGAGATTGACGGCGCTCTTTTGGAACCGATCGAGTAGATCGATCTTCCATGAAGCGACGATGGAATGCGACCGGAAGCCCTCAGAAGCTGGGCATCAGCCGGTTGAATCGACAGCCAATGCGTCCTTGGACGCAAGCGCAGTCGAAGGGGGCGGAGCCTGCACACATCGCAGAGAACACGCGGCTACCGTTTTTTGAAGTTGCATGTATGAGCATTGGCATCATTGCTGAAGCCGACGCAATCGAACTGCACGGCGTACGCTTGAACCGCATGACTGAAGCCGAGTGCGTTCGGCACATCCTTGCGGAAAGCGATGCTGGTCGCGGCGGATGGGTGGTCACGGTCAACCTGGATATTCTTCGACGGATGACGCTGGACGGCAGGTATGCCTCGCTCTGCCAGCAGGCGACGTTGCAGGTTGCAGACGGAATGCCGTTGCTGTGGGCCGCACGGATGCAAGGCACGCCGTTGCCGGAGCGCGTAGCCGGGTCAAGTGTGATCTGGAGCTTGTCGCAGGCTGCGGGCCTAGGTGGTCGGTCGGTATTTTTACTGGGCGGCTCCGCTGGGACGGCAGACGAGGCGGCGGCGATCCTGAAGAAAACGAACCCGGGTTTGCAGATCGCCGGCACTTATCGTCCCGAGTTTGGATTTGAGCAGGAATCGGGGTCGATCGAGCGGATCAGGACGATGCTGGTCGAAGCGAACCCCGACATCGTGTTTGTAGCGCTGGGCTCGCCGAAGCAGGAACACTTGATCGCTCAATTGAGGGGCGACCTGCCGCGCACGTGGTGGCTCGGCGTCGGAATCAGTTTCAGTTTCGTCAGCGGCCATGTAAAGCGGGCGCCGAAATGGATGCAGCGTTGCGGCTTGGAGTGGGTGCATCGTCTGATGCAGGAACCGCGCCGCCTGGCGCGACGTTATCTGGTGGATGATCTGCCGTTTGTATTCCGGCTTTTTGGCGTTGCGTGGGGACGGCGTTGGTCACGATCGTGACGAAGGCCCGACATCACTTGAGGCTGCACGAAATTTGCCAGCGTTGTTGTGGCAGAAAGATCAGTTGAAATTCCCATGAAGACTCGAGAAGACAAGAACGCCATGCAGCGAACGGGTCTGCTTCGCCATTCGCCGACCTCACGGCTGCTTACGCCGGCGCCGGTGACTATCGGCGGGATCGAGGCGTTTATTCTGCTGGCGGGATCGCTCCGCCCGACGGCGCTGTTGACGGGTGCGGGCCGGTCGGTGCTGGATCTGCCGCTAGAGGCCGGCTACACGCTGCAGCAGCATTGGATGATGCACGCGGAACGCCTATCGACTCTGCGAGATCGCGGAGAGTTGCCAGTTCGAATCTTGGTGAACGAGCCGCAGCACCCAGCAACAGAAATCAAGCAGGGGGCCGGAGTTCGAGCGGCATTTGAGACGGATCCACAGGAGTACCGGGGAACCGGCGGCGTTCTGCGGGATGTCGTTTCGGACTATGCCGATGACTCACTGATATTGGTCTCCTTTGCCGCAGGCTTGCTGATGGAAGACATCCGGGAAGTGGTCGCATCGCTGGCGGAGCTGGAAAGTGACGTGGCAATTCTGACGCACGAGGACGGGACGGCCAGCGGACCGATGCTGATCCGCTGCGGCGTACTGCGGTCCATTGCCGACGTGGGATTTGTCGATTTTAAGGAACAGGCGATTCCGGTCATCACGGCGCAGTATACGGTCAAGGCGACCGCGCGATCCGTGCGGATACCGAATATGCGGGCGCGTGCCGGCTATCTTCAGGCGGTGAAGCAATATCACTGGCATCATGCAGGGATCGCTGAGTCCGCGGATCCCTTTGTCGAAGACTGGAAGTCTTCCTTTGCCGTCGTCGAACCGGGCGCGAAGGTTGCGGCCACGGCGGTGATTCATGACTCGGTCGTGCTTGATGGCGGCCAGGTCGACGCCGGCGCTGTCGTGGTGCGATCAGTAGTGTGCCCCGGAGGCGTGGTGGTGAAGAACGAGACGGTTATGGATCAGGTCGTCGTCGGACGATCCAGGGGCAACTGAACTTATCACGGTCAATGCGATCCGCTGCAGGCGCTGACGCCGTTCAGCGGTTCGCGCAATCGCAAATTCTGGAATTCAACGAATCTATGGCGGCAAGACTCACACGAAATGGCTGGACGCGCTGGCACCTCGTCGGCGCGGTGCTTATGGTCACCCTCGCGGTGCTGTCGCGCCGCGCGGCATGGGGAGACATCCTGCGAATCGCAACCCGCGATGAGGAATCCAGCCACATCTTCCTGGTGCCTTTCGTATTTGTGTGGCTGGTATGGGTTCGTCGATTTCGTTTGCGTAACACACGTCCGCACGGGAAATGGTGGGGGCTGCTGGTCCTTGGTGCGGGTGCGATCTTGTCCTTCTGGGGATACGAGCGATCCATTCATTTTTTCTGGCACGCGGGTTCGGTGCTGGTGGCGGTAGGGGCGCTCCTGGTGATTGTGGGAACCGACATTCTACTGAGCTTTCTTCCCGCGTTCGGTGTGCTCATTTTCCTGGTGCCGGTGCCGGGGATGGTTCGCGAACAGATCGCGATCCCGCTTCAGACCTACACCGCAGTCATCACGCAGCAGTTGTTTGAAGTGCTGGGGGTGGCCGTCGAACGATCGGGAAACCTGCTGAGCATCAACGGCGTGGACGTCACGATTGCGGAAGCCTGCAACGGTGTGCGCATGGCATTCGCATTGACGCTCGTTTCCTGGGCGTTCGCATTCGGTACGCCCTTGCGCGGATATGCCCGCGGATTGGTGCTGGCGGCCAGTCCCATCACCGCGATCGGGTGCAACGTTATGCGAATCGCATTTGTATTGTGGTTTTACGGTGAACAGTTTTCATGGGCCGGTGCGGTTCACGACATCAGTGGCTGGTTGATGCTTGGACTTTCGTTCCTGCTCTTGTATTCGATACTGGCGGTCCTGCGCTGGGCGCTGGTGCCAGTAGAAGCCTTTACGCTGGCCAAGGACTAGACCGGAAATGGGACCAGACCGAGCGAGCTTCTGGAGTCTTGCGATCGCATTGATCGTGCTGGCGCTGCTATTTGTGGAAGGACTCTTTAGGCCGACCGCGACGGATGCCGAGCCCTATCATCAGAGAACTCGTGAAGTCATTGAGGCGTTTCCCTTTGAAATTGATTCGTGGGTGGGCGTAGATGTTCCACAACCCACGGCGGCCGTGACGCTGCTGAAGCCCAACGCCATTTTGAGCCGGCGCTATCGAAGTCCGCATTCGCGTTACGATGTGACGCTGCTGATCGTGCAATGCCGCGATGCGAGCGACATGCAGGGGCACTATCCGCCTCTGTGCTATCCTTCCAATGGCTGGACCAAGGTGTCGTCGGAGCAGAAAGATTGGCGGACCGGCGATATGCTGATTCAGGGGACGCAATATCAGTTTTCCCGGATCATCAGCCGGCGCCCCGCGGAAACGGTGATTGCGAATTTCATGATTCTCCCGGATGGAACAACTGCACGGGGCATCGAAGCGGTGAACAAAGCGGCCGCCAGTTACCAGCGACAGTTCTACGGCGCGGCGCAGGTGCAGATACTCTGCGATGCGGTGATGCCGGTGGAAGAGCGGCAAAAAGCGGTCAACACGTTTCTGCAGGCCATCGAGCCGCTCATTCGGGTCATGAAATTCGATGAAAAGTAGCCCGAATTTGGCTTTTAGAAGGCCCTCTGTCACGGGTATTATGCAGATCGACGACTAAAGACGTGATGAACGATTGCTAACGCCGAATAATCCATGCGGGGCATACGGAAAGACATGGAAAAAACAACGGAAACTCGGCCGATGGAAGAAACCCCCGAGACGCCGGTAACGGTTCTCGACGACGGCGCTTCGCGAGCGCTTCAGGTTGCACGGTCGGCACTGGGCGCATTTTCGGTGGATGAAGCGGTGCTTTCGGCACGGGCTCAGATGCTGGCGGCGTATCCGGAGCGACTTCAACACATACTGGATTACGTCGCGGCACGCGTGCCGCGGGAGCGTCTTGTGGTGGGATCCTCTTCTCTCACAGGCCCGATTCTGGATCGCCTCACGTACATTGAGGATACGAATCCGCTGCGGCTGCTGTATCTGACGTTACTCACCCAGGCGATCGACAAGGAGCATCAATCGATCGCACATCCGGGGTTCATACACATCATCGAGCAACTGTGCCGGGATGAAGCGGTGCTGATCTTTTGTCTGAAGCAACAGCACCTGGAGATGACCAAACGCAACGGCGCTTTTGCGCCGGGCAGACGCGCTGCCACCACGGCTTTCTATCTGCCGAACATCGCACCGGATATTGATCCGGAGGAGATTCCCAAGGGCCTGGTCGAATATCCGAAGCACATGAAAATGTATCTGTCTCATTTGCTGTCGTTGAATCTGATCAAGATCCGCCCGCCGGTCAAAGTAGATCATGATACCGAGTGGCTGACGTGGATCGTCTGTCCATCGGAATTCGGCGCGTTGTTCCTGTCAGCGTGTGTGCCGGCGTCGGGCAGCAAGCCCAACGTTTGAATCGCATCACCGTAAAGTCAGTCTTTGTGCATCGTTGCGCTGGGCGACCGACGCGCGATGCGCACCCTCAACGTTGACGTATTCATCCCAAGAACATTCAACCGTCGCGAAAAGGAGTTGAAGCCATGGCCGAAGATTTACGCGATCCGATGACCGGGATAGGCGGTGGAACCGGCCTGATGGAGCTTTCCGTCAGTGCCGATGCCATTGCCGATGACGTGTTCCCGCGCGATCCCGCCGCGCCGGACGCCGCGACTTCGACGTCTACCGCCATCGTGCTGGCCGGGAGCCGGCGAGCGCCTGAAAGCGCGCTGGCCGACGAACGTCCGCCATCGACGCTGCGGATTCTTCATAACCTGCTGCGGAGACGTTACAAGTGGCTTATCCCGCTGGCGCTGGGGTGCGGGATCATCGGCGCGTATGCCGGGTACCGGTCCAAGAAACCGGTGTACATGAGTACCGGCACGATTCTGTTGAAAGCCCATTTGCCGCGGATTCTGTATCAGACCGAACAGTCCAACGTCATGCCGATGTTCGATGCCTTCGCGGAATCGCAGGTGGCGTTGCTGAACAGCGATCGCGTATTGGGTTTGGCACTGCAAAGCCGGGAGTGGAAGGCCCTGAACCGGCCGGATTCTGCGATAGCGGTTCCCATGCTTCAGCGTGAGCTGACGATTACGCGCCGCGGCAGCGAGCTTATACAAGTCTCCTTGACGGATGAAGATCCGCTGGCCGCGAAAGCGGGCACCAAGAGCGTGATCGATGCCTACGTCAAGATCTATGGCGAAAGCGATGCCGAAAGCGATACTCAGAGGTCGCAGGTATTGGAGGAACGCCGGACGGTCTGGGCGAACCAGCTCAAGGCGCTCAACGATCGCATCATGTCGATCGCCAATGAATTCGGATCGGACTCGTTGGAACCGATCTACCAGTTCAAATTGGCCGAGCTCAACAAGCTGGAAACGGAACTGCGGGCATGTCAGACGGCGCTGGCCCTGGCGGAATCCAAGGATGCCGCGTCGAAGTCCAAGCCCGGAACCGATGGGCCTCTGCTGACTCCGGATATGGTGGCGGAAAATGATCCCGGCATGCGTGCCCTGCTGCTGCAGCGTTTCGACGTGGAGCAGCGGATGGCGGAGCTCGGTACGCGTCTGGGATCAAGTCATAATGCGATACTGCAATTGCGCAATCAGATGGCCATACTCAATGATGCCATTCGTAACCGCGTACAGGACGCGCAGAATGCGTTGCAGGAAGGTCGCAATGCCAGCGTGAACGTGTTGGGAACGCCGCTGACGTTGAGCCAGTTACGCTTGCGCCAGCGCGACTTGCAGGTGTTGTATGATCGCGCCAAAGCGGAAACCGTAGATCTCGGCCGGAAGGACCTGGAGATCAAGAATCTGAAAGCCGAGAGTGCACGGGTTCAGGACAGTCTCAACCAGGCCAAGGCCCGCATCGAGGCGTTGAACGTTGAATCTTCGGTGAGCGGCCGTATCGCCATCATCAGCACCGGCGATCTGCCGAGCCTGCCCTACTCCGACAAGCGCATCGAACGTGCGTCGCTGGGCGGCATCGGCGGGTTCGGACTGGTGTTCGGGGCATTTGTGCTCCTGGCATTGATGGATCGCCGGATTCGGAGCGTCAGCGACTTCCAGCGCGGCCCGCAGCGGAATCTGCCGGTCATCGGACTGCTGCCGCAACTGTCGCCGGAAGCGACGGATTTCGAGCAATCCAAGTCGGCGGCGTTCTGCGTGCACCAGCTTCGCACTTTGCTGGAAGTGCGGCCGGCCTGTGAACGCCAGGTGCTGGCGATCACCAGCGCCACCGCCGGTGACGGGAAGACCAGTCTGGCTTTGGCCCTGGGCCTTTCATTTGCTGGCGCCGGGTCGAAGACGCTATTGATCGACTGCGATGTGGTGGATGGCGGCCTGACCCAGCGGATGAACGCCATCATTCGACGGAAGATCGGCGCCATCCTGATCCACAACGGCCTGCTGACGCAATTCCAACTGGAGAAGGGATTGCAGAAGGCCAAACAGGAAGACCGTTACATTGGAGAAGCGCTGGTCGAGCTCGGCTACCTGAAGGATGAGGATGTGCTTACCGCGTTGTCTCTTCAGGAGAAGAGCCGCGTGGGACTTCCCGATGTCCTGGACGGCAATCCCTTGACCGAATGTATCATGCGAACGGGAACCGACAACCTTTCGATACTGCCGCGCGGCACCGCCGAGGCCTGCCACATGGGCAGGCTTTCGCCGAAAGCCATTCGCCGGTTAGTTTCCGAGGCACGCCAATCATTTGAAATCGTGCTGATCGACACGGGATCGATCTTGGAAAACCTTGAAACCAGCGTCGCTGCGGCTGCGGCCGACGAGGTCCTGGTCGCGGTTTCGCGCGGTCAGGATCAGAAGCTGGTCGATCGCACGATTAAACATCTTCAGGCAATCGGCGCGCGCCTGGGTGGCCTCGTTTTCAACCGGGCCGACGCGTTAGATATCGACAGTTACGAATACAGCGGTCTGCGGCATGTCGGGTTGAGAGGCATCGTGGCACTCGACGGCCAGTCGGCCGGAGAATCGGGCGCACATATGCGTCTGGGACCCCTGGCGTCCGCCATGAGTCCCGTTGAATCTTCCACGTCTCTGGAAGCGAAAGGGTCACAGTCCACAAGCTAATGGTATTCTCCACGACAGAGCATCTTCCGGCACCCCAGCCGACGATCTGGGGCCTAACACCCACGCAACTGCACGACCATTATTGGGCGGCGCGGGGCGTCCAGGTGGTGCGCCTCGGTGAACGTTCGCCCATCGTGCATGGTGCGGAATTGTTCCTGCTGACTGAGCCGCACTCGCTGGTGTTGTTCCGGTTACGCGGGTTGTTGGAGCGTTTTACATGGATGAAGCCGGATTTGCTGGTCGTCCGGGTGCATTGCCAGCGCAACCGCGACTATCGCGAAGTGGTGATCACCGGCGACGATGATCGAGTCCTGCGTTTCAAGCGCGAGTATCTCGGTGGCAGCGCTCCGGTGACCCGGGTAGCGCTGACGGGAGATCCGGACATCGCCCGAAGCTGGCAGGCCGGTCTTTCGACCAAGCGGGCATGGAGTCAACTGCGGCATCAGACGCCGCGTTTTCAGCGAGACACGGCGGAAATCGGCGCGATTACGTGCGATCGTACGAATAGTGCGGAAGTTGCGCAGTTCGTGCGGCACTTGGTGGCGTTCTGGTCGCATCCGGCGGCAACGGTGGGGCGGGCGCACAAACATCCTACCGGCGCGTGGCGCGACCCGACATCGCGGATCGATCCGGATGTGCGGGTCATCGGGCCAATCTGGATCGGGGCCGGCCGCGATCTGGCAAGCTCCACACCGGTCGTGGGCCCGGCCGTTCTTTGGGACGATCAAGCGCAGCGCCCGCTGGTCGATGACATCGAGTGGCTGGAAATCGAGCATACCGATGCAGTGCTGCAACAGGCCCGACCGCGGCAAGTCTCATCTCCAGGCAAGATGGGCAAGCGTATCTTCGATCTTCTGTTTTCCCTGTTGGCCTTACTTGTGCTGTGGCCGATTTTCCCCCTGATGATGCTCGCCATTTATCTGGAGGATGGCCGACCGTTCTTCTACGGACAATTTCGCGAAACGCTCGGCGGGCGCGAGTTTGTGTGCTGGAAATTCCGTTCCATGCGGAAGGATGCGGATCGCGTCAAACAGCAGATCAAGTCGGAAAATCAGGCCGATGGTCCGCAGTTCTTCATGGAAGATGATCCCCGCCTGACGCGCATCGGCAAGTTCATACGCAAAGCCAACATCGATGAGTTCCCACAGTTCTGGAACGTGCTGAAGGGCGACATGTCGATCGTCGGACCGCGGCCGAGCCCGCGGGCCGAAAATCAATTCTGTCCGGCGTGGCGCGAGGCCCGGTTGAGCGTTCGTCCGGGAATCACCGGCCTATGGCAGGTGAAACGTACCCGGCGCAAAGGCCTGGATTTCCAGGAATGGATCAAGTTCGACATTCAATATGTTGAGCAGCACAGCATGTGGCTCGATGTGCGGATTCTTTGGGATACGGTAGTCGTCGTCTTACGCGGTGCGTTACGGTCATGAAGATCCGGGCGAAAACACGTCGTCGTTTGCTGTGGCTGGCCCTGGGGGTCGTGTCGGCAACCATTGCCGCGGGGAGTTTCGTAGCCGTTCGCAAGGTGCAGACACATCAGCGCATTGCCGCGGCACGAGCCCTGGGGTTGCAGGCGTTCCAGGCGGCGGATTATGCCGGCGCCCTGGCCCAGTTCTCTTACTATTTAACGAGCCATCCGACCGATGTGGAAGCGCTGATCTGTTACGCAAAATCACGGCAGCGTGTGGAAGAGCTCGACAACGTCCATCTGTTGCAGGCCGTGGGACTGTGGCGGCGCATCGCGGACTTGCAGCCGGGCAATGTGGAAGCACAGAAGGAATTACTCGATCTTTACGTGAAAGTCGGCTTCAGTTCCGAAACGCTGTCGCTGGCGGATTCCATCCTGGCGCAGAATGGCGTCGATGCGCAAGCATGGCGTGCCAAGACCGTTGCCCTACTGCGCTTGCGGAGATTTTCGGAGGCACGCTCGGCCGCGGATCTGCTGATGCGGCTGGCGCCCGATGATCTGGAGTCGTACCTGCTGGCTTTGAGCGTTCTGGTTCAAATTGAGGGCGGCAAAGGCGATCCGCTGGCGTTTGCGGATCGGCATTCCAAGATGCATCCGGACGACAGCCGCTTTGAAATTATTGAGAGCATTGCTCACAGTCTTTCCGGTGACCGTGCCGGCGCCCTGTCGTGGGCTGCGAAAGCCTCGGCCCATCCTAATTTGCCTGAGAGCGTGCTACCGATCTTGGTAAGCCAGCTCGACAATCTTGAACAGTTTTCCGAATCCGCGCGGCTGCTCGAACGTTCGGCAATTCATACGCAGGATATCGAAGCGCAGCGCCAATTCACGTCCCGCCTGTTTCAAAGCCAGCGGTGGGGGGAAGTGGTGGCGCATACCCAAACACAAGTCGCCTCCTCGGATGATGCTTACCTTCTCGCGCTGCGATCGCTCTCGCTGGAGCGTCTCGGCAGGCATGACGATGCCAGGGCTGCGGTCGAGCTGCTCTCCAGAAAATCTGCCAGCAACCGAATGGCCAACACCTGGTCGCAGGTGCTATCGGCGGCCTTCTTCAGTCCGCAAATGCCGCCGAAGTCGCGGTTGAGCACTTGTCGAGACGGCCAATCGATTTATCCGCAGGATCCCTACCTAAACTGGTTTCTTGGTCAGGCGTATAAGAATGCCGGCGAGCGGGACCTTGCGCTCGAGGCCTTCGTTCGAGTCTGCCGGCTGGCTCCGGCGTGGGGCGAGCCCTGGCGCGAAGCCGCACAATTGCAGCTAGCCATCGGCCGGACCGCAGATGCGTACCGTGCCGCGCAATCCGCCTGTCATCGCATGCCAGACGATCGGGACGCCCAGGTGACTCTGGCGCTGGCGTGGGGGGCGATTCTGGAATCGCAGCACGCTTCGGAAACCTCCGACGTTCTTGGATTGCTTAGGGACATTGAAAAACGCTGGCCGGACGAGGTTCGCATTCTTCCCCTGCACGTTCAGATGCTGGTGCGAAACAAGCGGAAGGATCAGGCGATCCAATTGGCTGAAGCGATTCTCGCAAGAACCCCCGCTGCCGACGAAAGCGTTCTTCTGCAATTGGCGATGATCTCACGGGAAACAGGCCTGCGCTTGGAATCGCGAGCGCTGGAAACATCGGAGAAGGCTCACGGGATGACCCCTGATCTGGCCTTCGCCGAGGCGCTTCACGCCCTGCGCGACGGCAATGGGGCCGCCGGGCTCTCCATTCTTGAACGCGCTCGGGCCGCCGCCGGCACGAACGCGGCTCTTTCCTGGACCGCCGTCTGGGCGACGTACCTGGACATCACGGATGATCCCCGAGCCGAGGCGCAGTGGGTCGCGCTGGGAGATGGCCACCCGGATGATATTGGCTTGCAGTGGTCGGCACTGAGCGCCCGGTCGGTGCAACATAACAACGCATTCGTCGGCCGGACCATTGATCGGCTGCGCGATCAACTCGGCGACCAGGGGCTCACGTGGCGTTTCGCGCGTGCTCGTTGGCTGCTGGAGGCGCGTAGCGGGGAGCAATCCGCAGCAGAAGCGTCGCTGCTGCTCGGCGACATCGCCCGGTCTTCTCCGGATTTACTGGCGCCCCGGCTGCTGCTTGCCGAGTGCATGGAACGGCTGGGCAATGTCAGTGAAGCTGCGGAAAATTTGAAGGTCGCTGCGGGTCTGCGGCCGGATTCCAATGCGATTGCGATCGAATTGGCGCGGCTTCTGCTCCTGACTGGTGACAGCAGCCAGTCGATGGACTACGCGGAAAAAGCTGCAAGAAGCGAGAATGCCACGCCGCAGGAGCGGTATCACGCCGCGATTATCCTCGCCCAACTCGGCAAGTACGATCGGGCGCTGGCGATTATCGAAGGGCTCTACCGCGGCAACGAACAACCGGCGGATCTTGTTCTGGCCAAACTCTATCGTCAGCAAAATCAGCTCAGCAGAGCGGAAGCAATATGTCAGAAACTGCTTGAAAAACCGACACCTGCGGCCATTCAGTTCGCGGCGGACCTGTACGCATCGGAAGGCAAGATGGCGGATTCTGAGGCTGCTATCGCCAAGCTCGATGCAACGGACGCCCCGGTCGCGGTTCGCGAGATTGTCCGCGGCGAATATTTCGTTCGCGTCGGAAAGCTGGATCGTGGCTTGGAGGCCTATGCCGCAGCTACGGCGGCGGATCCGAAGAATCCCGCCGCGTGGCGGGAACGCATCGCGGTTTGTTTTTCCGTCGGCCAATTCGCCCAGGCCCTAGATATTCTGAACGATGCTCATCGGGCGATTCCCACAGAACCCATTTTGAGCCTTGCGTTCTCCAACACGGAGATGATGCGCGATTTTGGAGATAACCCGGCCTATCGCCCGTTGCTGGCGTCGACGGTTCGCGGCAATTCGGAAAACATTGCTGCAATTGAGGCGATCAGAATTCTGCAGGACGGACGCAACTCGAAAGCGATGTCCGCACAGATCCTGCCCAAGTGCTATCGCCTGGCCACGCAATACCCGCGGGCACTGGCGGTGCAAAGTCTGGTGATACAAATGTACGTGAGCGCTGGAAACGTTGATGATGCCATTGCCTTGGCAACCCGGGCGATGCAGGCCTTCCCGGGTAATGCCGAGCCGGCAAGGCTGGCCACTTCTTCCCTGGCGGCCGCCAGCCGCTGGTCAGAAATGCTGGGCACCGCCAAAGAATGGCGGCAGCGAACGCTGGGGCAAACCGTTCTTCCCGACATGGCCATCGCCGGCGCGGAACTCGAACTTGGCCAGGCACAGGAAGCTGTGCGGCAGCTTGCCCCGCATCTGACGCTGGCCGAGGCTGCCCCCGATCAACATGCCGGGGTGATTCTGCTCTATGCCCGGGCGCTGCTCAAGACCCGTCAGTACGAAAAGGCAGCCGCGTTGCTGAGCCCGATGCTTCAGACGTCTTCGGAATGGCGGAAGGTGTGGATGACTCTCGCCTCCGAAGCAATTCGCGATCACACGATTGCGAAAACATGGCTCGAACAGATTGCGGATCGAATTCCGCAATCCGGTGTCACGGAGCAGATCGGTCTGGCTCACGCGTGGAAGAGTCTCGGAAAGCATTACAATATCCGCCAATACACAGCACGGGGCAACGCCTTGTTTGAATCGCTTGGCAGCGGCAATGAGGCGGGCGCAGATGCAATTCTGGCGCTGGCGATGAATTGTGAGTCGGAACACAGCCTTGCGGCAGCAGAAGACGCTTATCGCCGATTCCTTAGACTGAAACCGGATTCGGATGTCGCCAAGAATAACCTGGCCAACGTTCTGCGTTTGCGCGATGGCGATCTGACCGAGGCTTTGAAACTGGTTACCGAGGCGATTGCCGCGGCTCCGCGAGTTCCCAATTACTATGACACGCGGGCTGCAATTTTGGCCCGCCAGAACAACTTCCAGCAAGCTGCGGAATCACTGCAATACGCCGTCGATCTTTCCCCCAGCGATGTCGAATGGCGCGTGAATCTGATCGCCAATCTGGCACGAAGCGGGCAAAAGGAAAAGGCCAAGGCAGCGCTACGGCAACTCGAAGGCCTCCCGCAAGGAAAATCCCTGACGCCCGAACAGCAGGAAAAACTGTCCGCAATCGGTTTGTAGCACTTGTGTCGTTCGCATCTTTCCTGAGATGTTTAAGTGAGAATCGTTATAAAATGTCGACCGTGAGAAATATCACTGCTGTCACAGAAGCCATACAGAACCCGGTACGCGCCCATCCCGTGCCGTACCTGTCGATTCGCGCTTCGGCGGGATTTGCCCCCCTGAATCTCCGCGAGATCTGGCGATTCCGCGATCTTTTGCTGACCTTGGCCTTGCGTGACATCAAGCTTCGCTACAAGCAGACGGCACTGGGCATCGCATGGGTGATCCTTCAACCGCTTATTGCGGCCGGTATTTTCACTTTCGTCTTCAGCAGTGTTGCCAAGCTTCCTTCCGATGGCGTTCCCTATATGCTCTTCGCCTTTGCAGGATTGCTCGGTTGGAATCTGTTTTCCGGCATTGTCACACGGATCAGTGTGTGCCTCACCGGAAATTCGCAGTTGATCTCCAAGGTGTTCTTTCCCCGTCTTGTTCTTCCATTGTCCGTTGTGCCATCCTTTCTCCTTGACTTTGTCATCGCACTGGCGATGTTGGCGGTGCTGATTCTTCCCCGGCTCTCCAGCGTGGCATTGGGCTTGCCTCTTTTGACCTTTCCGCTGTGGATCGGGCTGTTGATCCTGCTGGCGGTCGGCTCGGGACTCTATTTTGCGGCGCTCAACGTCAGCTACCGTGATGTGCAATACGTCATCCCGGTCGCCATGCAAATGCTGCTCTATGCCTCGCCGATTCCGTATGCAGTGTCCGCCGTGCCGGAGCGCCTGCGGATTTACTACTACATCAACCCGCTGGCTTCGATTATTGAAGGATTACGGTGGAGTCTGCTGGGGAAGACTTCGGTGCCGAACTGGTGGGCCGTTGCGTATTCCGTGGCCGTCTGCATCATCGTATTCTTCGCTGGGGCTTTCATTTTCAAACGCATGGAACGCAAATTTGCGGACGTTATTTAGCAGAAATTGTTCAACGGACGATAAGTAAAGAGTTCAATGACTACATCAGACATCGCCATTTCCGTACGCAATCTCACGAAAGAGTTCAGCATTGCGCACGAGGAAAAGCACACGACGCTGGCCGAACGCATCGTCTCGCGCGTGAAGCATCCGCTGCGTCGCGCAACGCGTGAAACATTTGCTGCCCTCAAGGACGTGTCGTTCGAGATTCATAAGGGAGATGTCGTCGGCATCATCGGACGAAACGGGTCGGGAAAATCGACGCTCCTCAAGCTTCTTTCGAACATCACGCAGCCCACCCGCGGTGAAATCGATCTTTACGGCCGCGTTGGATCGCTCCTGGAAGTCGGCACGGGTTTCCACCCGGAGTTGACAGGGCGCGAGAATATTTTCCTCAATGGCGCGATTCTCGGCATGCACCGCCCTGAAATCCGCCGGCGTTTTGACGAAATCGTGCAATTCGCCGAAGTCGAGAAATTCCTCGATACCCCGGTCAAACGTTATAGCAGTGGCATGTATGTTCGCCTCGCGTTTGCGGTCGCGGCACATTTGAATCCGGAGATCCTCATCGTCGATGAGGTGCTGGCCGTCGGCGACGTGGAGTTCCAGGACAAGTGTCTCGGCAAGATGCAGGATGTTGCCAAAGAGGATGGGCGAACGGTCATCTTTGTCAGTCACAATATGGCTGCGGTTGAAAGCCTCTGCACCCGGGGCATCCTGCTTCATGCCGGCCAGATCGTGCTTGACAGCCCGGCCCACGAGGCCGTTCAGCATTACCTGCGACGCAGCATCAAGAGCGATTTTTCCGATGAGACGATCGTCGGCAAAGAGTTCGATTTGTGCGGTTTACGGATCGCCAAACCGTCGCTAGGCAATCTGAGCACATTCGCTCCGTGCGAAATCGCAGTCACGTTCCGCTCTCACAAAGATTGCTCCGCGGGAGTTCACATTTTTGTCGAGGATCACAAAGGATCGCTCGTCTTCGGCATCGATTCGACGGATCTGATCTCCAACGCACGATGCATACCTGGCGCCGTGACCTGTTATCGGTTCAACATTGAATCCCTTCCACTGATCACCGGTACTTACCGATTACGAATGATTCTCCGCAACGACACGGAACAGCGCTATTGGGAGGTTCCCTCCTCATTTAGCTTCACCGTCGAAAGCGCCCGCATTTACGGCACTCGCCAGGTCGAACAGAAATGGCACGGCACCACTGCAGTGGCGGCAACCGTGGATATCAGCCAGGGCTCGCCTGACGAATCCGCTCCGGTGGAAACGCCGGATGCCGCAGTCGAATCCACACCCAGTTTAGTGAAGTAACATATTCACGCAGGGTCATCACCCAATCGCGGAATCATGAAATGCTGAAGACTGATGCCGATAGAGAAGTTGCCTTTCCGCAGGTTGCGGAAAGTACGCGTTCAACGCACGCCGCTGCGGATGAAAATCCGAAAACCCGCGTGTTTCCAAGAATTACCATCGTCACGCCTTCGTTCAATCAGGGGCGATTCCTGGAAGAAACCATTCGCTCCGTGATCGATCAGAAATACCCCAATCTCGAGTACATCATCATCGATGGCGGCAGCACGGACGAAAGCGTCTCTATCATAAAAAAATACGAACCTTACCTTGCCTGGTGGGTCAGCGAAAAAGATCGCGGCCAGAGCCATGCCATCAATAAGGGGTTTGAACGGGCCACAGGCGAGATTATGGCGTATATCAACAGTGATGATGTGCTGGAGCCGAACGCGCTGAAAACCGCGGCGGAATATTTCCGCAATGGTGCTCGTTGGGTCGCCGGTTCCGTCCGCTGTTTCCAGGAAGGGAAACCCGATTGGCTTTTCCATGCGGTCGAAGAAAAATGCCCTGACGAATTGCTCTGGAATATTCTTTTCACCCAGCAGGGATGTTTCTGGTCTTCCGAACTCTTCCGCCAACAGGGGCCGTTTCGCGAAGATATGCACTATTGTTTTGATTACGAATACTGGCTTCGATTGCGCGTTCGCGCCGGCGTTAAACCGGTCATTGTCCCGCAGTTGCTCGCGGGATACCGCTGGCACAAGGCGGCCAAAAGCACCAAGGACTCGGATCATTTTCGAACCGAGGGCAAGCAACTTCGCATGGAATACCGGGCGCAGCTTCCGAAAGCACGGCGGCGGAATGCTGCAAGAAATGACCGCACCCATTGGGCGGATGTCGCACAGGTAGACGCCCTTCATCACCTCGCCGCCGGCAGGCGTTTGTCCGCATCGCGTGAAGTTGCTCGATCGCTCTGGCTCTGGCCTCCATTTGCATTTCAACGCCGGACCCTCGGTCTGGTTCGCCGCATACTGCTTAATCAAGGGCTTGAAATATGACGGTCCAGGAAGCACTTCAGCAAGTCTCGCTGGTCTCAGCGAATTTCGGCAATGCCAAGGTCTACCGGACCATTCTGCTTGACTGGTTCGATTTCATCGGCGGAAAGCCGGGTGAAGTCGTGGTCGTCGACGGCGGCAGCGATGCGACCATGCAACAGATCTACTGGGATCTCTTTAACGAAGGCAAGATCGACAAGCTTCAACTCATCCGACCGAATCATCCGGACAATCACAAGGATATTTGCTACATCCAGGAGCACGCCGTCGGCGCCATCGCCAGCAAACCCTATCTGCTGTGGTTCAAGATCGATTCGCTTCCCTTCCGCAAGGGGCATGAGAACTGGCTCGCCGAAGCGCTCGAACTCCTCGAACGCAAGGACGTGTTCGCGGTCGGCGGTTCGTTCAATATGAACTCCAAGCATCACGACGCGTGGCCCGGCTGGTACTTCAGCCACAAGTGCAGCGAGAATTTTTCCATCATGAAACGCAGTTCATTCATTGCCGCGATGGAGGAATTCGCCGGCGTATACATCTCATCGGGGTTCCGGACGATCAATCCCGCCGCTGCGACAAACCAATCCCGTTACCTGATTGAGCGCGGTTTCGAGAAATATATGGAACGACACGGACTCTTTGCGATCGTCAAGGAGGAGGACCCAACGTGGACGATCTTTCACACCAATCTATACGATGAACAACTTCTCAAGGCCCGCGAAGATTCGCTGGCTCGCCGCAATCTCGACGGATATATGGACGCCGGCAATTCGCAGATCAAGCCGCCGGGCGTCTATTACGGAACGCCCGAACCGACGTGGATCAAGAAACTGCGAATTCGGTTTGGCCAGTCACCGCTGGGCCCGCATTGGCGCAGGTTCAAAGGCCTGCTTCGTCCTCAAAGCTGAATTCCAAAGATTGGAGAGCGTCCACATCCTGATCGCATGGCTCATACTTGCTCTGACGTCGTCCGCGCTCGGCATCATCGCGCTAGTTGCGATTCTGCGGCCAGCGAAGCAAGATGCTTCCGCTCCGTCCGACGTGCTCATACTCGCAGCGCATCCCGATGACTGCGTGATTCTGGCCGGTGAATATGCCATTGAAGCATCACGCGCCGGCCATCGGATCCGCGTTCTGTATTTGACCTGCGGTTCGGATTCTTCGCTCGATTCACGCGCACTGCTCAGGCGAGAGGAAGCACGGCAAGCGTGGGCGATTGTTGGTGTTCCCGCTCCGGCCCTCGAATTTCTTGATTTGCCGCAATCGCCTGTGCAGGGTCCCAACCGATTGACCGATGATGACCTGGCGCATGCCCGGAAAAAAATCTGCGGTGCGATCGCCGCACTTCCCCGGGGCGCCGCCGTGTTCCTCCCCGCCGTGGGAGAATCGCACTGCGATCACCGACTTCTTCGTCAATTGGCTCTTCATTGCCTTTCCGAAACTTGCCGGCCTGATCTTCAGGCGTTGGAAGCGCCGGAATACAATACCTATTACTCGCTGGCACATCAGCCACTCCGGTCGCTGCGATTTGTGCTCCACATGATTCCCTTCTTCGGACGCCGGATCAAACCCCTTGGAATTGAGAACCGTTCCGGATTTGTCGAGGGTGAGCCGGGATGCAGCCTGCCCCCGGATGCACAGCGATTGGAAATGAAGCGTGCCATGCTGCGACAGTTTGCTTCGGAAGATGGCGAGCTACTCGTCCGGTGTTTTGGTCATCCCGATCATTACCGCCGCCTGCAGGATCTCGAATATGCCGCGAGAGCTCCCGAGTCCGGCACACGCTGCTACCTGCGTTTTGACGGTCGTCATCTGAGCCCGCTGGTGGTCCTATGCTGCCTGAATGTATGGTTTGCATTCTTTCTCGTCGCCGCGGGCATCATCCAATTCATTGCGGCTCTCGTGAACTTTCACGTTTCGCTCGGTATTGCCGCATGTGGACTTGCCGTGATTGTCATCGGCCTTAAGCGGGCCGCAGCACTTGAACGTAAACTCAATTTCGCTGCGGTTGGCTGTGGTCTGGCCGCCGGTCTCCTTCTGGCTCTATTCTCGCCTTTTCCTCTGAACTGATCAGGTATCTGTGCGAATTACATTTGTACTTCCAAACATCGATAACTCCGGCGGAATCCGGGTGATCGCCACCTATGCCGAACTGTTGCGCAAACGCGGGCACGAAGTCGTCGCTGTAAGTGTGCCGCTTGCACCAGTGCCTCTACGGCGCAGAATCAAATCGATGATCAAAGGCAAAGGCCGGCCCCAAACTTCGCGCAACGAGTCGACCCATTTCACCGCGACCTCTGTCATCCCGTGCGTGATCGAAACATGTCGGCCCATCACCGATCGCGATGTGCCGGATGCGGATATCGTCATCGCCACATGGTGGGAAACCGCCCCGTGGGTACACAAGCTTTCGCCACAGAAGGGCGCCAAATGCTATTTCATTCAAGGCGATGAACGCGTGCTGTTTCCGGAAGACCCGTCCTGGGCGGAGAAAGTGCGGGCGACCTGGTCTTTGCCGCTACGTAAGATCGTCGTGTCACGATGGCTTGCTGAACTCATCGCACGCGAAGCTCCTGGTTCGCATGTCGAACTTGTTCCCAACAGCGTCGATACATCCCTATTCTCTTCCGGTCCAAGAGATCGCCAACCCGTCCCGACCGTCGGCATGGTCTATGCGAACTCCTGGTTTCGCGGCCTGGATGTGTGCCTCGCGGCGATCGAGCTGGCACGCCAGCAAATACCCAACCTTCATGTCATGGCTTTCGGACATGACGCCTGCGAACCCGGACTGAATATGGAATATTTCCGCAACCCGCCGCAGCACAAAATTCGCTCCATCTATAGCCATTGCGATGCATGGCTTTTCGGCAGCCGCAAGGAAGGCTTTGGTTTACCGATCCTCGAAGCGATGGCCTGTCGTACGCCCGTGATTGCCACGCCTGCCGGCGCCGCACCGGAATTGCTGGCGCGTGGTGGCGGCATACTCGTGAAGCCGGAAGATCCCGCCGATATGGCTTGCGCCATCGTTGGTCTGTGCCAAATGCCGGCGCAGAATTGGAAATCGCTCTCGGATGCTGCCTTGCAGACCGCCGCGGCGTACACCTGGCAGGATGCCAGCCTTCTTTTCGAAAAGGCCTTGGAATCTGCTCTCGATCATCCGAAACCCAGCGTTAACCTCGCGACCTCCACGGAGATGATTGCTGGATGAGCATTACGGTCTACATTGCCCTGTTCGGCTGGATCCCGGCCGTCCTGCTGATGTTCATGTGCCTGCCGCCGCGGCGCGCCGTGATTGTCGCGCTGATCGTGGGATTCCTTTTCCTGCCGGTTGCATCAATCAAATTCGGCGAAGGCATTCCCCTCTTCAACAAGGTCACTGCCACGTGCCTCGGCGTACTCCTGGGCAGCCTGTTCTTTGACCACGCGCGGTTACTGGCGCTTCGTCCTCGCTGGATCGATTTACCGATGATCGCCTGGTGTTTCTGCCCCTTCTTCTCATCGCTTCACAATGACCTGGGCATCTATGACGGATGCAGCGCCGTGCTCTATCAAACCATTGACTGGGGAATTCCCTATTTCATCGGACGCGTGTATTTCAGCGATTTCGACGGCGTGCAGGAACTGGCGGTGGGCATCTTCATGGGTGGATTGGCCTATGTTCCGTTCTGCCTCTACGAAATTCGCATGAGCCCCCAACTTCACACAATGATTTACGGCTTCTACCAGCATGATTTCGCCCAGACCATTCGTTTTGGCGGCTGGCGGCCCACCGTCTTTATGGAACACGGCTTGGCCGTCGGATTATGGATGGCGATGGCCTCGCTTCTCGGTGTGTGGCTGGTTTTCAGCGGCGTAGTCAAGAATATCCTCGGTCTCAACGCCGTGGCCTGTGTTGTGCTTCTGCTCATCACCACGGTTCTCTGCAAATCCACTGGCGCAACGATTCTCCTCGCCACAGGTTTGGCCGTTCTCTTTGCCGGTCGATACCTGCGGACGCGCCTGGTGTTCGTGGCGCTTCTTCTGATTGCGCCGGCTTACATGGCGTTTCGCAGTTCTTCCGTTTGGGACGGATCCACTATCGTCGCACTGAGCAAAGAATGGGTTGGTCCCGATCGAGCCGAATCGCTTGCGTTTCGTATCCGTAATGAAGACATGCTCGCGGCGAAAGCGTTTCAGCAACCCATCGTTGGTTGGGGACGTTGGGGCCGTGCCCGGGTTTACGATGAAACCGGGAGAGATATCAGCGTGACGGATGGTTTCTGGGTCATCACGTTGGGCGCGTGCGGAATTCTTGGACTTACCACGGTGACGCTCGTGCTTCTGCTGCCTGCAAGCGTGCTGGCGCGGAGAATTCCTCCCGTTGAATGGGCCAAGCCTCAATATGCCGCGCCGGTGGCCATGGGAGTGATGTTGGGCCTCTACATGATTGACAACCTTTCCAACGCCATGATCAATCCGATTTTCATTCTCTCGGCCGGCGGTGTCTCAGGTTATCTTCTCGTTCGCACGGCCCCAAAAAGCACCAAGGTCCCATCGCCCGCGCTTGGTGGCAAGACGAGCAGTTTGATCCCCGGCGATCAACGAATTCCAGCGGTGGCCGTAACCCCCATCCGGCATGGGCTCTATCCATAATTGTTCGTAAAGTATTCTGTGAACAGTACTTACAGTGCTAGTACTCAGTTGAAATGAAATGTGATTCTTGCAGAGTATCTACGGTATAACCTAACATAATAATAGGATATACAAAAGTGGATCCGGGTCCCGTAATTTTCGGTTCTCCTCCGAAGCGGTTCGATGCGCGATTGAGTGGGAATGGGATGAACGGCGCAGTCAGAAGTAATTCCCTTGATACGCTATATGGGATGTTGCGCAGCCAAGCCGCCACTTGTGCCCCCGATGCCCTTGCTATGCTCTCCGCCGGCTGCCGGCCGCTGAGTTATCATCGTCTCCATGAGCACGTGGAGCGGGTCGCGCGGTATTTGAATGCGCTGGGCATCCGGCGCAACGATCGCGTGGCCATTGTCCTGCCAAATGGTCCTCAAGCCGCGACGGCTTTCCTGGCCGTCTCCAGTGTTGCCACTGCCGCTCCGCTGAATCCCAACTATCGCCCCCGGGAGTTCGACTTCTATTTTTCCGACCTGGAGATCAAGGCCCTGATCGTCCAGGCCGGCATCGATTCACCCGCGATCGCCATCGCCGAAGCCCGCAACATTCCTGTCATCAAAATCGTACAGGATCCCTCCGCCGATTCCGGTATCTTCCGTTGTCTTCCCGATATTCTCGATTTGCCCACAACTGCTGATTGGGCGCAACGCAGCGATACGGCACTCGTGCTGCACACGTCGGGCACAACGTCCCGGCCGAAGATTGTCCCGCTCACACACGCCAATCTTTCTGCTGCAACCAGTGCCATTCGCGGCTGGCTATCGCTATCGCCGGATGACCGATGCATCAACATCATGCCTCTATTCCACATCCACGGGCTTTCAGCGATGTTGTCCACGCTGGCCGGCGGCGGGCAGGTCTTCTGTGCGACCAGTTTCACGGGTCGCGATTTCTGGAACTGGGCCAGCATCGCCCGGCCCACATGGTTCACCGCGGCACCGGCCATGCACCAGGAAGTTCTCTCCCGATTCCGTGGTAACGAGTCATGGCTCAAGAAAAATCCGTTCCGCTTCACTCGCTCCGCCTCATCGGCCATGCCTCCGGCGACCAGCCGATCTATCGAAGCGATTTTCCATGCGCCGCATATCGAAGCCTACGGCATGACCGAGGCCGGGCCGCAGATTGCCTCAAATCCGCTGCCTCCGCGCGACCGCCGGCTTGGAAGCGTCGGCCTGCCTGCAGGTCCCGAAGTAGCCATCGTCGATCCCGAGGGACGATTTCTGTCTGCTGAGCAAACCGGCGAAATCGTGATCCGTGGCGAAAATGTCATCGGCGCTTACCACAATGATCCGCACGCCAATGCCACTGCCTTCATCAACGGCTGGTTGCGCACCGGCGATCTCGGCCGGCTGGATGCTGATGGTTATCTTTACGTCGCCGGGCGCATCAAGGAACTGATCAACCGCGGTGGCGAGAAGATTTCCCCCGTGGAAGTCGACAATGTGCTCATGAGCCATCCCGCAGTGGAGCGGGCTCTGACCTTCCCGATGCCCGACAAACGCCTCGGCGAAGAGGTTGCCGCCGCGATTGTCCTTCGGCACGATATGACAGCCAGCGAGGATGACCTCACGGTCTTTTCTTCACAGCGCCTTGCCGACTTCAAAGTGCCGCGGCGCATCGTATTTCTCGAAGAAATGCCGCTCGGTCCCACCGGCAAGCCGTGCCGGAATAAACTTGCCGAGGAATTGGGCCTTGCGAGCGTCCGAGATCAGGCTCAACCGACATTCACGGAACCCGGTACGTCCGTCGAAAAGAGACTCGCCGCGATTTGGAGCGACGTGTTGAAGATCCCCACCGTCGGCAGGGATGATAATTTTTTCGACCTCGGCGGAGATTCCCTTCTGGCCGCGGACCTGGCACTTCGTGTCGAAAAAACCTTCGCGGTGATCATCCCCACCGCCACGCTCTTTTCGCACCCGACGATTCGCCGGCTGGCCCGGTTCCTTGATGATCGCAAGCAGCTTCTTCACGCCGAATCCTTCGTGACTCTGCAGCCCGCGGGCACGAAAGCCCCGCTCTTTCTTCTTCCGGGCATCGGCGGACACGTCATCGGCCTGCGGGACTTGGCCAACCTCGTCGGCGTAGACCGGCCGATCCACGGCATCGAACTCCGCGGCCTCGATGGCTGGCACGAACCTTACCGCCACATCGAGGAAATGGCCGCGTACGCCATCTCAGCAATACGCCAGGTAGCGCCGCATGGCCCTTACCATCTCGCGGGTTTTTCCGCGGGTGGACTCATTGCTTTCGAAATTGCCCAACAGTTGATCGACGTCAATGAAACCGTTGGCATCCTCGCCATGCTCGATACGTCCGGTCCCGGTTATCCCGTGGTGTTGCCGCTCGTGATTCGTTTGGTCCTTCACTTCAAGGTCCTGGCCCATGGCGGCTTCGGACATGGAATTCGATACATCGGTCAGCGGTTCGCCGCACTGGCACGGCGCATTCGCCGAGCCATCCATCCAACGAGTAGCAGCGCGACCAATCTCACGAGTTCTGCCCAGGTCGTGATCGACCGGGTCTCCGACGCGTTCCGTGAAGCCAAGAAGCACTACCAGTTCCGTCCCTATCCTGGCGCCATCGCCCTCTTCAACGCAACCGAAAAAGAGCAATATCTCGGCACCGTTCGTGATGATCGTACGATGGGCTGGGGATCGGTGGCCCGCGATGGCGTGGAGATCATCGATGTTCCCGGGACCCATCTTCAGATCGTCGGTTATCCCGTCGTGTCGATCGTGGCCGCTGAACTGCGAAATCGCATGAACCGGTTTGAAGCGGAATCGCTGCAACGTTCATCCCCCGAAACCATGCCCGCCCGCTCGAAAGAAACCGTCGCAAGATGAAACTCCTGATCGCCATCGTGAACTACCGTTCAGCAAATCTGACGATCGATTGCTTGCAGTCGCTGTCGTCCGAAATGCCGAAGTTTCTTGACGCCCGCGTAGTTGTGGTCGATTGCGCCTCGGCAGACGGCTCGCTGCAAACACTCGCCGGTGCCATTGATCACCACGGCTGGAATTCCTGGGCACAACTGATCGCAGCACCGGAAAATGGCGGCTTCGCTTACGGTAATAATCTCGCCATCAAGCCGTTTCTCGATGCCCCCGGCAGTCCCGAATATGTTCTCCTGCTCAATCCCGACACGCTCGTTCGTCCCGGCGCACTGACGGCATTGGTCAATTTCATGGATCAGAATCCGCGCGTCGGTATCGCGGGCAGCCGCCTCGAAGATCCCGACGGCACGCAGCAGCGATCCGCATTCCGCTTTCCATCTATTTTCGGTGAGCTCGATAACGGATTGCGTCTCGGTCTTGTCAGCCGCATGTTGCATCGTTTCGTCGTCGCGCCGGCGCCGCAGGAATGTCCCCACGAGACGGATTGGGTCGCCGGCGCCAGCATGATCGTCCGTCGCCAGGTTATTTCCGACATCGGTCTCATGGATGAACAGTATTTCCTCTATTATGAGGAAGTCGACTACTGCCTTCGTGCCCGGCGCGCCGGTTGGCAGATCTGGTACGCCCCCGAAAGCCGCGTCGTCCACCTCATCGGCCAAAGCACCGGCGTGACCACCAAGACCGCTCCCACCCAGCGGCCGCGTCGCAGACCTGCCTACTGGTTTGACTCGCGAAAACGCTACTTCGTCAAAAACCGCGGCCATCTCTATGCGATGATCGCCGACGCCGCCTGGCTCATCGGATTGATTCTCTGCCGCACGCGCCAGATCGTGCAGCGCCGCCCCAATGACATTCCGATATCCCTCATCCCCGATCTCTTTCGGCATTCCCTTCTGAAATGGAAAGTGTAATGACCACCGCGACCCAAACACCGCAGCCTGTGCGCTTGCGATCCATCCCGGCTGTGCCGGAGTGGTATCAGGGCCGGATCAACAACAATCCCGCCGGAATGAGTCTCTTGGCCATTCTTCGCGAAGACTTCCGCACCCACGACCGCAACTTGTTCGAACAGGGATTCTGGGCCGTCGGCGTCCATCGCTTCGGCAATTGGCGGATGCGCGTCAAACCCAAAGTCCTCCGCCTGCCGTTTTCACTGCTCTACAAGGTCCTCTACAAGTTCGTCGAATGTACCTGCGGCATCAGCCTCCCGTATACCGTCAAGCTCGGCCGGCGCGTGCGCATCTGGCATCACAGCGGAATCATCCTCAGCGCACGTTCCATCGGCGATGACGTTCAGATCCGCCAGAACACCACTTTTGGCGTGCTTCGCACCGATCACCATTTCGAATTACCGATCATCGAAGACCGCGTCGATATCGGTTGCGGCGCGGTCATTCTCGGTGGCGTCCGCGTCGGTCATGATTCCGTGATCGGGGCCAACGCCGTCGTGTTACAGGATATTCCGGCCCGCTCCGTTGCCGTCGGCATTCCCGCCCGCATCGTCAAGACACTTCCCGCGCTGGAGTCCGAATGAGTCGATTAGGCATCGTGATCATCGGACGAAATGAAGGCACGCGGCTGACGCAGTGCCTCGAATCGGTCCTCCACTCCGGCCATCCAATCGTCTATATCGATTCCGGTTCCGTTGATGGCAGTCCGGATCTGGCCCGAGCGCATCGCATCCAGGTCATCGAACTCGATCGCTCTACTCCCTTTGGCGCAGGCCGCGCCCGAAACACCGGCGCCGCCCTCCTTGCGGAAACCTATCCCGCTGTCGAATTCGTGCAATTCATCGATGGCGACTGCACGCTCGATTCTCAATGGCTTTCCTCAGGTGTGGCAACGCTGACTTCACAGCCGGATGTCGCTGTCGTCTGCGGTCGGCGGCGCGAACGTTTTCCCGAAGCTTCGCTCTACAACCGCCTGTGCGATCTCGAATGGGATGCCCCGACCGGCGAGGTCACCTGGTGCGGTGGCGATGCACTGATGCGGCTTTCGGCCTTTCAACGCGTCGGCGGATTCAACACCACCGTCAAGGCCGGCGAAGAACCCGAACTCTGTAACCGCCTGCGTGCCGCGAATTGGCGCATCTTGCGAATCGATGCGGACATGACCCGTCATGATGCCGCCATCCTGCGTTTCGGCCAGTGGTGGAAACGCCAACTTCGTTCCGGTTACGGCAGTCTCGATCTGGCCTGCCGTTTTCGCATCGCCTCATTCCGCCGCTTCGTTCTCAGCGCCCAGTCGTGGACCATCTGCTGGCTCATCGTTTGTGGATTATTGGCGGGAGCCGCTGCGGCTTATCCGTCAACTTGGACATATGCGGCCGCGGGCTTGTGGGCGATCCTTCCCTTGCTTCAGATCGTCCGGATTGCTCTTCGATTTCGCAGCAAACCCAATGCATCGGGTAAAGCCCTTTGGCTCGCGGCTCTGATGGTGATCGGCAAGTGGGGCGAAACCCTCGGGCACCTGCAATATCTCCGAGACCGCCTCGCAGGCCGTGGCGTGGCCCTGATCGAGTACAAGCAACCCGCGCCGGCCCCAACCACACCCGTCGCCGGCGTCCTTCGCTGAATGGATTTCTCCATGCGCATCGCCTATCTGATCAATCAATATCCCAAGACCAGTCACGCCTTCATTCGGCGTGAAATCGCGGCATTGGAATCCCGCGGTATAATCGTGGACCGCATGTCCATCCGCCGCGTGAAAGAAACGCTCGTCGAGCCCGAAGATCGCGCCGAACAATCCCGAACTACAACGCTCCTCGATCGTGGCCTTTTGAAACTTGCGTTCGCAACGCTTGCCGTATTCATCTCATGCCCCATCAAGTCCCTGCGCTGCCTGCTTGGAGCGATTCGACTTGCCAAACATTCGGATCGCGGCTTCCTCCGGCATCTGGCCTACGTCGCCGAAGCTTGCCTCCTCAAACGCCTCACGGCCGCGTCGAAAGCATCGCATATCCACGCCCACTTCGGCACAAATTCCGCCGCCGTCGCCATGCTGTGCCACCTGCTGGATGGACCCTCCTACAGCTTTACCGTTCACGGCCCCGAAGAATTCGATCGACCCGATGCTCTGCACCTGGGCGACAAGATCCATCACGCTTCTTTTGTCGTCGCCGTGTCCGAGTTCGGGCACAGTCAACTGATGCGCTGGTGCAAGATGAGCGACTGGCCGAGAATTCACGTCATCCGCTGTGGCGTGGATCGTTCTTATCTTGCTGTTCCTCTTGAACGACCCGCAACCGCGCCACGGCTCGTCTGTGTCGGCCGACTCTGCGAACAGAAAGGCCAACTCCTCCTCGTTCAGGCCGCACGCCTGCTTGCTGATGACGGCATCAATTTCGAACTCGTCCTCGCCGGTGATGGTCCGCTGCGAGCAGAAATTGAAAATGCCATCAACGATCGCGGCCTCGCCGGACGCGTGCGCATCACCGGCTGGCTTTCCGGCGAGCAGGTCAAGAACGAAATTCAGCACGCCCGTGCGCTGGTCCTCCCCAGCTTCGCCGAGGGGCTTCCCGTGGTCATTATGGAGGCCCTCGCCCTCGGCAGGCCCGTTCTCTCCACCTATGTCGCCGGCATTCCCGAGCTTGTAATCCCGGGCGACAATGGCCTGCTCGTGCCCGCTGGAAACGTGGAAATGCTTGCCGGCGCCATGAAAACAATCCTGCAGATTTCGCCTACCGATCTCGTCGCGATGGGTACTCGTGGCCGCCAGCGCGTTGTGGAATCTCATGATTGCCTGAAGGAAGCGGAAAAGCTGGCCCGTCTTTTTCGCGGTCAAGCTTCCGAAGCCGCCCCGTCAGAAATCGAACCCTCCGAAACCCCCGCAGCCGAACCCGTAACAACAGTGCTGATTCATGACTGAAATCTTCCAGATATCCTCGCCGCTCCTCGCGCAGAACCGCCTCTCCGCGCCTGTCGGGGTATTGGTCAGCGTCGTGATCGTCAACTGGAATCGCGCTGCGGACATCGTCCAGACGCTTGCCCACCTCCGCAAACAGCATCATCAATCGCTCGAAATTATCGTCGTCGATAACGGCTCCACCGACGTCTCGGCCGACGTGCTCGCCCAGATTCCCGGCATCACCTTGATCCGCCTTCTTTCCAACGCCGGACCCGCCCGTGCCCGCAATGTCGGAGCCAACGCCGCCTCCGGACCCTACCTCTTCTTTCTCGACAATGACGCCTCGCCCGGCCGCAACGCCATCCGCCGCCTCGTTCAGTACATGGAAGATCACGATGACGTCGGCATCCTTGGCTGCCGCATCATGAATTCCGTCAGCCGCAGGATCGATCAATGGATTTACGCCCAGCCTTACGATACGCACGGCCGCCAGTCGTTCGACACGTACTCCTTTTCCGCTGCCGGAGCGTTGATTCGCGCCGACCTGTTCCTCAGCATCGGCGGCTTCTGGGAAGACTTGTTCATCTACAATGAGGAAGTCGATCTCGCCCTGCGCGTTATCCGCGCCGGTTATCGCGTCGAATACGCGCCCGCCGCCACGATTCTTCACCGTGCCGCACCCACCGGACGCGTGGCTCCCGGCGCCTATTTCTATTATCAAATCCGTAACTGGATCTGGATCTTCCGCCGCCACTATCCTGCGCTCGCCCGCCAGCGAAAGATCGCACTCTACTGCCTGCTCTATATCATCAAAGGCCTGCTTGCGTTTCGGCTTGGCAATGTCATCCGTGGCATCTGGGATGGCCTCTTCCGCCGCCGCATCGTCGCCGCATTCCCCGACAAAATGACCGGCGCCGAGCTCGTCCGCTACGAACAACTCAATCAACGCACGTCTCTGCGGCCGGGAAGATAATCACAGTGTCATCGCCCGTCACCCAGTATATTGGCCACAGCAATGCCGCTTGTGCGGAAGGAACATGAGTGCCCACGCATCTTCTACGAAACTACTGCCGCGCCACGGTGATGCTGCTGGCGTTTGCGGGCACCGCCCTTTTCTCGCCTGTCTCAATCTCCGCCGCCGATGATGTTCCCTGCCAGGCGGTCATTGATCCCAACAACAATTTCAGCTTCTTTCTCATGGGCCGCAACCAGTCCATGTTAAACCTCGGTGTCACCGCCTGGGGACCGGACTGGAAATGGACCAGCGTGGAGTCCACCGAGAAAAAACTTGCCGACCACACTCTGCACGTTGAAGCCCCCGTCACCATCGAAGGCCAAACCCTGGCATTGTCGATGCACGTGGCTCCCGCCGATGCTCGCACGTATACCTTCCGCTACGATCTGCGAGCAGAAAAGAACATCCCCCTGACGATGATCGCTGCCACCCTGCGCGTCCCTGACGGCGCCAAAGGCCACGTTACGCTGACGGACGACGCCGGCAAGGAAACCGCAATCGATCTTCCCGCGGAGAAAACCGATCAGCTCGCGATCAAGAAAGCGGTCTTCACCGGAACGATTTGGCCCGGGCCTTTGACCGTAACTATCGATCCGCCCATCCAGGTCTCCACCGATGGCGAAGTCCGCTTCCAACTTGCAACCGATCTATTGAAGGCCGGCAAATCGCATGCAACATTGACCTTCACCTTTCCCACAGAAGCCGCGCTTCGCGCCACCGATAGCGATGCCTCCGCCGCCTCTCCAGTCCTGCCTACTGCCGATTGGTTCCCGTATACGCCCACCTGGAAACCCGGCAACAGCGTCATTGGCATGGAAGACTGGCTCGAAAACCCGGCCGGCAAGCACGGCGCAGTGCGCATCGCCGGCGATCGCTACGAATTCGAAGATCACACGCCCATCAAATTCTGGGGCGTCAATCTCTCTTACGCGGACAGTGCGCCGGAAAAGTCCAATGCGCGATTCACCGCCGCCCGCTTCGTCCGCTACGGCGTCAATGCCGTGCGCATGCACAAGTTCACCGGCGCCGATTGGGCCGGCATTGGCGACAAGAACGACGCGACCCGCTTCACCCCTGATGGCCTCGACCGCCTCGATTATTTCGCCAGCCAGCTCGCCCAGCGCGGCATCTACTACGGCTGGTCGCACACGTACCAGTTCTGCGTCCGCCCCGGCAACCGCCAAAGCGTCATCGGCTATGACGAACTGATGAAGCACGGCGGCAACACCTATGGCGTCATCAATTGGGCTGAGGACGTCCAGGACCTGCTCATCATGCAAGTCGTCAACCTGCTCAAGCACAAGAATCCTTACACAGGAAAAGCCTACGCCGAAGACCCCGCCCTCTGTTATGTCGAATTGCAGAACGAAGATGACATCTTCTTCTACACGTCCGATCCTGCCTATAAGAATTTCCCCACCTATCGCAAACTGCTCGAAAATCACTTCACAGAATGGCTCACACAAAAGTACGGTTCGACAGAATCCCTCGCCCGCGCCTGGAGCGGCGCCGTCACCAGCAGCGATTCTCTCGATAACGGAACAGTCACCGTCCAGCCCAATCCTTGGAGCATGGGCACCGACGGCCTCGCCATCGTTTCCGGTGGCCATCGCCAACGCATGCTCGACAATGCCGCATTCCTTCACGAGACCCAAGACCGCTTCTACGCCAAATTCGTCAAAGCCATCCGCGACGCCGGCTACAAAGGACCGCTCATCGGTTCCCCCTGGCAGGCGCCGTCCATGCTCCCGCACTATTACAACCTCCGCTCCGACAGCCTCGTCGGCGGCATCGATCGCCACGATTACTTCGGCGAAAAATTCACCGACACCATGCTCCACCACCCCGGCAGGGGGCTCCTTTCTGCCGGCCTCCAACAGGTCGCCAATCGCCCCTTCACGCTTTCCGAATGGATTCACGTCTACCCTTCGCTCTATAGCGCTGAAGGCCCCGTCATCGTCGCCGCCTACGGCCTGGGCTTGCAGGGCTGGGACGCATCCTACGAATTCCAATCCACCAGCGCTCGCCCTGAAGATCTCGTCGGCAAACTGCCTTGGGGCGTGTGGAACGCCGATGCACCCACGCAGATTGGACAGTACCCCGTGCTGGCCCGCATGATTGCCCGCGGCGACGTGCAGGAAGCCCCCATCCTCACCACGCGTCGTATCAGCCCGGATGAACTCGCCACCGCCAAGTTTAATTTCGCTGATGCCGTCGCCCCCCACGACAGCGTCAGAGCCGTCGCCGGTCTGGTCCCTCATGAATCGCTCGCCGCCGGCCGTACGCTCGTCGAATTCGTGGAGAAATCCACGCCCAGCACCCCGCCCGATCTGGCCCGCTACACGCAATCCAATGGCCAGATCATCAAGTCCGCTACCGGCCAGCTCATCTGGGATGCAGCCGCCGGTTTCATCACCATCGATACGCCGGGCACTCAGGGCTACGTCGGCTTCGCCAAAGATAAGACCTTATCGCTGGGGCAACTGACCATCACACCTGCATGCCCATACGCCTCTATCCTCATCACGGCATTGGATCGAAAATCCACGCTGAAGGACGCCAAACATGTTCTTCTCTCTGTTGTCGCGCGCAACGCCAACACCGGATTCCGCATTCTCGGCGTCGACGGAAAAACCATCACTGACAATGGCCGCGGCCCAATCTTGCTCGAACCCGTAAAAGCCGATATCCAATTCACCGGTCGCCATGTCCTGCAAGTCCGCATTCTCGATCACGACGGTTTCCCCACCGACCGCACGCTCCCCGTCCAATCCGACCGTTTCACTCTCGACGGCAGCAAAGATCACGCGATGTATTATGAGATCACGCTGGAGTAACGAACCCGTGCAACAGGTGCGGTAGGGGGGGTAACGCGTCCAATTTCTACGTACGATCAAGCGAATGTATTTGAAGACCTCCGGAAATCTCACGAATTCTGGAGGTCTTTCTCTGCGCTCGCAACGACGTAGGCTGGTGGACTTGCTTGCAGCGCCAGTCGCTATACCCGGATGCAAGATCGGCGGGCGTTTGGATTGGGTTATTGAATGCACAACATCCTCCTCCACGAGCGTTCAGTTGAAGAACTGGCCCGGCACTTTGTAAGACTGCCGAGACCTTCGCTGCTCCCCCCGCTGGGTGATGCCCAATGGCGGCGAGTTGCTGCAAACCCAATCGCCAAGCCGTGGCTGTCGGTGATTCGCACGCGAGCCCTGGGCGAGATCAACAGACCTCTCCCGGTTCCTACCGATGAACTTCTACGCGGATTTTCACCCCACCGGCGCCACGCTTCCTTTTGAACGTCGCCGGTTGCTCGCTTGCGCCGCCACGGCCAGCCAGGTCCTCGCCTCGGCGACCTTATTGTGTAAGTGGGTTCACTGGCGCTACACCGCGCCATGCTCGCCCACAGGTTTGATACGATTAATCAGTGATTCCGATTCGCCTTGGAGAATGTGGCGATAGAGGGCCGTCATCTTGCTGTCAGAGTGCCCAAGTCAGTCCTTGACGTCTGTTTCGGGAATGCCGAGATGAACAGAAAAAATGGCGGAAGGAGTGGACCCGACCGTCTTCAAGACTCCGGCCTGCGTCAAATTTCGGGAAGTTGTCTTTGAGAACGTTTAGCACATTCCGCCGAAGGACGTTTCTCACTGCGTCGGGCTTCAACAAGCCATCAAGAGGGCCGTGGAATACCCAACCCCGACGAGGCCCAGGTACGGAATCCAGCGCCGGCCCGCGGTTCGCGATGTAAGGGTACACGTCGGCTCCGATGAGTTTTGGTCGACCTAACGAGGTCATCTGTTGCCGTGGCCCCTCCGCGTGTCTGGTCACGGACGTGGATCATGCCGCTCTCGGAATTCAGATCGACGTCCGCCCATTGAATCTGGGCCAATTCCTCAATTCTTCCACGATATTGATACTTTCTTGATGTTCCCGCTCCCGATATTGACGCCCGCTTAATCACACTCGCGCCAAGAATGTGATGTAGTGCTCATGTGCCTTGAAAGGAGTTCACATGGACATTCTCTACATCGCCGTGGTGCTCGCCTTCTTCGCCCTGACTTGGGGCTTGGTGGTGCTGTGCCAGAAGTTGGGAGGTTCACAATGACGCCGCTTTACTGGATCGGCGGAATCCTCTCCGCACTCATTCTGGTCTACCTGCTGGCCGCGCTGCTTTATCCGGAGAAGTTTTCATGACTACGACCGGTCTATTCCAAATCGCACTCTATCTTGCGGTGCTCTTGCTGCTGGTCAAGCCGCTCGGTTCCTTCATGGCCCGTGTCTACCGGTTCCAGCCGCTGTTCGGCCTCGACTTAGCCCTCGGACCCATCGAGCACCTTACCTACAAACTCTGCGGCGTCCGCAAGGATGATGAGCAGAACTGGAAGACCTACGCGCTCTCCTGCCTGGCCTTCAACCTCCTCGGCGTGCTCGCGGTCTACGTCCTCCAGCGCGTGCAAACCATGCTGCCCCTGAACCCCGCCGCCATGTCCGCGGTCTCTCCTGACAGTTCTTTCAACACCGCCACCAGCTTCGCCACGAATACCAACTGGCAGGGCTACGTCGGCGAATCCACCATGAGCTATCTCACCCAGATGCTCGGACTCACTGTGCAGAACTTCGTCTCCGCCGCCACCGGCATGGCCGTCCTTGCCGCTCTCATTCGCGGCATCGCCCGAAAAACCACCGACAAGCTCGGCAGCTTCTGGGTCGATCTCACGCGTTCCACGCTCTACATCCTGCTCCCCCTCTCGGCTCTGCTCGCCATCGTGCTGCTCTGGCAAGGCGTGCCGCAGACGTTCTCCAAATACAAAACCGCCAACGTCCTGCAACCCAGCTCCTACACCACGCCGCACCTCGATAAGGACAACACTCCCGTCAAGGACGCCAAAGGCAATCCCGTAATGGACACCGTCAACGTCGCGACGCAATCCATCGCGGTCGGCCCCGTCGCGTCACAAATCGCCATCAAGCAACTCGGCACCAACGGCGGCGGTTTCTTCAACGTCAATTCCGCCCATCCACTGGAAAACCCCACAGGTCTGAGCAATTTCCTTGAAGTACTCGCCATCCTCCTCATCCCCGCGGCGCTCTGCTACACCTTCGGTCTCATGGTCGGCGACAAACGCCAGGGCTGGACCGTTCTCGCCGCCATGGTCATCATCTTTCTCGCCTTGGTGATCCCTTGCGTGCATTTCGAACAAAGCGGCAACCCCACGCTCAACGCCCTGGCCGACCAGCACGAAACCGCACTTCAGCCTGGCGGCAACATGGAAGGCAAGGAAGCCCGCCTCGGCCCCATCAACTCCGCCATCTGGGCCGTCGCCACCACAGGTGCCTCCAACGGCTCCGTCAACTCCATGCATGATTCCTTCACCCCACTCGGTGGACTCTGCCCGCTTTGGATGATCCAACTCTCCGAAGTCGTCTTCGGCGGCGTCGGCTCCGGCCTCTACGGCATGCTCATCTACGTCATCGTCGCCGTCTTTATCGCCGGACTCATGGTCGGACGCACTCCCGAATACCTCGGCAAAAAAATCGAATCTTACGAAATGAAAATGGCCGCCATCATCGTCCTTGTGCCCCCGGCACTCTGCCTCATCGGCACCGCCATCGCCTGCGTCTCGCCCGCCGGACTCCTCGGCCCTTCGAACCCCGGCATCCACGGCTTCTCGGAAATGCTCTACGGCATGAGCTCCCAAGGCAACAACAACGGCTCCGCCTTCGCCGGACTCAACGCCAATACCCCGTTCTACAACCTGCTCGGCGGCATCCTGATGCTCTTCTCCCGCTACTGGATCGTCGTGCCGACGCTCGCCATCGCCGGATCACTCGCCCGCAAGAAACTGATCCCCGCCAGCGCCGGCACACTCCCCACGCACACGCCCCTGTTTGTCTTTCTGCTCGTCAGCACCGTCATTCTCGTAGGCGCTTTGACGTTCCTCCCGGCCCTGGCGCTGGGTCCGATCGTCGAACACCTGAAACTGATCGGCCTCTAAAGGCAACTGCCAGGATGTGGACCATGATCGCTATGAACTCGACACCGCTTCACATACTCGCTGTTCTACTCCGCGCCGCCGCGCACGTCGTGCGCCGCTATTTCCGCGTCATCAACCGCGGCTACCTGCAAAGGGACCACCTCTGGGAAGACCCCGCGCATCGTAACCCCCAGGATCATCGCTGAGATTTTTCTGAAAGGAATTCCATTATGTCCTCCGCAAAAGCCCGACCGCTCTTTGATCTGCCGATCGTCAAACGCGCCATCGTGGATTCGTTCACGAAGCTCAATCCGCGCCACCAGCTCCGCAATCCCGTGATGTTCGTCGTCTTCCTCGGCAGCATCCTCACCACCGGCCTCTACGTTCACGCACTCACCGGCCAGGGTGAAGCCAAACCCAGCTTCATCCTCGGCGTGACGCTCTGGCTCTGGTTCACCGTGCTCTTCGCCAATTTCGCAGAGGCCATGGCCGAAGGCCGCGGCAAGGCCCAGGCCGATACTCTCCGCAAAGCCCGCCGCGATACGCCCGCCAAGAAACTCAGCGCCCCATCGCGCGACGCCCAGCAGTCCTCCGTCTCCGCCGCCACCCTTCGCAAGGGCGACCTCGTCCTCTGCGAGCCCGGCGATTACATCCCCGCCGATGGCGAAGTCGCCGACGGCGTCGCCTCCGTCGATGAATCCGCCATCACCGGGGAATCCGCTCCCGTCATCCGCGAATCCGGCGGCGACCGCTCCTCCGTCACCGGCGGCACACGCGTCCTCTCCGACTGGCTCGTCATCCGCATCGGCGTCAACCCCGGCGAGGCCTTCCTCGATCGCATGATCTCCATGGTCGAAGGCGCCAAACGCCAAAAAACGCCCAATGAAATCGCGCTCAACATCCTGCTCGCCGGCTTCACCATCGTTTGCCTGCTGGCCGTGGTCACACTTATGCCCTATTCGATTTACGCCGCCAATTCGGTCAATGTCGCTCTCATCGCCGCCAGCCAACCCGCCACCGCGGCCCCCGTCACCACGACCATCCTCGTGGCGCTGCTGGTCTGCCTGATTCCCACGACCATCGGCGGCCTCCTCTCCGCCATCGGCATCGCTGGCATGGACCGCATGATCCAGAAGAACGTTATCGCCATGTCCGGCCGCGCCGTGGAAGCCGCCGGCGATGTCGATGTTCTCCTGCTCGACAAGACCGGCACCATCACTCTTGGCAACCGCCAAGCCGTCGCTTTCCACCCCTCGAACGGCACCCACGAACGCGATGTCGCCGACGCCGCCCAGCTCTCTTCTCTCGCCGACGAAACCCCCGAAGGCCGCTCCGTCGTCGTTCTGGCCAAGGAAAAATACGGCATCCGCGATCGCCAGATCCACGAAATGGGCGCCCACTTCGTCCCCTTTACCGCTCAAACCCGCATGTCCGGCGTGAACTTCGATCACCGCATGATCCGCAAGGGCGCTGCCGCGGCGATCGAAGCCCACGTGCAATCCCTCGGTGGCGAATTTCCCGCGGAAGTCCAGGCGACAGTCGAGGCCATCTCCCGCCAGGGCGGCACGCCGCTCGTCGTCGCGGATGGACCCAAGGTCCTCGGCACCATCGAACTCAAGGACATCGTCAAGGGTGGCATCAAGGAACGCTTTGCCGAACTCCGCGCCATGGGTATCAAAACCGTCATGATCACCGGCGATAATCCTCTCACCGCCGCCGCCATCGCCGCCGAAGCCGGCGTGGACGACTTCCTCGCCCAGGCCACGCCCGAAGCCAAGCTCAAGCTCATTCGCGACTACCAGGCCGGCGGTCGTCTCGTCGCCATGACCGGCGACGGCACCTACGACGCTCCGGCACTAGCACAGGCCGATGTCGCCGTCGCCATGAACACCGGCACCCAGGCCGCCAAGGAAGCCGGCAACATGGTTGATCTCGACTCCAACCCCACCAAGCTCATCGAAGTCGTCGAGACGGGCAAACAGTTGCTCATGACCCGCGGCTCGCTGACCACCTTCTCCATCGCCAACGATGTCTCGAAGTATTTCGCGATCATCCCCGTCATGTTCGCCTCCACTTACCCCGTGCTCGGAAAACTCAACATCATGCACCTCAGCCCCGGCACCGCCGTGCTTTCGGCGCTCATCTTCAACGCGCTGATCATCATCGCGCTGATTCCTATCGCCCTCAGAGGCGTCAAGTACCGTCCCAAACCCGCCAGCGTCCTGCTCTGGAACAACATCCTCGTCTATGGCATCGGCGGCCTGATCATCCCGTTCATCGGCATCAAGGCGATCGACCTGCTCGTCAACCTCGTCTGAGAACTCTTACGGAAAGTCCTTACTGCACCGTCCTCTGTTCGAAAAGAGAATTCGTCATGAAAATCATCCGCCCCACAATCATCTGCTTCCTCCTCCTTTCGCTGATCACCGGCATCGCCTACCCGCTGGCGATTACGCTCATCGCCAATGTCGGATTCCGCCACCAGGCCGAAGGCAGCCTCATCGATAAAAACGGCCGTCCGACCGTTGATGAATCCGCCGCCGTCGGCTCCTTCCTCATCGGCCAGACCTTCGACCAGCCGCAATACTTCTGGTCCCGCCCCTCCGCCACCAGCCCCATGCCCTACAACGCCGCCGCGTCCTCTGGCTCCAACATCGGCCCCTCCATCCTCGGCGACACCGTCAAATCCCGCGTCGACGCCCTGCATCAGGCCGATCCCGCCAACAGCTCGCCCATTCCCATCGACCTCGTCACCGCCTCCGGCTCCGGGCTCGATCCCCACGAATCCGTCGCCGCCGCCGACTATCAAATTTCACGAATCTCCCGCATTCGGCGTATGGATGCGGAACAGCTCCACGCCCTCATCGCCCGCCACACCCAAGACCGCGCCTTCGGACTCTTCGGCGAAAAAGTCGTCAACGTGCTCGAACTCAACCTCGAACTCGACCAAGTCGCGTCCATTGCCGCGGCCAGCCAGCCGGCGGCGACTACCAAATAATCCTCAGTCCTTTCCGGGCGGGCAGCTTCTCAGCGTCTACACACGCTGCCCGCCCACTGGAGATTTTGCACGGCAATGTTCCCTGAAAAGACGTATCATGGTGTGCAATGAACGACACTCGACCTGATCCTGACGCCCTGCTGGCGGAAGTCGTTCAGCAGGAAGCAGCTTCCCACCGCGGCAAGCTGAAGGTCTTTTTCGGCTCCAACGCCGGCGTTGGAAAAACCTATGCCATGCTCGATGAAGCCCGCAAACGCGCTGCCGAAGGTATCGACGTCGTCATCGGCTACGCCGAAGCGCACATCCGCCCTGAAACCGAATCGCTCCTGCTCGGTCTCGACTTGCTCCCTTACAAACTCATTGAATACAAAGGGGCCACGCTTAAGGAATTCGATCTCGACGCCGCTCTCGTTCGCAAACCCGCCATCGTCTGCGTCGACGAACTCGCCCACACCAATGCCCCTGGACTCCGGCACGCCAAGCGCTGGCAGGATGTCTATGAACTCCTCGATGCCGGCATCAATGTCTACTCCACCCTCAATGTCCAACACCTCGAAAGCGTTAATGACATCGTCGAGCATATCACCGGCGTCCGCGTCAACGAAACCTTACCCGACAAAGTCTTCGACGAAGCTGACGAAGTCGAACTCATCGATATTTCGCCGGATGAGCTCATCGAGCGGCTGCGCGAGGGAAAAGTTTACAAGACTCAGCAGGCCGAACAGGCCCTTAGACATTTTTTCAACCGCGGCAATCTCATCGCGCTGCGCGAACTGGCGCTCCGCCGCACTGCCGAGCGCGTCGATGCCCAGATGCGTGATTTCCGCCGGGTCCATGACATCGCCAAGCCCTGGGCCGCCAATGAACGCGTCCTGGTCTGTGTCGGCCCGAGCCCCTTTGCCGCGCAACTCATCCGCGCCACCAAACGTCTCGCCAGCGCCTTTCGCGCACAATGGCTCGCCGTATCCATCGAAACGCCCATCGCCGCGGCGCTTTCATCCGATGCCCGCGAACGTCTGGCCCAGAACTTGCGCCTTGCCGAGCAACTCGGCGCCCAGACCGTCACGCTTACGGGCACCAACGTCGTGGATGAACTTCTGGCGTTCGCCCGCCAGCGCAATATCACGAAAATCGTCATCGGAAAGCCCGATCGCCCGCGGTGGCGCGATTGGCTCAGCGGCTCGATCGTCGATGACCTCATCCGCCGCTCCGGCCAGATCGACATCTACGTCGTCCGTCACGAGCAGAAAGCCTCCACGAACACTGCGCAGAATCCCGCGCCCCCGCGTCGCATCCACTGGGCCGAATACGGCTGTGCCACCCTCATCTGCGCCGTTGCGACCGCCCTCGGCATGTTCATGTACCATGTCCTCGGCCACGAAGGCGAATCGTTTTCCAACACCAATGTCCTTATGATCGACCTCCTCGCCGTCCTCTTTGTTGCCGCACGCTTCGACCGCGGCCCCGCCATTTTTGCCTCCCTCTTCACCGTCGCCGCCTTCGATTTCACCGTCGTGCCGCCGTATTACACGTTTAACGTCAGCGACTCCCAATACCTCCTCACCTTCGCTGTCATGCTCGTGACCGCCCTGGTCATTTCCACGCTCACCCACAGCATCCGTCGCCAGCGCGAAGCGGCCCGCAACCGGGAACGCAGCACTGCCGCCCTCCTGTCGCTCAGCCGTGAACTTGCCGCCACCCGCGAAAAAAAGAATATCGCTCTGATCATCGCCCGCCACGTCGCTGAAGTCTTCGACAGTCAGGCGATTCTCTTTCTCCCTACTCTCGAGCGGGAATTGGCCATCGCCGCTGCCAGCGGAGAACTGCCGCCTCTCGATGACAAGGAACTCAGCGTTATCCGCTGGGTTTTCGATCACAACCAGCCCGCCGGCTGCGGCACCACCACCCTCCCCGCCGCCCGCGGCATCTACCTTCCACTGGCCGCGTCTTCGGGAAACGTCGGCGTCCTGGGCCTGTTGGACCCGCGTCGCAGCGCTGACCCTGAAATTCTGCACCAACTCGAAGCCTTCGCCAACCAGTCCGCTCTCGCTGTGGAACGTGCCGCCCTCGCCGAAGAATCCGCCCGCGCCTGGGAACGCGTCGAGGCCGAGTTCCTGCGCAACACCCTTCTCTCCGGCGTCTCGCATGATCTCCGTACGCCCCTGGCGGCCATCACGGGCGCCGCCTCCAGCCTAGCCGAAACCGACTCGCTCTCGCCTGCAGCCGGCAAAGAGCTTGCTGAAAATATCGTCCACGAAGCCGAACGCATGGAACTCCTCATTACCAACCTGCTCGACATGACTCGCCTGGAGGCCGGCGGCTTCCAGCTCCACAAGGAGTGGCACGCCCTGCCGGAAATCGTCGGCTCCGCCATTCATCACCTCCACAAACGCCTCTCCCAACACAGAATCGTGGCTCATCTTCCCGCCAACCTGCCTCTGGTCTTTCTGGACGGCCTTGCGATGGAGCAAGTCTTCACCAATCTCCTCGATAACGCCGGCATCTACACGCCCCCCGGCACTGAGATCGCCATCTCCGCTTTCATTACTTCCGATCGCCTTACCATTGACGTCACCGACCATGGCCCCGGACTTCCCAGCACCGACCCCGCTCGCGTCTTCCAGAAATTCTTCCGTGGCGGTTCGCGTCCCGACACTCATGCCCGCCGCGGCATGGGCCTCGGACTCTCCATCTGCAAAGGGATTGTGGAACTCCACGGCGGTACAATCACCGCATCGAATCGCCCGGAAGGCGGGGCCATCTTTCGTATTACGCTTCCCCGCGAGGGTACTCCGCCCACCATCGACACCCAAGGCTAATCTGGGAGCTTTACATGACCGAACCCCAACCCACGATCCTCGTCATCGAAGATGAAGAACCCATCCGTAAATTCCTGCGCGTCTCGCTCGCCAGCCATGGCTACCGCCTCGTCGAGTCCGCCGACGCCGCCGACGGCCTTGTCCAAGCCGCCTCCTGCCAGCCTGATCTGATCATCCTCGACCTGGGCCTGCCCGATATGGACGGCGTCGAACTCACCCGCCGCATCCGGCAGTGGTCCAAAGTTCCCATCGTCATCGTCTCGGCCCGCGGCAAAGAGCAGGACAAAGTCGTTGCCCTCGACGCCGGCGCCGATGACTACCTCACCAAGCCCTTCGGCGTCAGCGAGCTGCTCGCCCGCCTCCGCGTCGCCCTCCGCCATACCAGCAAATCTGACACCGGCGAAGCGGTCTTCGATCTGGGCGACCTCCACATAGATATGGTTCGCCGCCTGATTACCCGCGCCGGCCAACCGCTCCATCTCACGCCCAACGAATACCGTCTCCTCACCCTCCTCGTAAAGCACGCCGGCAAAGTTCTTACTCATCGCCAGATCCTCCACGAAATCTGGGGACCCGGTTCCGCCCTCGAAACCCACTACCTCCGCGTCTACATGAATCAGTTGCGCCAAAAACTCGAAGCCGACCCCGCCCAACCCCGTTACCTCCTGACCGAACCCGGCGTCGGCTATCGCCTGAACGTCTGAACGGGTTCGACAACGCCACTCAGCCGGTTTTCCGTTTACTTGAAGAATGCCCCGCATGCAGTGAAGGAAACGCCGCGTCAACACAGAACGCCGTCTCTATAAAAAGCTCAATTGTCTGGACAGTTGGTCCGCGTAAGGGGACACGTAGCCTTTTTAGGATCATTTTGGCGGTTGATCGGATGCCTGCGACTGGCAGACCTCATCATGCCCGACAATGAAGATGGCTTACATATACTATTTATATTCATATAATATACCAATAATAACGAAGCCACTATTTTCATAACATAAGTATTAATAATATATTATGATCAATTATCGCAGGACACTTATATCGCGATGGCTGGATTAATCTTCATTATTGGGCAGTAGTGATTGATCTGCGTGTCCTTCTTGTTTTGCATCGAGAGCAATCTTCGCGTTTTTGGGAAGTCAGTTGAGGATTCTACACGCCTTTTTCGAATAGTTTTTCGAGTGGGGGATTCACGCGCGGGGTCTTCGCCGGTATATAGTAAATGGCGGAGGCCACACAACTTGGGCGTGGTAATCAAGGCAAACTTGGCTCTTTGCCCGATGCGCTGGCGAGCGCATGACAGTGGCTGGTGGACATTCCGGCGAGGTTTTTGACGCATCAAGTCGGTGTGTCATGAAGCGGTCGCCGCGATTTCGGCGAATGTGATGGAATGCGAGACCATGAATAAGAATGCACATAGCGCTCCCCTGCGGCGTGGGTTCACCCTCATCGAAATCCTTGTGGTGGTGGCGATTCTCGTCATTTTGATGGGCATTCTTGTGCCGACACTCGGACGTGCCCGCATCCAGGGCTACGTAACGAAGACCAAGTCATTCATGGGAGCGATGCAGAGCAGCATCACGGCTTATTATTCGGATTTTGGGGCGTATCCCGGGCCGATCAAGGAAATGGATTCGACGGGAAGCAGTGACGTAGCACATTACGGAGCCACTTTTACCGGGAATCAGAACTTGTTGCTGGGCTTGGGACTGCGGTGGGCACCGCAATCTGATCCGACAACCATGGTGCCTGTGCAGCCGCAATTCTCCAGTCTCCCCCCTGTAACGGTACCAGTCGGGACCAAGACCATCTACACCGATACGAGCCTCGGGAAGCCCTGCTACGACAATGGTACCGGCAGAAGTCTCACCAGCTATTACGTATTTACTTCGGCCGATGTTTATACTCCCCAATTTACGAATACTTTTGGTGGGACTCCCGGCACGGTGTTAGCGCCGGTGCCGGTCATTGCAGATAAATTTCCTGACGGCATGCCGATTTTGTACTACCGCAAGATGCCCTCTGTAGACCAGCCGAACCTTTCAATTAATGCTGCGAGTCCCGCTGCTTTCTATTTCGAATCGAACCTGGCTTTCACTCCGGAATCTGCCATCAACCTTTGGATAACGACGACGAGCGGAACGCTGAATCAGATTTCTTCAGGAGCTGCACCTGGACCTGCAAGGATCGTAAACCGCACGACCTTCGGGCCGATGCTAATTGCTCCATCCGGCCCAGCCTATCCGAATGGCTATCCGTTGGGCGGGTTCGTATTGATCAGTGCCGGTATTGATCGGATATATGGACCAACATCCACGGGCGCGCTGGATGATATTGTGGTATCGGGGGGATCATGAAACGTCATTCAACACGAACTGTTCAGCGAACGTGCATTCCACGCGCATTTACACTTGTGGAATTGCTTGTGGTGATGGCAATTATTGCTGTGCTGATCGCGCTTTTGATCCCGGTTCTTAGCTGGGTCCGATCGCGGGCAAAACGCGTGGCGATACAACAGAACATTCAGACCATAGCACTCGGCATCGATACGTATTTCTCTGATTTCTCAATGTACCCACTTTCTGTAAATGAAAATATCGCGACGATTGATCCTTTTTCTCCTTATATCAGTCTCGATTCGGGCGGCAAATTACTCGCGGAAGAGTTACTGGGGTATCTAGACTATTATTCACCGCCTTCTGACCATACCAAACTAGGCGATGGCGCCGGTCCAAGCAATCCCAACGACATAAGAGAACCCATGTTTGGCTTCAGGGCGAAGTTTACTGTGGATACATCAGGGAACAAGGTTGCTACGGGAAGGGTCTATGGTCCCTATGTTCCGGCCAAGTTTTTCGATGCCAGCTCGGGCTACCTCTGCGATCTGAATACGGGGTCGGGCGGGATTGGCGGGAGGATTTTCTACTACCGTTCCACGCGCTTACCGGTAGCGTTTGTAGCGACGAAGGTGACCCCCAACCGAGTCTTCGGGGCGATCAGTGATCCGGACGATCTCTACTTCTTTCGTGCGACAGACAACCCAGTGCCTGCACCGAGTCTATCGCCGAATACTGCAGTAACAAATAAGGATCTCAGCGGCTTTCGCGCGTTGCTCGGCGTTGCTGGCGGCAGTAACACACTGCAGGCCGGCGACAATATACCGCTAGGTGCATCGTACCTGTTGGTGAGTCCTGGGCTGGATGGCGTTTATTTTAATGGCGATGATATCGTCAATGAATCCAATAAGTAACGTCGATCCGGCACATGGGCTAGGCGGCGAAATGCAATGGACATGAGGCTAAGAATGGTTCGATCCTCAAAGACAATTCGAACACGCGGGGCGGCTTTCACGCTCATCGAAATGATGGTGGTCGTAGCCATTATTGTGCTGCTGGCGTCGATTACGGTCATGGTCGGCATCAAGGTGAAATCCAATGCTGCGTATCACAATACGCGCATCACGCTCAAATCGCTCGACGGTTTGTATTCCATGTACATTGCTGATGGTTTACAGGCGCCCACCACCGCCAATGCCTATAACGATTCCTGGTCATGGGTTTCAGCTTTTATGAATTATGCACCCACGCGGAAGACGATGATGCCGATCGTCTCGCCAGATCCCTATTCCACGAATTGGAATGTGAACGACGGATGGGGGAACGCCATTTACTACCAGCAGCTGGGCGGACCAAACAACCAGGCACCGGGCCAGCGAGCCTGTTTCCAGAGCGCGGGGCCTGACGCCAAATACAATTGCATAAAATCGGGGAATGTCGTGGTCAGTGGCGACGACCTGTACAGCTATGATCCCTAATCACATAACAGGCGGCCCGGAGATTCGACCGGCTTGAATACGCAAGGAATGAAGATGACAGGTCAGAGTCCATTATCGAACAGCAAGCGAGCGTTTACGCTCATCGAATTGCTTACGGTGATGGTCATCCTGATTATATTGCTGTCGGTGGCGGTGCCGTCGATCAATAAGCTGCTGATGAGCAACGGCCAAAAGCAGGCCGTGAACATGATCAATGCTTATATCGCTTCGGCGCGAACAACTGCTATTAGTAAGAAGCGCCCGGTGGGGGTCGTATTTTTTGAATATGAGAACGCATCGAATTACCAGGCGGCTACCGCCTACATCGCTGGGAATATGGTGACGGATGCTAGCGGAAACATTTATAGTGCAATAACAGCAAGCACCGGCCAGGCACTCACAAACGCCAGCTATTGGGCTCCAGTGGGCCATGTAAACCGGACCGCCATTCAACTGGTCATGGATGATCTTACGAACGCAAACAAGTTTTGTGTTGCGCCCAACAATAACGTGGAGTACCTGCCGATGGGGATCAAGGTATCCACTCTCGTATCCACGGCCTCTGGTCCAGCACTGGATAAGGAGAGTACATCGATTAATGGTGCGTCATCCACTGCCGCCACGGCGCGCGTCATATTGTTCGATGGCAATGGTCAAATGATCATGCGAACGAAGCTCGATAGCTCTTCGGTCTTCGCGTCTAACAGTGCATGGAAACTGGACGCCAGCGTCAACGCCACGAGTTCACCGGCATTACTGGTGTACAGTGGGCCAGAATTCAATGACTATCTCAACAGCGGTCGTACCCATAATAATGATGGATCAACACCATTGGACGCCACAGACCTTGAAAATTGGCTGCGCGGGCACGCGGATCTGCTGGTGATCAATACTTTTACAGGAAACGTTTTGCGATGATGGCCTCTTCGCGTTTTTCCATGTTTCGCCGTGGCTTTACGATCATCGAACTGATCGTGGCGGTGTCGTTGCTGGTGATCATCATCCTTTCGATCAGCCTGATTTTCCGGTCGGCGACGAAGACTATTTCGGTTTCGCAGGCGTTGAATGAGATGATGTCCAACACGCGCGGGGCGATGTCGCAGATCGATCGGGATATTTCCAGCGTGGATCGCAACGGGTTTCTGGTAATTAAATCGATCTCAGACGGTAGCGGCAACCGGTATGATCAGATCGCGTTCTTGGCCACTGGTCGATTTAGCAATTTGACAGGGTCGACCGCGGCGAACCCGTTCAGTGATAATACGGCGAGCAACAGCGCGATCGTCTGGATTGGCCAAGGTGTGAAGGAGATTGCCGGCGGCGGGACGTATAACCCGGCGCCGAGCGCGTCGGATGCGTCCGCAGCGATGAATCTTCCTACCCCAGCATGGACGGTGCCGGGCGGTTTTGATCCAAATAACCAGGTCTCTCCCAATGGCACGGAATTTGATTTTGTGCTGTGTCGCCACGCGACGCTGCTCCTACCATCGGCCACCAACACGATACCCTCTTCCTCCCCGATTACTGTGTTTCCCACACCGGATAAGAGTGCGTCAGTCGGGGGTTACTCGATCGTTTCGTCTCGCTATGCAGCGGCCCAGATGACATCTGGGCAATTGATGAGCGGCATTTTGGCACAGCGAACTCCGCCGAGCACCCCTACCACCTATGAGGCGGATAATTACTGTTTCCGTTTCCGCGTGCTGGGAGACCCATACGCTGTCGACACGGGAAGTGTTATCGATGGCACATTTCGCACGCATCCGACTATGCTGCAGGGCGTGCCCAGTTTCAAAGTGGAGTGGACGGACGGCACGGTAGATGGAACCAATGTCCTGAATTGGTATGGTATGGGCAATCCGAAAAATGCAGGCAGCACAACGGAGCCCTCAAGTTCTCCGTACACTGCGATTTTCTCGACCCATAACAAGACGACGTGGCCCAAGGCGGTCAAGATTACGTTTCGAGCGGTTGATCAACGAGATATGCTGCGTGGTGGCCGGCAATTTGTGCAGATCATCAAGATTCCCGACTAGGTGTTGCGGATGAACCCTTGCGAACAGCGGGGCAGTTGATTCTATGGTAGCGATTTCGATAGCAGCAGGTGAGCGATGAGATTTGTGTTCAGTCATGCAGGGTTACTTGGCGAGATGCGCTGGCGCAGAGGTTTTGCGCTGGTGGAAGTGTTAATCTCGATGCTGATCTTGGGCGTCGGGCTGATCATGGTGGCTTCGATGCTGCCGGTGGGGGCGGACTGGACACGTCAGAATGCCGAGGAAACAATTACTGCGACGATTGCGCACAATGCCGAGACGATCATTCGGGTGAAATATAGCGCGGCGGATTTTCCAGTTGCCACGTATCCGACATTCAGCACCGTCGATTATAGACATCCGACGTTCTATCCCTTGCCGGGAATCAGTGACGGGTCCAGGCTGCCGCTGGTTGAACGTACATACGCGTTTGGGCGTGATTCCACGCCCTATCCGTGCCTCCTGCCGGGGAGTGGCACCAGCTACTCTAGAGGCGACTCTGTGAAAAGCGGCAGCAACTGCTACCGTTGTATTCAGAGCTACACTGGCGGGTTTGCCGCGGGTGATACGGCGCATTGGATCCCATTGAGTACGGATGCCAGCGATCCCGCCAGCAATCCCACGAAGTCGGCACTCTATTTCTGGACGGCGGTTTTTCGCCGAACGCCTATTTGCAATACAAACAGTAATTTCACAGCTTTAGTCCTGCCAGCGACCACCGGATACCGCAGCGATAATCGCTTTGATGTGTATATTCTGGTGTTCAAAAAAGGCGATGCAAGCCAGACCTTCACCGGACCAGGGTGCGTTGCGTCAAGCGGATACGATCCCACAGTAGCAGGCAAATACATTCCTTTACTTCCCTATAGTGACGGAGCGATTGTGTATACGGGTTCGGACAATAACAGCGGTACCTATTACCAAGGCAAGATCAGTAATGCCAATGGGAATACGACGACCCCGGGCAGCGATACAAATTGGCTTGCGGCTGATGTAAACTCGTTTATGGCTTGTCGTATTCCCGCAAATGAATATTGGGTACCGCAGATTACTACAGTGGCGAACTCGGCTGCTCCCTTCGGCTATACATACATACCGTATGGCGCGATGATGATTGATCTTCCCAATACGTCGGTCGCTTACCCGTTGAATAACTGGAGTGATGGATGGGTGCTGAGAAATGGAAACGGTGCCAATACTACAACCATGGTGAATACTGACAAATTTCTCAGTGCACCGCCGCCGGATGGCAATAGCTCGGTAAGTCCGCTGGTATACATCTACGCCATGACTTTGAGCTTCTGATGCAGTTCCGTAGGGTCAGAAACTCTCAAACTCTCGTCATGAGAAGGTGAATTTATGAAAGCTGCATCTTACAGGTCCGTGGCGCGTCAGCAGCGCGGCACAGCCATTCTGTTGGTGGTGGCGGTATTGGTGCTGCTGGCGGTGATCGGTATGGTCTATGTGGTCTCTTCGCGTGCGGAGAAGATGAACGCACGCTCCAACCAGGAGGCCGCGGGCCTGGACTTGGCACGGGATGCGTTGCTGACCACCGTTCGCACAGCACTTTTTGATTACACAATCGACAAGACTGATGGAACTGCCGGCATGCCCGGTCAGATCGGAGGGCTTTCGGGTGTAGCCGCCAGCCCGACATTTAACCAACTCGCCGCGCGGCGCTATGATTATCCGCACGACAATTCACCCTCTAGCACTGGAAATCTCGCCAACGCCACTAACGGTCTGACCACGAGTTACTTCAAGGATGAGGCACTACTGGGCGATGGAATTGCGTCAAGAGGTCTATGGAATAAGAACGCATCTTATGTTGTTGGTGATCGCGTCAGCTATGGTACATCCAACTCGGCTATTCGAGGGTATGTAGCAATTACAACTTCAACTAACGCAATCCCGTCAACGGCTACCGCAAACTGGGCACCTTGCGGCAACAGCGCCAGCCGCATTGATCCCACGTATCCTTGGTTTTCCAATTTCAATGGTAATCCCACCAGCACTCCCGTGGTGCCTCCGGGGGCGCTCAACGTGATTGATCCAACGATGATTGATCCAGCGACGATTATTAATGCAAACGTTAATCCATTGGGAATGATTCTGGATGGACCAGTGCAGGTACTTCCGGTTCACTCCGGTTCCAACGTACAGTACCGCTATGCCCTGCGAGTGATCGACACAAATCGGATGTTGAATATTAATACCGGCTCGCCGTTTCAACCTGTGAAAACCAGCTCCACGACCGCCCAGACGCTTTTGCCATATGGCAATTATCTTTCGAGCATTTGGATTGGCCGTCCGCGTTCAGGTAATGATCCCATTTCAAGTGTTGCCAACAATGGCCCACTTAACGATTCGGACACCGGCAGTGTTTCAGCATTACAAGACTACAACACGGCACCATTTGGACGTGGGGGCGGTGCGTCCGGTTTAACATTGGGCGGGAGCACAGAGGCCCTGGTAACCCAATGGGAGAAGCAAATTCTATCGATTGAAAAGCCTTCTAATACGAATTTGATGTTTTTTGACCTTGCCGATGAATTGGAATTACGATCGTATGGTAATCGCGGGGATGGATATCCTTTGCGACCGGGGCTAACCGGGATGTGGTCCAATACGTTCCAACCTGGAGTGAATACTCCTGGGATTCTATTCAATGATCCTGGCCGGTGCCGTGAGAAATACACGACGTACAGTTTTGACCGTGATTTGCGAGCCATGCCAGATCCCGCGGCGCCGTATACGCTCACAGCCGTCAGCACTATAACGCCACCCGGTACGCCTACCGGATTAACCGCGGTCTCGAATGTGTGGTCGACAATTCCCACCCCGGCATGCGTGAATGCAAACCCGCGTTGGAACACATCAGATGATTCGAGTTGGAAGGCGTATAAGACGGCCTCCGCCGCCACGCAGATTGCTCAAGCCATGGAATGGGCGGGATACACCGCTTCTCCACCATCCCCAGCATACGTACCTGCTAGCTATGGCGTGATTGAACCGCGTGCTTTTGCCGCAAATTATCTCACTTATCGGTATCCGCCCGGAAGGGTCATTCAATTGAACGGGGCAAACGTCTATAGTACGTACGGAGGAACTGGCCTTACTAATAATGGAGGTCCAACGACACCTGGCATTTCCTTTATTGATGATCAAGGTATTTGCATTCGTGGGGCAAAAAGTTCAGGTTCCGATCCTTCGCCGATAAACTTTAGCAATTCCGGGGATCTTCATGCAGCTGCCGGTACCGTAATCGTCGGCTACACGGCGCAACCTTACATCAACGAAATGTCTGCGATGATCCTGTACAGCAATTCCGCATCGATCACTGATGCTACCACAAGTCTTGTCTCACTGGCGATCGAGCTAAACAACCCTCACGGAATGGCTCTGGATCTGACAGGCTGGAAACTGCTGTTCTTCAGCACCGTTTCCGGTTCCGCGAGCATTGGCAGCATCGACTTGGGCTCCTCAACGGTTTTCCCCAACGGGATTGGAGCCAATGGCGCCAACCAATATGCCGTTATCAAGAATGACACAACGGCAGCATTCAACCCCGCCATCTCGGGATCGCTTGTAGTCACTTCAGCCGCAATTCCTCTCAACAAGAGCGGCATTGTCGTACTCACCAGACCTTATCTTGACCGGAATGGAGCATTGGCCGACGCCGTCGTGGATTCATTCACCTATGATTTTACTTACTCAACGCGACTCAATAAGCCGGCGACGGTTGTTACTGGAACCAGTTACCTCTATTCCCTTCAACGCGATAACACCAGCCAATGGACATGCACCGTGGATATTACTGCTCAGAATCAGACGACTCCGTCTAAACTGAACGCAGTGATCTCTCCGAACACGAATAACCTTGGGTTTGCGAACACTCCTTACACCAATCCAGCGGTTGCTGCGACCAAAAGTGTCCGGCTGTACGATCGATGGACGGATATTTCGGACTACCCGCAAACTTTGACGCCTCCGGCGCTTCTATCGATCGATACGCCATTTTATAACATCTCAGACTTTAATCGCATCATGCGCATTGCCAATTGCATGCCTAACGCTCCCATAACTGCAACCAATTACTATCCAATGGCGACACAATTGAGAACCATTGATGCCACCGCCGTCGCAAGCCTTCCAGCGCAGATTAAGAGCACTGACCTGCCTTACGAAGCGATGCTGCATTTTGACTTCAAGGCTGCGCCAGGTTTTTTTGAGACGAACTCTCCCACGACAGCCGGTGACAACAACGGCGATCCACGTGCAATTAAGTTGTTGGAAAACCTGACGTTTCTCGATCGCGTCTCTGATCCCACGATTGACATCGGCGGCGGATATTCCGACATCAATAAGATTCGTCTTCCGGGACGCATCAATGTCAATACGGCCCCGGGAGAGGTGTTGCGATGTTTGCCGAATATGACGCAATACACCGGGTCGGATCAATCGAATAAAATTGTTTCGGCGATTTTGGGTTATCGAGATCGCCTTAACTTATCGACTGCTATCTCGCCTCTCCCATCACCATGGAATAACTATGCGACCACTCTAAACTATATTAACACTACCTACAAAGGATTGGGCTTTCGCACGAAAGGCGAGTTGATCAAGCCTATTTACGACGCATCCTTTACTTCGGCAGCAACATCTCTTGACGGGCGAGACCAAGTCTGGGCGAGCATGTTTAACCTCATGACGGTACGTTCCGACACGTTCGTTGTGTACGGATATATAGAAGCAGTTATGCGCCATCCCAGAGCAGGGAGCAGCAGCAATCTTCAGCTTGATACTAGCACTGCGACTGACGATCCCAATGCCCAACCAACGAGCACCTATATCAATTTCCTGCTCCGCACCGGCCGAAAGCGATTCGTGGCCATCATTGATCGTTCCTGGTGCAACTATCCGCGAAGCGACACGGTCCATTTCACCCTCCCCAAGGTGGTTGCGTATAAGGAACTGCCGTACTAGGCTGGGCTTCGTGGCGCGGCTTGATTCTTGTGTAGCGGGTCGATAGTGTGGGTTCAAACTGGCCGTCTGTCCGAAGTGTCGGGCATACGGCCTTTTTCGTGGGAGGGAATGCTGAATGAAAAACGCGGAACTGGCCAAGCTGTTTGAGCATGTTGCGGATGTCCTGGCAGTGCTGGGGGAAAATGTTTTTCGGGTGAATGCCTACAAGAAGATCGCGCGCACGCTCGATGAGATGCCGGGGGATATTGAGGCACTCGCCAAGACTGAGTCGCTCGAAGACGTTCCCGGCATCGGGAAGGCCTCGGCAGAGAAGATCGGCGAATATCTGCGCACGGGGAAGGTGCGTGAGTTTGAGGATATCTTCGGACAGGTTCCTGCGGGCGTCATGGAAATCATGCGCATACCGACTGTCGGGCCCAAGACCGTGGCGATTCTCTGGAATGAGGGCGGAGTCAACAGCCTCGAGAAGCTGAAGGCCAAGATTGAGGATGGCTCGCTCATTGGCCTGCCGGGTATTGGCGCGAAGAAGCTGGAGAAGATCAAGGAGAACATGGCGTTCCTGGCGACCTCCGCGGGTCGTATACGCATAGGCGAGGCGCTGCCGATTGCTGTGGAGTTAGTGGAGTTTCTGAAGTCCGTCAAGGATGTGAAGAACGCTCAATACTGCGGCTCGCTGCGGCGGGGTAAGGAGACCATCGGCGATGTGGACATTGCGGTGGCTGCCGAGGAAACGTTTGCGGCGGCGATCAACGAGGCGTTGCGGAAACATCAGGTGGTGGCGCAGATCATTCAATCGGGGCCATCGAAGACGAGCTTTCGCACGAGCGCGGGGCTGCAGGTGGATGTGCGCATTGTGCCGCCGGAGAGTTTCGGGGCGGCGGTGCAGTATTTCACGGGAAGCAAGGAGCACAATGTTCGGGTTCGTGAGATTGCCGTCAAGAAGGGGCTGAAGATCAACGAGTGGGGGGTGTTCAAGGTGAAGGGGGAAAAGGAGGAGCGTATAGGGGGAGCGACGGAGGAGGAAATCTACGATGCGATCGGGCTGGCGACGGTGCCGCCGGAAATGCGTGAGGACCGGGGGGAGGTGGAATGGGCTATCGAGCAAGGGACTTCAACAAGCGGAGGGCGAATCGAGTCCGAACTGGAGAGATTCGTAAGCAAATTACCGCAAAGAATACCCTCGGGAAATTCAGCGGCCGACGCAATCCATCGACAATATCGACCTGAAATCCTCCGACTCTTGGACATCGGGTATAGCAAATATTTACCCAAGGTTCGCTGGGTAGACATGGGGAATTCTAACCAAGAGTTAGTTGACGCTTTCGAGGCGGCACTTGTTGGTATCTTTGACCCGCCGCTTAACAGCCAGAAGTTAATGCGACTCTCCGTTGCCGAGGACTTGATCTCCAGATATGGCGCTCAGCAACTCTACAAAGAAGCACAGAACGCCACAGACTGGGTAAGTTGCGACAATGCGGGTGCTCGTGCTCGTGCTCTCAAGTCCATTCCGAAAGGGAAACGAGGAGTCTACTTATTTAAGGCTGGCTCAAGTGGATGGACGCAACAACAACTAGGTTACATTGGGAAGGCGGCGGTGGGGAAAGCGGGGTCATCGGACATACGATACAGGATCAAAGATCATTTTGACGATGAAAGCCGAGCGGATAATTTTCCCGACAAGTTTCTGCAACTTCTGCGGAGCTTCGTGATGCGGGAGTCTCCTCAATGTTACGCGATCGAGCTGGTTGAGCTTGCCGACATCCGAGGCGATCTGCACATGCACACGGTGGCATCCGATGGTGTCTGCTCGATCGAGGAAATGGTTGCTGAGTGCAAGAGGCGGGGTTACCAGTATTGCGCTATTACCGATCACAGCAAATCGCAATTTCAGGCCAATGGTCTGAAGGTAGACCGGCTCATGGATCACATCAAGGCGATTCATGCCGTGGCGAAGGAGGCGGAGAGGTCCGGCATTCTTGTTTTGGCGGGCAGCGAGGTGGACATACTTGCCGACGGTTCGCTCGATTATGAGGATGACGTGCTGGCCAAGTTGGATTGGGTCGTCGCATCTCCGCATGCCGCACTGACGCAGGAATCCGATGCGGCGACGCAGCGGTTGGTGCGGGCTGCGGCCAATCCGCACGTGTGCGTCATCGGGCATCCGACTGGGCGGATCGTGCCGAGCCGGCGTGGGCTTGAGCCGGACATGCAGAAGGTTATTTTTGCTGCAGCCCGCAACGGCATCGCCTTGGAGATCAACGCCAATTGCTATCGTCTCGACCTTCGCGATACGCATGTGAAGATGGCGGTCGACGCGAACGTGCCCATTTGCATCAATACCGACGCCCACGGCATTCCGGATTTCGATCAGATGATCTACGGCGTTCTGACGGCGCGTCGCGGCTGGGCGACGGCGGCCCACATTCTCAATGCCCGCCCACTGGCCGAGTTCAAGAGTTGGCTCAAGGGCCGCAAGGAAGCGGCGGCCTGGTAGGTCTTCGGGGAATCGCGGGTGGAACGCTCCGGCGATATTCCTTGGCTGGGCGACTTCCCACCCTGCGCAAGGGCGTTTATCATGCCTGCCACGAGTACTGAACCGACTCAATCAAGGGCAAGGTGACGCCATGACATGGGCACGGAGGCGATGGGCATTACATGCGGCAGTGGCGGTGGCCAGCGCTGCCGTGCTGAGCGGGGTGGTGGAGCGCTTGGCGATTCAGGCAGCGATGCTCGAACCTCCGATCATTCCTACGGTGCACCCCACATTAACGCCGAGTAGCGCGATTACTACGCCGCTGGTTCTCCATGCTGACGACACGGCCGTATGGCGTAGCGCTAACGAACAGCGCATGCTTCTGACGGGCCATGTTTCGATCGAACTCGGCTACCGTAGGCTGCAGGCCGGACGGGCCGCAGTCTTCCTTACTCCGAGCAAGGAAGGCGGGGAGAGTACGTACGAAGTGGCCATTTATCTCGTAGACAACGTGGTCATAGAGGAGCCCGGACGCAAGGGTGAGACCACTCAAACGCACGCCAGTAGCGAATTGCTTGTTACTTCGCGGATTGCACAATCAGTGGAACTCGCCGGCACTCCCGTGAGCCGGGTCGAAGAAGATAATCCCATCGTCAAGCGCGGCGATGAATTGCGTACTGAATTGCTCACGAAACCCGCTCCACCGGTCCATATCCCGCGCATCGTGATCACGGAAGCCGAGGCGGCGCTGCAATCCGGCTGGATTGCCCGCGGACCCAATAATCGCATCGTCATCGGCCCCGGCGATTTGGCGCCGAAGAAGAACGGGCCCGGAGGCATTCCGCCGGAGAGTGTGGCCGTCAAGGCACCCAAGCCGCGGCCGCAGGTCTTCGCCACGGGGGACAAGGTCGAGTACAAGACGCTCGGCAACGAACGTGTCGCCATCATCACGGGCGCGTACCTGTTTCGCGATACGCTGGACGGCAAGCCGCCGATCGAATTGCGGGCCCAGCGCATGGTGTTGTTCAGTCCGCCGGAAGGCGCCCCGACGACGAACAGATCCGGGGAGTTCGGCGGCGCGTCGCGCGCCGTCACCGGTGTCTATCTTGAAGGCGACGTGACGCTCGACGCAGGGCAGCAGAGCGTCAAGGCCTCCCGGCTCTATTATGATTTCACATCGGATCGCGCGATCATGCTCGATGCGACGCTCAGCACGGTGGATGAGAACCGGAATGTTCCGCTGTACATGAAGGCCGCCACTATCCGCCAACTGGCCCGGGGAGAATATGCGGCCAAGTCGGTGCAATTTTCGACCAGCGAGTTCTATCAGCCGCACTATCACATTGGTGCGAGCGAGATATATCTCCAGGACATTACGCCGCGCGATGCGGACAACAAGGCGGCCGGTATGCCGGCGTACGGGTTCAAAGCCAAAGACGCCACGGTCAACGTTCGCGGTGTGCCGATTTTCTATTGGCCGTACCTGGCCGGCGATACGAACAAGAACGAAATTCCGCTCCGCCGTTTGCGCGTTGGGAACTCCAGCACGTACGGCTTGAGCATCATCACGGATTGGGACCTTTTCGGGCTCGCCGGGCAACGCGAACCCAAGGGTGTCCGGGCCGATCTGAATCTCGATTACTTCGGCAAACGCGGTCCAGCGGGCGGCGTGGACTCGACATGGAACCAAGAGGAATACCACGGCCTGCTGAAATCGTATGGTTTGATCGATAACGGCGAAGACCGGCTGGGCGCTCAACGAAACGACCTGACACCGCAACGTGACCAGCGCGGCCGAATTCTGGCCCGCCACATGCAGGAACTCGACGACGAATGGACACTTTCGCTGGAAGCATCTTACATCAGCGATCCGAACTTCCTGGAGCAGTTTTTTCAGAGCGAGTTTGATGCGGATAAACCTCCGGAGAGCTCGATCTATCTCAAGCATCAGAAGTCCACGGAGGCGTTCTCGATTCTTGCCAAGGGATCATTCAATAATTTCACGGCCAGTTCCAACCAGGTTGACGATCAGTTCAATACCAACAAGTTGCCGGAGGCAAAATATTTTCGTGTCGGGGACCCGCTCTTCGATACGCTCACGTATTACAGCGAATCCGGCGTAGCCAACACGTACATGAACTTTACGAACTTTACGCCCAACCAGATTGGCCTTCAGCCGTCATTCCTCGGCTTGCCGGCATCGGCCGTGCCGCTTACGGAGAAATACAAGGCCTACTACCAATCCCTCGGATGGACCACCGACCAGGTGCTCCGCGGCGATTCGCGACATGAGCTCGATCTGCCGATCCAGGTCGGCGATGCCAAGATCACGCCTTACGTCACCGGTCGCGTGACGGCCTGGGATACCGCTTTCCCGGAACCCAATTCCGGCAACACGGTACGCCTTTGGGGCGCGGGCGGCTTCCGTTCCTCCATGGAGTTCTGGAATGTCTACGACGATGTGGAATCCACTTTCTGGGATCTCCACCGCATGCGCCATGTCATCGAACCGGAGTTTACCCTGTTCGAAGCCGGGTCCACCAAGCAGCGCGACGACCTGCAGCCTTTTGATCCCGATGTCGAAGGCATGTCCACCGCCAGCGGCACGCAATTGACCATTCACCAAAAATGGCAGACCAAACGCGGCGGCCCGGGGCATTGGCGCAATGTCGATTGGATTGTTCTTGATGTTTCCTGGAACAACTTCTGGAACAAGGACCAGACGGGTCTCTTCTTCCCGGCCACGCCGCTGCGCGGCTACTTCGACCCCAGCCGGCCGGAGCTTTCGCTCGTCGCCGATTCAATCGACGTCAACGGCGTCTGGCGTGTGGGCGAACGCGTCCGCGTCCTGGGAGAATTGAACTTCAATCTCGACACCAGCAACCTCGAACAGTTCGCTACAGGCATCGCGGTCGACCAGACCGACAGCCTCGCGTACTTCATCGGCAACCGGTATATCGACGCCCTGAACACGGATGAATGGACCGTTGCGGTCGACTACCGGTTGACCAAGAAGTACTCGATCGTTGCGTCGGAGAGTTATGACTTCCAGCTTCGCGACAACATTTTGTCGTCGGTCACGCTGATTCGCCGCCTGCCACGGTTTAACACGTCGTTGACTGTCACTTACGACGCGAACTCGGCCGACACGTCAGTGGTCTTCAGTGCCTGGCCAGAAGGCTTTGCCGATATGGGCTTCGGCAACCGCGCAACTTCCTCGCGGTAGAATCCGCGCGTCGCGGTGCTGTTAGAGCGTCTGCCAAAAGTTTACTGCTTTATGGTGCAGGTGCGTTGATTGTCGGCGGCGCGGTCGGTGACCCAGTTCAAAGCTTGATCGAGTCGGTGCATCAGGGCCGCACGGTCTTTGGCCACATAGTCGGTGAACCAC
>CAIMWO010000011.1 GCA_903845195.1 uncultured Phycisphaerales bacterium
CGGGCAGCGATCTTTGAATACATCGAGGTGTTTTATAATCGTCAACGAAGGCATTCTTCGTTAGGCTATCTGAGCCCCGAAGCGTTCGAGGCCGGCCTCAATTGACCCCAGGCCGCGCCCACCGTTCGTGGGCAAGGTCAATTGTTTGGAGTTCATGCTTTAGCATGCGGGGTTTGGGCGTGACAGTCCGGGGGCGCGTGGGTATTCTGCATCCATCATGAATATACCTCCAACCCCTCAGACTCGTCGCGCCCCCTTCGTTAGATCAAACTTGCTATCCGTCGACTTCGCCGAAATGCCCTTTCTGACTTTGCGAGGACTCGACGCATGAGAACGACTGGGCAGGTTCGCCTCTCCGCCTGGCTTGTGATCCTGGCTTTCCAATTCTTGGCTGTTCTTCCGACGGCGGCAGTTGCCGGGATTTCAGCGCCCAATTCATCAGCAACCTTCTCGAAGGATGGACGGCATATTCTTGTGATGCGGTCTCCGGATGCGGTGAACGATAACCGCCCTGACATCACCTTCCCTGATGGGCGCGTTGCCCATATACGCGACTGTTTTCCAAAATCCGGTGCGTATGACGCTTCGACTCTGGAACCGGAGTGGGAAGTTGATTGGTTCAGCCTCAATTGGGACCTATTGTGGTCCGAGGATTTCCGGCACGTGGTGCGCATCAATCGGTTGGCCATCCGCGGCGGTTGGGCGATCGCATTTTACGATCGAGGTAAGCTGATACGAACCTACGATTGCATGACACTGTTGTCAGGACTGAGGCATCCACTACTTTTGCCATTTGAGACTTGGGATTGGCATAGCAGATGGTATGAGCACCTGTCAGTCAGCAGTTCTGGTGATCGGTTGGCCGTGTCGACAGCCCGAAGACAAATAGTTGTTGTGGGCAAATTTGATCTGGGGTTACAGGAATTTTACGAATTCGATTTGGCCAGCGGAGCGATGATCTCCAAGCGCATCACAGGCGCGTGGGTTCCCTGGGTATACCTCGCCGGAATATTGGTGGTTTCTTTAGGGCTGTACGTGGCTATATCGCGAATAGTGCAGCGACTAATGCGCCTGCGGCACCGTAACGGTAGAGAATTTCCAGTGCCGTAATCGCCTTTGGCGTGCCCGTCCTTCGAGGGCCGCATCCGCACTCAAGAACACGTATGTAGACGCTCGCCGATGTGAGGGGGGAAGAAAACCCATCGGGCCCCATGAGTTCTCTTCCCCCCCTCACGCTCCCCCCCATCATTCCTTTCCCCAATCCGCCGTACCCCCGACGCATGCTAAAGCATGAACTCCAAACGAATCTCCGTGTCCCCCGTGCTCAGTGGTTAAATCGAGCCATCCCGCCCTAAAATACTCATTTTTGACCTAAAAACGCGGTTTTCACACTTACATCGAGGCGTTGCAGGCTTACAAAGGCTCATTGCAGGCTTACATTGAGGCGTTGTAAGCCTGCAAAGGGTCATTGCATCCTTACATCGTGCCATTGTAAGCATGCAATGCCTCATTGCATCCATGCAATGAGGCGTTGCAGGCATGAAAAGCCCCTTTGCAGGCTTGCAATGAGGTTTTGTAAGCCTGCATCGAGGCGATGCGGGTCTGCATGGAGGCGTTGTAAACGGCCTCGGCGGCGGGGGGAATCTACAACGCCTCATCTTAAAGACGAATTTTCTGTAGGCGAATCTTATAGATTGCCGATGCCAGAAAAACGCGTTTGATGCGGCACCCGGACGTCCCGGATCGGCCGTTTCTTGTTCCTGTTTCACACCTACATTCTCAAGGAGAACCCCATGGCGACGTTTCCCCGCACCGAACCGGAAATCATTACGCTGGCCCAGACCATGATCAGCGGATTGGAGGCCGACGAGGCGTATGCCAGTCCACCCGTGCAACTCACCACGCTCACCGTCACCTTGCAGAGTTTCATTGGCACGCGGTCCGCTGCGGCCACGGCCCAGGGCGCGGCGGAGGCGGCGATCAACGCGAAGAATGTGCAGTTGGATTTGCTCGTGGCCCAGATGAAAAAGGATCTGCGCTACGCCGAGGATGTGACCAATGGCGATGATGCCAAGCTGCAAAAACTCGGCTGGGGCGGCAAGTCCGCGGGCAAGGCGCTCGTCGCGCCGGGACAAACGCTGGAACTGGCCGCACCCGAGCAGGGAGAAGGATCGGTGCAGCTGACGTGGGGGGCTCCGGAATCGGGCGGAATGCCCGCGGCGTACAAGGTGCAGCGGCGCGAACGACCCGCCGGACCGTGGGCGGATGTCGGCACGGCGCTGACCTGCGCACTGGCCCTCAGCGATCAGACCCGCAACAAGGAACTGGAGTACCGCGTGCTGGCCGTCAACAAAGCCGGTGAAGGCGGACCGAGCAATACGGTGCTGGTGGTGTTGTGAGGGGGAAGTTAGAAGCAAGAAGCAAGAAGCAAGAAGTAAGAAGTAAGAAGCAAGAAGACGGGGCGGATGTTCTGCAAGGAATGTTCGCCCCGTTCGTTTCAAGACGGCCCACGAACCACGGCCCACGATCCACGATTCCCCCGCCCGTACTGTTCCCTATTCACCATTCCCCTCTCTCCCTATAATCTCCCGGCACCACGGCTCACTAAAAGTCTGAACTAGCTCCGAGTCAGTTCACCTACAAGCCGTCAACCTCAAAGCGTCTTGGTGTCTTGGTGCCTTGGTGGTTAAACCACGGTCTCGATCCAGAAAGGACTCCCTCCCCATGCCCAATTCCAACCTCATCGAAAAAACCGAAAAACTCGTCATCATCGGCTCCGGCCCCGCCGGCTGGACCGCCGCCATCTACGCCGCACGCGCCAACCTCGCCCCCCTCGTCCTCGCCGGCGACGGCCTCACCCGCGACCGCATGCCCGGCGGCCAGCTCATGTTCACCACCGAAGTCGAAAACTTCCCCGGCTTCGAGCACGGCATCGACGGCCAGAAAATGATGGCCGTCATGCAGCAACAGGCCGAACGCTTCGGCACACGCGTCAGCAACCACTTCGTCACCCGTGTCGACTTCTCTGTCCGCCCCTTCAAAATCTGGCACATCAACGAACTCTCCGGCGACGATGAACAACTCACCGAAGCCCACGCCGTCATCATCTCCACCGGTGCCTCCGCCAATTACCTCGGCCTCGAAAGCGAACGCAAGTTCGAAAACAACGGCGTCTCCGCCTGCGCCGTCTGCGATGGCGCACTCCCCCGCTTCCGCAACGCCCCCCTCGTCGTCGTCGGCGGCGGTGACTCCGCCTGCGAAGAAGCCACCTACCTCACCAAGTTCGCCAGCAAGGTCCACCTCGTCCATCGCCGCGACGAACTCCGCGCCAGCAAAATCATGGCCGAACGCACCCTCAAAAACCCCAAGCTCGTCCCCGTCTGGAACAGCACCGTCGATGAAGTCCTCGGCACCGACGCCGACGGCGTCACCGGCGTCCGCATCAAAAACCTCAAGACCAACCAAACCCACACCATCGAAGCCCGCGGCATGTTCGCCGCCATCGGCCACACCCCCAACACCAAATTCCTCAATGGCCAGGTGCAACTCAACGAAAAAGGCTACATCGTCCTGCCCGACGGCTTCCGCAGCATGACCAGCGTCGAAGGCGTCTTCGCCGCCGGCGACGTCGCCGACTCCGTCTACCGCCAGGCCATCACCGCCGCCGGCATGGGCTGCAAAGCCGCCATCGACGCCGAACGCCACCTCGCCGAAAACGGCGTCCACTGACCCCCGTCTACTGTCTACTGTCTAGTGTCTACCGGATCCCCCATGCGTGATCCCCGCCTCGACATACTCGCCAACGTCCTCGTCTCCTACTCCTGCGCCGTCAAGAAAGGCGACCTCTGCCGCATCAACGGCGAAATCGCCGGGCTCCCCCTCATGGAAGCCCTCTACGAACGCATCATCAAGGCCGGCGGCCACCCCTTCGTCACCACCACCTCCGACGCCATGGAAGACGCCTTCTTCCGCTTCGCCTCCGACGAACAACTCGCCTTCTACTCGCCCGTCAACCAATTCGTCGTCGAAAAAATGGATGTCAACTTCGGCATCTGGGCCGACGAAAACACCAAGAGCCTCACCAACGTCGATCCCCGCAAACAATCCCTCTCCAGCCAGGCGCGCAAGCCCTTCCTCAAACGCTTCCTCGACCGCGCTGCCAAGGGCGAACTCCGCTGGGTCGGCACCCAGTTCCCCACCACCGGCAGCGCCCAGGATGCCGAAATGAGCCTCCGCGAGTACGAAGACTTCGTCTTCCACGCCGGTCTCCTCCACCTCCCGGACCCCATCGCCGCCTGGAAAAAAGTCTCCGAAACCCAGCAGCGCCTCGCCGACTTCCTCAACGGCGCCAAGGAAGTCCACATCATCGGCAAAGACACCGACCTGCGCCTCGGCGTCGAAGGCCGCCGCTGGATCAACTGCGACGGCCACGAAAACTTCCCTGACGGCGAAGTCTTCACCGGACCCATCGAAGACGCCGTCGAAGGCACCATCCGCTACAGCTTCCCCGCCGTCCACCACGGCCGCGAATGCCACGACATCCAGCTCGTCTTCAAAGCCGGCAAAGTCGTCGACGCCCGCGCCACCAAAGGCGAAGACTTCCTTATCTCTATGATCGATCAAGACCCCGGCGCCCGGCGCCTCGGCGAACTGGCCATGGGCACCAACTTCGGCATCCAGCGCTACACCAAGAACACCCTCTTCGACGAAAAAATCGGCGGCACCTGCCACTGCGCCCTCGGCGCCGCCTACCCGGAAACCGGCGGCAAAAATGACTCCGGCCTCCACTGGGACATGGTCTGCGACCTCCGCTCCCCCGGCTGCCGCATCGAAGTCGACAACAAAATCGTCCTCGAAGCCGGCAAATTCACCAAGACCGACTGGCCCAACCCCTAATCCGCATCCCCCCACAGAACGCGCATCCCCTTCAGAGCCGTGCGGCTCCGCCGCCGGCCCAATTCGCATGCACTTTCACCCTGTCACCCTGTCACCTTGCCACCCCCTCACCCCTACTATCTGCAAAAACAAAAAAGGTGACCTTGCCCACGAATGGTGGGCGCGGCCTCCGAGCGGGTAGCATGCCCGCAGAAGGATCGTGTGATCATGGCAAGGCATTCCTATTCTGTGGAGTTCAAGGATGAAGCCTGTCGGCTGGTCATGGAGCAGAAGCAGTC
>CAIMWO010000012.1 GCA_903845195.1 uncultured Phycisphaerales bacterium
AACTGCTGGCCCAGGTGCTGGAACCGTTCTTCACCACCAAGCCCAAGGGCCGGGGCACCGGATTGGGCCTCTCCATCGTCAACAGCATCGTCCGTTCCCACGGCGGCACCCTGACCCTGGGCAGCAGGGAAGGCCAGGGCACCACCGTGCGGATCCAGCTGCCGACCGCCCACTGAACCGGGTGCCAGCCGGGCCGGTCAGTGGCCTCCGCCCTCCGTCAGCTGCCGGGCCAGTTCGCCGACGACGGCCTTGGCGTCGCCGAACAGCATGAAGGTCTTGTCCAGGTAATAGAGCTCGTTCTCGATCCCGGCGAACCCGGGGTTCTTGGAGCGCTTGATGGCGTAGACGGTGCGGGCCCGGTCGGCGTCGATGATGGGCATGCCGTAGATGGGTGAGTTTTTGTCGTGCCGCGCCGCGGGGTTGACCACGTCGTTGGCGCCGATGACCAGGGCGACGTCGCACTGCGGAAACTCGCCATTGATTTCGTCCATTTCGATCAGCTTGTCGTAGGGGATTTCGGCTTCGGCCAGCAGGACGTTCATGTGTCCGGGCATACGGCCAGCGACGGGGTGGATGGCGAATTTGACATCGACGCCGCGCTTGGTGAGTTGGTCGAACATTTCGCGGACCTTGTGCTGGGCCTGGGCCACCGCCATGCCGTAGCCGGGGATGATGATGACGGACTGGGCGGCTTCCATGATCTGGGCCGCTTCTTCCGGGGTGCCGCTGCGCACCGTCCGCTTTTCGCCAGGACCGCCGGCGGTCGTCTGCAACTGGCCGAACGCGCCGAACAGCACGTTGGTGAAACTGCGGTTCATGGCCTTGCACATGATGATCGACAGGACGAAGCCCGACGCCCCATCCAACGCACCGGCGATAATGAGCAACTGGTTATGCAGCACGAAGCCCATCAAGCAGGCCGACATGCCCGCATAGGAGTTCAGCAGGGCGATCACTGTCGGCATATCCGCTCCGCCGATCGGGATAATCAGCAACACGCCAAACAGCATCGCCAGGACCAGCAGCAGCGGGAACAACATGGTCATCGACGGATTGATCGACAGCACCACGCCGGTCGCCAGGGCCAGGCCCAGGATCAGGAAGTTAAAGTAATTCTGCCCTTTGAACGTGATCGGCCGCTGAGGGAGGATTTCCTGCAGCTTGCCGAACGCCATCAGGGAGCCGGTAAACGTCAGGGCACCGAGCAGGACTTCCACGCACAGGATGGCCATCGTCGTGTGATCGAGCGCCGGGCCCACGTTGGCTGCGATATAAAAGTGTGCCGTACCCACCAGTGCCGCCGCCAGCGCACCGCATGCGTGGGAGAATGCCGTTCGCTGCGGGACGGCCGTCATCGGCATCCAGATCGCCAGCGGGGCGCCGATCAGCGTGCCCAGCACCAGGCCGGTGATGATCCACTCGTAACTGATGATGTTGTGCTGCAGCAGCGCACCGATGATCGCGGCGGCCATGCCGATCTCACCGACGATGTTGCCACGCCGCGCCGAGGTCGGCGAGCTGAGCCACTTCAGGGACAGAATGAAACAAATGCCGGCAATGATGTAGGTTGCCGTCGAAAATATCTGCTGCAGGTCCGGCGACCCAGCCTTGGTCCCCGCCTCTACCACCTCTGCTAGTGTCAACAACATGCTCATGTGCCTTTACCTTTTAGTTCTTAGCTACTGACTACTGACCACTCGTTAGTGTTTGGCCGCTGCCGGCTCACGTTTCTTGAACATCTTCAACATGCGGTCCGTGATCATGAAACCACCGACCACGTTGGCAAACGCCAGCGCCACCGCTGTCGTTCCCAGGATCGTCGCCAGCGTCGATTCCTGCTTGCCGGCAATCTCGATCGCCGCGACGACGCTGATCGCCGAAATGGCGTTGGTCAGCGACATCAAGGGGGTGTGTAACATCGGGCTCACCCGCGTGATCACCGACAGCCCCAAGAAGGCCGCCAGGATGAAGACGTACAAGTGCCCAATAAATTGGTCGAACAAGCTCATCGATTACCTCCAACGTTTACCGCTTCTTGCGTGACTTGAGAATTCCCTGCCGCCGCCCCGCTCAATCCAAGAATCTCACGCACCCGCGCGTGCACCACTTGCCCGCCATGGCATACCAGGCTTCCGGCGATCACGTCGTCCTGCTGGTTGATCGTCAGTTTGCCTTCCTTGTCGACCATGATGCCCAGGAGTTTGACGAGGTTGTTGGCGTACATTTGCGATGCATGCAGAGCCACGGTTGCCGGGATATTGGTGTGGCCGATGATGGTGACGCCGTGCTTCACCACGGTCTTGCCCGGTTCGGTCAGTTCGCAGTTGCCGCCGCGTTCGGCGGCCATATCCACGATGACGCTACCCGGCTGCATCTTTTCCACGGCGCTGGCCGGGATGAGCTTGGGCGCCGGCTTGCCGGGGACCAAAGCCGTCGTAATGACGACATCACTTTCAGCGATGACCTTGGCCATCAGGTCGGCCTGCTTCTTCTGCTGCTCGGCCGATTGTTCTTTGGCATAGCCGCCCGTACCTTCGGCGGCTTCCACCGGAAGCTCGACGAACTTGGCGCCCACGGACTGCACTTGTTCTTTCACGGCGGCCCGCACGTCGAACGCGCTGACCACAGCACCGAGGCGCCGGGCCGTCGAGATCGCCTGCAGCCCCGCCACGCCGGCGCCGATTACAAACACCTTGGCCGCCTGCAATGTTCCGGCGGCGGTCATCATCATCGGGAAGATCTTCGGCGAGGCCATCGAGGCCATGATCACGGCCTTGTATCCGGCGAGGTTGGCCTGGCTCGACAGGGCGTCCATCGACTGAGCACGCGTGATACGCGGAATCAGTTCCATAGAGATCAGCGACACGCCTTTCGTGGCGATCGCCGCCATGTCTTTCGCCCCGGAGAGCGGATCGCAGAATCCGACCAGCAGGCAATTGGGTTTGAGGGACGCATACTCTGCGGCACCGGATGCGGAAGTTCGCACCTGGAGCAGAACATCGGCCGCCGCGAGCACTTCGCTGCGACCGGCGACTTTCGCCCCTTTGGCGGTATAGGCGGCATCTTCAAAGCCGGCTGCTATGCCGGCGCCTGCCTCCACCATCACTTCCATTTTTCCCTTGATCAGTGTCGCGGCCGCCATGGGCGACAGCGCCACCCGCGTCTCTCCCGGATCGATTTCTTTGGGTACACCGACAATCATGCATGTTTCCTTCGCTCAGGGTTTCCTGGGTAACAGGTGAGTCGTTGAACGGTCATGTGGTAGGGGAGCTAACGAATGGTGTCATTGGTTGAAGAGCTCGACACGTTGAATTTCCCACTAGCCGTATAACCAATTCACGAATTAACGGTTCAATCGTCATCCTTCGCCAAAATGCTCACATAATTTACACGTTCGTAAGTTGCGGCGTGTCCGGACTTCAGGATGCTCATTTTTCCGCGGATTTCGGAGAGTGATTCGATTTTCTTGCCGCGCCTCCAGGCTTCGATCTGTTGTTGGATGGAGAGCAGATGCGTGGCGCCCTTTTCGAGCAGGCAACTGGCCATTTGCACGACCGAGGCGCCGGCCAGTAGGCTCTTGATCACATCTTCGCCGTTGTGGACGCCGCCGGTGACGGCGATGCTGGCCTTGATTCTGCCAAAGAGGGCGGCAGTCCAGCGCAGCCGCAGGAGGAGTTCATCCGAGGTGGAATACCTGAGCGTGCGGAAGACGTCTTCGCGCTGCACGTTGATGTCCGGCTGCAGGAAGCGGTTGAAGAGCACGAGGCCGTCGGCGCCGATCTGATCCAATTGAACGGCCAAGTGCGCGAACGACGAATAATACGGGCTGAGCTTTACGGCCAGGGGCACGCGGATCGCCCGGCGGACCAGCTTGACGATTTCCAACGCGCGCTGCTCGACCAGCAGTCCGGTGACGGTCGGGTCCATGGTGGGGTCGTAAATGTTGAGTTCGATGGCATCGGCTCCGGCCTGTTCCATGCGCTGAGCAAAGACGACCCAGTTGCCGACGGTGACGCCGTTGATCGAGCCGACCACGGGGATGCGTACGTTTTTTTTGAGGGTGGCGATGAGCTCGTAATATTCGTCAGGCGACATGCGGAATTCGTCCCAGTCGGGGAGGCCTCCGGCGGCGCTGCCGTCAGTGGTAATGGCCTCGGGTCCGGAGCCGTGCTCCATGGACCAGTGGCGGTTGGCCTGCTCGACGGCGAACTGTTCTTCGAAGAGCGAGTGCATGACGACCATGCCGGCGCCGGCGGCTTCGAGTTGGCGTACGGTCTCTACCTTCACGGCGAGGCCGCTGGCACCCACGACCAGCGGGCTTTTGAGCCTCAGTCCGAGGTAGTTCGTTGCTAGATCCATACGCAGGTTCCTGAATGGTATGGGCAGAATTGCCGACCCATAGCTCGCTTCAAGGGGGGAATTGTACGATCTGAGAAAGCGCCTGTCTACTATAAATGGACTACTTTATCCTTTTATTGAGTTTCTGGGTGGCCCTTGAATGGGGGAGGTCGGAAATCAGAGGCGTGGGAGGGTATAGATGGGGCGCAAGGACGTGGGCGAAGTGGACCACGAGAAACATATGATGATGGAGCGTGCGCGCGAGTACGTCGCGGGATTACCGCTTTTTCTTGACCCTAAAGGCAGGCTCTGATACGCTGGTCTGACCCGCGGGGATTTAGCTCAGTTGGGAGAGCGTCTCGATGGCATCGAGAAGGTCAGGGGTTCGAGCCCCCTAATCTCCATGAAACGGAAAGCCATGAACCAGAGAGGTTTATGGCTTTCTGTGTTTTTGCGGTGTGCGAATTGGCGAGTTTTCAGACAGAGATAAGCGTATGAATAATCGACCAGTGATAGCGGGGGAGCGATCACGTGCGGGTACGCCGCTGTGGATGATGGCACTGGCCTGTGCGGGGGTGGTGGTGCTAACCGGGCTGATCGAGGCGTGCATGGGGCGGCGGCTGTTCAGCGCCTCGGGGAAGATCCTGCTGTGGGTCAGCAGCACGACGAGCAGCGAGACTTCGCAACAGTTCTTCGATTGGTATTCTGTCACTCACGTGCTGCATGGGATGATTATGTATGGGGTGATCCGCTGGGTGGGCGGATGGCGGAAGGGGGGGATCGCGCTGGGCACGGTGTTGTTGATCACGGTGGGGATCGAGGCTGCGTGGGAGGTGGCGGAAAATTCGCCAGTGGTGATTAACCGGTATCGCGAGGCGACGATCGCGCTGGGGTATACGGGCGATACGATTCTGAATTCGATGATGGATATTGCGTGCTGCATGTTGGGGTGCGTGCTGGCGTGGCGGATGCCGGTGTGGCTGACGGTGACGCTGGCGGTGAGCAGTGAAGTGATCCTGGCGATTTTGATTCGCGATAATTTGACGCTGAACGTGCTGATGTTGCTGTGGCCGATCGACGCGGTGAAGCATTGGCAAATGGGGGGAGGGCTTTTTTGAATTCAGAATTCAGAGTTCTGAATTCAGAATGGGGGGCGACGCGAGTATTGAGTGCGGTTCGTATAGGGCGGAAAACTTCTTAAGATGCCTGAAACCGCCGAGGCACACAGATGAACGCTTGGGCCTTGGTGTCATTCGAGGGGCGTTCATCTGGGCACATCGGCGGTTCTTGATGGTTTCCTTTCCAGCGGTGGGGGAGTGATTATTTTCCAAGATCCTTTTCGGTGACGAACTTGTAGCGGCCGCCGTTGTCTTTCGCCATCGCCTGGAGCTGCACTTCGTAGCTGGGTTCTTTGTTGATGTAGGCGTAGGTGTTGATCTTTACCTTCTTGTCGGCGTTGAGGCGGTTGACGATCTTGGAGAGTTCGGGGGAGAAGTGGCCGTCGGTGAGGAAGTAGATCAAGTCGGGCTTCATGCGGAAGGCTTCTTCAAAGGCTTCCTGGAAGGGGGCGAGGAGGTCGTCGTTTTGTCCCTGGGCGCGGTAATCGGCGATTTTGTTGAAGAAGTCGCGGCAGTTATCTGGAGTGCCGCGGACTAACTGGCCCTTGGAAAGAACGACCGACGCCTGCTCGGAAACCATGACGACGTTATAGAACTGGATCGCCGAAAGTCCTTGAACGGAGTTCTTGGCTTCTTCACGGAGGAAGTCGAAGTTGTCCAGCATGGAGCCGGAGTGGTCGAGGATGTAGACGATTCTACGGGCGTAATCAGTGGAACTTCTTGGGGTGCGAGGGTCGCCGTAGAAATTAGATTTAAGGCCCGCGCCGCTACCGCCGGGAGTGCCATACGGTGCCAAAGGACCGCCTCTGCCGCGACCAGCCCCGTTATCGCCGTCTCCCACGCTGCCGCCGGTGCCCGTGGTGATGAGGAGCGACGTGATGTCAGAGGTCTTGCCTGGCAACATGCTGAAGGCGTTTTTTGAGGATTCGACATCTGCCCATCCCCCGCGGTCTTTGACCCTTTTCATTAGCTGCCCGGCTTCCGTATTGGGATCGTTAGTAGGGCCGGGATGCGGAATGCCGCCGGGCGTTCCGCTGGCGCCGAGATCAATGTTGACTGCGTCGGGAATAACAATAGGGGGGCCATCAACGGCTGCCATCACCTTCATGCCGGCCCAGTAGACGAAGAGGGCGACGAGGAAGATGCTCAGATGCATTGTGAAACTGCTCATCCAGGGAAAAATCGTTTCCAGCCACAGCGGCATGGCGCTGTGCTCCAGTTCCTCCTCTCCTTCGGTGTGAAGGCCTGCGATTTGGGGTGAAATGGAAAGGGGTTTTGCGGCAAATCGTTGCATCATGGGAATCTCCTTGAAGTGAACGTTGCAGCTACGTTTGCTATCGCAAGGGCTGTGCCGCAGGCGGGAAATTGTGTATCGCCCAAAAATGTGTGGAAAGGCGTGTTAATGGATATGGGTATGCGATATCTCATGGAGACGCTGTGACAATTCTGTCACAAAGGGGCGTTGTCGCGTGACAGCCGTGGCACGGGAAGCGAGTCGTGCAACAATATCATTATGCCGATGAAACATCAGGGCGTTCTGACAGTTATAGAGAAGGGCCGTGTGTTTTTGATCCGCGGCGCAAGAGAAGATATCCGGAGTAAGTCGATGAAATTACGGCTGGTGGCACTGCTGGGAGCGGCATCACTTGCGGTTGGGCTCTTGGGAGTGTGGGGCGCGGCTCCTCCGGCGACGACGAGGGCGGCGTCACGACCGGCTACGGCCACGACCACCGCGCCAGATCCGGCGGCATCCTTTGATGCGCCCAAGGACGGGATGGGACGGGTGAATCGAGCGGCGGCGCTGCGCGAGATCATGGACTATTCACCGGCCGGCATGAACCGGCGGCTGGGACCAGACTACAGCGTTTATCATAAGAAAGATGCGGCGCCCGAAAAATTTCCGGACATTTATCTGGTGCCACCCAAGCCGTTCGGCAAGGGCACGCGGCATTACCAGATCGGCGGGCCGTACACCAGTTCCGGGGGTGATTTCAGTTCTACGCAGGGGCAGATTCTGTATGTGCCGGATAAGGGGATCGGCGTGGAGCGCGTCACGATCATCGAGTGGTCGAACGGGTGCTTTATCGAAAAGCCTGAGCCGCCCTGGCACGGGGGCTTCGGCACGGAACCGACGGCGGGGCTGTGGAGCAAGGTCGCAGGCAATGGCTTGGGGATGCCGCTGGCGGCGGCGCGGGGGATGGGCGGATGGTCCAACTGCGGGGTGATCGTGTTTTCGTCGGGTTTCCTCGGCACGGCGGGGACGGTGACCGGTCACGCGAACGACCCGTACACGTCGCTGCCGCGGAACAAGGTGCCGACGGCGATTTCGATCACGAACAAGAGCGAGTTTGCGCTGGTGACGGTCATCGACACGGATCGGATGAAGGGGCAGGTTGCGGTATTCGCGCTGCAGGGCGGCGGGAAGAAGGCGCACTTTGCGCACGAATGGCATGAGGATCTTCCCGGCGCGGCCAACGTGGGCTGGCTGACGGACATGAAACTGCTGGGCTACATCGACCTGCCGGATATGGCGCTGCCGACGGGCATCTGCGCGGTGGGCAATCACACGGGCGGGCGCCTCAGCGGGCGCGATGGCAACGCGGGCCGGCTGGCCGAGTATGACCTGAACAAGCAGGAAGACCGCGATGTCTTCAACAAGGGCGGCAACGGACATTATGCGTCGAGCGCCGGGTATGCCGTGGTAATCTCGAAGTTCGAAGGCAAGGTGACATTCATCGATTTGCAGCCGTTGTTCGCGAAGATTCGCGATATGTACTTTACGACTGCGGAAAATTTCAAGAAGAGCCGCGACGTCGGGAAGGGCCCGAAGCAGTGGCCATACACGTTTGATGCGGATCCGACGTGGAAGCCGGCGGTCATCAAGACGCTGGATGTGCAGCATCCAACGGCGGTGATTGCGCCGATGGACGGCAAGGCGAAGGGGCGAGCGCTGGTGGCGTCGCGCGACGGAACGCTCACGCTCTACAGCGTGGGCGGATTGGCCACGGAGGATGAGGCCAAAGCCGAGGATATTGCGGAGGTGGGCACCACGACGATCGGGCACAATCCGGTCTGGCTGGCGTATACGAAAGGCAATTCGAGCACGGTGCTTGCGGTGTCGCGCGGGGATCGGGAAATTGAGTGGATCAAGATCGACGGCGACAATGCGGAAGTGACCAAGCGGCTGCGCGACAATCGGCTGATCGATCCGGTCTATCTGGAAGTTGCGGACACGCACGGCATTTCGACGTCGCTGCTGACGGTCGCTGATTTCAAAGGCAAGAAGATTTTGAATTATCGCTACAGCCAACTGGTTTTCGCCACGCAGGGCGGGGCCAAGTTCGGCATGGGCGCCAAAGGCGATGATGAATTCGAGTGCGGCGGGACGTATGAGTTTGCGGGGTATCCGTTCGTGATCAGCGCGTCGAATGTGAATTGAGGGATCGGCTGGGGGGAGGCGGGGGTTTATTCGCTCTTGAGTTCGCGGGACATCAGACCGGCGATTTCGGTGCGGGGATCGCTGCCTTCGAAGAGGACGGCGTGCAGTCCGCGGCAGATGGGCAGATCGACGTGATGCTCCGCGGCGAGTTTGACGACGGCGCGGCAAGTGGGGACGCCTTCAACGACGCCGGCGATGGATTTCAGAACATCATCAGATTTTTCACCGCGGCCGATGCGTTCGCCGAAGGTGCGATTGCGCCCTTCCGGTGAGAAGCAAGTGGTGACCAGATCGCCAAGGCCGGCGAGGCCGTAGAAAGTGTCGGGCTGCGCGCCCAACGCGATGCCCAGGCGCGTGATTTCCACGAGTCCGCGGGAGAGGAGGGCGGCTTTGGCGTTGTGACCGGCGTTCATGCCTTCGAGGATTCCGGCGGCGATGGCCACGACGTTCTTGAGGGCGCCGGCCAGTTCCACGCCGAGTAAGTCGCTGTTGCGGTAGACGCGCAGGTACGGGCAGGTGAAGAGCTCCTGGATGCGTTTGGCCAGGTCGCCGGCGCGGTGGGCGACATCCACGGCAACGACCATGGTGGCGGGAAGCTTGCGGGCCAGTTCACCGGCGATGTTGGGGCCGGAAAGCACCGCGAGCGGACGCGGGCCGGTGACGTCGGCGATGATCTGCGTGGGGCGCATGAGGGTGCTGATCTCGAGACCCTTGGCCACCGAAACGATCGGCACTTTTGCGGGGATGTACGCGGCCACGCGCTGCAGCGTCGAACGCATGAATTGCGTGGGAACGGCGGCGATGATGAGCTGGGCGTCTTTGAAGGCCAGGGCTTCGTCGCCTTCGAATTGCAGGTGTTCGGAGAGTTTAAAACCGGGGAGGTAGCGTTTGTTTTCGCCCTCGGCGCGGAATTGGGCGAGCAACTCCGGCTCGCGGCCCCACTGGGTGACCGCGGTGTGGTCGGCATGTTTGGCGGCCAGGATGTTGGCGCATACGGTGGCCATGGCGCCGTCGCCGATGACGGTGATATGAAGGATGTTACGTGGCATGGGGCTCCTCGCCGATGGAAAAGTGAGGTTATATAGCGAGTGGACGCTGAGGGAAACCCCGATGGGCATGCAGGAAGCGGAAGGCCGAAGCCGGAAAGCACGACGCGACGCTGCATGCGATCGTGCAGGCTTGGAAATCTGCTCCGCAAGTATCGCTTGATTCGCGTTGCTCCACCGGTTCTACTGGTTCGGAGCGTTCTTGCCAAGGAGTAAAAAGTGGCCAAATTTAAGCCGTTCATTCGTGAGGGGGCACTCTCGCCGTGGCATGATGTCGAGCCGGGCGATGGGCTTTTGCCGGCGCAGTTCAACGCGATCATCGAGATTCCGCTGGGGTCGTCGAATAAATACGAGTTGGACAAGAAGACCGGCCTGCTGAAACTCGACCGCGTGCTGCACTCGGCGGTGTATTACCCGGCGAATTACGGGTTTATTCCGCAGACGCTGGCGGACGATGGCGATCCGCTGGACGTGCTGGTGCTGGGTGCCGAACCGGTTTATCCGCTGACGCTGGTGGCCGCGCGGGCCATCGGCCTGATGACGATGAAGGACCAGGAGGAACTGGACCACAAGATCATCGCCGTGCACGTGAACGATCCGGAATACAGCAGCTATCACGATGTTCACCAGTTGCCGCCGCACAAGCTGGCGGTGATCAAGCGGTTTTTTGAAGATTACAAATCGCTGGAGCACAAGCGGGTGGTGGTGGATGACATTCTGCCGGTGGATTATGCGTACCCTGTGATCGAGCATTCGCTGGCGATCTATCAGAAGTGGAAAGCCGGCGAGGATGTGGCGAAACTTCTGCAGATGGCGTGAGCATCGCGCTCAGCGCATCTGTTTGCGGAATGCACCGGGCGAGAGGTGATACTTTCGCCGGAATACTTTACAGAGATGATTGGCGTCGGCAAAGCCGGTGTCGTGGGCGATGGTTTGCAGGGTTTGATCGGTCTGGAGCAGGCGGCGGGAGACTTCGTCGAGGCGCAGTTCGGTCACGAATGCTGCGGGGGATTTGCCGGTGCGATCCACGAAAAAATGGGTATAGGCGCTGCGGCTCATCTGGTGGCGTGCGGCGAGTTTGGCGACATCCAGCTGATCGGCCAGGTGAGAGGTGACAAATCCGCGGACATCGGCCAGAAGTTTTTCGCGCGCGTCGACGGGGTGCAGCAGCGCGTGGCCGAAGCGTTCATATTCGATGAGGAACTCGAAGAGCAGCCGCTCGGCATCGAGCGGATCGTGGAGAGTTTTGCGGGTGGCGCTTTCGATCAGGCGAAGCGAGGTTGCGACGAGCAGGCTTTCCGGATCGATGTTCCAGACGGCGCCGGCGTCTTTCTGGCGGGCCGCGATTCGTCGCGCGATGTAATCATGCTGAAACATGATCCAGAAGAAGCGCCAGCGTGCGGAGGAGGCGGGCAGGTAATAGCGGTGGGGGCCGGGGATTACCGCGGCGAAGGCCATGCCCGGTTCGAGGCGGCGGGTTCCGGAGGCATCGGCGTATTCACCGCAGCCGTCGAGCGTGTATTGGAAAACGATTTGAGGATGCGTTGCGTCGGATCGCCGCGTAAGTCCATCCCAGTGGTAGGTCTTGGGATCGGTACGGGTTTCGATGCCGGCGTAAATATTCTGATGAAATGCATACGCGCCGTCGGGGCGGGTGCCTTCGCGTCGCGCTGCGGGCGTCCAGAGCGCTTCGACGGACCTGGCGAGTTCTGCCAGGTGAGGTGATTGTCGGGCGGAAATCCGCATGGGAGTCATCTCACTTATGTCTTCACAGATAGACCAACTCTACAGATAAATATCAGGTTTTCCAGTAGTTGGTCCTACATGCTGGTTCACGAATAAACAATAACTCTATCGCGCTGCAGCCGATGAGCTTGCAACTCCGTCCGCATCCATTACGCTGCTCAGTCTTGGCGCTGACTCGAACGGATCGAGCATGATGAACGAGTTCCTTAATGTCTGAAATACTTTATCTGTCGCCGCTGGGCAACGATCGCTGGTCCGGCACTTTGCCTGAGCCCAATGCCACGGAAACAGACGGTCCGCTGAACACGTTGGCCCGCGCCCGCGATCTTGTGCGGGAGTTGCGCCGTGCGGGCAAGCTGTCTGATGGCTTCCAGGTGCGACTGCGCGGCGGACGCTATCGACTCCAAGCCCCGGTGGTCTTCGGCCCGGACGATTCGGCAAACGTCCTCTACACCGCCTACCCCGGCGAAGAACCGATTCTCGATGGCGGCGTCATCGTCGCCGGCTTCGCGCCGGTAACGGTCAACGGCACCAACGCGTGGTGTGCCGACGTTGCGGAGATTCTTCGGCTGAAGCCCGATGGTTTTCGGTCTCTCTTTGTCAACGGTGGACGGCGCAGGCGGACGATTTATCCGCGCACCGGCGCATTGCCGATCGAAGACGTTCCCGGCGCTCCCAAGGAGATGACCCTTTTTGCCGGGTCGCACAGTTTCATCACGCGCGCGGGCGACATGAAATCTTTCCGCAATCTCCAGGAGATCGATGTGCTCGTGCATCATCTCTGGGTGGAAGAGCGCATGCCGATCGCGTCGTGGGATCCCGCCACGCGGCTCCTCACATCCACGCGCCACAGCATTTTCATGCTTCGCCTGGGCTGGATGAGTGCGGAGTGGGCGACATACCGGCTGGAGAATGTCTTCGAGGAATTGCGGGAACCGGGCCAGTGGTATCTCGATCGCCTTGCGGGAAAGCTCTATTACGTTCCGCTGCCCGGTGAGACGCCGGAGAACACGACCGTCACGGTTCCGTTGCTTTCGCAGATGCTTATTTTCGCGGGCGATCCGGGAGCGGGGCAGTACGTCGAGAATCTTTCGTTCCGCGGCATGGCATTCGAGCATACGGATTGGGTTCAACCGCCGGGTTTTGTTCCCGACCATGATGCTCCGAAATATCCGCCGGGGACCGCGTTTGCTTCTGACGCCCAGGCTGCGTTGTCACTCGCGGGTGTGATCGACATGGTGGGGGCGCGCAATATCACGCTCGAAGACTGCACACTGGCACATCATGGCGGCTATGCCATCAACACCGGCTGCGGGTGCGTCTCGTTGCGTCTCGTCGGGAACACGATGCGCGACCTTGGCGGCGGCGGGATCAAGTGTCACGGCGGGAACGTACTGGCGCCGCGCGCGGAGCGGAACGGTCTGCACCGCATCACCGATAACCACATTCATGATCTGGGCATCGTCTTCAAGGCGGCCATCGGCATTATTGGCGCTCATACCTTCGGACTGCACATCGCGCACAATCACATTCACCACACGGAATACTCCGGCATCTCGCTGGGCTGGGTCTGGGGCTACGGCGAAAGCGTTTCCTGCAACCACTGCGTGGAACTCAATCACATCCACCACATCGGCACCGGCATGCTCTCGGATATGGGCGGCATTTACACGCTCGGCGTCCAGCCCGGCACGGTGCTGCGGAACAACCTCATTCACGATGTCCGCACCCATCAGTACGGCGGCTGGGGCATTTATCCGGATGAGGGTTCTTCGCACCTGGTGATCGAAAACAACGTCGTCTACAACGTGCAATCCGGGTGTCTGCACGTTCATTACGGCCGGGAAATTATCATTCGAAACAACATCTTCGCGTTTGGTGGCGAGGGCATTGTTCGCTTCTCGCGGCGCGAGGCTCATCGTCCGTTCACACTGATCGGCAATATTCTCGTGAGCAAAGGCACACCGCTTTTCTGGGAGGAGTATCCGCGTGCCGTTGAAGAGCGGCCGCCATTTTATTCCGATCTCAACGTGCTCTTTGATACCAGTCGGCCCCAGCCGCAGGGAGCGCACTTGCGCAGGGATGGTGTTGAGGCGATCGACACGCTGGCGCAGATACGACAGGCCGGAGTAGAAGGCCATTCGATCGTCGCTGATCCCGGTTTTGTCGATGCCGCGGTGGGCGATTTTTCACTGCGGCCGAATTCACCGGCACTGTCCCATGGCTTTCGGCCCATCGACCTCTCAAACGTCGGTCCTCGACCGATGGGAAAACGTGATTGATAGCAATCTCCGGCACGCCGCCGGATCGACGGTATTTTCTGGAACTTGTGGAGAATAAGAACGATGGCCTCTGAACGAGTAATTGTGTGTGGCGCGGGCGGTATTTCCGGTGCGTGGTTCAAGCCGCTCAAAGATGAGGGCGTGCAGGTTGTCGCGGTGGTCGACATCAAGCGAGAAAACGCGGAGAAGCGGATTGCGGAGTTTGGATTCTCCGATGCTAAAGCATACGACGATCTCGACAAGGCCCTGGCGGAATGCGCGGGCAAGGCGGATTTCTTCATCGATATCACCGTGCCCGACGCCCATTGTGCGGTCACGTGTAAGGCGCTTGAGGCAGGTCTGCATGTCATTGGCGAGAAGCCGATGGCCGCGAGCATGGCCGAGGCCCGCAAGATGGTCGCCACCGCGGAGAAGACCGGAAAAATGTACGCCGTCGGGCAGTCGCGCCGCTACGAACTCCCGCAGGCCACGTTGGCCCAAGCCGCAAAATCCGGTGAAATCGGCGACCTGACCACCCTCAACTGCGACTTCTACATCGGCGCCCACTTCGGCGGCTTCCGCGATGAAATGGCTTCCCCCCTGATCCTCGACATGTCCATTCACCATTTCGATATGGCGCGCATGTTCTCCGGCCAGAACGCCATCAGCGTGTACGCCGAAGAGTTCAACCCGAAAGGCTCCTGGTACAAAGGCGACGTGTCGGCCAACTGTCTCTTCGAGATGACCGGCGGAATCCACTTTGCCTACCGCGGAAGTTGGTGTTCGGAAGGTTGCCATACCAATTGGAACGGCGACTGGCGCGTCATCGGCACGAAAGGGACACTGCTCATGGCGGGCGACAATATGCCGTCGGGTGAGGTGGTTGATGGAAAGGAAGGATTCCACCGCCCCAAACGTCCGGCAGTTGTTCCCGCAGCGAGCCTTCCCGGGACCACCCATCATGGTGAGCTGCTGGACTTCCTCCGTTTTCTGCGGACCGGCGAGAAGCCGCAGACGGAATGCCACGACAACATTCAGTCGCTGGCGATGGTATTCGCGGCGATCGCTTCGGCCCGCGCTGGCCGCCGGGTGAAGATTTCGGAACTATGAACGATGCTCACAAAAAGACTATAACTAGCCCACTTAGACGATTGAATGCCGGGAAATAGTGGTCATTATAGAGAGACGTATTGGACACAAATCGTCTAACGTCTAACGGTTGTTTTGAAACGAGGAGTTTTTCGTGGCCATCAAAATTGCAATGATTGGGGCGGGGTCGATCGGGTTCACGTTGCGGTTGATGCAGGATCTTTTGAGCGTGCCCGAACTGCAGGATACGACCTTTGCGCTGACGGACATCTCCGAGCGCAATCTCAATATGGTCGCCAAGCTGGCCCGGCGCGACATCGCCGGCAGCAAGTTCCCCGCCAAGGTCATCACGACCACCGATCGCCGCAAGGCCATCGCCGATGCCGACTACGTCATCTGCGTGATCCGTCAGGGCGGGCTCGATGCCTTCGCCCTCGACATCGACATTCCGCTCAAGTACGGAGTCGACCAGTGCGTGGGCGATACCCTCTGCGCCGGCGGCATCATGTACGCGCAGCGCACCATCGCCGCCATGCTCGATTTCTGCAAAGACATCCGCGAAGTCGCCAAACCGGGCGCCCTGTTCCTCAACTATTCCAACCCCATGGCCATGAACACCTGGGCCTGCAACAAGTACGGCAAGGTCAACACCGTCGGCCTGTGCCACGGCGTGCAGGGCGCGCACTGGCAGATCGCCGAGTGCATCGACCACTGGGCCAAGGAGGTGGGGATCCTCGACAAGAACTATGGCGAGCCCAGCCGGCACAACAAGGACGAGCGCCGACTGCATCGCCGCGAGATCGACGTCATCGCCGCGGGCATCAACCACCAGACGTGGTTCCTCCAGGTGCAGTGGAAGGGCGTCACCTTCTGCTCACCCACCAACCCGTTCCCCTCGCAAAAAGAAGCCACCATCAACGGCAAGACCGTGCGCATACCGGACATGGTCGAGCTCTTCGAGAAGCATCTCAAATGGCCGGGTTCCGAAAAAGTGCGCATCGATGTGCTCAAACGCTTCGGCTATTACTCCACGGAATCCAATGGCCACCTGAGCGAATACGTGCCGTGGTACCGCAAACGCACCAATGAAATTACCAAGTGGATCGACATGGGTTCGTGGATCAACGGCGAGACCGGCGGGTACCTGCGCGTCTGCACCGAGGGCCGCAATTGGTTCCACACCGATTATCCCAACTGGCTCAAGGAAAAGCCCAAGCCCATCACCGCCGCGGGCCGCTCGGAAGAGCACGGCAGTTACATCATCGAGTCCCTGGAAACCGGACGGCCTTACCGGGGCCACTTCAACGTCGTCAACCAGGGGCATATCACCAATCTGCCCAATGGCTGCATCATCGAAATCCCCGGCTACGTCGACAAGAACGGCATCAACATGCCGGTCGTCGGCGACCTGCCGCTGGGCTGTGCCGCCACGTGTTCGGCCAGCGTCCGCGTACAGGAGATGGGCATGGAGGCGGCCGTGCACGGCGAAGTCAATCTGCTCAAACTCGCCATGCTCCACGACCCGCTCACCGGCGCGGTGTGCAATACGGAGGAAGTCTGGCAAATGGCCGACGAGATGCTCGTTGCCCAGCGGAAGTGGTTGCCGAACTTCAAGCGTTCGGACATCGACGCGTCGGCCAAGAGCCTGGCCGCGCACGAAAAGGCCGGCACACGCGTGAAGCTGGTGAAGACCGAAGGGGCGGCGCGCGTCCACACCAAGACCGTCAAGGAAATGGCTGCCGACAAGGCCGCGGCCCGCAAGAATGCCGGCGCTGCGGACAAAGCGGGAATGACCAAGACCGCGTGATGGTCAGTGATTGTGGCTCGAAACTGATATGAAGCAAAAGGGCCGCCCATGGGGCGGCCCTTCTTTCTTGGCGTGACGGGGATCAAGTCTCGCTATTCCCGATACCGGATCTCCACGCGGAAGTCTGCGGCCTGGAAGTTCAGGCTGGTGAAGTCGATGGCGTTGATTCCCTTGCGGGGAACTTTGACGAACGTCCAGCCCGATTCCTGGATTTGCTTGCCCTTTTCATCCATGAAGTAGTACTTGTAATCCAACGAAAGGTCGTCGTCGGTGAGATTCCGGATGCTCACTTGCACGGCCAACTGGCCGGCGCCGACGCGGCTGACGATCGGCTGCTGCACGCGGAGATGCGTCTGCAGCCAGTAGCTGGTCAGGTGGACCTGCGGATATTCCTGGATGGGATCCTGCTTTGCCGCGATCGGGTCGGTGCAGCCCATCAGCACCAGCGGAAGAAGCATTGTGCAGAGAAGTAATTTGCGCATGGGATGATTTCCTTTCTGTCTCACGCCACAAAATGATTACAAGCTATTGCGGATTGGCCGGGTTAATCGGTTCGACGGTCTTGGTTTCCGTGGTCTTGGTTTCGGTGGTGGTCTTGACCTCGGTCGCGCGGGTCGTCGTCACCAGGTTGAGCGGGCCGGTCATTTCCAGCGAGATGGTGTTGTTGGTCAGGTCGACGGCCTTGAGGCCCTGCGAAGCGCCGATGGCGTCCTTGAGATCGGCATAGAGGTCTTCCGGCGCTCCGGAATATGCAGCGCCAAATGCGCTGTAGGCCGTGACGCTGGAGCCGGTGGAAGAAATCGTGTTCACCTTCGATACGCCCTTGATCTGCTGGATCCATTTGCGGATCTTGAGGCCGTCATCGACGGCGGCGACTTTATAGATGCGGATTTCGATCGGATCGTATTCCGCCGGTGCCAGCCACTTCTTGGCCATTTCTCCCATCAATTCCTCGGAGAGATAGCGGGTGAAGATGTTGACGTTGGTCTTGCTGAGCGGCAGGGGCATGTCGACAAAGGCGGTGCCGAGGATGCGGGCGTCCGTGGTGCTGGTGGCTTTGGCGATCAGGCGCACCGCGTCGCCATACTGGGCGTGATGGGTGGGCTTGGCAGTGATGCGGATGAGCACATCCTGCTGCAATTCGGTACTGAGCAGGCGGGAGGCGGCGGGGTCGCCGTTCTCGATGCGCAGGATTTTTTCCCGGTCCAGTTTGCCGCGGGCGGCTTCGGAGTCGCGGATCATGACCTTGCCGGAGTTGTCGAAGTATTTGACGACGGAGGCTTCGATCAGGTCGTAATCCTGGGGGGTCGCGCCGATAGCGTCGTATTTGTCCGGCGCAACTTTCACCGAGGTCGTCTTGGTGTATTCGGCGGGGCCGCCGGAGTTGAACGAAGTTTTGTCCGCCTTGTCGACGTTGACTGTCTGGGTGCCGGTCGATGCGCCGCCATAGCCCCCGCTGGCCACGGCGGTATTGCTCGAACCGGTGACGCTTTTATCGCTGGAAACATTGACCGCGCCGGTGGCGGCCTGCTTTTCTTCGACGCGGATCAGCTCTTCGAGGCCGTCCTTGGGCAGCGGATCGCCCAGAATGGAGCGATTGACCCAGACCATGATGCGCGGGCTGCGGCGTTTGTCGTAGGACTGGAGGAACGCGTCTTCATTGCGGATGGAGGGATTGGGCGCCACGCCGCCGGGGACGGCCGCGGCAGGCCCGGGCTCTGGTGGCGGGGCCGGAGGTTGCTGGCCGGGGATGAATCCTTCCGGGGGCAGAGGCTTGTGGGCCGGCACAGGTTCGTAGGCCTTGGGATCGCCGGGAGGGGGAACCGGGACGCGGGAGACGGGTTCGTCGGCAATGGCCGTCAGAGAGGAAATACCGGCCACCAGAAGGGCGGCCCACAGTGGTTTATTCATGTCGTGCTCCTTGAGAATTCCTATATAAGACGATGCTATCCTCGGGACGTTAGTGAGGAAAGCGATAAAGCGTGATGATCTAAGACATGCCATTACAAGGGTTTGCCAACGGGGGTCGTACCCGGTGTCGGTTTTCAATTTGCTGGAAGCGTGAATTGGGTCCTGTCGTAGGGGAGGATCGTTCGGGATTTGAAACCAAAGCTGTAGAGCGCGTGGAGGATGGTGCTGGCCAAGAACAGGGCGATTACGACGTAGATTCCGGAGTTAATGAACGAAAGGATTACTGCTTCAAAGTAGTCGATCCTGAAGATGAGTATGAAGCCGATCAGGTAGAGGATGCCACCGAAGATCAGGAGAAAGATTTCCAGGCTTTCGTAGCGTTGGGCGAGCAGGTTGAGGGCCGTGACGCTCATGCCGATCAGGACGGCTTTGCTGATGGCCACACCGATGAACCCGAAGTCCACACCACCCATGAGGCGGTCCAGGAGGAGCATGCTGACCAGCAGCAGGGCGGCCATGATCATCGCGGAGAACCAATAGAGTGATCCGGCGATCAGGGGCACCAGAATGGAGTCCTCGAACTCCGGCATGGGTTGGACGACCAGCATCAGAACGACCAAAACGGCCCAGGCCAGCAGCGCGGCGCCGGCGGCCAGCAGAAGCCCGCCGGCGAGGGTGTGGATGAAGGATGGCCCGGTGGGGGAAGCGATGGCGTCGTCCGTGATTTTGTATTTGCCGACGACTGCGTTGGGCGTCGAGCGGCCTGAGGCGTGGCGCAGGGCGTAGCAGGCCGGGCAGAGGAATTCGCCGTCATCGATGCGGGCCTGTTTCTCGGGAAAGAGTTTTTTGCAGTGCGCGCAGCCGAGCATCGCGCCGGAGCTGGCGGAGGAATCCTGGGGCTCGGCAAGATCGATCAGGCCGTGTTCGTCGGTGATGGTCGATGCTTCCTTGGGATCAGGAGGAGGGGACATCGGCTGGAGATCGTAGGGATCGACGGAGGCCGGCGCCTCGGTTGGGGCAGCGGTCGGAGGGGCGGCAGTGTGCAGTTGTGCGGTCGCGGCGGCGTAGCAGGGTTCACAGTAATATTGACCGCTGGGATCTTTCACGCGCTTGGAATTGGAGATGTCCAAGCCGCAGAGGGCGCACGTTTTGGTGCCGGCACTCAAGATTGGCCTTCCTATTTCCACGACCCCACCTCCGCCACTGTACCGGAGTTATTTTCATGCTTTGGGAAGCAAGAATCAAGAAGGGCGGAGGAATCGGCTCTTCTTGATTCTCAATTCTTGCTTCTTGCTTCTTGCTTCTTGCTTCTTGCTTCTTCGCCTCTCACACGTCGGCGATGCATTTATCGTAGAACTCGGCGTAGTTGTCTTTGTCGGGACCGGCGCGCATGGCCATGGCGCCACGCGGGTGCTGGTTGAGCTGGCCGACGATGTTGTAGGGGACGAGAGGACCCCATTCCATTTTTTCGCGGAGGGGAATGAAATGATCCTGCAGCAGTTTGAGGACGGGACGCAGGTGGAATTTCGGGTTACGGAGGAAACCGAGGAGGAGTTCCATCGGGCAGTTACCGGCGCCGCGGCCGAGGCCGGCCATGGTGGCGTCGACGCGGTTGGCGCCTTGGACGATTCCCTCAATGGTGTTGGCGAAGGCCAGTTGCAGGTTGTTGTGGGTGTGGACGCCGACTTCCTTGCCGGTGGGCTTGACGAAGTTGAGATATTTCTTGACCAGCATGGAGATCTGTTCGCTGTAGAGGGCGCCGTTGGAATCGACGACGACGACGACGTCGGCGGGCGACTTAGCGAAGCTTTCGAGGGCCTGGTCAAGCTCGGCTTCCTGGATGGTGGAGACGGCCATGAGGTTGGCGGAGACTTCGTAACCCATGGCCTTGGCGTGGTGGATCATGTCGACAGCTTCGGGGATCTGGGTGACGTAGCAGGCGACGCGGACCATGTCGATGACGGAATCTTTCTTGGGGACGATGTCATTGCGCCAGTCGCATTTGCCGGCGTCGGCCATGACGGCGAGTTTGAGCCCGCCGGGGTTGTCGCCGACGATGCGTTTGACGTCTTCTTCTTCGCAGAAACGCCAGGCGCCGGTTTTTCCGGAGGCGAAAAGCTTGCGGCTGGCGCGGTAGCCGATTTCCATGTAATCGACGCCGGCAGCGCGGCAGGTTTCGTAGACGGCTTTGACGAGGGTGTCGTCGAAGCAGTGGTCGTTGATGAGCCCGCCGTCGCGGATGGTGCAGTCGAGGACGCGGATTTCGGGGCGGTAGGTGATCCAGGGCGCTTTCATTTGGGCCTCAATTCGGGGTTTATCGTGATACTTAGGGCACGTTTGGGAGGGGCATTATCCGGGGCGGGGGTGGGGGGGTCAATGGGGGGTGTGAGGGCGGTGACAAGGTGACGGGGGGGTATGAGTTAAGAGTTATGGGTGATGACGGCGTTTCAGGTAAGGGTCGAACAGTACGGAATCTGATAGAGTGAAGTGGCGGGACGCGGGGGCGATGATGAGGCGGGCGTTGGGATATGGGTACGTTTCTGCGGGCACGATGGGTGAACCTGGCGCTGGTGACGTATCGGGTGCCGGGGGAGTTGTTGGAGTGGCGGTTGCCGACGGGGTGCGAGCTGGACCGGCGCGATGGGGAGGCGTTTGTGAGTCTGGTGGCATTCGATTTTCTGGAGACGCGGGTGTTAGGGGTGGGATGGCCGGGGTTGCGGAATTTTCCGGAGATCAATCTGCGATTTTATGTGCGGCGGGGGGAGCAGCGCGGGGTTTGTTTTGTGCGCGAGTTTGTGCCGAGCCGGATGGTGGCGGCTTTGGCGAAGGGAATTTACAACGAGCCTTACCGGGCGGCGCGGATGAAGAGTTGGACGGAGGAGACGGAGGGGGAGATCACGGTGCGGCACGAATTGTGGGTGGGCGGGAAGCGGCATTGTGTGGAAGTCCGCGGAACGAAGCCGGCATTTCGGCCGGGGGTCGAGAGTGCGGAGTATTTCTTTAAGGAGCATCAGTGGGGATTCGGACGGGGGCGCGACGGGGGGCTGGTGCGTTATGAGGTAGTACATCCGGAGTGGAATATCTATCCGGTGCAGAAGGTGGCGCTGGATTGGGATTGGGCGGCGGTGTACGGGGCGGAGTGGTCGATTCTGCAGGAGGCGAAGCCGTACTCGGTGGTGCTGGCGGCAGGTTCGGTGGTGGCGGTGTATCCGAAGAAGCGGGGGTGAGGATTTGCCACGAAGGTCAGGGGGTGGCTGGCTATGAGTTCTGAAGGTGGCTGTCGAGGCTCCGCAGTTGCCTCGCGGTTTCGGTCGTTCATAGAGCGCCGGCGGGTTGGCGGATGGTGACCGTGGTGCGGTTCCAGAAGTTGATGAGGGCGATGTTGAGGATCAGGTTAGCGAGGGACGGCTGGTCGAAATGTTTGGCAGCTTCGTTCCAGACGTCATCAGGTACGGGATCGGGGCGGTCGGCCAGACGTGTGGCGGCTTCGGTGAGGGCCAGGGCGGCGCGTTCAGCCTCGGTGAAGAAGGGGGCATCGCGCCAGGCGGCAATGGCGAAGATGCGCTGGTCGGTTTCGCCAGCCTGTTTGAGTTCGCGAGCGTGCATGTCGACACAGTAGCTGCAACCGTTGATCTGGCTGGCGCGGAGGTGGACCATAAGGGGAATCAACGGCGGGAGTGGGCTTTTCTTGATGGCGGCATCGAGGGCCATCATGGCTTGCATGGCTTCGGGAACAAGTTTGGCGGCATTTTTCATTCGTGCTTGCATGAGTTTCTCCTTGATAAGTTCAAAATAATCTTAGGAGGGAGAAACGAACGGGGACAAAGCGTAATTGTTTTTCAATATTCTTACTGAATGCCGAGGCGCGACGGGGAATGAAAGTGGTCGTGGTCGCGACAGTTCATGTTGTCTGGGCGATGGCGCTGTGGTCGAAGTGCGGGTTGGGGAGGGAGCGTATACTGGGGGGATGAATAGGGCGCGGAAAATGATGGTGTTGGGGGAGATGTATGGGCGGATGATGGAGCGGTTCGGGCCACAGGAGTGGTGGCCGGGGGAGACGGCGTTTGAGGTGATGGTGGGCCTCTTGCCGGACGCCCCCTCTTCGGTCCGCCGCCGCCTTCCAGGTCTTCACCACCCGCGATAGATATTGCGGCGATGGCCTACTTCAACAATCAGGACGAGCATCCGGTCATCGATGACCGCGTAGATGATGCGGTAATCGCCCACGCGCACGCGATAGGCATTGTGCCCCGACAGTTTCACGGCCCCCATTCCCCGCGGATCCTCAGCCAAAGCCTCGATACGCCGGATTATTCGCGTGGAAATCTGATGGGGAAGTTTGGCGAGCACGCGGCGGGCGGGCGGCTCGATTTCGACACGATAGGTCATCCGCCAATTCCCAACTCGCGTTTGAGCTGCGCCAGGGGAATCGCTTTACTCTTGCCCGCGCGGTAGCGTGCCACGGCGCGGTGAACCTTCGCCGCGTCTGCGGCATCGGCGGCGGCGAGGTCGTCCAACCGTGCGGCCTTGCTTTGCAGACGACGGAAATCGGATGCGGGGACAACCACAAATTGCCTCCCGGCGACATTGAGATTTGTGACCGTCATGCATGAGCCTTTCCGTCTGTTTCAACGCTTTCAGTCTACCCAGCGCAAGGGGAGAATTCCAGCCGGGTAGCGCAGAGGTCGGCGGTGCGGCTTGGGGGGAGAGTTTATACTGGGGGGATGAATAGGGTGCGGAAAAAGATAGTGTTGGAGGAGATGTATGGGCGGATGATGGAGCGGTTTGGGCCGCAGGAGTGGTGGCCGGGGGAGACGGCGTTTGAGGTGATGGTGGGGGCGGTGCTGACGCAGAATACGGCGTGGGTGAATGTGGAGAAGGCGATCGGGCGGTTGAAGGCGGAAGGGGTGCTGGAGGCGGGGAAGCTGCATGGGCTGGGGGCGAAGGGGATTGCGCCGTTGATTCGGCCGGCGGGGTATTTCAATCTGAAGGCGCAGCGGTTGTGGAATCTGCTGGACTGGTTTGTGGGGAAGTACGGGGCGTCGTTTGAGCGGCTGGAGGGGGTGGCGACGGCGGCGTTGCGCGAGGAGTTGCTGGGGGTCACGGGCGTGGGGCCGGAGACGGCGGATGCGATTTTGCTTTATGCACTGGGGCGGGATGTGTTTGTGGTGGATGCATATACGCGGCGGATTTTTTCGCGGCATGGTTTAGCGAAGGATGATGCGACCTATGAAGAGTTGAAGGCGCTGGCGGAGGAGCACATCGAGCGCGATCGGCAGATGTATAACGAATATCATGCGCTGCTGGTGATGGTGGGGAAGCATTACTGCAAACCGGTGCCGCGGTGCGCGGAGTGTCCGCTGAGGGTGATGTTGCCGAAGGGGTCGCCGCTTTTGAAGGCGCGGGAAGATGCGGGGCGGATGACCAATGACGCAATGACCAATGACGCAATGACCAATGACCAATGACGCAATTTTCAAGACGAGCGGGGTGCTTCGTCATTGATCATTGAGAACTGACAATTGAAAATTTTTTCTTGTGCCTCGTGTGGCTTTGTGACTATTTGGCGTATTTTACTGAGCAGCCGTAGGGTTTGGTTTCGGGGGTGGAGACGGGTTTGCCGGCGAGGAGTTCGTCGAGGGCTTGGGCGACGTAGTTGGTGCGGTTGGCTTTGGTGCCCTGGGGGTCGTTGTCGATGCCGCCCTTGTAGGCGAGTTTGCCTTCCTTATCGATGATGAACATGTGGGGGGTGGTTTTGGCGCCGTAGGCGCGGCCGACGGAGCCGGCGGAGTCATTGAGGACGGGGTAGTTCAGGCTGAAGGTTTCGACGGTTTTCTTGTCGATGTCGTTGGTGGCAGAGCTGCTGGAGTTGATGGCGAGCCAGACGACGTCTTTGCTTTTGTATTTGTCGGCGAGGTTCTCCATGGTTTTGGCGGCGTGGTGGCGCTGGACGAAGGGGCAGTCCTTGTTGATCCATTCGAGGACGACGGTTTTGCCTTTGTAATCGGCGAGGCTGACGGGTTTGCCGTCGGAATTGTCGAGGGTGAAGGCGGGGGCGGCGGCGCCGATGGCGGCGGTGTCGGCTGCGGTGTCGGCGGCGCGGGCCGAGGTCAGATAGAGTGCCGCGGCGGCGAGGACGAGGGTTACGAGGATGGAGAGGTTACGCATCACGATTTACTCCGGTTAATGGGTGGCGGTTTCAAATTCGTGCGGGGACGACAACAGGGACGTATCGACGGCCAATTGCGGGGCGAGGAAGAAGCCATGGCGAACGCCCTCGCGATCGATGTAGACGATCAGCAGGGGCAGGTCGGATGATTTGAGTTTTTGCGCGGCGAGCAAGCGGACGGTGAAGGAGATCTGGGTGTGAAAGGCGGGGGCGGAGATTTTGAGCGCGGAGATTTCGAGATTATCGACGGCAGTGGGGAAGACTTCGACCTTGACGGGCGGGGCCTTCCATTGGAGGGAGAGGCTGACGTCGGTGGCGGAGTGGTCGGCGATGGGTTTCATGGCGATCATTTTGCCGGCGAAGTTGGGATCGTCGGCGGCGGCGATGGGCATGGCGGCGGCGGCCTGTTTGAAGAGTGCGGCATTGGCGGGGGTGGGTTGATCGGCAGAAGGGAGGGTGATGTCGAGCGTGGTGCTGCCGGGGATGCAGACGTCTTTGCAGCAGAGCCAGGAGACGCGGGCCTTGAGGGTGAAGTTTTGGCCGAGGGGCAGTTCGCTCGAGGCGGTGATGCGGGCGGTGAAGGTGGCAGCGTTGCGATAGCCATAGCCGACGATGTCGCCGGGCTGGTTGAATTGGATGGGGAGTGGGAATTGGACAGGGGCGGCGGTGAAGCCGGTGGGGAGATCGAAGGTGATTTGGGTGGGGGTGCCGGAGTCGCCGGGGTTGGTCCAGTAGATGTGCCAATCGGGATCGATGGTGAGGGTGACGGCGAGGGTGAAGGTGGCGCCGGGCTGGATGGCGGAGGTGTCTGCGAGGAGTTTGCCGGTGACGTGCGTGGGCGGGGTGGCGGCGCGGGCGCAAGGGGCCAGCAGTGCGGTGAGCAGGATAGCCAACATGCAGGCCATGCGCATAACAAGATACTCCGCCACTTCAGATTTGCGCCGGTACTCGCTGGGCGCACAAACAGGTTCTCAATCATAGGCGCGCGGGGTGCGGCGACGGCGGCAATCTTGGGTTAAGCTGTAAGGCTATAGCGGGCGAAGGCGAAAATTTCGATCTGATGAAAAAGGAGCGGTCATGACTCAACCTCCACCACGGGCTTCGATCGGATATGCGGGGGGATCGCATGTGACGCCGGAGCGGGTGACGACGGCGTTTGAGTTGCCGGGGCTGCGGATTGTGCGGAATCTGGGGGTGGTGCGGGGGATCACGGTGCGTTCGCGGTCGGTGGTGGGGAATGTTGGGGCGTCGATACAGACGTTTTTTGGGGGGAACATCACGATTTACACGGAGTTGTGCGAGCGGGCGCGGGAGGAGGCGTGGCAGATTATGTTGCAGCACGCGAATGCGGTGGGGGCCAATGCGGTCGTGGGGGCTCGGTACGATGCCAACGAAATCGGGCAGGGGATCACGGAGGTGCTGGCGTATGGGACGGCAGTGGTGGTGGAAGAAGAGTGAGGCAAGTTGGACAATTGCGCAAAACGTGCAAGGTTTTGATTGTTTTGGCGTTAATATGAATGCTACGTGTTCGTGCATATGGTCACGGTCGATGCCGTGATCTGCGAAGAACAGCTTTTTCGATGGAGCAGGATTTATGAAGAACGCATTGCGGTTGTCGGTGTTGGCCCTGTCGCTGGCGGCGGGTTTGGCGCTGAGCGGGCAGAGTTTTGGTGAGGATAAGGCACCGCCCAAGGCTGAGAAGCCGAAGGTTGCTGCGAAGCTGGGCGGGGAACTGGACAAGCTGGATTTGACCGATGCGCAGAAGGCCGACATTTTGAAGATTCGGGCGGATCTGAAGCCGGAAGTGGCGAAGCTGCAGGAGCAGATCAAGAAGCTTAACGAAGATGCCAAGGCCAAGGAGATGGCGGTGCTTTCTCCGGAGCAGAAGGCGAAGCTGCAGGAAGCGGAAGACGCACACAAGAAGGCGTCCGAGGAGAAGGCCAAGGCCGAGCGTGAAGCCAAGGCCAAAGCGGCCGAGACGAAGCCCGCCCCGACCAAGTAAGCTTTGCAGTGCAGCCAAGACTAACTTTCCAGGACCGACGGGTCATACCCGTCGGTCCTTTTACGTTTGGTTTTCAGAGGTAGCCGCGGCGGCGGGGGGGCGTTACAATCCGCGACATGAAGACTGCGCGGATAATCATTGCGGGGATGGCGCTGGCGGCAGCCGGGGTCATGGGCGGCTGCGTGGAGCGGAACATCACAATTGCCAGCGATCCGCCGGGGGCATTGGTGTGGTTGAACGATCAGGAAGTGGGGCGCACGCCGGTGAAGGTGCCATTCACGTGGTACGGGGATTACGATGTGCGGTTGCGGTTGGAGCGTAACGAAGGGACCGCGCAGAATCCGGTCATCAAGCGTTACTATTTGCACACGCACAAGACGGCGGAGGCGCCGTGGTTTGAGTGGATCGGCATCGACTTGGTTTCGGAATTGCAGCCGGGGGAATTGAAGGATGAGAAGCTCTGGGCATTTGCACTGGAGCCGACCCCCGAGGTTTCCAACGAGGATCTGGTGACGCGGGCCAAGGAGTTGAAGGCCAAGCTGGACGAGCCTGACGAGTTGCAGCAGAAGAAGAAAGACGCAGAGAAGAAGATGGAAGCGGAGAAGAAGAAGTGAGGTTGAGGGGGGGGGACGGGAAGCAAGAAGCAAGAAGTTGGAGGGGCCGGGAAGGGATGTGGGGTGGTAAAAATCTCTATAGGCGAATATATTATTGGGGCGATTCCGGACGGAAGGGATATGCTTTATCTGAAATTATTCCATAAGATGTTGCTAAATAATTACTTAAATTAAGCCAGTGGGCGTGGGCGAGGGGCATTGGGTCGGGGGGAGGGTGCGGATACAATGGTGGCGGGGTTCGGCTGATCATTTCCGGCGTAGCGTGCCGGGGAAGTCGCCGATAACCCAGACATCGGGCCAGTCCGATGGGTGACTTCATGGTTCAGGGAGCGCCGTGCGCGGCGCATCATTATGTGGTTTCGTAAAGCCAGCGCCCGGCGCGAGGCGATTCGGGCAGACATGGCCGAGGCGGAGAGCCAGGTGCCGTCGTCGCAGCGGACGTATGGTCCGGTGGTGTTCATCGCGGTGGTATTTTTCGTACTGGCGACGGCGATTCAGTTTTGGCCGGGGGAATTGATGCCCTACCGGGTGGGGGACACGGCGCCGATGGATCTGCGCTCGCCGGTACGTTTTCCGGTGGAAGATTTGCAGGGGACGGCGCAGTTGCGTGAGGCGGCGAAGCTGACGGCGCCGGCGGTGCTGGTGCTGAAGCGCGCGGCGCTGGATCAGATGTACATGCAGTTGTTGAACCTGCGGCAGGATGCCCGCGATGTGAAGACCGTCGAGATGCTGCCGGTGGACGTGCGGACGCGTTTTCCGGGTCTGACGGTCACATCGCTGCGGGATTTGAACGCTTTGGATCAGTCGACGTTCAATCTGGATGTGGAGGCATTGCTCTATCGGGCGATGCCGGCGCGGCCGCTGGTGACCGGCGAGACCGCAGCCGAATTGGCAGCGCGGCAGACGGACGACATTCAATTGCTTTCGGGCCCGTCGCTGGATTTGACGCTGGAGAAGCGTTCGCGGACGGACGTGTTAGTGCTGGGAACGGAAGAGGGACGGAAGAAGCTGCGGGAGCTGGTGTCGGCGCATGTTCCGCAGTCGCTGGTGGAGCCGCTGACGAGCTACATGTGGAATGTGAACTTGCCGACGTTTGTGTCGGATGATGCGCTGACGGCGCAACTGGCGAAGCGGAAGGCGGCGCAGATCGTGCCGCCGAGCCGTCCGGTAGAAGTGAACCAGGTGATCGTGGCGAGCGGGAGCACGATCAGCGAATCGCAATATCATTTGCTGAAGCTGGCGCAGGCGGCGGCGGAGAAGCAGGTGGCGGCGGAGCATCCGTGGGCGGGATTGCTGGCGCGGCTGGGGCAGGCGCTGGTGATCGCGGTACTGACGGCGGCGGGGGCGATTTATGTGGCGCGGATGCGAACGCCGCTTATCACCACGAAGAAGGGCTGGGCGCTGGCGGGCCTGATGTTGCTGATGTTGTTTATCGCCCGGGGATCGGTGGCGCTGCTGCCGCACTCGGTATACATGCTGGGGGTGGCACCGACGCTGCTGACGGCGATCATTCTGGTGATCGCGTTCAACCAGCGTTTTGCGCTGTCGATGGGGGCGCTGCACGGCTTGCTGGTGACGGTCACGCTGGGGCAGGGCGTGGATTTCTTTTTGATCATGCTGACCGGCGTGGCGGTGTTCTGCTTCGGGCTCAACGAAATCCGGACGCGCGGGAAGCTGATCGAGATCGGGGTGTTTTCGTCGGCGGCGATGTTTATTTCGGCGTGGGGGCTGGGCTTGTCGCGGCTGGTCGTATCGATCTGGAATCCGTGGATCGTGACCAGCGACATGCAGACGATCGGCGGGCATTCGCTGTGGACGGCGGCGGCGGGGGTGCTGGTGGCGATGTTCGCGTTGGCGATCCTGCCACTGGTGGAGAGTATTTTCAAGATCACGACGGCGATGACGCTGCTGGAGTTGTGCGATGCGAGCAAGCCGCTGCTGCGGCGGTTGTCGCAGGAGGCGCCGGGAACGTTCAACCATTCGTTGATCGTGGGAATCCTGGCGGAGGCGGCGGGCAATGCGATCGGAGCCAACGGGTTGTTGTGCAGGGTCGGGGCGTATTACCACGATGTGGGCAAGCTGTCGAAGCCGCAGTATTTCATTGAGAACCAGACCGCGGGCGGACCGAACCGGCACGAGAAGCTTTCGCCGGCGATGAGCCTGTTGATCATCGTGGGGCACGTAAAGGACGGCATCGAGCTGGCGCGGGAGTACCGGTTGCCGTGGGTGATTCATCAGTTCATCGCGCAGCATCACGGGATGACGCTGGTGGAGTATTTCTATCACGCGGCGCGGCGGAAACAGGAACAGGGCGGGGAGGACACGGTAGAGGTATCGGAGACGGAGTTCCGTTATCCGGGTCCGCGTCCGCAGAGTCGCGAGACGGCGATTTTGATGATCTGCGACGGGTGCGAGAGCATCGTGCGGTCGATCGACGAGCCGACGCCGGGGCGGATCGAGACGGCCGTACACAACCTGGTGATGAAGCGCTTGATGGACGGTCAGTTCAGCGAATGCGATTTGACGCTGCGGGATCTGTCGGTGATCGAAGAGACGCTGGTGCGGACACTGGCGGGCGTGCATCACGGTCGCGTGGCATATCCGAAGGGCGACGATAAGCCGCAGGAGCCGGCGATCAAGCTGGCTTGAGTTGGATGCAATGACGCAATGACCAATGACGCAATGACCAATGACGCAATGACGCAATTACCCATGAACAAGTTTCAAGTTTCAAGTTTCAAGGATCAGGGCACGAGGCCTGGTCGAAAATCTTTGGTGCTGATTCAGGTTGCCAATCAGACGAGACGGCGGGTGGCTGGGGCGTATTTGCAGGGGCATTTGCAGAATGTGCTGGGGTTGCAGAAGGTGCGCGGGGGGGAGTGGGCGATCACGGTGGTGGGGGATCGGGCGATGGCGGCGTTGCACGAGCGGGCGATGAATCTGGCGACGACGACGGATGTGCTGACGTTTGATCTGCGCGATCGAGGCGGCACATCGGAATTGGATCTGGATACGGTGATTTGCATCGATGAGGCGGCGAGGCGGGCGAGGGAGTTGGGGCATTCGGTGCAGGAGGAATTGCTGCTGTATGCGATTCACAGTTTGCTGCATGTGTGCGGGTACGATGATGTGACGGCTCACCAGGCGGCGCGGATGCATCGACGCGAAGACGCGATTCTGTTAGCGTTGGGCGTGGGCCCGGTATTCGCGAAGCGTTCGTCGAAGGCCGGCGGGGAAGCACGGGCCAAGCGTGCATCGAGGAGCGGAAGGTGAGCCACGCACTGTTAATCTGGATCGCATTGATTGCGCTGGCGGCGACGCTGGTGTTTTCGACGCTGTCGTATGCGTTGCGGATGATGTCGCGGGTGCGGCTGGATGAAGAGTTGGTGCGTGCGGGCCGGGCGGAAAAGCTTGAGGCGATCCTGGCGGCACGCTACGACGTGGCGCTGGCCAGCGCGACGCTGCGGCTGGTCAGCAGTGCGGTGGTGATCATTGCCATCGCCAGCAGATTTTTGCTGGATTACATGGACGATCCGCAACCGCTGAAAGTTTTTGGGTGGACGCTGCTGGTGAGCATTCCGCTGCTGCTGATTTTTTCGGTGGCGATCCCGCAGGCGTGGGGCCGGTATGCGGGGGAGAAGCTGGTGGTGATGTGCTGGCCGATGTTGCGCCTGGCGCTCTGGCTGACCTGGCCGCTGGTGCGGGTGCTGAATATTTTTGATGAAGCCGTGCGGCGGTTGGCGGGAGTATCGATCGGCGAAGATGCCGATACCGCGGCCGAGCAGGTGGAACAGGAGATTCTACAGGTGGTGGCGGAGGGGACGGCCGGTGGGACGGTGGATGAGGATCAGCGGAAGATGATTGAGGGGGTGATCAGTTTCCGCGATCTGCAGGTGGGGCAGATCATGACGCCGCGGACGGAAATCATCGCGGTGGCCGTCAATGCGGCGCTGGGGGAGGTGCGGGATCGCATTCTGAAGGACGGGTTGTCGCGGATACCGGTTTTTGAGGGGACGCTGGATAACGTGATCGGCGTGCTGTATGCGAAGGATCTGCTGGCGATGCTGGGGAGTGGCGCCGGGCCGGTGGACGGCAGCGCCGCGCCGATGGCGCCAAGCGGGGCGATCGATCTGCGGAAGCTGATGCGGCCGCCGCTGTTTGTGCCGAAGACTAAGCCGTTGCGCGATCTTTTGCGGGAGTTCAAGCTGCAGCACGTGCACATGGCGGTGGTGCTGGACGAATACGGCGGGACGACGGGGCTGGTGACGAGCGAGGACATAATTGAGGAGATCGTGGGGGACATTGCGGATGAATACGAGCGTCCGGCGCCGGAGGAAGTGAAGCGGATCGACGAGCGGACGGTGGAAGTCGATGCGCGGATGAACATTACGGATGTGAACCGGGTGCTGGAGTTGCATCTGCCGGAGGAGGGGGATTACCAGACGATCGGGGGGTTTGTGATTTCGACGCTGGGGCAGATACCTTTGAAAGGTGAGCGGCTGGTGCATGAGGGGCTGGCGATCACGGTGCTGGAATCTGAGCCGCGGCGTGTGAAGAAGCTGCGTCTGGAGTTGCCGACGCACGATCAGCCGCAGGAAGCAGTGGAGGAGTCATCGGCGTTGTGATGGGGTGATGGGGTCGGAGGCGAGGGGGGTAGTTAAGTCGAAAGCCCGATAAGCCGAAGGTTATCTACGGAGCTATTTCCGCGCCCGTGAGGCGCGGCGTTCGCACAAGCATTCGGAGTCGGAGTGGCAGCAGCCGAGGAAATCAATCCGGGGGGTGTGGTGCGGAAGGCGGAGTCCGACGCGCGCCCAGACGCGGAGGAATCGCTGGGGGGCCTGCTGGCGCAGTGCGTGCAGCGGGAGCGCTTGAGCCTGTGCCTGCCGACGCGGATCGAGATCGTCGAGAAGATTGCCATTCATTTGAAAGAGCGGGCGGTGTTGTCGGGGGTGTGTTCGGCGGAGCGGTCGTGCGGGCTGGCCATTGCGCTGACCGAAGCGTTGATGAATGCGATGGTGCATGGAAACCTTGAAATTTCGTCATCGCTGAAAGACCAGGGGTATGCGGCGTTTGGGGAGTTGCTCGCGCGGCGGAGCCACGAGCAGGCGTATGCCGGGCGGAATGTGCATGTGGATGTGGACGATGACGGAACGGTATGCCGCTGGACGATTCGCAACGAGGGTCCGGGGTTTGATGTGCAGGCGGTGCTGGGGCAGATCGCGGCGCAGGATGTGGCGGACCTGGAAAAGACGTATGGGCGCGGGGTGTTGATGATTCAGGCGTTCATGCTGGATGTGCATTGGCGGGACGAGGGGCGGACGCTGGTGATGAGCATGAAGCGGGGCGGGGCGGTAGCGGCGGAGCAGACCCAAGTGCAGCCGCTGTGGCAGGAGACGGTCGAGCAGATATTGATGGATTGCGTGGAGGATGGCGAGGGGACCGAGGCGCTGCCGCGGCGGGCCAATGGGCGGAAGCATCCGCGCCTGATGTATACGCGGTCGATTCAGGTGTTGCCGGCGGGGTGCAATGGGCCGCGGTGGGCGGTGGCGCGGAATCTTTCGCTGGACGGGTTGGCGTTCGTGATGAACGCAGAGCTGCATCCGGGGGAGATTGTGGAGGTGCTGCTGGAGACGCAGTCGGCAGTGCCGGCGCGGTTGTGGCTGCGGCTGGTGCGCTGCCAGCGATTGGCGCGGGACTTCTATGATTGCGGCGGCGAGTTTGTAGCGGGGCCGGCGGGGATGACGGCAGCGCTGTAAGCGGCGCGCGGCTAAACAGGCGGGCGGGTGTCCGGTACAATGGGCTCCTGATCAAAAAGGAGCAGCTATGGGTCATCCGACGGATTCAACGTGCATATTCTGTAAGATTGCGGCGGATCAGATTCCGTGCACCAAGGTGTACGAGGACGACGCGGTGCTGGCGTTTCTGGATATCGGCCCGCTGGTGCGGGGCCATACGCTGGTGATCCCCAAGGGTCACTATGCGACGGTGATGGAGACGCCGCCGGAGGTGCTGGCGGAGATCGCCAAACGCTTGCCGGGGTTGTCCAAGGCGGTGCTGGCGGCGACGGGGGCCAAGGCGTGTCATGTGCTGGTGAACAGTGGGGCCGAAGCGATGCAATCGGTGCATCACCTGCATTTTCACATCTTGCCGCGAAAGGGCGGGGATACGTTCCGGATCCCGTGGAATGCGGGGAAGTTGGATTCCGTCGAGGGAACGGCCTTGGCCGCGGCGATCAAGGGTCAGATGGGATGCTAAGGGCTTTTATTTCGCGAACGTGTATTAGTTGTTTGCGAAGAGGTTGGGCCATCCATTAACGCGTTGCAAACAGTCTTTGCCGTGATACACTAAGCGGAGTGGCGTCGGAAACTTGGCCGCGGGGGAGTTGTCGGCCTTTTCGAACAACAGGGTTGGTTTGGAGTCGACTTCTCTATGCCGTCGATGTTTGAGTGTTTTCATCTCGTTCTCGTGGGTCTCTACCTATTGACCCTGGGGATCCTTACGGTTTATGGGCTGCACCGGTACGTGCAAGTGGTGCTGTACTATCGGCATTACCGTAAGGAGATGGTGCCGGCCGGCAAGTTCACCGAATTGCCGCGGGTAACCGTGCAATTGCCCATGTACAACGAGCAGTACGTGGCCGAGCGGGTGATTGAGTCCGCCTGCGAAATCGACTATCCCCGTGAAAAACTGCAGATTCAGGTGCTGGACGATTCCACGGATGATTCTGCGGAAATCGCCCGGGCCACGTGCGAAAAGATGCGGCAACTGGGGCATAACGTTCAGTATGTGCATCGCACCAATCGGCATGGGTACAAGGCGGGGGCGCTGGCGCATGGGATGGAGTCAGCGACGGGGGAGTTCATCGTTATTTTTGATGCGGATTTCGTGCCGAACAAAGATATGGTGCGACGATCGATCGACTTTTTCACAGATCCGAATGTTGGGTGCATTCAGACGCGGTGGGATCACATCAATCGGCTTCAGTCGATGCTGACGCGGTGTCAGGCGATCTTCCTCGACGGGCACTTCATGATCGAACATACCGCCCGCAATCGGTCGGGACGGTTCATCAATTTCAACGGGACGGCAGGCATCTGGCGGCGCAAGGCGATCGAGGATGCCGGCGGCTGGCAGCATGACACGCTGACCGAAGATGTGGATCTTTCGTATCGTTCGCAGCTGCGCGGCTGGCAGTTCGTATTCCTGCCTGATCTGCTGGCGCCGGCGGAGTTGCCGCCGGAGATCGTGGCGTTCAAGCAGCAGCAGCATCGGTGGACGAAGGGGCAGGTACAGACAGCAGTGAAGTTGCTGCCGTCGATCATGCGATCGCCGTTCCCGTGGTGGGTGAAGGCGGAAGCGTTTTTCCATCTGACCAACACGGCGGTGTACGTGCCGGCGGTGGTGCTGTCGCTGATACTGTTTCCGGTCTGGTATGTGGATCCGGAGTTGTTCAACTCCTCGAGCAAGTTGACGGCGTTGCTGATTGCGAGTTTCTGCGGATTGCTGACGGCGTCCGCCGGGACGTTCTATGTGCTTTCGCAGAAAGCGGTGGGGCGGAGCCAGTGGCAGACGTTCGGTATGGTGCCGTTTCTGATGGCGCTGGGCATGGGGATCAGCGTGATCAATGGCATTGCGGTGCTGGACGGCTTGTTTGGCAAGCGCGACACGGAGTTTGTGCGGACGCCCAAGTATGGTGCGGCGGCGGGCGGGAATGCGTGGAAGAAGCGTGCGGGGACGTTCAAGAAGAAGCTGAACCTGCTGCCGTTCGTGGAAATCCTGATGGGGTTGTACATGGCGGGATGCGCGGCGGTGGCCGTCTGGACCAAGAGTGCGTGGGGGACGATTCCCTTCCTGGTGATTTTTTCCTTCGGCTATTTGTACGTGGGGGTGTTGACGCTGCACAGCCGTTGGCTGTCACAGCGGGCGTGCAAGGCTACGCCGGCTCCGACGGCGCAAGAGGCCGAGGCCTTGGCGGCCTGAAGGAGCGACGCGCTTGGGCTGAGGACAAGTGGCGGGGTTTCGTAGTTTCTTCGAGGCCACGACATGACGCTCATCAGGGAACGCGGGCCAGCGGGACAAGTAGCACCCACCCAAACACTGAACAGGTCAACCGCATCGTGCTCACGATGGATCGTGCCCCTGCTCGTCATGGTGTACATGGTGGCGATGGGCGTGATCTCCAGTGGATATCTGGAAGCGGATGAGCTGACGCATTTTCTCAAGGCCCGCGAGATCTGGGTGAATTGGCGGGGGGTGCTCGATATTTGGGCACGTCCGGGATGCACGGGGCCGTACGGGCTGGTAGCGCTGCTGGGGTTTACCGCGGCGCGGATGCTGGCGGTGGGAATCACGGGGATCACTGGACTGGGGACCGTATTTCTGCTCAAGCAGTTTGTGCCGGGAGAGGACGCGGGGAGCGGGGAGACGCCGTCGTGGGTGCGGCGCCATGCTGTAGCGCTGGTGTGGCTGCTGCTGGTCGCCCAGCCGATGTTTGTGCTCTACAGCTTCATGGTGATGACGGAAATGATGCTGGGGTGCGTCTGGGTGTGGGCGGCGGTGGTGCTGATGCGGTGTCGCGGTCGGCGCCGGCGGGGGGTTCTGTGGGCCAGCGTGCTCGTGGGGATGGGCGGGCTGGTGCGTCCGGAGGGCTGGGTTGCGATTGCGTGCTGGCCGGTGTTCGCGGGCATTTGGCTACGTTTGCCGATGGACGCGAAGGATTCGTCAAGGGCCGGGAATTTGATGCGCGGAAGGTCGCTGGTGCTTCGCATCGCAACGGCGACAGTCATCGCAGGGTGTCCGGTGGCGCTGTGGTATTTGCTGGGGGTTTTTGGGCAGAATGACTGGGGGTGGGTGCAGCGGAATTGGCCGTGGTCACCGACCAGCCGTTACGGGAAGACGGCGGGCATATTTGTGCTTGCGGCGCTGGGATCGATGGCCGTCTGGCTTTGGCTGCCGATCGCGGTGGGCATGCGGGATGTCTTGCGACGTCAGAGGCGCGAGCAAGCTGGAGGCCTAAGTACGCGGGCGTTGCTTGTGCTTGCCGGACCGGTGGTGGGGCTGTTCGTCTTGCATGGCGTATTGGGAAGTTTCGGCTTGTTCGGTTCGATGTCACTGCCGCGATATTTTCTATCGATCGCGCCGATGGCGGCAGTGCTGGGCGTGATGGGACTTATTTCGCTGGAACGACGTGCGCGACGGACGCGGGTATTTCGCGCCACTCTGATCGCGGCATCGCTGGCGCCGGTGGCGGTGCTGATGGCGGCCGGATATTTGCCGACGATCAAGAATCTTGATCTGCGGCGTCTGGACGTGGCCATCGATGAGATTCGGAGAATCGTTCCGGAATCGGAGTGGCCGACGCGGCTGATCATTGGGCATCCGTATGTTCTGCTGAAGCTCAACGTGCCGATGGAAACTCCAGCAAATTTGCGTGTGGCCAGCGCCGACGCTATTCGCAGCGCGCCGGCCGGCACGATTCTGGTGACGGACTCGCTGCTGTGGAGCACGGAGGGGCGTCCGAAGCAGGAGCAGCTTGTTTCGTGGGGCTATCGACTCATTCCCGGGGTGGCTGAACGCATCGACGCGGTCCAGCAGACGTTCCGCCCGGTGGCCATCACTGGGAATCCTGAGAACGTGCGGTTGTGGATCAAGCAAGAGACTGAACGGTAAGCGGCGGCGGTCGGCGGCAGGTTACGCCTGATTTACATCTTGTGTTCGATCGATCCGTCCACGTGGGCGACGATGATTTCGTCGGCCATGTTGATGAAGAGGCCGGTTTCGACGACTCCGGGGATGGCGTGCAGGGACAGATCCAGCGCATAGGGGTCGTGGATCTGGTGATTGCCGTCGGTTCCGAAGGAAACGTGCAGGTACGGGTTGCCGTTGTCGGTGAGGAAGGGGGAGCCGTCGGCGTTGAGGCGTTGGGTGACGGTGGCGCCCAAGGCCTGAAGTTTACGCACGGCTGAGGGGCGGGCGAATTCGATGACTTCGACGAAGACGGGGAAGCGCGTGCCGAGGCGCGGGACGATTTTTTCTTCTCCGACGACGATGACCAGTTTCTGGGCCAGGGATTCGACAACCTTTTCGCGGGTGAGGTTACCGCCGCCGCCCTTGAGGAGGTTGAGGTAGGGATCAACTTCATCGGCGCCATCGACAGCGATTTCGAGGGCTTCAACGTCAGCGAGAGTCGTCAGCGGAATGCCCGCTTCGCGTGCCACCTGCTCGGTGAGGACGCTTGACGCGACACCGACGGCCTTGAGTTTTTGCTCGCGGATGCGTTTGCCCAGGGCGCGTACGAAGGCGAGCGCGGCTTTGCCGGAGCCCAGGCCCACGCGATCGCCGTTGCGGACCATGCCTGCGGCGACGGCGCCGATTTTTTCGAGCTGGTCGGGAGAAGCGGAGAGTTGCTTGGACATGGGGGGCCTTTTGTGAAAGTGCGAAGGTAACACGGACGTATTAATCACGGGCGGAAAGTCATCCAAGTGAACGCCGCCCCGTTAAGGCCGAATTATAATGCCGCCAGCCGAAGAGGTCTCGTCTGCCGTTGAATCCGGGGGGTGGGATTCGAACCCACGACCAAGGGATTATGAGTCCCCGGCTCTAACCGCTGAGCTACCCCCGGTTGACCTGCAAATACTACACTTTCTTGAGAAGCGGCGAAACGGTTCAAAGGGAGTTGGTGCGGTAGATTCCCTCCGCAACAGGATTTCGCAATCTCCGCGTGGTTCTGCCCAATGGTCCGTTCGTGCCGCACGGCACGCTGCTGCACCTGCTCGTTGACAAAGCCGTCGGCACCTTCGTCATCAAGACGCAAGGCTGCGGTGCGCAGAAAAAAACGAGCCCGAGGATCGTAATCCACGGGCTCGTTTCAATGGCAAATCTATTGAAGGCTCCGATATGGAGAAGCCTTAAGCCTTCTGAGCAATGGCTGCCGCTGCGGCAATCGGCTCGATGCTGATCTTGTGATTGGCCACCTTCACGCGGCCATCGGCCAGCGCGAAAAGGCTGTCATCGCGAGCCAGACCGACATTTTTGCCGGCTTTGAACTTCGTCCCGCGCTGCCGCACGATGATCGATCCCGTGGTTACTACTTCTCCGGCATAAGCTTTGATGCCGAGGTATTGGGGGTTGCTATCCCGTCCGTTGCGGGTAGAACCCTGACCTTTCTTATGTGCCATGACGTGTGTCCTTTTTCACCTGAATGCCTGCAAATTCGAGCCCGGTAGTATACCAGAAGCAAGAAGCAAGAATCAAGAAGGCGGGAAAAGAGGCTTTCCCATGCTTGATTCTTGCTTCAATTCTGCCTCCCCGCCCCGGTCTGTTACTTCATCACCCATTTCATGGCTTTGAGCTTCGGCTGGGGGTCGACACCGATCGCCATGCCCGGGATGTTGTAATCCAGCACCAGCGTCTTCTTCAAGACGGCCGGCTTGCCCGTCAACGGGTTCTTCACTTCGGCGGTTTCGCCGCTGAGGCCGGAGGTAAAGAACTGGAATTCGCGAGATTCGGTCTCGACGCCGCTGAACAGGATGAGCCCGTCGCGTGAATTATCTTCGCCCTGGAGCAGTTTGCCCAGGATGGCCGTTGGGCTCATCAGGAGCGAATTGTTATACAGGGCTTTGATGCGTGTAAAGACAGCCTTGGGCACTTCCTTGAACGCGGGCAGAACCTGACCCGTGTCGGTCATCAATTCGAATTCCGGAGTGAACAGGATGTCCTTGCCGGTGGTATTGGTGATTGTGTAGCGGATGTACCAGTAGGTTTTGCCTTCCACCTCGATGCGCTCGGGCGGATGACTGACGAACTTGAGTTCCCAACTGATGGGAACGGGTGAGGGATCAGGCGCTGCCATCGCGCGGCTGCCCGACCAAAGCGCCATGCCGCAAATTCCCGCCACCGCCACCACCATTGCTGCCATCACTGGACGTCGCATGCACGCACCTCCGCTAGGGAATCAGATTCTGCCAAAAGTACCGCAGACCCGGTGACTTAGCAAGCCCCGGGGCATACACGGCAAGGTATTGCGCATTCTCGCATTGATTCTCTTGGGGCGGCCCCGGACAATGAGCGGCATGGAGCCACGAACCCGTTATCGACTGATCCGGCCCGGCGAGGCCGGCGCCCTCCGCGGTCTGCGCGTACTGATCGCAGGACCGGAGACCGCACCGGGCATGCCGGCACGGGGCAACGCCCCGGATACGCAGGCCAAACTCGATGGGTTCCTCGCCTACGCCCGGCATGCCAATATTGGAATCAACCATCAGGTGCTGGCTTTGGAAGCACCGGTCGGCAATTCGGTCGGTAGCATCGCCGAGATACCCGTAAGTAATGACGATGAAATGCTTTCCGATCACGCCATCGTGGGCGGAATGTGCCTGTGGGTGCCGTCGCCGGGAAGAACGGCGATGCTTTTTGCGCCAAGTCTGTCCGATTTTCCCCAGTCGGCTGCGGCCACGGAATTGGCGGTTGCCGGCGCCTTGGAAGATGCTCGATCGGCAGGGGTGATGCTTGCCCAAGCGATGCTGGAGCCGGCCGACGCGGCCGGGAAGACGGTGTTCGCCGCGGCCGGTCTTACCCAGTTAGCCACTCTGACCTATATGGAACGCCGCCCGCCGATGCATCCCATCGCCTACACGTTGCCCGCTGAGTTCACGCTGGAACCTTACTCGGCTGAAACACACAACGCCTTTCGGACGGCGATCTTGCGCTCGTACGAGCAGACGCTCGACTGTCCCGCCCTGGCGGGTTTGCGCGATGTGGATGACATTATCCTTGGACACAAGGCCGTCGGACCGTTTGATCCGCAGCTCTGGTCGGTACTGATCCACCATCCGACGCGGGAACATCCTGGCGATCCGGTCGGGTGTGTGCTGCTAGCGGAGATTTCGGCTCGTCGCGCTCTGGAACTGGTTTACCTTGGGCTGGCGCCGTCGGTCCGCGGCCGGGGCCTAGGCCGGGTGCTGATGAATCGCGTGCTTTCGATCGCGTCGCGCAGAGCGTTTGAACTGGCGACGCTGGCGGTTGATGCGGCCAATATTCCTGCGGCGCGGCTGTATCGGCGCTGCGGTTACACCAGCGTGGCCCAGCGGGTCGCGATGATCAAGAAAATACTGTAATTACAGCGTTTTCCACCCGAACATCCGGTCAACAATGCGCATAGAAATGGTCAGCAAAGCGCTTGGAATACCTGAGGGCCGCGCATGGATTTCAAGTGGCGTGCAATGTGTAGCGGAGGGTTGCGTCGCGGCGCGTACCACCAGATGTGGTGGTGCCTCTGCGAAAAAGCCGCGCGGAGTTCCACTACCGCTAGATGGACGACAGTTTATTAACAATGGACTAAGCCGCATGTGAGTAACTCGTGGGGTAAAAAATATTTTCGCACGTAAGTCGAGGCACAGGACCAACAACGCACTTTGTGGAAAAAAAGCTTCAAGATTCCATCTTGCCGATACGTTCGCGCAATGCTAAAACGTCCCCTCGTTGCGGAAGGAACTCAAGTCATTGTTGGGACCGAATCGCGACATGCAGCGCAGCGGCGCGTAATAGCGTCGCACGAGAGATCCGGACGCCGTGGGGCGCTCCGGAAGACATCTTTTGATCGGACGGCGATCGAACGCAGGCGTGTCGCAGAGGAATGTGGAAAATGAACGAGTTCTCAAACTTCATTCCAACAGAAGTCATGGACGGCTTCAATCGTAGTGTGCTGCGGAGCGTCGGCTTGGGAAGATTGCCTGTCTTCCCCGGATGATGAGTGCACGTCGATTCCTACCGGCTCGGTGCATGATGCATCGGCCCTCCACGTCAGAACCATGACGGTTCACGGACAATTCAATGATTTTCGCCTTAGGCAAGGTAACCCGAAGGAGTCGCCGATGAGTGCCGTCGCGCGCGTCATGGAAGATTTCGCCGCCGTTTCGATGGATCTGCCGAAGATCGTCCCGCAGAGGAATACTGAAAAGGCTCCGCCGACTGAAGTGATCGAGGTGATCGGCCAGGCGCTGCTGGCCCGACTGGGACCGCAGCGCTATGAACTCTGGTTCGGTCGCAAGACGCGTCTGAAACTCGCCGGCGACATGCTGGTGGTCGAGGCGCCCAATGTCTTTGCCGCCAACTGGATCCGCAGCAAATTTATCGAAGATCTCCGCGCAGCGGCGGCCGAAGTGCTGCAGCAGAATATGAAAATCCAGGTGAACGTTGGCAGCCCCGTGGCGGTGGTGGACGCTGACAGCCGGGATTCGGTCGCCGACGGTGCGGACGTTGCCCAGCCAGTGGCGATGCCCGTCCGCTCCGCGGTGCCGTCGTCCAGCGCCGCGCCTTCCGTAACGCTCAATGCCAAGTACAAGCTCGAAGAATTCGTCGTAGGCCCGTCGAACCAACTCGCCTATCACGCCGCGCTGCAGGTCGCGCAGAATCCCGGCACGCAGTACAACCCGCTCTTTTTTCACGGTCACTGCGGCCTCGGCAAGACGCACCTGTTGCAGGGCATCTGCCAGAAATTTGCCCGCCTGCACCCCGGCAAGAAATGGCTCTACCTCACCGGCGAGTCCTTCACGAATGAATTCCTGGAAGCCATCAAGTCTCATCGGACCGACGCCTTCCGCAAACGCATCCGCAATGCCGATCTGCTGGTTATCGACGACGTCCACTTCCTGGCCAACAAACGCGCCACCCAGGAGGAATTTCTGCATACGTTCAACCAGGTCGACGCCTGCGGCAAGCAGATCGTCCTGGCCAGCGATTGCGCTCCCAAGCAGATTCAGGCCCTCTCGGAAAGCCTCACCAGCCGGTTTGTTTCCGGCATGGTGCTGCGGATTGATGCCCCCGATCTCCCGACGCGTCTGGAGATCCTCCGCCGCCGCGTGGCGCGCAACGGATGGAAAGTCTCGGATTCCGTGCTGATGCACGTCGCCCAGAGCGCGGCCTCATCCGTCCGGGAATTGGAAGGCCTGCTGTTTCAGGTGATGGCAGGAATGAGCCTGATCAACTCTGGTTCGCCTGAAGCCGGCGATGTGGTCGCGCAGATCAAGGATCGCACCGCGATGGCGGGCCATGGCGGGGGACCGGTGCAGGTGGATCGGATCGTGCAGGCGGTTGCGGAGTACTTTGCGGTGGGGACGCAGGCGATGATGGGTTCCGGCCGTGAAAAGACGCCCGCCATTGCCCGGGCCATCGCCATGCATCTGGCCCGCCAGCAGTCGGGGATGAGTTTTCCGGAATTGGGCCGGGCGTTCGGCGGGCGGAATCACAGCACCGTCATCGCGGCCTGCCAGCGCGTCGACGCGTTGGTTACAGCCGGCGAACTGCTCTGCTGGAACACTCCTGAAGGGCCGCGGCATCAGGCGATTGCCGACGTGCTTCATGACCTGGAAGCCTCGGTGCGAAGAGGCAAATAAGTCTGGAACAGTTAAGATAGGAACGACGGAGGCGAAGTTCGCCTCCGTTGTTCTGTTTGCCATTTCTCATGGGAGCAATGGGTGTCCATGCTTACGACAAAAATCGGTCTCTTCGGAATCGGCCTGGACGCCTACTGGCCGCAATTCAAGGGCCTCAAAGAGCGGCTGGAAGGTTACGTCGGCGTCGTTAGCGATCGCCTGAAACGTCCCGGCGTCGAAGTCGTCAATCTTGGACTGATCGATACGCCTGAGAAAGCCATGGATGCCGGGCACGCATTCCGCGCCGCGGATGTCGACCTGATTTTTCTTTACGTGACCACCTATGCGCTCTCTTCCACCGTGCTGCCCGTCGTGCGGCGGGCCAAGGTGCCGGTGATCATTCTCAATCTGTCCCCCGAACCCGCCATTGATTATGCGGCATTCAATGCGATGAACGACCGCACCGCCATGACCGGCGAATGGCTGGCCCATTGTGCGGCATGCCCGGTGCCGGAAATCGCCAACGTTTTCAATCGCTCGCATATCCCCTTTCATCAGATTACCGGCATGCTCGGCGATGATCCGCAGTGTTGGCGCGAAGTCGATGACTGGGTGGATGCCGCCCGCGTTGCCAATATCATGGCGCACAATCGGCTGGGTCTGATGGGCCACTATTACGGCGGCATGCTCGACATCTACTCGGATGTCACCCAGCAATGCGCCTTCTTTGGCGGCCACGTCGAACAGATCGAAGTCGATGAACTGGCCGCACTGCGGACCCAGGTCACAGCCCAAGAAATTCAGGAACGCGTCGGCCATTTCCGGCGCACGTTTGATGTTCAGGCGGATTGTTCCGAAGCGGAGCTGCAACGCGCGGCCCGTACATCCGTGGCGCTTGACCGCCTCGTCGAGAGCCACAAGCTCGGATCCATGGCCTACTACTACATGGGCACCGGAAATGCGGCCAACGAAGACGCCATCAGTTCGATCATCCTCGGCAATTCTCTGCTGACGGCGCGCGGCATTCCTGTCGCCGGTGAATACGAAGTGAAAAACGCCCAGGCCATGAAGATCATGGACAGCTTCGGCGGCGGCGGCTCCTTCACCGAGTATTACGCCATGGATTTCACCGACGATATCGTGTTGATGGGACATGACGGTCCCGGCCATATCGCCATCGCGCAAGGCAAGACCAAGGTCCGGCCGCTGCAGGTTTATCACGGGAAGGTTGGTTCGGGGCTGTCCGTGGAAATGAGCGTCAAGCACGGTCCGGTCACGCTGCTGTCGGTCGTTCAGACCGTCGACGGGAAATTGGAATTGCTGGTCGCCCAGGGCGAATCGGTAGCGGGCCCGATCCTCCAGATCGGCAACACCAACAGCCGCTATCGTTTCAGCATTGGCGCCCGCCAATTTGTGAATTCCTGGAATTCCCATGGTCCGGCGCATCACTGTGCCGTGGGCGTCGGCCATATCGCCGACAAGATCGAAAAGCTCGGCTCGCTGCTGAACATGGCGACGATCCGCGTGTGCTAAATCCATGATCATGAGGCGACACGCTGCAGAGGAAGCCGCACTTGAATGTTTTTCGCAAGGAACTCTGCTTAGCTTCTTGCGTTAGATCGCCGGCAATGGGGCCGGGCCCTGGCGGCCGTGGCCGAGGAGCACGCCCAGGCACAGGAGCGAGAATACGCCGAGAAGGATGAATCCCCAGACGTAACTGCCGGTGGATTGCTTGAGGACGCCGAGGACCAGGGGTGGGAAGAATCCGCCGAGACCGCCGGCGGCGCCGACGAGACCGGTCACACTGCCGACACTCTTGGGGAAGTACTCCGGCACAAGTTTGAAGACCGCGCCGTTGCCCAGGCCGATGGCGGCGGCCATACCCAGGGCGCCGATGGTGAAGGTGACTATCATCGGGCAGGCCAGGAAGATGGCCATGAGCGCGGTGAAGGGGAACACGCACAGCAGGATACGACGTCCGCCGATGCGATCGGCCAGCGCGCCGCCAACGGGCCGCATGAGGGTGGCGAGGACGACAAAACCCGCGGTCCGCAGGCCGGCGTCCTGGGCGGTGAGCCCGAAGAGGGATGTGTCCGAGAGGAGCATGGGCAGGCAGATGGCCATCGCCACGAAGCCGCCGAAAGTCAGGAAATAGTAGAGGCTCAGCACCCAGCTCTTGGGATCCTTGAGCGGCAGGAGGAAGTCGCGGAGTTTCTTTTCTGGTCCGCGGCGGGGCGCATTGCGGGCGAAGACCGCGAAGAGAACGAACCATGCTCCGGCGAGTACCGCGAAGGCCCAGAATCCCCATTGCACGCTTAACCAGCCGACGAGCAACGGCGAGCCATAGGCGGCCAACGATTGGCCGATGTTGCCCGCGCCGTAAACGCCCAGCGCCAGACCTTGTTTTTCGGGCGCGTACCAGCCGCTGACAAAGCCCACGCCGACGGAAAAGCTTGCCAGGGCGATACCTAGTACAAAACCGCAGGCAACCAGACCGTAGAAGGTGGTAACGAATCCCATAAGAAACGCCGACAGCGCTGAGACGAACATCACCGCAAGAAAGATGAGCTTGCCGCCGTAACGGTCCGTGAGAATGCCCAACGGAATGCGGCCCAGGCTGCCCAGGAGCACGGGAATGGCAATCGCGATGGTCGCTTGCATGGGGTCGAGGGACATCTGCTTCTTCAGTGTGGGCATCATTGCCGATACGCTGCCGAACACCGCGAAGCAGACGGCAAAGGCACCGGTGCCCAGGGTGAGCTGGAGGGCGCGAGCGCCCGGGACGCTGGTTTCCGGGTTGCCGGTTGGGGCTGCATTCATGACGACCGCTCCATCTTTCGAAGATTCCACAACAATCCCACATTGAGCGCCAGGCAGATCAGACTGGCGCCGGCAGCGGGCCAGATGACGGCGTTGTCGCCGCCGAGGTAGGCGTTCATCGTGGCGGTGAGGAGCCAGAGTTGCATCATCACGATGAGGATGACGATGCACAGGATGCCGTAGACGATCGTCGTGCGTTTCTCGCGTGAAACCGGTGACTTCATACCGTGCTCACTTCCACGCCGGTGGCGTAAATGGAGCCGTCGCGGAGTTGCAAGGTGATGCGCGGCAGCGGACGGCGCGGCGGGCCCGCCAGCGGTCTGCCGTTGGTGCAATCGAATACGCCTTCATGGCATGGGCAGTGGAGCGTGCGGTTTTCTCCGGGCACCACCGCGCAGCTCAGGTGGGTGCATTTCTGGCTGTAAGCGACGAATTCTGTTTCCGAAAGCCGCAGCAGCAGGCACGGGTCATGTTCGGCAGGATAGTTGAAAGTGAGGGTCTGGCCAACGGCGATTTCGTCGATGCGGGCGACGAGCTTCTCGGCCGGGCGCGGCGCGCGAGCGTCGGCGATGCTCTTGAGGCCGATCCACGCCTGGCCCGCGGCGAACGCACAGCTTGTGAGCACCATGAACTTGGTGAAGTCTCGCCGCGCGACGTAATTGTCCTGCTCGGTTTCGACGGGGAAGTCCTGCACCCACGGCGGCGTTCGGCTGTCGGTGGCATCCGCAGGTTGGGAAAGCAGCGGCACGGCGGATTGTTGTGCCTCCTGGACGACTTTGTTCTGCTCTTCGTTCATCACTTGCCCTCCGCGGCATTGGCGAACACGCCGGACATCATCAGGTCGAGGTGGACGGTGCGCTGCGGCGTCGCACCATGCATGGCCGCGGTGACGTCGACCACTTCCGTCAAGCCACCGCGCGGCACCATCATGAGCACCTTGGTTTTGACGAGCTGTTCTCCGAAGCGGAATTCATTCACCGGCCGGCTGCGGGGGCGCAGGGCTTCGATCTCGGCAAATGTGCCGAAGAAGAGGGCCTGGCTGGGGCAGACGGTCGCGCACATCGGCTTCTTGCCTTCGGAAGTGCGGTCGTAGCACATATCGCACTTGGTCATCAGTTCCCAGCCGGCGTTCATCTTCGGCACGCCGAAGGGACAGGCCAGGACGCAGTTGTTGCAGGCGATGCAGCGCGGCTTGCGGGCGCTCTGCACGACGCCGTCCTCGGTTTTCTTGATCGCGTCCGCGGGGCACACCTGGGCGCACGTCGGACTTTCACAGTGCATGCAGATGACCGGCGTGGTCTGCGTGGAGATGCTGCGCTCCACGTATTCCAGGTGAATCATCGGCGTGCCTTTGTGCGTGTCGCACTCGCTGCAGGCCTGCACGCAACTCTGGCAGCCGATGCAGCGGCTGGGGTCGATGAAGAAGTGCTGATTCGATGGCACGGCCATAACTAGACCTCACTGCTGCGGTTCGAGGGTTTTCACATATGCAGGCTCAGATGCCTTTTTCACGCGACATGCGCAGGCCTTGTATTCGGGGATCTTCGATAGGGGATCTTGGGCCGCGATCGTCAGGCGATTGGCAGTCTTGGCGCCGGACCAGTGATAGGGAATGAAAATCGTGTCGGGGCGGATGGTTGCGACCACCTGAGCCTTGAGCGTCACGCTGCTGCGGCGCGTTTCGGCGGTGGCCCAATCGCCGTCCTTGATGCCCAGCGTCGCCGCGAGTTGCGGGTGCATTTCGATGCGCGGCTCGGCGTATTGGTTCACGAGCGGGCCGATCCGCCGCGTCTGCGTGCCGCTGAGGAACTGGCTCACGACGCGGCCGGTGGTGAGGATCAGCGGGTATTCGGCATCGACATCTTCGGTCGGCGGCGAGTAAGCGGCGACGTTGAAATGCGCCTTGCCATCGGGGAAGTAGTAGGGGCCGGCGCCTTTGGCGATGGGATTCCACGTGCCGGGCTCGAAGAGGCGCACGGTTCCCGGATGGTCGATGGGGCGGCCTTGCGGATCTTCGCTGGGGCAGGGCCAGCAGACGCCGAACTGCTTTTCGATTTTTTCGTACGTGATGCCGGAATAATCGCAGACGCCTCCCTTGGAGGCGATCCGCAGTTCCTCGAAAATCTCGCGAGGGGATTGGAACGTGAATCCCTTTTCGCGGCCGAGCGCTTTGGCGATACCCTGAATGAGTTTCCAATCTTCCTGCGCCTCGCCGGGACAATCGACGGCCTTGTTGATCTTGATGACGCGTCCTTCGATCTGCGCGACGACGCCTTCATCCTCCTCCTGCAGACTGCCGGGCAGCACGATGTCGGCATGGCGGGCGGTTTCGTTCAGGAAGAAGTCGATCGCGACGTAGAATTCGAGTTTCTCGAGGCAACGCTGCACGAAGCCGCTATCGGGCAGCGACACCTTGGGATTAAAGCAGAGGCTGAGCAGTCCCTTGATTTCTCCGCGATCGATTTTGCGGAAGATTTCATACGCGTCGACGCCGGGGCCGGGAATCTCTTTTTCATCGACGTCCCAGACCTTGGCGATGTACGCGCGGTGCTCGGGGTTGAAGATATCGCGGCCGCCGGGGAGCTGGTCGCATTTCTGGCCATGCTCGCGGCCGCCCTGGCCGTTGGCCTGTCCGGTGATGGTGGCGTAACCGCAGTTCTTGCGGCCGATGCGACCGCTGGCCAGCACGATGTTGATCGATCCCAGCACGTTCTGTACGCCGTGCGAACTATGTTCGATGCCGCGGGCGTGCATGAGAAAGCTGGTCTTGGCGGTGCCCCACCATTCGGCGGCCTTGCGGATGAGCGGTTCAGCAATGCCGGTGATTTCGGCGGTTTTTGTTGGCGTCCATTCTTTGACGTACTCGGCCACCTTATCGAAACCGACCGTCTGCTTCTCAATGAAATCGCCATCGATCCACTTGTTTTCAATCATCAGGTGCAGCACGCCGGCGAAGAGGGCGGCATCGCGGCCGGGCTTGATCGGCAGGAACAGGTCGCACGTGCGGGCGATGGGGGTGATGCGCGGATCGACGACGATGATCTTGGCGCCCATTTCGCGGGCCTGCCAGACGTAATTGGTGGTGATCGGCGCGCACTCGGCGACGTTGGCGCCGCTGATCCAGACGACCTCGGCCCCGACGATATCGCTCCACGGATTGGCGGCGCGATCGACACCGAACGCTTTTTTGTTGCCGACGCCGGCACTGACCATGCACAGCCGGCCGTTGTAATCGATGAACGGCGTCTTCAAGCAGACGCGGGCGAATTTGCCCATGAGGTAAGCCTTCTCTGTCGTCAGGCTTGCCCCGCTCAGCACGCCGATGGCGCCGTTTCCATAAGCAGATTGGATCCGCTGAATCTCTGCCGCGACTTTTTCGATGGCTTCCTGCCGACCCATGGGTGAAAAGCCGCTGGGTGATTGCGGATCGCGGCGGATGGCTTTGAGCAACCGATCCGGATGCGCACCTTGCAGATATCGTTTGACGCCTTTCGGACAGAGCATGCCGCGGTTGAAGGGGAATTCTTCCCACGGCTCGAAGCCGATGACGTCATTGCCTTTGACTTTGAGCTGGATGCCGCACTGCTGGCCGCAGAAGCAACAGTGCGTCTTGACGAGTTTGTCGGGCACGATGGCAGTATCGGTGCTCTGGCCGTGCATGAAGGCCAGGTGCGGCCCGAAGAAATCGATGATCTTCAGTTCGTCGACCGGTAGCGTTGCCATAACTCGTCTTCCTGTCTCACTTGGCGCTGCAGGAAAAAACCTGCCGATGCCTTGCCACTAGATCTACTGCCAGCGCTGCTGGCCGGTACTTGCGGCCCGGAGTTCGCCTTGCGCCAAGGCCAGCAAAGCGCGGCGGCACTTGGGGCAGATTTCCTGGTAATGAATCGCATCGCTTTCGGGCGACGGCCGGAGCGCGTAATTGAACCCGAGTTGCTTTTCGACCGTGACCAGATCACGCACCTGCATCAGGGACGCGAACGGTTCGCCGCAGCGCTTACAGCAGGCCTGTTGCGTGCGCTGGCCGATATCCTTATAGAACGCCACGCCCAGCTGGGCCGGGCGCTGGAAAATATGGAAGAACTTGCCGAACGGCAGCCACAGCAACGTGAATATCACCGTCACGGCGTGGAGGATCGCCAGAAAGTCGTAGGCGTATCCTTTCATCCAGGTGTAGCTGGCCGTGAGCATCAGGCCGGTGATGCTGATGGCGAAGAGCAGAATCAGCGGCAGAAAATCCTCGCCGAACTGCTGCACAGCCGCGGCGCCGTGGTCGCGCATCCGCCGGTACATCGCGATCATTACGCCCGCGATCACCAGGATTGCCGCCCACACGAGCCCGTGGAATAAGATGAACGCCTTGAGCGATTGAATGGGGAATTCGTCCATGCCGAAGCCGAAAACGTAGACGCGGTAGCGATCGAGGTGGCCCGGGACGGTTTCAAAGTGAATCCAGCCGAAGACCAGCGGGAACGTGATCGCCACGGCGATCAGGCAGCCCCACATGATGAGCCAGTGCGCTCCCCAGCGGGCGCGACCCCGGCGAAAAATGAAGGCGTTGAATACGAACGTTAGCACGAGCCGCTGGCACCACACCGCCAGGTTTCGCATCAGAAAACGCGGACTTAGAAATACCTGCCAGCCACGTTTGAAATACATGGCCGTCGGCGGCCGCTGCAGCCACATCGCATAACGGTAGATGATGCCGAACGTGGCAAAGACGGTAGCGAACGTGTAGGCCACCAGTGCCGCATCGAAGTGCGCCAGGCTTCGCGAGCCCATTCCGATTGCGACGAGCAGGACGCCCGCGGCGAAGGTGCCCCACGCGGCGGCTTTCAGTTTTTCTGCGCGAATCCGCATGCGCCTGACCCTCATTTGACCCGTTTCAATCCCAGTCTCACCAGCCGGTCGCCGGATTCGCAGAGCGGGTACGTCGGATTGCTGTCTTTCAACAAGGCGGAAATGGTCACCTTGGCAAACTCTGCTTCGATCATAGCCATGGCTTCATCCACGCGCCGATGCAAAGAACATAATTTTGTGCCGTGAGACTTCAGGCCCAGGGGGCAGGTCTTGATGCGCGCCATCGGATCGACGGCGTTGAGGACATCGAGAATGGTCACATGCTGCGGGTCTGCTTCCAGCGAGACACCGCCGCCGACGCCGCGTTGCGATGAGACGATGCCGGCGCGGGCGAGCGATTGCAGGACGCGGATGAGATAGCCAGCTTTGGATTTGGTGCCATCGGCGATTTCGCGAACCGTCCAGACATTGCCGGGGTGATCCGCCAGCCAGACCACGGCGCGCATGCCATATTCCGCTGCGTCAGAAAACATTTTCATTCGTTGAACTCCGCGTCAGAAGCCATCCCGGCAGATACATTTCTTAAAACAGACCCGCAGGTATTGTATTCCAGTATAATAGAGTGTAAGATTGCACGCAATAACTCTTTTCTAAATTGTGAGGTCCCTATGGCTCATGTTTCCACTCCCTGCGAACCGGCAGTTCTCTCTCCCGAAGCGACCGTCGGCGGACTCGTCGCCGCCAAGCCCGGCCGCTCTCGCATTTTCGAGCAACTGGGCATCGACTATTGCTGCGGCGGAAAAGTCGCCCTCGCGGTAGCCTGTGACAAGAAGGGGCTCGATACCAACACCGTCATCCAGATGCTGGCGGCCTTTGATTCGCTGGGTGCGGCGCCGGCCGAAGCGGTCGATCCCGCGGGCATGACGCTCGCCGCCCTGGCCGACCACATCGAGCAGACCCACCACGCATATCTGAAGACCGAACTGCCACGCCTTGATTTCATCACGGAAAAGGTCTCCCGTGTGCACGGTGACCATGATCCGCGCCTCGCCGAGATGCGCACCGCATTCGTCGGGCTGTCGCAGGAAATGCTCAGCCACATGCAAAAGGAAGAGCATATCCTGTTCCCGATGATCCGCCGTCTCGAACAGTCCCGCAACGCGTCCATTCTGCACTGCGGAACGCTGGCCAATCCCATCCACCAGATGGAATCCGAACATGATTCGGCCGGCGGGGCCATGGCCCGCATGCGCGAACTGACGGACAATTTCACGCCGCCGGCATGGGCGTGCAACACGTACCGCGCCATGCTCGACGCACTGGCTCAGCTTGAACGCGACCTGCACCAGCACGTGCACAAAGAAAACAACGTGCTCTTTCCGCGTGCCTTGGAATTTGAACAGTCGCTGGCGCCCACCGCAGGTTCGCTTTGACGACCCAACGTCAGGCAGCGTTCATGAAAGGAAAGTTTCGATGTCTGTGCAATTAGGCGCCAAGCCCCTGGCCGATTTCGATCAGCCGATCGACTTGCTGATGGACTGCCATCGTCGCGTCGAACGATTTCTCGCGACGTTGCTTAATGTAGCCCAGAACGCGACGCAGGGGCGATTGGAGCCGCAGCACCGCGAGTCTCTGGCCACGGCGCTGGAGTATTTCACGCGAGCGGCGCCTCGGCATACTGAGGATGAGGAACGCTCGCTCTTTCCGCGCCTGCGGCAAAGCGGCGATCCCCGAGCCGCCGCGGCGCTGGCGCGCATTGAAAGGTTGGAGGCCGATCACCGGCTTGCTGATACCGCCCACCGCCGCATCGAAGAGCTCGGCCGTCTCTGGCTGGCGCGGGAACATTTGTTGCCGGAGCAGGTTCAGGAATTTGCGGATCTCGCCCGTTCGCTGATCGCACTCTATCGTGAGCACATCCGGTGCGAAGATCAGGAACTCTTTCCGATCGCCCGGGAGGTGCTGTCGCAGGAGGTTCTGCTGGAAATCGGCAAGGAGATGAAACTGCGCCGGGCCCAGGATCGCGGCAGGCCCGGAAGTCGTTGCGCAGAACGACGCTCAAACCTGGACGCCACAGTGCTCGCCTGATGAACAATCGCGTGGGGCGTCGCGATTGAAGCGTGATCAAGTTCAGCAGGCGCCCGTCGGGCTCAGTCTTGCCGTGCGATTTGCTCGCAGGCCCAGCTCCACGCGGCCACCGTGCGCGGAAAACCCACCGTGTTCATTCCCAGCAGGATCGCCTGTTCGATCTCCGCGATCGACGCACCCGCCTGGAGCGCCCGGCGGACGTGACTGCGCAACGCCGATTCCAGCCCTCCGCCGACGCAAATGCCGATCTTGATCAGCTCGCACCCTTTGCGGTCCAGCGGGCCGGTATCAGCAACCGCCGCCGCGATCTGCTCGTGAGCGGCCCCGAGTTGGGGAAATCGACCGACAAATTTTTTGTAGGTGCCGGGGAGTTTTCCTGTCTTCTTCTTGGCGGGCATGGCAAACCTCCATCATGAGCGAGCCGCCGGCCATCATAACCGCAACGACGACTCCATCACGCGGTGGGTCCGCTGAAATGTCGCCATTGTGGATGGGGGAAAGAATCTCGTGTTTCCGCGCTCCGCAGCCCGTGCCGGCCCATCGGTGAAGAAAAGCGAAAATCAAGATAACGACAGTCGTACTTATTGGTCTTTTGTGCATCTCCTCCTGCGAAGCGTTGCCAAAAACGGCTGATGTGTGACGATGATGGGACATTGTGAGGATCATATGCTGCACTCAAGATCGATGTGCGAAGGAAACGGCAAAGCGACGCCACCTGTTAACCTCGCCATATCAGATCGTTCTCCTGTACCATCCCATGGCCCTTCAAAGGAGGATGTATGAAAAGCCACCGCAAAGAACTCTGGTTCAACATTCCCTCGCGGCGGGGATTTGTGAACATCACGTCCGAGGTGCAGGCGGCCATCCATGAAAGCGGGATCAGGGAAGGGCTGGTGCTGGTCAATGCCATGCACATTTCCGCCAGTGTTTTCATCAACGATCACGAGAGCGGATTGCTCGAGGACTGGGAGACGTGGCTGGAAAAGCTTGTGCCGGAGAAGCCGTATTCGCAGTATCGTCACAACGATACCGGCGAAGACAATGCCGATGCTCATTTGAAGCGCACGATCATGGGGCGAGAGGTCGTTTGCGCGATCACGGCGGGGAAGCTTGATTTTGGGCCGTGGGAACAGATTTTCTATGGGGAATTTGACGGCATGCGGCGGAAGCGCGTGCTGATCAAGATTATTGGGGAATAACTGCCCTATTGCGTGCAGTGTAGCGTGCCCGTCATGGTCGTGATGGCTTGGCCCAGCAGATGGACGCGATCGCTGCGGAGTTCGAGACGGAGTTCACCGCCTCGGGCGGAGAGTTGCCGAGCGACGAACGATTTGCGGCCGGTCTCGGTTGCCCAGTAGGGGACGAGCGAGCAGTGGGCTGAGCCGGTAACCGGATCTTCGGCGACGCCGGCCTGCGGGGCGAAGAAGCGGCTGACGAAGTCGATGCCTGGTTCATCAGCCGGCGCCGTGATGGTAACGCCGACGGGATGCCAGGTGGCCAGCACCGCGAGGTTGGGCCTGCAGGTGCGTACCTGCTCGGCCGTGGGCAGACGCAGGGTGAGATTCATCGGTGCTGTGCCGATGGGGGTTACGGGACCCGCGATCCGCAACATGGCCGCCGCATCGGGTGGAAGGGGTGCGGGTTGTGACGGCGTGGCGGGGAAATTCATCTCGATCCATCCCTGCGTGCGGCGGTGGCAGATCAATTCTCCGCTGGAGCGGGTGATGAAACGGATGGGCTGATCGTGCGGGACGGCGTTGGATTCCCAAAGGGCGTGAGCGGCGGCGAGCGTGGCGTGGCCGCAGAGCGGGACTTCGCGCGTCGGCGTAAACCAGCGAAGCTCGAAGCGTTCATCGTCGAGACGGCGCGGGAAGGCGGTTTCGGCAAGATTGAATTCGGCAGCGATCGATTGAAGCAGCGCATCGGGCAGTGGCGCACTCAGCGGCACAACGGCTGCGGGGTTGCCGGCGAAAAGCGTTGCTGCAAAGGCATCGATAACGGAATATTGCATGGCATCCTCTGGGCATGGGTATTCTGCATGGGCAGGATACGGCGGCGCGGTTTGTTGTTGAAGCGAATTGGCGTTGCGACATGTTTCGACTCCGGCCTATGATGCCCGTCAACGATTCTGACCGGAAGGAAATGCGATGAAAGTGCTTAGTGCGAAACTCAAGGCGCCGTGGCAGGTGCGGCTGGATGAGGTGGAATTGCCGGATGTGCCGCCGGTGGGGTGGGTGCGGCTGCGGGTGGAGGCGTGCGGGATTTGCGGGACGGATCTGACGGCGGCGGAGCAGAATTCCGAGTGGTCGCCGTTCGGGCATGAGATTGCGGGTGTGATCGAGGTGGTCGGGGCGGAGCTGCATCATCTGAAGGTGGGGCAGAATGTGACGGTGGAATCATCCAGTTTTTGCGGAGATTGCGAACTGTGCCGGGCGGGGCGGGTGGATCTGTGCAACAAGGTGCCGACGTTTTGGACGCAGCCGGCGATGGGGTTTTCGCAGCGGATGATGGTGCCGGCGCGCTCGGTGGTGCCGTACGAAGGGCTTTCGGCGGCGGTGGCGTGTCTGGCGGAACCGGCGGGGGTGGCGTTCGACATGATCAAGACGGCGGGGATTCAGGGCGGGGATCGCGTGGCGGTGATCGGGCCGGGCCCGATCGGGTTGATGGCGGCGGCACTGGCGGTTCGCGGCGGAGCCAGCCGGGTGGTGGTGATCGGCCGTCCGGGCAATGATGCGCGGCTGGCGGCTGCGGCGGCGATGGGGGCCGAGGCGCTGACGGTCGATGGCGATCTTTCGCAGCAGAAAAATCTTACGCAGGCGTTTGAGCATGTGCTGCTGACGGCGCCGGTGCAGTTGTTGCCGGCATCGCTTTCGTTGCTGACTTACGGCGGGGAACTGACGTATATCGGCATCGGCAAAGGGCCGGGGATCATCAGCTTCGATGCCAATGATTTTCATTTCCGCAAGCTGCAACTGCGGTCCAGCTTCGCCAGTCCAGCGATTTACTATCCGCAGGTGCTGCGGCTGCTGCGGGCGGGTGTGATCCCCGGCGAAGCGATGATTTCGCACCGGTTCGGCCTGAAGGAGATCGGCGCGGCGATGCAGTTGTATCGTGATAAGAAATCCACGACGAACAAGATCGTCATTCTGCCGGCATAATGCGATCCCCGGAGCCCCGCCCGGAAGGGCGCGGGCTCAGACGCGTCCCAGCAAATCCCCTCCCCCGTTGATTTCTCGTCTCCAAAACGCCCCCGGATGATCCGGCAAATATTTATAGAGTAGATACCGCAAATGCCGCATCGTCCGCACCGCCGTCTCATCCTGCCCATGCGAGAACCACGGTTTACCGCGCGTCCCACTGGCCTTCGCCAGCAGATAGCCGAGAAGACTTTTGAGCGTGTCGCGCACAAATTCCATTTCGAGGGCCGAGCGCCACGCTATTACGACATGCAGGTGCGTGAGATTCGCAGAAATACCGTAGGGTTCCCAGTTTCGTTTGCCGCAAATCTCCTGGACGTAGTCGATGATGGCGTGTTGCTGGTGCGTGTGGATGAGCGTCGGCGGATGTTTGGCAAGGCGTTTGCGATGAATGGCCAGGTGTTCAGAACGTATGCGGACGCCTTGCTCGCCGTGCTGTATCCAGCCGCGGGGATGGTCGGCGTTCCATGAGCGGTACGTGTGGTAGGTGAAGTGGTAGACGGGCATGTTGGATCTCCGGATGAGGGATGTATTTTGGTTTTCGGGCGCGTAAGCCCGCGCCCTTCCGGGCGGGGCTACGGCGGGGCTACGAGTTCTTCTTATATCAACTCCTCCAACTGATCCACCAATTCGGCGAAACGGGTGAGGGCGGTTTCGACCGGCGTCGGTTGTTGCATGTCGACGCCGGCGCCGCGGAGGAGGTCCAGAGGCCATTTGCTGCAGCCGCCTTTGAGGAAGCCGAGGTAGTCGTTGAGTTCCTGTGTGCCGCCGGTGAGGACGCGGTGGGACAGGGCGATGGCGGCGGAGAGGCCGGTGGCGTATTTGTAGACGTAGAAGGCGCGGTAGAAGTGGGGGATGCGGCAGCATTCCATCTCGAGTTCCTTGTCGATGACGAAATGGCTGACGTCGCCGGGCTTGTCGCCTTCGGCGCCGAAGTAGGCGGAGAGCAGTTTGCGGTACTCGCTGCGGAGCAGGTCGACGGTGAGCGGTTCGCCTTTTTCGACCAGTTCGTGGGAGATCTTTTCGAACTCGGCGAACATGGTCTGGCGGATGATGGTGCCGCGGATTTCGTCGATGGCGTGGTTGATCAGGTACGCGCGTTCCTTGCGGGTCTTCACGCGGTCGAGCAGGTGCGTGAGCAGTAGCTGTTCGTTGAAGGTGCTGGCGACCTCGGCGACGAAGATGGTGTAGTTGTAGTACTGGTAGGGTTGGTTGGCGGCGGAGTAGTGGGAGTGCATGGAGTGGCCGGCCTCGTGGGCGAGGGTGAAGACGTGGTCGAGCACTTCGGGCTGGTAGTTCATGAGGATGTAGGGTTGGCCGTCATAGCCGCCGGAGGAGAAGGCGCCGCTGCTCTTGCCCTGGTTGGGATAGCGATCGCACCAGCGGGCGGTGGTCAGGCCGCGGTTAAGCTCGCGGCAGTAGTCATCGCCGAGGGGGGCGAGGGCGTCGACGACCATTTGCACGGCGTCGTCCCAGGCGTAGTGCGTATCGATGCCGCTGACGATGGGCACATAGGTGTCGTACGCACGGACATCGGCAATCTTGAGGGCCTTGCGGCGAAGGGCGAGGTACTTGTGATTCGTCGGCAGGTGCTTGCGGACGGCGGCCAGGAGGTTGTCGTAAACGCTGACGGGAACGTTGTCGTGGAAGAGGGAGGATTCGCGGGCGCTGGGGTAGCCGCGGACTTTGGAATAGTAGACATCCCGCTGGACGGAGGCGTTGTAGCTGGCGGCGAGGGAGTTCTTGTGGGCTTCATATTGAGCGTAGTAGGCGTCGAAAGCTTCTTTGCGGACGGCGCGTTTGGGGGAGTGGAGGAATTTGGCGAACGACGAATGGCCCAGCTCGATGCTGACGCCTTTTTCATCCTGGATGTTGCCCCACTTGAGGTCGCTGTCGGTGAGTTGGCGGAAGATCTGGTTGGAGGCTTCGGCCATCTGTCCGGACATGGCGAGGAGTTGTTCTTCCTTGGAGCCGAGGGTGTGGGGGCGGTAGCGGATGATGCGTTCGAGGGCGAGTTTCCAGTTGGCGAGTTCCTTGGCCTTGATGAGCTGTTGGACCTTGGCGGGGGGGATGGCGAGGATTTCGGGGCGGATCCAGGAGGCGGCTTCGGCAGCGTTGGTGGCGACGTGCTGGTAGCGGCCCTTCATGCGCAGGTAGACGGAGCTGGCCTGGTCTTCGGAGGATTTGAGGAAGGCGTAGTTGCCGAGGCGTTCGCCGAGACGGTCGAAGTTAGCATCGAACTGGAGGAGTTCGGCGAGGGTCTTGGCGGAGGCGGCGAGCTTGCCTTTGTACTTGGCATACGCGGCGATTTGGGATTCCCATTTCTGGAAATCTTTTTCCCAGGCGGCGTCGGAGGGGTAGAGCGAGTCGAGGTTCCACTGGTCGGCCAGCGGGACATCAGAACGTTTGGGCAGCGTTTTGGATTTGGACTTTTTGGAGGTCTTGGCCATGAGAAATCCTTTTTGTTGGAATGGGCGGATTGTAGGGGAGAGATGAGGAATTTGGTAAGCGGGCAGGGGGGTAAATTGGGAATTGAGTGGGGAAGGTGTGATTTTGCAAGGGATTTTGCGTTTATTCAAAAAGAAACTGCGATCTTCCCCACAATTCCTACGATTTTTCCTAGATTTGCATGATTTTCGAGGGAGAAGGGCTTGGAGTTCAAGCTTTAGCTTGGGTGTTAGTCGGGGGGGCGAGGTGGTTGGTTCCTGAGCTGAACAAGCTAAAGCTTGAACTCCATACCTTACAGGTCCCATGTTTTTCCGTAGTCGAGAACGGGATAGGTCTTCCATATGTGTTGGGCTGCTTCGCGGCCTATATGTTCCAGGTAGGCCGAGGCGCTACTCCAGGGCCAGTCTTGCCAGCGTTCGACGTAGCCGTGCTTAACGGGATTATGGTGGGTGTAGTTGAGGGAGGCCCAAAAGTGGCGATCCGAGCGGATGGCGCGTTCGACGGAGTTGTGCCAGACCTTCCGGCCGCGAGTGTGGTCCTCACCGTTCCATTGGTGGCTGATGCGTCCGTGGAGTTGCCCGAGGGAGATGAGGAGGGCCTTGATCTGGTCTGTCTGGACCAGCACGTGGTAATGATTGGGAAGGATGCACCATGCGAAAGTGTTCTGGGCGTATTCTTCGCAGAGTGCCAGCAGGCTGGATTCAAAGGTGCTCATGCGCTCGAGAGAGTGGGCGATGATGGGGACGTGTTCGTAACAGGCGGCGGTAATGAAGAATCGGTGGGTGCCTTGAGGAAATTGGTGGGGTGGAGAGTGCCAGGGGCGGTGGGTGGCGAGGCGGGAGGCGAGAAGGGCGGATTGTTCGTTGGGGGTGAGTTTGCGCCAGGTGTACATGGCAGGGCCTTTGGGTGGAGCGAGGTGAGGTGGGGACGACGATGCAACCTAAAGGTTGAACTCCAAACTAAATGATTTTTTCACTGCGCATCCAGTCGATGAAATTTTTCAGGCCTTGTTCGACTTGGACGCGGGGTTCGTAGCCGAGGAGTTTGCGGGCTTTGGAGACGTCGGCGTAGGTGATCAGGGGTTCGGTGGGGGGGGTGGGGGTGTCGACGATCTGGGCTTTCTTGCCGAGGATTCTTTCGAGGACATCGATGAAGCGGAGATTCTCGACGGGGTTGGAGCAGCCGAGGTTGATGATTTCGAAGGGGAAGGGTTTGTCGAGCGCGAGGATGAGGCCGGCGACGATGTCGTCGATGTAGGTCCAGTCGCGTTTGATGTGTCCGGCGTTATACAAGGTGAGGGGTTTGCCGCCGAGGAGGTCGAGAGTCCACTGCCAGGGCATCATGTCGGGCCGGCCGTGGGGGCCGTAGACGTTGAAGAAGCGGACGATGGTGGTGGGCATTTTCCAGAGGTGGTGGTAGCAATGGGCCATGAGTTCCATGGCGCGTTTGCTGGCGGGGTAAGGGGCGAGGGGGCGGTCGGCGGCGGCGGTTTCGACGAAGGGGACGGGCGTGGAGGTGCCGTAGACGCTGCCGGTGCTGGCGATGACAAAGCGGGGGTTGGAGGTTTGGCGGCCGGCGTCGAGCAGGTTCATGGTGCCCTGGACGTTGACGTGGCCGTAGACCAGCGGGTGCTGCATGGAGTAGCGCACGGCGGCCATGGCGGAATTATGGGAGACCGCATCGGGTTGATGCTGCTGAAAAATTTTGAGGAGGCCGGCATCATCGCGGAGGTCGCCTTCGATGAAGGTGAAGTTTTTGTCGCCGAGGAGATCGCGGAGGTGGCGGTCTTTATGGATGCGGGCGTAGTAGGGGTCGAAATTGTCGTGACCGATGACGGTGTCGCCGCGGTCGAGGAGTTTGCGGGCGAGTCGCGAACCAACGAAGCCGGCGGCGCCGGTGACGAAAACTTTCATGCGTTTCTCCTTGGGCGGCTATCTTAACCACGATGGCGCGACGATACGATGGTGCGAAAACGGAAAATGAAAGATGGAGGGGGCAAGGCGATCAGGCGCGGGATTGGAGCTGGCGGATCCAGTCCGGGGTGGCAGCGATATAGGTTTGGAGGTGCTTGGCGCGTGAGGCGTAGTACCAGCCAGCGAGACCCTGGGCGACGATCGTGCCGAGGATCAGACCGCCGTAGACGGCATAGGTGATGACGCGGTAAAGCTGGTCGATGGAGCCGAGCATGGAAGCGACCTGGGGATCGGCGCCGAGTGCGGATTGGATTTCGCTGGTGGCCTTGCCGACGGTGAGGATGCAATAGAGGGCGTAGACAATGAGGATGCCGGCGAGTGCGAACTGGTTGAGGGCCAGGCGGCGGGGCGCGCGAAGGTCGAAGCGGCGAAGCATGGCGACGCCTTGAAAGGCGTTCCAGGCGACGACGCCGAGGGCAGCGCCGAGGATGAGACCGGTGAGGCTGAAGACGCCGGAGAGAATGGTCAGTCCGGCGAAGATGGCGGAGAGCCAGGCATCGGTGTTGGCGACGGAGATGGCCCGCCGGATTTTTTTCTGGCGGCGCGTGGCATCATCGAGCTGCGCGAGATGCTCCGGGGTAAGCGGGCCGGCATCGGGCGCGACGAAGATGGGCGGTTGGAGGGGAAAGGCGGTCATATCAGGTTTATCGGGCGGAAGGGGGAGGGGATTTATGCGATTTCGACATAATTTGCGCGCTGGGGAGAGCGGAAAAACGATGAACGTTGAACGATGAACGAGGAAGGGGGATGTCAGTTCGGCTTTTCCGGGGTGATTCCGGCGAAGAGCAGTCGGGCGAAATTTTTCCACGATGCTTCGGTCGTGGGGGGGGCCTTCTTTTCGGCGGCCTGTTTTGCGGCAGCGGCGATGAAGGCAGCGGCGGAGATGTTTTTGCGGGCGGGAAGGTTCAAGTCGCGGGCGAGTGCTGCGGCGAAGACGAGGAAAGACGCGTGATCGTGGACGGTTTCGGGGTCGGCCGGGGCGTACTTGCCGGAACGAATGGCGGTTTCAATTTCGCGCACGGCCATGACTTCTTCGAGATGCGCCTGATGGCCGCGGGACGTTGCGGGGGCGGAGGATGCACGAGCGGCCGCGGTGGAAGGACTGTTATCGGTGCAGGTGGGAGGGGGCTCGCCGACAATGGCGGGGCTGTCGGCGGAGACCTTGCTGCCACAGGAAGGGCAGACGGCGTATTCGGAGAAATCAAACACTTCGCCGCAGGGGCAACGGACGAAACGATGTGCGGTGTCGATTTTCGGAACGTCGGTGAAGGCTCTATCAGCCATGGGTTTCTCCGGTGCGAGTTGACGGCAGGTCATTCGCGATGCCGCGTTGGTGCCGCGGCGGGCGAGGAAATCGGCGACCTGTGAGCGGCCAAACGGCATCATCAATTATAGCGAGTGTACCCGATGTGGATACCACGAAAAAAGCGTCGAGAAGCTAATTCACCGGCGGCAAGCCAAAGCAGTTTTGCGGATCGAGTTCGGTCTTCAAGCGACGCAGGAGGTCATCATCGCGTGCAGGCGTGCCGGGGAAATTTCCTTGTGTGGCGAGGATGGTGACGTCGCGGGCGCGGGCAATTTCCCTAAGCTGCGTCCAGAAGTTTGATGCGTCGCTGGTTTTCACGCTGCCGCGAATGATGCCGGCGGCGGCCTCGGCGACCAGCCAGCTTTCGCCGGTCTTGGCAGCAAGCGCTTCCACCTGCTCCATCAGCGGGCAGACCTGCGAGGAGAGGGCGTGGATGCGGAAGCCGACATCGGCGGCGGGTTCGGTGGTCAGCCACAAGCGGAGGCGTCCGGCTTGGGCAGCGGTTTGGGAGATTGCCTCGATGTTGCGAGCCTCGTTGAGATTTCGCACGGCCTGCACTTGGGCGGTGCAGACTTCCGGCCGGCCGAGGAATCCGATGACCAGGATGGCGGGGCTGGCGGGAAGTTGAAGGGGATTGGCGCGGAAGGATCTTCCGCCAATCATTTCGACATAGGCGGGAACGGTTGCGGATTGCAGCGTAGCGGCGAGGAGGGTTTCGGCCTGGGGGTAGCTGTCGCAGAAGAAAAGCACGCACTGTTCGTCGGCGGGGCGGGCGTACGTTCGCAGCGTGACTTCGGCGATCGCGCCGAGCGATCCGCAGGCGCCGATCATCAGGCGGTTGGTTTGATACCCGGCGGAATTTTTCACGGTGCGGCCGCCAGCGCGGATGAGCGTGCCGGCGGAGTCCACCCAGCGCATGCCGAGCACGAGCAGGCGGTAGTCGCCGCAGCCAAAGCGCAGTGGGCCGAGAGAGTTTGTGGCGATGAGGCCGGCGATCGTGCGATGGCCCGGCGACCTGCCACCGGGCGCGGGCGGATCGATGGGCAACCATTGGTTGTGCCACGCCAACTGTTTTTGCAGGGATTCAAGGGTGATGCCGGCCTGGACGGTGACGGTCATGTCGGCAATCGCATGTTCGAGCAACTTGTTCATGCGCAAGGTTGAAATTGTTTGCACGGGGCGTACGGCATCGAAGCGCGTCAGGGGAAGGGAATTGGAACCGGTCAGATGAATTTGCGTTCCAGTCTGGGCTGCAGCGGCGATCGCTGCGGAAAGCTCATCAGGGGTGGTCGGTCGCTTCGGTTGTGCGGCGATTTCTGTCATGAGGGAAAACGCTCCTAGCAGATGCCCGGCGCGCGGGCTGAATGACCTAACTACTGCGGCACGTGGCGCTGGGGATGCTCGAGGTCTATCGTCACACCGTCACGCGGCAGCACTTTGAAGGGGTTCATTTGATCGTCGGTCACTAGCGCGCGGCGAATACGGTGCATGGCGTGGAGGTCGTCGGGGGAGAACATGTCGCGCATGTAAGGGAGTTTTTCGATACCGACGCCGTGTTCGCCGGTCACCGTGCCGCCGACGCTGATGCAGAAGCGGAGAATCTCGCCGGAGGCTTCGAGCGTGCGTTGCACGGCGGCGGGATCATTTTCATCGTACATGAGGACGGGGTGCACGTTGCCGTCGCCGGCGTGAAAGACGTTGGTGATCTGAAGGTGGTGGCGGGTGCAGATTTCGGCAATTTTGGCGATCACCATCGGCAGTTTGCTGCGGGGGATGCAGGCATCCTGCGTGCAATAGCTGGGGCTGACGCGTCCGATGGCGGCAAAGGCGCGGCGGCGGGCGGACCAGAGCGCGTCGCGCCGGGCGGGATCGCTGCCGCGTTGAATATCTGTGGCGTTATTTTTTCGGGCCAGTTGCTCGATGTGGTTCATGTCTTCTTCAAGGCCGATTTCGGGACCGTCGACTTCGATCAGCAGGAGCGCCTGGGCGGACCGGGGGAAGCCGAGATGAAACGCATCTTCGACGATGCGGATCATGGCGCCATCCATCATTTCGAGGGCGGCGGGAATGATGCCGGCGGCGATCAGGTCGGCGACGGTCTGGCAGCAGTGCTGCGTGGAGTCGAATATCGCCAGGGCGGTGCGGAAGGCACGCGGCTTGGGGATCAGTCGGCACCAGACGCGCGTGATGAGGGCGAGTGTGCCTTCGGTGCCGCAGATCAGGCCGGTGAAATCGGGGCCGATGTCATGGCCGTGGGGGCCGCCGAGGACGTGGATGGAGCCGTCGGCGAGGACGACTTCGACGCCGAGGATGTGATTGACGGTGACGCCGTACTTGAGTGTGTGGAGTCCGCCGGCGTTGGTGGCGACGTTGCCGCCGATGGTGCTGGCGCGCTGGCTGGAGGGATCGGGGGCGAAGTGCAGTTGCGCGTCGGCGATGGCGTCGGACAGGCGGAGATTGAGCACGCCGGCATCGACCAGGGCCCAGCGGTTCCGTACGTCGATCTGATGAATGGTTTTCATCCGCGCGGTGCTGACCTGCACGCCGGGGGTTACGGCGACGATGCCGCCGCAGAGCCCCGTGCCGCTGCCGCGCGGGAGAACCGCGAGGTGATGGCGGGACAGAATTTTCAGAATTTCGCTGACGTGCTGCGTATGGGTGGGAAACACGACTGCCAGCGGGCGGGCGCGGGGGATGGTGAAGCCGTCACATTCGTACACCACAAGCTCATCGGGGTCGGCGATGATTCCGCCGGGCCCCAGGAGGGTGCGCAACTGGGCGAACGCTTGCTGAACTTCGGTCGCGAAAGGTTCGGCAGTCGCATTCACGGGGCGTTACTCCGTCTTATCGCTGCCGGCGACCCACGGAATACTGAGCACAGCGACGATGCCCGCAAAGATACACACGCCCACGAGGGCCGTCACTATCGCAATCCACATGGTTTGTTCTCCGAGTCTCTGGCCACTGACTGCCGGCCACTAGCCACTTTCCCAATCACTTGAAACCTTTTGGTCCGCCGTCCTTGAAATATTTGTCCTGCAGGGCCTTGGACAGGTTGACGCCGTTGATGTTGGCGAGCGTGCAGAGCCACGCAAAGACGTCGGCGAATTCCTCTTCCTTGTTCTTGTGGTCGATGTCCTGGAGGGCAGAGGCGAGTTCGCCGACTTCTTCGATGAACCACATGTACGTAGCGGGCGTACCGCGCTCGGCGTCGCGTGCGCCGTATTTATCCTTGATGTGCTGCTGAAATTCTTGAATCGTCATCGTCATCTCTATCTCCAAAATGCCGCCCGCGAATTCTACCCACGCACCCACCCTCCCCGCTACCACGTGATTGGCAAACAACTACCACCGAGTCACCGAGACACAGAGCATCCACAGAGGTCGATCTTGATATCATTTAGAGAAAAGGCTCCGCCCGTTCTGAATTCCGAATTCTGAACTCTGAATTCCTATTTGATCCACTTCTTTGCTGGCGAAGTTGGGGCCAGGTCTACCGCCTTCTTGGCGGCGGCGCTGGCGCCGTCCGCATCGCCGGATTGGCCGGCGGCTTCGGCGAGTTCTTCCCAGAATTCGGGGACGCGGGGTTGCAGATTGGCAGCATCGCGGAAGTAGGCGACGGCCTGCGCCGGATTGCCGCGGGCCATTTCGATTTGCCCCATCAACTGATGATTGATCGCGTTGTAGGGATTGATGCGAATGGCGCGATAGGCCGAGCTTTCGGCCTCGGCCAACTGCCCCTCGGCCTGGAAGAGCGAGGCCAGTTTCCGCGGGATGCGTTCATCCCTCTGCTCGTGGCGCTGCATCTCGGAAAGCTGGCCGATGGCCTTCTGATTGTCTTTCCGGAGCAGATAAATGCCGGCCAGATTCGAATAGCTGGTGTTATCCAGCGGGCGCAATTCCTGCAGTTTCAGGAACCACTTTTCGGCGGTAGTGTAATCCTTGTCCGCCATGGCGAGCAGGCCCAGAACGCGGAATGCCAGCGGCCGATTCGGATCATCCTTGATGACGCCTTCGAGCATCGCCCGGGCCTTCTCCTTTTCCTTGGCCTGATTCAGCACGACGCCCAGGAGTTCCCGCGCCTTGAGGTTCTTCGGATCAATTTCCAAGGCCTTTTCCAACTGTGCGCGCCCTTCCTTGGCTTTGCCGGTGTTGATCAGGATCCACCCTAGCTTGTAGAGGGCATCAACATCCTTCGGATTGGTCTTGAGCGCCGCGTCGACTTCCTCTTTCTTGGGCAGGGGCGTCGTGGGGAATCCCCAGTCCTCCACCTGTTTGGCAGCCCAGACGAGGAATTCCTTGTCCATCTCTTCCATCGTCTTGCCGTAGGTTTTCGGCCACGCCCGCGATTCGACATCTCCATCGCGGAAACAGTGCATGAAGTCGATCATCTTGGGCAGGCCGTACTGCGCCACGAGATATTCGTAGAGCCACTGGCTCTGCATGTATGCGAGGTGGCGATCGGTCGGTTTTTTGGGGCGGATGAAGCCCCAATTTAGATCCTGAATTTTGAAGAGCGTGCCGGCGCGGAAGTTGTAGACGAGCAGCTGGGCATCATCCCAATCGCGCGGGGCCTGTTCCTGGTTGCACGCGGCCGCTTCGGTGAGCCAATGCGGAATGCGATTGTTGGTCATCGCCAGCGTGACGGTGTGCGTGTATTCGTGCCGGAGGACACGGGCCCAATCAAATGATCCCATCATGTCCTTGGCGCCGCCGCGGGGCACATCCATGGCGATGACGTTGCCGGTGCATGCTCCCACGGTGCCGATCCAAGGCAAGCCGGTAGTGCGGACGCCGAACTGTTCGTGGGAGGGGAAAAACTCAATCTGCGTGGGCGCGGGCAACTCGTCGATCTGGAAATAGCTCCAGATTTCCGGGCGGATTTTTTCCATCCAGTCGACGGCCAGCGTCGTGAGCACTTCGTCCTGCTTTTCATACTTGAAGATAAAGGCCGGTTCGGTCGAGCCGGCTTTGAGCCGGGCCCGCGATTCTTTCTGCTGGAATTTCTGCAGGTACTCCAGCAGGATCAGCTGGTTGTAGGCCCGCATGTTGTAAGGATCGATGGCGAAGCTCTTGTCGTAGGCGGCCTTGGCCTTGTCTTCCTGTCCGGTTTCGAGATAAAGCTGGGCCAGTGCGGCGGGGGGTTCGGACCACCAGACGGCCATTTCCTGGGCTTGCTGATAAAGCTTTTCCGCCGTGGCAAACTGCCGCGCATCGCGCAGAATTTCGGCCGCCTCAAACACGGCCACGGGATGGAGACTGCCATCGGGCGTCTTGATGACTTCGAGTTGCTCCTGCATTTTGGGTTTTTCGTTGAGCAGGTAATACGCACTGGCCAGCCAACCGCGGGCCTGGGCGAGGCGCGGGTTCTTGGCGATCGATTGGAGCAGAGGAGCCAGCGCTTTTTCCGGCACGCGTTCCTTCAGCAGCAGACGGCCTTCCATGGCGATCACTTCGGCGCTGTCCGAGCGTTCGCGGATTTCCGCCAACTGCTGGCGCGCCGCTTCGAACTGGTAGGACTCCACCTCAAACTCCAGCGCCAGGTAGCGCGCATCGAGATTGTTCGGATTGAGGCCCAGCGTTTCATTGATCGCCTCGCCGCCCTCCTTGGTGTTGTGCGATTCCATCAAAATCTGTGCCTGAAGCAGGTACGCGGGCCAATAGGCTTTGTCCTTATTAACGACCGCATCGAGCATCGCCAGCACCGTACGATGCATCGCTTTCCCTTTGCCCGTGAGCACGCTGACGCGGTGCACGGCCATCGCGATCTGCGTGTTGATCAGCGAATCGTCAGGCAGGTTTTCCTTCGCCAGGTCTACGACCTTCTGATAGGTGACCACGGCCGAGGAGTATTGCGCTTCCTGTTCCAATACTTCGCCGTACTGGTTGTAGACGGACAGCACATCGCCATCGGCCGGCAGCAGCTTCGTGTGATTGTCCACAAACCCCTTGAGCAGCGCCCGCGCCTCGCTCACCTGCCCCTTTTCCAGCATGTTCTCCATGCGAAGATGCACGACCTTGGCGGAGTCCTGCAACTCTTTGGGCAGTGCGGCAAGTTGCTCCTCGAAGCGTTTGACGTTGGCCTGCTTTCCCTGCCGCAGGATCGCTTCGAGCTGGCCCTGAAGATATTCCGGATTTTTCGGATCCCGTTTCAACAGGCCGGCAAATTCCGTCTCCGCCCGGTCGTATTGCCCGTGAAAAAGCAGTTTGCGCGCCCGCACTTCATCCGTGAAATAAGGCTGATCGACCAATTGTTCCCACAGGCCGTCCTTCTTGGGCTTGGCGAGTTTGGCCATGTCGCGGACCAGCGAAAGATTGCCGATGGCGTTGCGGACATCGGAGGGGTCTTTCTTCTTGGCCTTTTCGGCCGCGTCGTCTTCCTTCTTGTGCTCGCCTTCATCATCGCCCTCGTCGGCGCGAAGGACGGGCTGGGGGGGGAGGGGGGCGGCCGCAGTCGTCGCTGCGAAACCACGGGAAGGGGCGAGCAAGGTCGCGGCCAAGGACAGCATCAGTGCATACTTCGCGGACATTCTTCACCCCAATGAAGCTTAGCGCTTTTCTTGTTACATATTTTCTGTTGCTCGCTGCCTACGCAGTCTCACGCGATCCGGCGGTGATAGACGAGCCATTCGACCATCAGAATCGCCAGCGCTGCCAGCGCCAGCCAGGACCAGATTTCCTTGTTCACGGTGGCCACGCCCGTCGACTCTTCCACGTTGCCGCCGGCGGTTTCCTGTAACGATTTTGGAGCGATGTTGGATTCCACGGGCGAAAGCAGATTCACCGCGATTTCGCCCTTTTTGCCGTTGCTTTCGACGGTATAGAAACCGGCCTGATCGGTTCCCGGAAAATCAGCCGCCCCGTCCTTGCCTTCCAGAATCACCTCGGTGCCATCCGGTTCGGCGATCGTGACCTTCTCCCCGACATCCCAGAGCTTGGCGGGCTGACGGCCTGCGGCGAGCATCTGCGGCATCCCGATGAAATGCCGCGCCCGCGTCTGTTCGACCACGTTCTGCAGGAAGATGAGCAGCGACGGCTGCATCCACCAGTTGCTTTCCAGCAGGGGGCTGAACGCCACGAAATAACGCCGCGCCGCGCCGAAATCCTTATAGGCGATCAACGGCGCCTCCGGAGAACTGACCACGGCGACCGCCTCGGCATCTTTTTCCATCAAAAGTGCCTTGCTGACCCGCAACTCGCCGAGTTCCACGTAGGACATGACCGGATCTTCGCGCCGCACGAGCGTGATGGCCGGGTTTTCAATTTCCGCCGTCACTTTGAAACCGCCGGTGCTTTTGCCGGGCCGGATGATCAGGGCATCGCACTTGGGATAAACGTCCGGGGTGAAACCGTCAAAGATCACCAGATCGGCGGGCATTGCCGGCTTGTAGACGGAAGCGTCGATGATCTGTCCTTCGACATCCTGCACCTTTGCGGCCGTCTGCAGAAAGCGTTCGAGAATTGCATTTTTGCCTGAGCCGACCAACATTACTTTAACTTTTCGCGATGGTTCCAGCAGTCCGTACGCCGTGTTGTCCAGCGGAAACTCATCGTCGGCATCGACCAGTTGCACGTAGAGCCGGCCCGGCTCGGAGACGACTTTGTCGAACACCACGCCGCTCTGCTGGCCCGGCTTGAGCGTGACGAACTGGGCCTGTCCCGGCAGCAGGTTGTCTTTTTTTGCGTAAGCCAGCGCGACGCCCACTTTGCGTTCGATCGGCCGGGCATTCATCAACCCCACGAACACCTGGTAGCTATTCTTTTCCTTCGGCACCGGCGTAATCGCGAGGCGCGTGATTCCCACGCTATTGGCCGACGTGCCAATTTTTACAAACTGCAGGATCGAGCCCGTGCCGCCTGGCGCCGCGCCTGCGGGACCTCCTCCCATCACTTCCGGCACGCGGATGCCCGCGCCATCGGAAAAGAGCCAGACCTTTCCCGCCACCACCGATTCCGTTTTGCCCGCTCCTGCAGCCGCGCCGGGAGTAACCGCCTCGGTATTTCCGCCGCCGATGGCTTTCAAACTCGTGGCGGCCAGCAAGAGGCTTTCCGACAGATCGCTATTGGTATCGGAAGGTTTCACCGTGCCGATCAACTGCTTGAGTTCGCTTTTGCTGGTCGTAAATCCGCTGCGGATCTGGCGCATACCCCCGCCATCGGCCAGCAGCATGTAGCGGTCTCCCGGCCGCATGCCATCGACGAGCTTGCGGGCCTCATCCTTGGCGCGTTCGAGGCGTGTCTGCCCGTTGGGGCCGCCATCCTGCGTCTGCATGCTGGCGGTGCAATCGATGACGATCACCCCCGCGCGGTTCTGCCCGGCCTGGGCCTGCACCACCGGCCGCATCAGCGTGAACACCAGGGCCGCGAGAATCAGCAACTGCAAAAGGAGGAGCAAATTGCGGCGTAGTTTCTGGAACGGCGTGCTGGCCCGCATGTCCGCCAGCACCTTGCTCCAGAGGAGCGTGCTCGATACCGGCATATCCGGCCGCTTCTGCCTGAGCAAATAGAGCAGCACGATGGGTATCGCCAGCAACCCCATCAGTCCCCACAACGGCGATAAAAAGTTCGGCCAAGTCATCGATGTTCCCTGAAGACTTCAACGTCACGGTGTATCATACTCTCTGTCGGCAAGGGAACCGAGAGACCGCAACGTGACAATTTGCCAAAGGCCTTCGATGCCAAAAGAGGGACATCCAATTATGCAGTTGCCTCCGCTTCCAACGTCCTTCGACATCGCGCGCGAATTCCCCATCTCGCGGCGGTGGGCCTTCTTCAATCACGCCGGGGTTTCGCCCATTGCGGCCCGCGCCGCGGCGGCCATTCGTACCTACGCCCAGCAGGCGGAGGAAGACGCCTACCTCACCGGGCGGTGGTACAAGCAGGCCGAGCGCACGCGCACCCTTGCCGCCCAGCTCATCAATGCCGATCCCAAGGAAATCGCTTTTTGCAAGAATACTTCCGAGGGGCTCGCGTTCGTCGCCAACGGCATCGAGTGGCATGCGGGAGATGAGATTCTCTCCACCGCCGTCGAATATCCTTCCAACGTTTACCCCTGGATGGACGTGGCGCAGCGTTTTGGTGTCAAACATATCATGATTCCCGAACACGACGGCCGCATCGACATCGCGGAACTCCTGGCCGCCATTACCCCGCGCACGCGCATGGTCGCTCTTTCGCACGTGGAGTATGCGTCCGGCTACCGGAACGACGTTGCCGCGATTGGCGCGCTCTGCCGCACGCGCGGGATCCTCTTCTGCGTCGACGCCATCCAATCCTGCGGCGTACTGCCCGTCGACGTGCAAGCCATGAACATCGACTTCCTCTCCGCCGACGGCCACAAGTGGCTGCTCGGTCCCGAAGGCCTCGGCATTTTCTATTGCCGCCGCGAACTCATCCCCACACTCCGCCCCGAAATCGGCTGGATGAACGTCATCAACGCCCAGGACTACGGCCACTACGACTTCACGCTTCGTCCGGATGCCAAACGCTTTGAATGCGGTTCCTACAACATCCCCGGCGTGCTGGCGCTGGGCGCCGCACTGGAAGTTCTTGCCGAGATCGGCATCCCCACCATCTGGAATCGCGTGCGCGCGCTGACCGACCAACTCGTCGAAGGCCTGCTGAAGAAAGGCTACCGCATCATTTCGTCCCGCGCCGAAAACGAAGCCTCCGGCATCGTCTCTTTCGCTTCACCGACGCACGATCACAATACGATCGTCCGCGATCTCGAGTCGCAAGAAATCATCATCGTTATGCGTGAATCCCGCCTTCGCGCCAGCCCCCATTTCTACAACACGGCCGAACAGATCGATCAGCTTCTGGTGGCGCTGCCCAAGCACTAATTTAGGGCCGCCACGTTGACGGCCACCGTGTTCGATTCAATGGATCCTGCCCAGACCTGCTTCGCCTCTCCGTCCGCCGAAGGCCGGGGCGTGTGATCTCCCTTTTCCTCATAGATTCCCGTGATCACGTACGTTCCCGGCATCGTCGTGTCCAGACCCAGTTCCTTAAGCGATTTGAAAGAGCTTCCCTGGGCCCAGTTCGGCAGATGATACGGCTTATCCGCCGTCACGTTCACGACGTGCGGCGCATTTTTATCCCAAGCGCCCTGAACCTTGGGCTGCAGGAACGTCGTCTTGCCATCCGGGCTTGTCACGATGAAACCATGATTGCGGTAGCCGTTGGAGTACTTGCCATCCCACACGCCTGCAGTCGCCGGCTTGGCGCCGAAATGCTCCGCCTTCGCCAGCGCCGCGGTTGCCAGATGCAGTTCAAAATCGAGCAGGATGTCACCGCCCGGTGCGATCTTCGCATCCTTGGCCGTCAACTTCGCCTGCAGGCCGTCGACCACATCGCCGCCGTCCTTATCGCCCAGGGTCGCGGCAAACTCGGTGGTCACGCGAGCGCGGTCGACGCTGGTCGGTTGTGATTTCAATGTGACCTGGACCTTGGGAAGGTACTGGGCGTATTCGAACTCACGATCCACCTTGCTGAAATCCATGACGGCCAGGATGAACTTCGTCGAACGTTGTTCCTCTTTTTCTTCCGGTCCGTTGTTCCAGCGCAACATGAAGTCGAGTGACGGCACATTCGCGGTCAAATCTAATTTCGTCAGCGAAAACGTATCTCCGGGGCGATGGGCCGCGCTGTACACCAACACGGCCTGGATCTTGTGTGTGGAAAAATCCAACGTCGGGAGCGCGTGATCGGGCCGCAGTCCCAAGTCGCTCAGCAGCTTTTCCACCTGCTGCCAGCGTGCTTCCGAATGAATGTAAAGCACCCCGGCCTTTCCCAGGATGTCGGCGACTTTTTCCGTTTCCGTGTCCTGACCGATGATTCCCGTCATCGTCGCCGGCGCTTCGGCGTTCCTGGTGGCCGCAGGTTCTGCCCAGCTGGTGGCCACTGGGTCGGCCCAACTGGCTGCCGCTGCAGACAAGAAAACCGACAGACCCAATACTAGCGACGGCTTATTCATTTTCGATTCCTTTAGACGAGCGTACACGGCCACATTGTCCGTGCCGGTCAAAACCCGCACACATTTCACAGCTTCTTCTGACGCGTGCCGGGTGAAGGAGTTCCAAATCCCATGCTTCCAATTCCACCCTCCATGCCTGCCGCTACCACCCACTGACCGCTTTCGAGTAATCTTCCTCCGGATAAAGTCAGCTTCGCATAGGCGTATTGCGACATGATGAAACACATCCGCACCGCTCTCTTCCTGCTCGCGTGCTTAGCCGTCGGCGTCGGCATCGGCAAGGTCATCCAATACTTTCGCCACCCCAAGACCGAAGAAACACCCGCCGTGCTCACCGGCGCTGGCCGCCGCCCGCCTTTCCGCGGTTTCATCGTCGATGCACCGTCCAATCCGTCAGAAATTCCGGACGTTTCCGCGCTCGTCGCCACGCTCGCCCACTGTCACGCCACCGCGCTGGCCGTGCGGTATCCCCGCGACGGAAATACTGATGCGCTCGTCCAACTGATCACCCAATGCCGCAGCTTTCACGAAGGGAAGAAACTTTCGTTCATCCTGCTGCCGCCTGCCGTGCCCGAAAGCAGCACCAGGAATCCGTACCCGGTTCCGCTCGCCCAGGCCGCCAAACTTGCCCAGCAGCTGCAGATCGATTTCCTCGTCGTCAGTTGGCTTTCCGCCGATCCCGATGAGGACTGGTGGGTCAAACAACTCGTCGCCGTTCGCACGGTATACGAGGGGCATCTCATCCTTGCGGCCGATCAGAAACTACTCCCCGACATCGAGCTTTGGGACAGCGTCGACTACGTCGCAGCCTTCGGCCAATTCCCCATCACGACCAAAACGGAGCCTACTGTTCACGATCTCCGCGCGGGCTGGGCATCCAATCTCGACAGTCTCGAATCGCTCGCCCGCCGTCGCGGCAAGGCCCTGTTCCTGCTCGATGCGGTGGCCGCACCCGCTGCCGCTCATACGTCCAGCCCGCATCAATCCGCGAACAAAAAGAAGAACCCGACCGATCCGGTCCTCGATCAATACCAGGCACTCCTTCTGGAAACCAAAGGCCGCGCCAATACCGACGGCCTGTTCTTTCCCGCCGCGGAATTCGGCCAGGCGCCAGCGCCCAGTTCCACGACCATCCATCATCGCCCGGAAATCCTCGCTCTTTTCGCCAGTACCTGGGCCTCCGAATCCGGATCCGATCCGGTCTCGACCTCCAGCAGTTCCGAACCCACTCCGGAAGAACCCGAGCCGTAAGAGCTGTGATCCGTAGAGCTGCTCGCCAATGATTCCGTCTTTATCCAAGCCGCGCCAGCCACGCTGGGGCAAGGGCCAAACCATGATGTGATGAAGCAAGCATTCAGCGCCGAAACGCCATTGGCGTCTCGCGAGCGATTTTAGTATCCTAGGAAAATCCGGGCGATTAGCTCAGTTGGTTAGAGCGCCGTGTTTACACCGCGGATGTCGGGGGTTCGAGTCCCTCATCGCCCATCTGACAAAAAACTAACATCACACTGGCCCGCATGAGCCCGCGCCAGGCCGTGCAAAGCGGGTTTCCCCTCAAATCATAATGTTTGCGTGACGTGGTGCGACCCCGTGCGGCGGAACGCCGCACCGGATTTTGCACCACCGCACGGATAGCTAATAATCGATGAACCGCGGATGAAGCAGGCTATGCTGAGGGGTTCTTGTGGATGGCTACTTCGATCGTGAAGGCGCCGGCAGTGGACTGGCAGGGGAGTACGATAATCGGCACGCCCGTGGGGTACTGGATTTTGTGTGAGCCGAGAATGACGTTGGGGATGGACAAGGTGCTGAGTCCGCCGGGCAGTTCCTTTTTGGCGCTGCCGGCGATCATGTTGACGATTTCGCCGAGGGCGTCGACGCAATCGGCATTCAGTGCGGTGATGGGCGCGTTGGTCAGGCCGGAGGCCAAGGCGAGGGCGACGGGTGCGGAGAAACCCAGGACGATGCAGCCGGTCACGGCGCCGCCGAGGCCGATGATTGCGGAGACCGTGTAATTGGGACTGCCGTGGGTGCGGAGGAAGGGCTTACCCAAAGTGAGGGGCAGGTGGATCATCATATCAAAAACCTGCCGCGAACTGACGACAAAAGGATTGATCAGACCTACATCCATGGCGACGCTACTTTCTCAACTACGACTGAAAGGGTTGCCACGGAACGAACCGGGGCAACGGGGTATTGGCGGAGGCCTGAAAATCCGTCCGCGGCAGCCTGCAAGTGAGACGCGTACCGATGCTTTCGGCTGGCGGCGTCTATGCGCCGTTCTCGGCGACCTCTCTTGAGCTGCGAGCAGGAGAGCAGCCGGTCAGGAATTTGCGGGCCATGTCGGCAATACCTTCTGAGCCCGACAAGCTTGGCAGCGGAATGCACGTGTTGCGACAGCGATCGATGACGACAATCTGTGTTTCCCCGCCGGTACAACGCAACGTGATCTCGAGCGGGCCACGCATCGGCGCGCTTATGAGCGCCGCGGCAACAGGGAACCGGACGAGCACACCGGCGTGCAGAATGCTGTTGACGACGATCTTGGCGTCCATGGCGGAACGCAAATCGGCCATCTCATGCTCCAAGGCGGCCAACTCCGTAACGGCTTGGGCCTCTGCCTCGTCGGCCGCGAAGAGCAACTCAGTGGCCTTTTCCTTCTGCGCCGCCGTGAGGCTCTTTGATCGCGCCATGAGGGGACCGACGGCATCGCGAATGTCGCGGGCTTTGCGGCGCGTCAGTTCTGCCTGACTCCATGACTGCTGAATGGCGAAATATCGTTCCTGCGACAAGCCGATCTCCAGAGTGGTCCTGACCCCTGCCTCGGAACCGGCGGTATGGCACACGATGCCGCCCCGCGCGACGGTGTGGCCGCCGACAATCGTGCCGTGCTCGACTTTGAGCGCTCCTGCGCAAATGAGGTTGCTGTTGACGATTTCGTTGGCAACCAGCATGTCGCCGCCGGAAGTCACGTGGGCATTGGTGACGAAGCGCGTGGTGATGCGGCCCTTGGCGCTGCTACGCCCTTTTTCCTTGCCGCAGATGCCGTGATAGACGTGCAGATCGCTGTCGGTGTGGACGGTCGCCGCTTCAATGGAGCCGTGCACCGTAATGCTACCGGCAGCCTTGAGCATGGCGAGGTCCAGCACATTGCGACGGACGATGAGTTGACCGTCGTAAGTCACGGCGCCGTCAATGCCGTCGACATCGTCAGAAAGCTCGAGCACCTCTTCGGCATCGAGTTTCCCCTGCCGCAGCGTTGCGTGCCCAGCGACATAGGAGACATAAGCCGCCTGTTTGGGATCCCAGATAACATTTTTGCCCAGGCGTAACTCGGAAAGGATCGCTTGCCCGGGATTTCTCGGAGAGTCGGCTGGGACATCCACTCGGTGCGCGATAGGCTGGCCGGGTTTGCAGAGAAAAATGCCGCGCCGAGCCATGGCCACGGCCCCGGCATCGGTGGGATCGGACGACATCAGCGCCACTTCTTCTCGGGCCGGTTTGGCCGCGCAATCGTCCGCACCGACCACCGGATCGGCCTGAGCTGATTCAGCACCCATATCGACCTCCTTGCGTAGGCCCGGTGCGGGCCTATGCGGCAACGGAATTGCATTTCGCCAGCGTCTGCTTGACCCGTTCGAGTAGAGAATCGGGCGTGAAAGGCTTGATCACGTAATTGTTAACACCGGCTTTGATGGCCTCGATGATGCGGCTTTTTTCCGCCTCGGTGGTGACCATGATCACCGGTGTCGTCTTGTCCTTTTCCCGCAGGCGTTTGACGAAGGTCAGGCCGTCCATGTTGGGCATGTTCCAGTCGACGAGCATGAGGTCAAAGCCGTTGGGCTGGGACGCTACGCACGTGAGCGCCTCAAGGCCATCGCCGGCTTCCGTGCAGGCCGGATCGCCCAGGGTCTTCAGCACGTTTTTCTGAATGTTGCGCATGGTACGCGAGTCATCGACCATCAGAATCTTCATTTTGACTAGCTCCTTTGAACTGGCCGCGTCGCGACCATCGGTTTAATGTTGACTTCCACAGCAAAGTCCCCGGCCTCGGTGTGGCAGGGGATGACCAGGCACGGAACGCCGTGCAGTTGGGCAACGGTATGTCCCGAACCCAGAATGATGCTGGGCACGCTGATGTTGGTGTTGCCGCCGAAGGACGTTTTGGCGCTGCCGGCGATCATGTTGGCCAGTTCGCCTACCGCGTCGGCAAAGTCCGGCGAACCCGGTTCGATAGGCATGCCCGTAAAGTTGCTGACGATCGCCACAGCGGTGGCGTTTTTAAAGGACAGGACCATCGAGCCGACAAATTCACCACTGAAACCGATCACGCCCGAGACGTCGTAACTGGGGAGGGGATCCTTTTTGAGCATAGGTGCGCCGACCGTGACCGTCACTTTGGCCATGGTACGCAGGACCTCCTGAATCGAGCCCACAAAGTGGACTATCAACCGGGCGGTGGGCGAACCCGTACCTGCCGGAGGATGCACAATCGCTGACATACAGACTCCTATCAATGGGCCGACGCGGCGACCGAATTCACATCACGATCCATCTGGCGTACAAGGTCCAGCATCTTTCGCGCAACATCAGGCAGAGCAGTCACGTGCTCGGCGGCGCCGCACTTGATGGCTTCCTGCGGCATGCCGAAAACGACCGACGTCGCTTCGTCCTGGGCGATGGTGCGGGCACCGGCCTGACGCATGAGCAGGAGGCCCTTGGCGCCGTCGCCCCCCATGCCGGTGAGAATCGCGCCGACCGCATTGCGCCCGGCGGTCTGGGCCACCGACTGGAAGAGCACTTCGACACTGGGCTTCTGGTGGAAGACTTCCGGCCCGTCCTTAACCTGTACGTAGTAACGCGCGCCGGAGCGGCGCAGCAGCATGTGATAGCCGCCTGGCGCAAGCAATACTTGACCAGCGAAGACGCCGTCTCCGTCCTGGGCTTCCTTGACGCGCACCTGACAAAGCGTGTCGAGCCGCTCGGCGAAGGATTTTGTGAAGCGTGCCGGCATGTGCTGCACGATCACCGTGCCGGGCGCATCGGCCGGGAGTTCGGTGAGGACGCGCGTCAGGGCCTGTACGCCGCCGGTCGATGCCCCGATCGCCAGGATCTTTTCGGTGGTGGCCAGCGCAGAAGCCGCGCCTTTGGGCTTCGGCGACCGCTTCGGAGCAGGCGTCGAACAAGTCAGGCGGGCCCGATACGCGAGTCTCACTTTCTGGATCAGATCGGCTGAGAGGTTTTCGACCGAGTAAGACGAACCGGGCTTGCCAAGTACATCCACGGCGCCGGCTTCCAGCGCCTCGACGGCGGTGCGCGTTCCTTGCGCGGTGAGCGAACTGACGACGACGACTGGCATTGGATGGTACTCCATCAGGCGGCGGAGAAACGTCAGGCCGTCCATGTGGGGCATCTCAATATCCAGCGTCAGCACATCGGGGTTGAGCGCGACAATCTTGTCACGCGCCAGATAGGGGTCCGGCGCCGACCCAATCACCTCAATGGACGGATCCTTCGCCAGCTCGCGGCAAAGCATGTTGCGCACCACGGCGGAGTCGTCCACGACCAGGACGCGGATCGCCTTGGCCGGAGGCACTGGATTGGCTGGCTCGCTGCTGATCACGTGGGGGACTCCTGAATTCGCACTGCCAGCAGGCAGCCTTCGGCCATCAGCACTGATGTTTGCGGCTGGCTGATGAAACGACGCCACGCCTCGGCATCGGGCAATACACTCGAGGTCGGCAAGCCCATTTCGGGGCTGTCAGTTGGCTGGTCGCACAGTCGTGAAAGGAGCGCCCCGGTGGTGATGTTGCAGAGTTCCTGCAGCGCATCACCGGCACGCTGGGCGGCCTCGGGAGAGCCGGGCTCCAGGGCCAGGATGCTGGCCGCCAGGTTTTCTGCAAAGGCCCGCGGTGTCGCCAGCTGCAATTCGCCTGTTGCATCGCCGGACCAGCGTACAGTTACGCAATCAGCGGCGGCCGGCGCGGGCATCTCTTCTGTGACGGGCTCCGGGCAGATAAACGCCATGGTCTGAAGGGATTCAGCCAATGCTTCCAGCAGAAGTTCAGGCGACGGTTGGCGCATGGCGATTCTCCATCAAGGGGACAACCAGGTCGCGGAGCGACTCCGGCGTGCAGGGCTTCCGCAGATAGCCTTTGATTCCGGCGCGACGGAGCTCAAGAAGTCGGGATCCGCTGGGCTCGGCGCTGATGATCGCGATTCGGATGGGAGCGGTGGCGGGGTTCGCCAGGACCGCGTGAGCCAGTTCGATGCCATTCATCTCGGGCATGTGCAGATCGGCGAGGATCAGGTCGACCATATGGGTAGCGAGTTGCGCAAGAGCCTGCTTTCCGTCCGCTGCTTCGAGAAATTCGCTGACCGGCAGCCCGGCCAGTTGGATGGCGCGTTTGATCATTCCGCGGGTGGTGGCGGAATCGTCCACTAACAGGATGCGGTAACTCATATATCAGTCTCCTTAGAGGCTCGCGGTCTGGCCGCGGCTCTTGATGATGGTGGTGCCGTCGGCCACATGCAGGTAGAGCGTTCGCGGCTGCGACCCGCCGACCTCTTCGGCTTTCAGGAGCAGGCCGCGTTGCCAGAGAATCTTGCGGATCGCGGTGTGATTGCGTTTGCCGATCGAAAAGAGGCCCGAGTCATTGAGAATTTCGGCCCCGCCTGCGAGTTTGACATGCATTCGCCGCGGCTGGGCGCCCAATGCATCCAGGTCCCTGAGCAGGGCCGCCATTCCCGTGTCGGCGAACATACACGGGTTGGCCTGGGCGCGGGACGCATCCAGCGTCGAGGTCGGCAACTGGTAGTGAAGCATGCCGCCGCAGCGGGCGATGGGGTCGTACATCGATACGGCAATGCACGAGCCCAACGAATACGTAACCAGAACATCTTCGGTGTCCTTGGAAACGCGGGCGTCAGAAACATTGACCACGATATTCACAGCCGATATCTCCTTAGGTCTTCTGGTAGATGGTTGGCTGGACATAGCGGAACTTGTGCGCGATGCCGGTGAGCGACTCGGAATGGCCGGTAAAGAGCATGCCACCGGGGCCAAGGATCTCCCACAGGCGCGTGATGAGCTTCTGCTGCGTGGGCTTGTCAAAGTAGATCATGACGTTGCGGCAGAAGATGAAGTCGATGGGCCCGACAAATGGCCAGGGTTCGAGCAAGTTCAGATGGGCGAAACGCACCATTGAGCGAATCTTCGGCACCACCTGGACGAAGGGATGCGGTCCGCGAGCCTTGGCAAGATATTTGGTTTTGAACTGAGGCGGGACAGGCTCCACGCGCTGCGGGTCGTACGACCCCTCGCGAGCGATTTTCAGAACGCGAGTGGAAATGTCGGTGGCGAGGATCAGGGCATCCCATGTTCCTCCGGCTGCTTCGAGGGCGTGCTGCACCGTCATGGCGATCGAGTAAGGCTCCTCCCCGGTGGAAGAGGCGGCGCTCCAGCCGCGAATACAGTTGCTGCCTGCCGCCCGGCGACGCGCCAGCAACTGCGGAAGAAATGCGCGGGCCAGATAATCGAAGTGGTCGGATTCGCGGAAGAAACTGGTGAGATTCGTGCTTAGAGAATCGATCAGCTCCGAAAACTCATCGCTGTCCGGATTCGCCAGTGCGTGATCGAGGTAGTCCGACAGCGAAGCGAAGGAACTGCGGCGGAGAAGCTTGGTCAGACGGGCCTGAATCAGCTCCTGCTTGCCCTCATGCAGGTTGATGCCGCAGTGCTGATAGACCGCCGCGGCGATTCGCTTGAGTTCGCCAGGCGTGAAGATTTCCGCGGACAACTGCATGTTCGTCGCACTCCAACCTGCTATCGGGGGCATCACAATTTTGAGAAGGACCGGAACGCCCCTCCATGGGCGTTCCGGTCGTCATGATTACCTGGCGCCGCCGAACTCGGCGAAAGCGTCCTCCTTGCGCGCCCGTTCATCATCATCGAGGGGAATTGCCAAGGACGGTGACTTCCTTGACGGAGCGCGGCCCTTGGCGATACCCGCCTTGTTCGCGGGCTGCCGCGATGGCGAAGCTTGCAGGGCATTGCCGTCCGCGCCGCTCTTCGTGGCCCCGCCGACCAGGGCGACGAGTTCCCCTACCATCTCGCTGAGTTGGATGGCCTGGCTGGAGAGTTCCTCCGCCGCCGACGCAGACTCTTCAGCGGAAGCTGCGTTGGACTGCGTGACCTTGTCCATCTGCGATACGGCGGTGTTCACCTGGTCGATACCCTGCGACTGTTCTTTCGACGCCGCGGCGATCTCGCCGACAAGGCTGTTGACCTTGGTGGCGGCGGTGGTGATCTCTTCGAGGTTCTTGCCGACCTCGACCGCGATGGTCACGCCGTTCTTGGCGTTGTTGACGCTCTCTTCGATCATGGCGGCGGTGTTCTTGGCCGCTTCGGCGGAGCGCATTGCCAGGTTCCGGACCTCCTCGGCGACCACCGCAAATCCTTTTCCGGCTTCGCCCGCCCGCGCGGCTTCCACCGCGGCATTAAGGGCCAGGAGGTTGGTCTGGAACGCGATTTCATCGATGACCTTGATGATCTTGGCGGTCTCGGAAGCCGACTTCTGAATGTCGTTGATCGCGGTGGACATCTTGTTCATCGCATCGTTGCCCTTGGCGGCGGACCTCTGGGCCTCGCTGGAGAGACCCGCGGCCTGCTGGGCAGTCTCCGAGTTCTTCCGGGTCATGCTCGCCATCTCTTCCAGTGCGGACGTAGTCTCCTCGAGGGCGGCAGCCTGCTCGGAAGCACCCTGCGCCAGCGACTGGCTGGAGGAAGACACCTGGCCGGCCGCGGAACTGGTCTGCTGTGAACCGGCCGCGAGCGTGCCGGCAATGCGATTGAGCGCCTTGTTGACCGCCCGGGTGATGAGCGTAGCCAGGACAGCACCGGCCAGGATGGCCAGGGCGATGCCAACGACCGATCCGGTCTTGCCGTTTCCTACGGCGGAGACGATCTGCACGGTGGAATCATCCGCCGACTTCTTGTTGGACTCATTCAGGGCGATCGTCATCTTCAACAGCTTTTCAAACGGGGGAACGAATTCAGTGCGATACATCTCCATCGCCTCTTTCTTCTTTCCGTCGCGGCTGAGATTCAGGATTTTGGTGCGCGCCGCGGCGTATTCCGCCCGGGCTGCTTTCGCGGCCTCAAAAAGCTCATGCTCGTTCGGCGTAGTCAGCGTCTCTTCGAGCTCCTTGTAGGCCTTGGTATTCCCTTCCGTCATCGCGAGCATCTTCGCGTCGGCACTGTCCATGTCCTGCTTGGACTCGGCGAGTATGTGCTGCAGGACGATCCCGCCGGCGGCATAGGTATTGGCTTCGATCGTCCCCGCGCAGGCCACGCCCGGCAGAGATTTCTTGGCAATAGTCGCGACGTGTGCATCAATGGCTGCGATTCGCGTATAGGTGAAGAGCCCGAGCGCGGCGGTAATGGTGATGCAGACTGCAAAACCTGACAGAATCCGTTTTCCGATGGTCATACTCATGTCTCATTCCTTTCTAAGGCTAACGCACTCAATTGGGCGTTGGCTGCCAATGAAGAATCCACCCGGGAAAAAATTACTCTCTAGAATTTCAGCTGTAATTGCAGACGGAACACAATGTCCTGCGTGTTTACGGCGCTACCGATCGTCGAGCTACTGGACATGGCTTCGTTTGGAATGTACGTCAGATCGCTCTGGATCTTGAAGTTCTGACCATAGACGTAATAGTTCAGGCCCAACGTGAATTCCTCGGCGCGATTAGAGCTTCCCTCAGTCAAAAACTGCCCCGCGCGACCGACCACTTCCAGCTTGTTGGTCAGCATGTAGCCGATCTGCCCGTAGTAGCCCATCTCAAAGAAGCTCGAATTGGCGCTGGAACCGGTGAGGCTATACCCGCCGGGAAGTGCCGGGGCCGTACCCGCGTCGGCGGCGGGGTTTTCGTTGATCTGCTGGAAGTAGTATGCCGTCGTGAATGACAAGCCCTGGTACTTGGCCGAGACATCGACCGTGCCCCGGTATAGATCGCCATTGAGCGGGTAGCTCGCAAAACCAGGAGACGTGATTGTCCCCACGGGAATCGTTGCATTGCCCTGCGGGCTCGGGAACGCGGTGCTCGTGGTATTGGCCGACTCGTATCCGACGGCGCCGCCGACCATCCAGGCCAGATCGCCGCGCTCCTTGCGCAGGTCGGGTTCGTCGGCGAAGTCGCAGAGTTTGCCGCCGCCGGCATATTGCAGGCGCATGTAATAGGCCAGCCGGTTGTCATTGGCGCCGGCGTTACTGCTCGTGGTGCCACTGGTGCTCACTTCGCCCGCGCGCCCCAGGGTATTCGAATTCTGGCCGTTGTTGAGATTCACTTCGTAACTCAAACGATCCTTGATCAGTTGGCCGAAGACGCTCATGCCCGTGGAGCGTGCCGGATCGAATGGACACAGCACCGCGGGCACATCCACAAGCTCGGCGCCGGTGCTGGTGTATTCCGCACGCGAGAATGGCGTCAGGAACGCCCCGATGCGCACGTTGAAAAGGTCGTTGAACCGGTAGGCCACGAACAGATCGACAATCTGGAAGAAATTCTTATCCGTGGAAACGGACGTCTGCGACGTTGAGGTCACGTTCCCCGCACCATCCGTCGTGACCGTCGAAATGGGATTCTTGGCGCAATTGTCGCCCGCGAAATCACCGGTGAAGTTGAAGGTCAAATCCGGCGTAAAGGCATTGCCGGTGAAGATGAGCCTGGCTCTGCGAAAATCGAAACCATTCACGTTGCCGGCCTTGGGCGCGGTCGTGAAGGCGCCTGCGTTGTGCACTTCGCTCCGTGCAAACGTATAGCGAGCCTGCACCAATCCACCGACGCTGAGTTTGAAATTGCGATCGTCCGTCTGGAGGAAGAACCCGTTGTTGTAGCCAAAGTTCGGTCCCGCCGCGGACTTTGACCGGGCCTTGCTGTCGGCCAGCGCTTCCTCGACGATCGCGCGGATTTGGTCCGTCCGTGCGGCGGTCATCCAGTTGTCGGATTCCTTTCGCTCCAAATCGGCCAGTCGTTGGGTCAACGATTGAACCTGCGTCTGCAGGTCAGCGACCGTGGGAGCGGCCGGCGGTTCGGCGAATACCTGCCCGGCCGACACCACCACTGCAGAAAGAAGTAGAGCTATATGCCATTTATTCGTTTTCATCGGTTGCTGCCTTTGTTTTTTGGGTGCCCTGGTTCCGTAAACGTTGAGAATGGTTATGCCTTTAACGCCGCCGCGAGTTCCTGGGCCTCGAGCACCTTGTCGATATCGAGGAGAATCTTCACGGCCTCACCCACCTTGCCCATGCCGAGGATGAAGTCGGTGGCCACAGAGCTGCCGAAGGTTGGCGGGGCCTCAATGTTCTCCGCGGGAATCTCCAGAACTTCCGAGACGCGGTCCACGATGATGCCGGTGGAGAGCTTCCGCCCGGCATGGGCGATCTCGACCACGATGATGCACGTCTGGTCGGTCTTCGGCGCCGCTTCCATGGCGAACTTGGACCGCAGATCCACCACCACGATCACCTGGCCACGCAGGTTGACCACTCCCTTGACGTAGCCCGGCGTACGCGGCAGGGCGGTGATGTCGAGCCAGCCGATGATCTCGCGAACCTTGAGAATCTCGAGGCCGTATTCTTCTTTGCCCAGCGCAAAGGTGAGGTACTTGCCGCCGAGTGCGTTGGCGGCGAGAGTGGCCGCCGCCGCCGATAGAGTGGAACTTGCCATGTGTTGCCTCCGAAAAAACGCCTGCGCGATGCGGCCTCTCAACTCGCGGCCATCAAATCCAAAATTCCTGGCGCATCGAGAATCAGACTGATCGTGCCGTCACCGAGAATGGCGCCTCCCGAAACTCCCGGGAGGTTGCCCGTGATTTCACCCAGAGATTTGATGACCACCTGCTGCTGACCCAGGAGCTCGTCGACCATGATGCATGCCCGCCGATCGCCGTCCTGCACCAGCACCAGCAATGCCTGGCAGGGATCGGTGTTCCGGGGCGTGACGTGGAATAGTTCGTGCAGGCGGCATACCGGCAGCAGACTCCCGCGGATCATGCACATCTCGCCGCGGTTCTGCAGAGTCGAAAGCTGCCCCGCCTTTGGCTGCAGGCTCTGTTCGATACTGGTGATGGGCAGGATGTAGCGCTCCGCACCCACCTTGACGACCAGCCCGTCGATGACGGCCAGCGTCAAGGGAAGGCGGATCGCAAACGTCGAGCCCTTTCCTTCCGTCGAGGTGATGTCAATGCGGCCGCGAAGTGCTTCGACATTCTTTCGCACCACGTCCATGCCCACGCCCCGCCCCGATACATCCGTAACCTTCTCGGCGGTGGACAACCCCGGATGGAAGATCAGGCGGAATATGTCCTGTTCGCTGAGCTCCTGTCCTTCTTGGAGCAACCCGGCTTGCCGAGCCTTGGTCAATATCTTCTTCTGATTCAACCCCCGTCCATCGTCGCGGATCTCCACAACAATGTTGCCCGCCTGATGGTACGCCAGAAGCTCGACGTGGCCCGCTGCAGACTTGCCCGCGCGCACCCGGTCTTCCGGCGACTCGATGCCGTGATCCGCAGCGTTGCGGATCATGTGCACCAGCGGATCCGCCAATGCCTCCACCAGGTTGCGATCCAGTTCCGTCTCCCCGCCGGTGAGCTTCAATTCGATCTGCTTGCCCGCCTTGCGAGCCAGATCGCGAATCAGCCTGGCCATCTTCTGGAAGACACCCTGGATGGGAACCATCCGCATGGCCATCGTCAGTTCCTGGAGCTCACGCGTGATCTTGCTCACGTGCGATAAATTCCGCGCCACGCGTGGTTCCCCGCTGACCAGCCGCGTCAGATCCTGGTTCACCATGGCCTGGGCAATGACCAGCTCACCCACCATGTTAATAAGACTGTCCAATCGCCCCGTGGCCACTTTTACCGTGGCGTCGGTGGCCGCGACCGCCTTGGCGCTCGCGCCTTCAGGCACGCTGGCCGGCCGCGCCTCACTTGCTGCGTTGCCCGCGCCGGGCGCGGCTGCAGGAGCAGATTGCGCAAGACCGGCGGCTCCATCGCGTAGCCTTGCCAGCATATCCTTCAAACCTGGCTGCTCGCCGATCGGGGTCTGCTGACTGACCGCGGTCTCGATCGTTCGAATCATGGCTTTGGCCATGTCCACGGCCTGCAGAACCAGGTCCAGCACTTCGCTGGTCAGTGTCAGTTCGCCCTTGCGGGCCTTGTCCAGAAGGTTCTCTGCCGCATGTGCCAACTGGCCGATCTGCTTGAAGTTCAGGAACCCCGCAACGCCTTTGATCGTGTGGAATCCGCGGAATACCGCGTTAATCAGCTCGTGGTCATCCGGCTGTTCTTCGAGTTTGAGCAGATCCGCTTCGGCCGATTCCAGATGCCCCCGCGCCTCACCGATGAAATCCTGTACTAATGACAGGTCTTCCGGTTTGGATAGTTCCTCGACAACAGTAACAGCCTCTTCGGCGCCGCACGCCGGCGATGATTCTGCAGCCACCGGGGCCGTCTCATTCTTCGACGTTTCCGTTGCTGCCGTGCCGCTGAGAAGTTGTTGGATCTGTGCGATGCTCTCGCAAACAGATTCCAAAGCCGCATTCGCGTCGTCGGCTTCCCGCAGGATGAGTTGCTCGACCAGCTTTGACGCTGCCTGTGCCGTGCGCGACAGCCGATCGGCCACTGGAGCAGCCAAGGTCGCATCTGCCGCCACCTGCGCCGGCATCGCGGAGAGATCCTCGTGCAGTCGCGCCAGGGCCGCCAAGTCGTTGGGGTCCGCCACCAGGACGGCGGAAGCCAGACGTTCGGTTGTCGCATCGAGTGATGACATCGCAGCTCACCTTGCACTCCTGCTTCGCTGGTCCGGCCCACATGGCGGCACGCACCAGAAGCTGGTGCTCATTCTTTCGGCGCGTCATCACAGGCCATGTATGAGGAATCTCCCCATGAGGGAAATTCCCTATTGACGTTTGCACTTTCATTTAGATGGAGCTGCGGAGCGTGCTTTCTCGCGCCTCCGACATCTGAACTTGGTGACCACAGATGATCGCGCGACGCGGATGGCAGGTAATAACATCAGCGACTCAATTGCCGCCGTGGCGATTTTCAATGGCGGTAAAATACTGCTCAGCGTCCCCTAAGCTGCGAGATCAAAGCAGACCTGCGCCAATAGACAAGTTCATGATGGCCGCTGACGCACCGCTCACGGAACCTTCCGACCAACCCCTATTTGAGGGTTTGTATATTTGAGGATTTGTATAGAAAACATTGTGTGCATAGACGCGCATCTATTCAGTGATGTGTCCAGACCACAACTGGCGGCCATGCGACCCAAAGAGCATCGCGCAGTGCATGACATATTTGCGAAGTGGCCCGTCGGTTCTTGGCGCATACTATACGACTAATTACTCTTTTTTTTCAAGAAATGCGGTAGACACGCCGATATGCCACATAACTAAAATAGGACTTGCATGATCCTCAGACGTTTCGTCATGCAGATTGCGTTCTTACAACACACTCAATGGTAGGGTCGATGCTTGCATTTGTTTGCCAGCGAGGAGCCTCATCTGCCAAAACGTTCCGCGAGTTCACAAAAAGGTCATGTAGTAGTCTCCCGGCAATTTGAAGTACGCCCGTCTTCATGAGGCGACTGTGGTTTCACCTGAACGCCTCTAGATCAGCATCTCACCGCTCGAATATCCCCCTTGTTCCAGATTTATGCGTCTCCCGACGCCTTGGAAGGCTCCGCCTCAATGCGGGCGCTTTCGCCGTCGGCTTTCCGGGCAATGAGCAGAATTTTATGGAGGGATCCTTGAAACAGTCCAAAGCATCAGTCCATCTCATCGATAGCGACGCGAATGTGCGCCGCACGTTGGAGGGCCTCCTGGTATCGGATACCCGCCAGGTAATGTCCCACGTGTCGACCGATGCTTTCCTTGCGGAGTTTGAGCCTGTACATCCTGCTTGCTTGATTCTGGATCTCCACCTCCAGGACCTGGCCAGTCAGAAGCTTCTCGACCACCTCCGGACGACCCATGCGGACATCCCGGTCATCGCCATTGCGGCCCACACCGACTTGTCCGCAGCGCTCAGCGCCATACGTTGCGGTGCTGTCGACGTGTGCCTCAAGCCGCTGGATCCGCAGACTTTTCTGACGCTGGTCGACCAAACACTGGCAGCCGATGCCGCGCGTGAGCGGCTGCGCCAGCAGACTGCCGCGGCACGCCAGCGCCTCGCGCGGCTCACTACGCGGGAACGCCAACTGTTCAGCCTGGTCGTGGAAGGCCAATCCTACAAGGAAATGGCTGCGACGCTGGGTATCTCCCCGCGAACTGTGGAACATCATCGTGCGCACATTATCACCAAACTGGGAACCGATCGCGTCGTCGACATGGTGCGGATCGGTCTCTTCGCCGAAGGCGTGATCACAATCCCTGAATTGACGTCGCTGAAGTCCCCGACCTCGACGCCGCATCTCTCTGCCGACAAAACCCGCGCCGATGATCGCGCGACGCCAACGGCGGCCCCGATGATGTCATGTCGAGATTGCGTGGTCACAGCTGGACTTCGTTAGAAAGCTAATTCGGGGTATCGAAATGAGGATTCAAGTCCTTCATCGCCCCCGTTTCTTTGACGGCAAGAAGCACAAAACCGTCGAACCTGCGTATGCCACGCGGTTCGACGGTTTTGCATGAAGCCCCGGCCGATCCGGCCATCAGGGGCCGTTGGTAAGCGACCATGTAAGATTACGGAGTTCTCCCAGTCGCACGACTTCGCCGTGGCCGTCGAGGAATACGATGTTGATGGCGCCGTTGTGCCGGTCGATGTTGAAGCGGCCGAGCTGGCTGGTGATGTCGCCGGTCTTCTGCAGGGAGGTCTTCATCTGATCGTTGGCGTTGGGCCAGGCTTCGGGCCAGATGGCATCGCCGAAGACCGGGACGCGGGCCGGGTTGCCCAGGACCAGCGGCTGGACGGGTGAAAGGAAACCGCGCATTCCCGTATAGGTGTCGAATGCCGGTGGGGGGCCACCCTTGATGTCACCGTGTCCGCCCTGATGGAACGTTCCCATCGTGACGACGATGCCGGTGACGGTCCCGCCCGCTCCCTGGTTGGAATAGTCGCCGACGCAATAGACCGATCCGTCAATATCGTTGCCATCGACCGATCCGAGCGCCACGATGTTGAGCGTGAGGTTTTTCGAGGGAACGCTGACGTTGCCCGGCGACAGGATGGTGCCGTTGCCGACGTAGTTGTAATTGTTGAGATTGGCGCTTCCGGGCACGACGTAATAGCCGCCCTTCGTGAAATCGATGGTATTACCTGTGGGCGTAAGTGCGGAGGGCAGGAGGTTGTTGTAGATCGACCGCACGTCAGGCAGGCTCAGGCCGGGTTGTGCAACCTGGGTCACGGTGTTGCCGCCGTTCAACGACACGCTGGTGCCCGGCGGGGTGTAAAGAGTACCGGTGATATTGGCGTGACCTTTGAGGCTTACGGCTCCCAGGCTGATCACATCGCCCTCAACGGTGCAGGGCGTGCCGTTCATGTCCACGGATCCACACTCAACGGCCACGCCCGGCTCGCGGTTGTTATTGAAGAGCCAGCCGTTGATGCCGTAACTGCCCGATTGCTTGCCGAGCGGAAGCTTATGCGGCGTCGAGCAATAGATATCGTTATACGTGTAGTTGGGTCCCCAGGCGAGGCTGGCGGTTCCCACGCCATTGGAAGGCGTTGTCGCGGCCGGGCAATATACGCTGAGGAGGAGCCGTTGGGTCAGATCGGTCTTGCTGCTGAAGGGCGTCATGGCGGGAGCCCAGAACTCACATCCGCTGACGACCGTTCCCATCGCCTTGCCATAGTTCATGTTGGTGTAGGCCTGGAAGGAATACTGAAGCTGGCGGATGTTGGCCATGCACTGCGTACGTTGCGCGATCCTCTTCACGTTGCTGAGTGAAGGCAACATGATGCCGACGAGCAACATGATCGTCGCCACGACGATCAACAGTTCTTTCAGTGTGAACCCACTTCTCCGGCGCATTGCACATCTCCCCAGGGTATAAACGTTGGTTGATTCCGTTCGAACGAAACTCGCCTGTATGCGTCCCTGCCACAGGCGCACCACGCCGAACATTCCTGGACATACGTGAGAATTGGGCCCCGACTACCACTACGCCCGCACGACTGCACAAACTTTGATTGGCCCACAACTTCGATTTAGTATATCTCAAAATTGGCAAATGACCACTTATTTATGCCAAATTCAAGTCCTGATAGTTGCTTTCCTAACTTATCTATATTGCCAGTTCACGTGGTGCACACCCGCAGATGTCTGGCGGAACTCAAAGGACTGTGCATCGATCGTGCACACTTACCTGACGAGAACATACGATACAGAATGTGTGCGGCAAGTTTTTTCACACCGATTGTGTTTATGGCTCTGTTATTCATTTCACTGCGTTCGTGCACGCAATAAGTTCTTATTATGGGCCTCAGGAATCGGGCCTCGCATTCGGCAGGCCGCGGGCATTGCGCTCCGTCCAGCAATCGCCGGCACAGTGGTCCTTCGTGCGCAAACGACAAAGTTAATGCGTCGTACTTGTGTACAGTCTTTGCATTGACTGCCTGAATATGCGGCACATCGGCGATCCTCGCTGCTCTTTTGCCTTCTTCGTCACCAGGCCGCTTACGGCCGATCAGCAAAATTACTCAGCGTTAGTCCATAGAAAATACCAACCGCCTCTTACTATGCATGCGATGCGCGCCGATCATTGCGAACAGACGAGTGCATTTGATTAACCATGGTGGCGCGATATTGATCCAAACGTCGCGCGAGTGAGTTGATCCAGTGAGATGCCATAGTGTCCGGATCTCCAAATGTTAGAAACTCATGAAAAATTATCCATCTTCACTCTGGTCATAAGTCAACATGTCTGACTACAGCAAAAGTACGTATAAAGTGGCTATAATATGCGGTAAATTCCAGCATTATGATAAAAATATTAGGAAATTGGCGTAAACTATCAGTTGCCTTTCGGCGTTCCAATGGTATGTATATGGGGTCAGGTTTGATGTGGCTTTCAGATGTGGCCACGATGGCCTGCGGCGGCGAGAAGAAAATAGAACCACATGAGCCAAGATGGTCTTGGCGCCAGTAGTGGGAACAGCAGTAAACGGATTGTGGCGGGTGTGCCTACCTAAGCGACGGTTGACAGGGCGTCGCCGAACGGAAGTTCGCGAAATCGTTGGGGCCAACAGCGTTCGTGGGAATCCCTGAACGCGGCGATTTCTAGGTTAGGTCGAGAGGTTGTCAGTACAGCCGAAAAAGGGAGATCAAGAGAGCAGCGTTGTACACGGTGGAGCCGTGGCAATGTGGAGTAGAGGCTGCTGGGCAGCTCGGAGACGCGCTTTAACGTCGATGAGTCGCCGCAGCATAAATGTTTGCGCCTAGAGGCCGGAACCAAAACGGTCTGAGAATATAGGGGATAGAGAGAAAAGGGAGAAAAGGAAAGAGAGGAAAAAAAGGTAGAGAGAGTCGGCGGCGTTAGAAAACGCTGCGGTTTGCCGTTCGTAGGGAAAGAGGCAGAAGGCCATGACGACTCTCAACAAGAAGACACGTGGGGCATTGATAGCATTGGCGGTGGCGGGGGCGGGGCTCATGGGGTCCGGGGCGGTCCAAGCGGCCGTGATCCATACCCTCACCGGCACTTCCGGCAATTGGTCGACGACGACTTGGACCAACGGAGCACCCACCAGCAGCAGTGCCGGAGATACCGCGACTTACGCTGGGAGCGGGACGGCGTCAATCGCCTTGAACACTGGCGTTACCATCGGTCAGATCACCGATACGAGCAGTGGTACTTGGAACATCACCGGCACGTCCAACACACTTACGTTGAACAACAGTGGTTCGAATGCCGTCCTCAGCACGTCCAGCAGCGGATCGATCACTATTGCCCCCAACATTTCATTCGTCACCGGCTTGAACATTACTACCAGCAGCAGTGGCAGCCTAACGGTCACCGGCAGCATTACTGGAACCGGTAATATAGCGCTCAGTCAGACCACGTCTGCGGGCGCCCTCACTCTTGGGGCCATCAACAACAACGGTACCATCACGAGTACAAACGCCGACAGCACCACCGTCACTATTAACGGCATCATTGGATCGAGTGTGTTAGGTGTGGTTGAGAATGCTGGTGGTTCTCATACCGGAAAACTCCTGCTTTCCGGGGCAAATACCTATACCTCAGCCACCACCGTCCAAGCGGGCACAATCCTGGCAGGTGTGGATACAGTGGGTGGCGCAAGTCCTACTTCAGGCGCCTTTGGTGTCAATTCTGCTGTGAAAGTCTATAGCGGAGCCACCTTGGACCTCAACGGCCACAATGAGACCATCGGTTCGCTGTCCGACAACGCCGGCTCCGGCGGCACCGTTACCAGCGGAGCAAGTGGCGCGATCACCCTGATTACCGGTGGCGACAACACCAATACGTCGTTTGCGGGCGTGATACAAAACGGCTCCGGCACGTTGTCCGTCACGAAAATCGGCACGGGCGCGTGGACGCTTTCGGGAACCAATACGTTCGGCGGCGCGGGAAGTAATTTCACGCTTTCTTCCGGAACCTTGAACATCAACAGTGCCGCGGCGCTGGGTAATGCATCGAACACATTCATCATCAATGGCGGAATAATCGACAATACCAGTGCCGCCGCAAAAACCACCAGCAATTATGCCCAAACCTGGGGTGGTGATTTCGAATTCATCGGCACCAAAGACCTGAATCTGGGTACCGGCAATGTCACCCTCTCGGCCAGTCGAACGGTGACGGTCGACGCCGGCAACCTCACCATCGGCGGCGTGATCTCCGGTTCTTCTTTCAGTCTGACCAAAAACGGCGCTGGTACCCTGAACCTCCCCAACATTAGCACCTACGGCGGCGGCACGATCATCAACTTGGGGACCATCGCCATCAATCGCGCCGGCGGCACCGCGACGCCACTGGGCACGGGGAATCTGCAGATTGTCAACGGCACTTTGAGTCTGGCCGTTAACAGCAACTCGGACACCACATGGACCACAGCCAGCGCCGCGGCTGGCTCGCAGTTCACTTATTCCGGCGGCGCGACGGTGAGCCTAAGCCGAAACTCACCCAAGTTTCTGGCTTTTGTGGTGGGCAACACGACGCCGACGGCAAACCTGCAGGTGATCTCGCGCGTGAACCAGGGAACTCTGGTGATCGCTCCGTCCACAGGAACCGCAGGCTTGAGCACTAGCGAACGATTCAAAGTCAACACCACCACGGCCGGCAATCTTCCGCCGGTGACGAACGGGATCGTCAATACCTCCATCATCGGCCAGAACAGTGACGCCAACGATTCGGGTGATTTTCTCAACTACACTTCGGCGTCGGGTTTCCAGCTCTACGTCTACACCAGCGGCGACCAGAACTTCGCATCGCCCACCAGCATTAAGGTCGAGAACGTCACGTCGGTCGCAACCAACTTGGCTTCGAAGAGCGTATTCGCGCTGCGGGCCAATGCCAACATTGGCATGGCCAATGGAGCAACCTTGACCGTTGGGAATCCCGGAACTGGTGCCAATCAGTCCAACCAGGCGGGCGTTATCCTGAACGGAACGACAATTTCTGCCTCGAGTGGCAGTGCGACACTCGCTTTTGGCAGCGCTGAAGGCACGATCTACACCAGCTTGGCCAACGGCACGATCTCCACGGTGGTTTCGGGCACCGGTGGGATCACCACTTTCGGCCCCGGCGTGTTAACGCTGTCCAACGCCAGCAACAGCTATAGCGGCCAGACAACCATCAACGACGGCACGCTCAAACTCTCCGCCGGCAATACCAACAATATTGCGTCGTCCAGTCTCGTTGCGGTGCAGGCCGGGGCCACCCTCGATGTCAGCACCCTCAGCACCCAGAAGTTCGCCCTGGCCAGCGGCCAGACATTCACAGCCCTCGGCGTGGGTACGGCCACCGTCACCGGCACGGGCGGCGTCGCCGTCGGGGCGCAGACTGTGGATTTGCGCGATGGCACGTTCACCACGCTGCAAGTGGCGCAGATTAGCAGCTCGAGCGGTGCACATTTTTACTTTGATCTCAACGGCACCGACAGCAACGTCGGCGACCTGATCAACGTTACGGCCTCCGGCGGCATCACCTTCGCTTCCGGCATGAATATTGGTTTTGACGCCAACCCCACCACCAACGGCCTCTACCGGTTGTTTCAGTACACCGGCGCCGCCCCCACCCTCACCGGCATTACTTTGCCGAGCGTGTCCGGCCATGACCTCTCGTTGACCACCGAGTCTTCGGCAGGCTCCAACTACGTCGATCTGCTCGTGGGCAACGGCAACAATTCCACACTCTACTTCGGCGGATCTCCCGCGAGCGATGGCTCATCGACCAGTTCGCCCAGTGCGGTGAATGTCGGCCGCATCATGAAGAGCGTCACTGTTCTGACCACGTCGGTGGCCCTGAACAAGAATGGAACCGACGGAACCACCTATGATGTCACGGCCAGCGGGACCGGCGTTTCCAGCACTTCGGCGGGCACGGGCATCACCTATACTGGCACGCCCAATATCAATGCCACCCTGGATATTTCCGCGGTCGGGAACCGTTCGGGCACGATTATCGTGACGAACAAGGCGACCTCGTCACTCGGCACCGGCCAGGGTTCGGCGGACGCCAACGATGTGATTAATCTCTCGGCCACCGTCGTCGATAATCGCCCGATCACCATCGGCTCGGCCACCTTCAACCGCATCATGGTCGGCAGCACCAAGGCCGTGACCCTCACCGGCAGCGGTCTGGACACCAGCTACACCATGCCCAACGTGGTCGCCCTCGGTTCCGCGTACAGCCCCGAAACGGGCGTCACCGTCAACGGCGTCACCGGCATCTTCAGCGGCACGGGCGCCTCGGCCAGCCAGACCGTGAACCTCAACTTCACCACCACGGGAACCAAGGGCGCTACGGTGAACCTCGGCACGCAGGGCATCGTCACCAAGGAAGGACTGACTGGCGAAACACTCAACAATGGAACCGCACTGAATCTGACCTACTCGGCCACCGTCGTCGATAATCGCCCGATCACGATCGGGTCGGCCACGTTCAACCGCATCATGGTTGGCAGCACCAAGGCCGTGACCCTCACCGGCAGCGGCGCCG
>CAIMWO010000013.1 GCA_903845195.1 uncultured Phycisphaerales bacterium
CGCGACGGGGAACCTGATCTTTGAAAACACGGTTGGAGAGAATTGAGAATCAGTTTTGTTCGTATTGATGCGGTTGCTGGCCGTGCAAAGACCTTGTCTTACAAGGCTTTCAGAAATGAAAGTTTTTGCCGGCCTTGTGACAAACGATCAACCCGCCGAAAGGCAATTGATCAGTCAGCGTATGGCCAGCGGACAAACCCACGTTAACATTTTCAGTGAAGGTCAACGCAAGTTGATTGACACTGTTTCTGAAAACAATACTCAAAGGGTTTGATCCTGGCTCAGAATGAACGTTGGCGGCGTGGATTAGGCATGCAAGTCGAGGGAGAACCGCAAGGGGACACCGGCGAACGGGGTAGGATCACGTAGGTGACGTACCCCCAGGGCGAGGATAGCCACGGGAAACTGTGGGTAATACTCGATAATCTTCCGGATCAAACCGGAAGCAATGGGTGAGATTCCACCTGGGGAGCGGCTTACGCAGTATCAGCTTGTTGGTGAGGTAACGGCTCACCAAGGCTATGACGCTTAGGGGGTGTGAGAGCATGGCCCCCACCACTGGCACTGAGACACTGGCCAGACACCTACGGGTGGCTGCAGTCGAGAATCTTCGGCAATGGACGAAAGTCTGACCGAGCGACGCCGCGTGCGGGATGAAGGTCTTCGGATTGTAAACCGCTGTCGGAGGGGATGAAGTATACGAGGGCTATCCCTTGTATTTGACAGAGCCTCGGAGGAAGCACGGGCTAAGTTCGTGCCAGCAGCCGCGGTAATACGAACTGTGCGAACGTTATTCGGAATCACTGGGCTTAAAGGGTGCGTAGGCGGTTAACTAAGTCACGTGTGAAATCTTCTGGCTCAACCAGAAAACTGCGCGTGATACTGGATGACTTGAGTGAGGTAGGGGTGTGTGGAACTTCCGGTGGAGCGGTGAAATGTGTAGAGATCGGAAGGAACGCCAGCAGCGAAAGCGACACACTGGGCCTTGTCTGACGCTGAGGCACGAAAGCTAGGGTAGTGAACGGGATTAGATACCCCGGTAATCCTAGCCGTAAACACTGAACACTGGAGGACGGGGGCTTCGGCCTTCGTTCTCGTAGCGAAAGCGTTAAGTGTTCCGCCTGGGGAGTATGGTCGCAAGGCTGAAACTCAAAGGAATTGACGGGGGCTCACACAAGCGGTGGAGCATGTGGCTTAATTCGAGGCAACGCGAAGAACCTTATCCTGGGTTTGACATGCATGGATTAACCCTATGAAAGTAGGGCCACGCTCGCAAGAGTGGAACATGCACAGGTGCTGCATGGCTGTCGTCAGCTCGTGTCGTGAGATGTCGCGTTAAGTCGCTAAACGAGCGAAACCCTTATCCTTAGTTGCCAGCGAGTCATGTCGGGGACTCTAAGGAGACTGCCGGTGTCAAACCGGAGGAAGGCGGGGATGACGTCAAGTCCTCATGGCCTTTATGCCCAGGGCTGCACACGTGCTACAATGCCGATGACAAACCGAAGCAAGACCGTAAGGTGGAGCAAATCGGAGAAAAATCGGCCCAGTTCAGATTGAGGGCTGCAACTCGCCCTCATGAAGTTGGAATCGCTAGTAATCGCGGATCAGCTATGCCGCGGTGAATGTGTTCCTGAGCCTTGTACACACCGCCCGTCAAGTCATGGAAGCTGGTAATGCCTGAAACGCCCTCAAGGCGCTACGGCAGGGCCGGTGACTGGGACTAAGTCGTAACAAGGTAGCCGTAGGGGAACCTGCGGCTGGATCACCTCCTTTCTAGCGGATATAGCTAGATCTTGGTCTTCTTGCTCTTTCGTCCGTGGTGTAATAACACGCGGCCGCGACCCTCCTCTCTGAGACGAGCTAATCTAGCCGTCGATGACGAGAAGAGAACCCCCGCAGCCGAATTGATGGTTCAATCCATCCGATCGATCGACCTGAAGAGTTCGAGGAGCAATCCTCCCAAGTATCGTGTAAACATCGTCGTTCTGAATCGTAAGATTCGGAGCCAGTTGCGGTAACGCAATGCTCGGTGGCGTCCAAGACCCATGTCACGCAAGTGGCACGGATCGCAAACAAACCATGTTCAACCGTCATTAACGAGGCGGCCCGCTCGCAAGAGTCGGGCCGCTTTTGTTTTTGCATACAATTCAGCCCGCCTCGAGTTCCTGAAAATGCTTCTCCCTCCCCCTTTCCTGAATTGCTATACTGAATCGTAGCGACGGCTTGTTCTAAACCCCTGCGGAGGTGCGGCCATGACAAGTATCGGCTTTTCCCATGTGGATCTGCGGCAAGTCATTGGGGCGGTGCGTAGCGGCGCTCGCGTCAGCGAAACCCGCGCCGGTGGGGGCAACCGCGTCGCGCCATTTATCACCATCAGCCGCGAGGCCGGCGCTGGAGGACTGATCCTCGGGCGTTTGCTGGCGGAGCGCTTGACCCGGTACGAGGCCCAACGTCGCGCTACGGCTCTGGCATCCGATACCGAAGAGTCCCCGCCTCCTGTCTGGCGCTGCTTCGATCGCGAACTGGTCGAAAAGATCGCCCATGACAACAATCTCTCCACGGAACTGGTCGAATCCCTCGAAAATTCCAGCCACACCTGGATTGAAGAGTTTTTCAGCGGTCTTGGTCATCAGGACCGTACCACCAGCGAGATGGCGGTCTTCAGACGCGTGGTCAGTACCGTTCACGCCCTGGCACAGTGCGGTCACATCATCCTCGTCGGTCTGGGCGGCGTCCTGATTACGCGCCACAGAAAGGGAGGTATTCACTTCCGTCTCGTCGCCCCCTTGGAATATCGCGTGGCCCACCTGGCACGCCAGGATGGCATTTCGCTCGATGAGGCACGCAGGAAAGTCCCCCTCCTCGATCAAAATCGCCGCGCCTATCATCACCGCTTCTGGCCCGATGAACCCCTCGTTCCGGAGATGTTCCATCTCACGCTCAACTCCGGCCTCCTCAGCGAAGAGCAGATGGTCGAGTGCATTTTGCCGACCTTGTGGGGACCCAACGGCATCTGAAAAAACGGCGTAGAGTCTTACAGTTTCCCGGGCAGAGATTCGCACTCGTTCAGATAATCCTCCCGCTTCGGGGTGTCACCATTCGTGATTCCTTGCCGCTTCCGTGTACAATGATCGCCCATATAGTCTTTCAGTAAACGGAAATTTCTCACATGTCTGATATGCGTCGATCGGGAAAACGTGCCTCGAAGTCCGGAATCTCCACCGGATCAGAAAAAAGTGCCCTCAAGGCGAAACGTGGCATCGAACCCATCGAAGAAACCGACCGTCTCGCATCCGATCACCCGGAGTCACACAACGGGAACGGTACGCTGACCATTGTTACCCCGGTCGAAGGGGACGCACCTTCCGAGGGCAACGGCGAAACCCAGGTCCGCTACATTGTCGAATCGCCTGATCCGTCCAGCGACGCGTCCACATCCATCTCGCCCGAAGCGCATGTCGCAGCTGCCGTGGCCGGTGCGCCGACTCCTGAAGTCTCCCAGGCGGCGGTCGTCGAACCTCCGGCCGCTCCGTCCGCACCTGCCGCGCCGAGCGAATCGCATACTCCGGAAGCCGCACCCGCCGCCCCCCCCGCTCCGCCCGCGTCTTTCGCGGCTGCGCCGGTCCATTCCGAGCATCGCCACAATTACACGCCCCCCGCGCCGCCCTCTGTCGGCACCGGCTCGGCAGTTCCCCCCAACGCCACGTTCGTTCCCGTCCAGCCCCTCCTGTTTGAGGTCGCTTGGGAAGTCTGCTGGCAGCTCGGCGGAATCTACACAGTTATCCGTTCCAAGGCCCCACAGATGTCTCGTATTTGGGGGGAACGCTACTGTCTCATCGGTCCGTACAATGGCGACACCGCCGCTGTCGAACTTGAAGAATGCCAGCCTACCGGTCCCATCGCTGTCGCCATCGAACGCCTCCGCGCCATGGGCATCAAAGTCCACTACGGCTACTGGCTTATCACTGGCCGGCCACGCGTCATCCTGCTCGAATATGCGGCCGCCTTCGATCGTCTCGGTGATTTTAAGTACTATCTCTGGAAAGACCACGGCATCACCTCACCCGATGCCGATGGCGAAGTCCACGGCGTGATCTCCTTCGGATTTCTCGTCGGCCTCTTCTTCCAGGAACTCACCAAAATCCCCGGCGTGCAACTCCCGGTTCTCGCGCAGTTCCACGAATGGATGGCCGGCGTCGGGCTCATGCGCATCAAGCATCTGAACCTCCCCGTCGCCACCGTCTTCACGACCCACGCCACCCTCCTCGGCCGCTATCTCTGCACTGACAATCCCGACTTCTACAACAAGCTCCCCTGGATCAACCCCGATCATGCCGCCGGGCACTACAACATCTACGCCCGCTACTGCATCGAGCGCGGCGCCACCCACTGTGCCGACGTTTTCACCACGGTTTCCGACATCACCGGTCTTGAAGCCGAAAAACTTCTTGCCCGCCGCCCCGATGTCGTCACCCCCAACGGCTTGAACATCCACAAATTCTCGGCCATGCACGAATTCCAGAACCTCCACAAGCATTACAAAGAGGTCATTCACCAGTTCGTCGCCGGCCACTTTTTTCCCAGCTATAATTTCGACCTCGACAAGACCATCTACATTTTCATCTCCGGCCGCTACGAATACCGCAACAAGGGCATCGATCTTTTCATCGAAGCATTGGCCCGCCTCAATCACTGGCTCCGCGCCGGGGGCATTCCCATTACGGTCGTCGCGTTCATCGTTACCAAAGCCCCGTATAAGAATATCAACGTCGATGTACTGCGCTCGCAGATGATGTTCGATGAACTCTCCAAGCTCTGCAGCAGCATCACCGAAGACATGGGCCGCGCCCTTCTCCACACCGTCTCCACCGGCCGCCTGCCCGACCGCGGCGAACTGATGCCCGAAGAAGCCGTCGTCAAGCTCAAACGCACCATGCACGCCTGGCGCACCTGGCGGCAGCCGGCGATCGTCACTCACGACCTGTGGGACGACGCCAAAGATTCTGTGCTCTGCCAGCTCCGCTCCTGCCAACTTTTCAACGCCCGCCACGATGCTGTGAAGATCGTCTACCACCCCGACTTCGTCTCCGCGACCAGCCCGCTAATCGGCCTCGACTACGACCAGTTCGTCCGCGGCTGCCACATGGGCGTCTTTCCCAGCTACTACGAACCGTGGGGATATACGCCGATGGAATGCGTCGCCAGCGGCGTACCGTCCATCACCAGCGATTTGGCCGGATTCGGCTCGTACGTCCAGCAAAACATTCAGGATCCCAATTCCAAGGGCCTCTTCATCGTGGGCCGCCGCTATGCCAGTTGGGACCAATCCGCCCACCAACTCACCGAAATGCTCTTCAATTTCTGTTTGAAGGATCGCCGTAGCCGCATCGAGCTACGCAACCGTACCGAGCGTCTCAGCGATTTCTTCGACTGGTCCAACCTGATCAGCCACTACAACGAAGCCCACAAACTCGCCATGCAGCGCAAGGCCGGCGTGACCATTTAGGCGATTTGCGGCTGCCTACGCCCGCTCCAATCTTACCCACGCTGCTGACTGCCCGGGCACTTGCACGCTGATCAGCCCATCCGTCTCAATTTTTGCCGCGCGGATCAACTCTTCCCCGCTGCGGTAGCGCGTATCGAACGCCTGGATATGCACATCCCGCGATGCCGCGCCGTCATTGATCACAAAGTAATGATCGGCACCGGGCGACCGCAGACGGTGGATCATCGGCGCATCGCTCTTCCATGTCGGTTGCACCTGGCCATCGAGCACAAATGCCAGCCACCCTTCGATCCCCGCGTTCCCCGGACGATGGCACATCCGCCCCGGATCGAATCCTACGAGCACCGCTGTTCCCTTCCCGAACCGCACCTCCGTGGCCGCTGGGGCGCCGGTGGAAAACCGCGCAATCACCTGCGCCGTCGTCGGCACCAGATCGGCATAGAATCCGTACAGCGGCAGATCATTCACCGAAACCGCCGCCGTCCGCGTGTCGTGGATCATGTCCACATACGCTCCGAACAACTGCTCCTGCACCGATCCTTTCCCGGTTCGCCGCAATTTTCCATGCTCATCCTCAAACGCAAACTGCACATCCGCAATCAATCTTCCGCCGGCTTTCACGTACGTACGCAGCGTCTCCAGCGTCGCATCGGAAATTCCCCGCGCGTGCGGCACGTACAGCGTGTCGTACCGCCCGGCAATTCCCGCCAGCAGTTCCTTTTCCGTCACATACTCAAACGGTATGTGATGATTGATCATCGTTCGCGCCGCACCCACCTGGGCCATCGCCGGCTGCATCTTCGCTTCGCCGTCGAACCGATTGTTCTCCAGCAGCAGTACCGCCTCGGAATCCCAGCTCTGCACGAGACCGACCCGCGGCTCGCCCGACGCATCCCACAACTCCCGGCGATACTTCACCAATAGTTGCGACAGCTTGCCCGCCTCCTTAGCCCAGCTCGACACTTCCCCGCTCAGCGTCGTCAAACCGTATTCCCCCGCTTCAAACCCGCCGGGCCGCGAATTCCAGGTCCAGAACGCGATCGCCTTGTTCCCCGCCGCCAGATAACTGCAGATCAACCGCTGCATCAGCCCGGGCGTCATCGCATTGGGATGCCCGCCCGAATACTGCACGGCGCCGCCGGTCGTTTCGAACGGGCTGGCCCAGCCTCCCTTGAGCATGTCCGCCGTCAACCGCGACTGCATGTACACCGGCCGATCGATTTCTCCCGCGACCGTGCCGAAATGCCAGCTCATGTGAATGCTGGAAAAATAGAGGTCGGCCGTGCGTGCAAATTCCCCGTGATCCCACCGCAGCATTGGCTGATTCAAAAACAACTGGTGCGCGCCCACCGCCGTCGGATGCTCCGGATCCAGTTCCCGCACAATCTTCATGACATTGCGCACGCGCGCCACGGTATGCGCCGTCTGAAAGCGAAACAGATCCGTATAGGCGCCAAAAATTAACTGCGTCCGCGGCACCGCGCTCAGATCGCCGCCCGGGCCCATCTCGGCAATCGCCTTCCACGCCTCGGCGAAGCTCGCGATGATCGGCTTCCCCTTTTCGGGATAAATATTCCACGCCCGATCGACCGCTTCGATACTGCCGTATTTCCGCTCCACCCATCGCCCGAATACGGCCTTCTGCGGTTCCGTTGTGATCGGCTTGGCCCCGCCGCTCGGCTCGCCATAGATCACCCACATGTACAGCCGCGGATGCTTGCGATACCGCTCGATCACCGGCGCCAGCGTCTCCCGCAGCGGCGCAACAAACTTCGGATCATCCCCATCGAGCATCTCAAATTGCGCGCGCGTCAGCCCATGCTTGGCGAGCATCTCATCGCTGGACGTCGGGTGTTCGTGGTGGAAAACGACATCGATCTCCGCCTCTTCCGCGGCCTTCATCCACGCGTCGCTGCGCGAAAAGTCGAATTTTCCCGGACCGATTTCCGTAGGCCCCTGCGTGTGAAACCGCACGCACGTAAATCCCGTCGCCTTGATCCGCCGGAACTCCCGTACCAGCGTCGCGTGTTCAAAGCCGCCGGGCTGCCAATAGACGGCCGCCGAGAACACCGCGGCCTGATCGCGCAACTTGCGGCGCATCGCCGAGTCATTCAACGCTTCGTATGCCGCCAATGCTTCCGCCCGTACCTTTGGATCAATCACAGCAACCTCGCTTCAGATTTCTGCCAGCAGATATTCAATTCGTGAGCGAAGAAAACGATTTTTCTTTGCGCATCTTGCATTCTCAGGGTGGAATTTCCGCTCCGCAAGTGCAGTCGGCAATTCTTTCTGCGTAATGCCTGGTTATTCGAATGGTTGGCCGTTTTACCGCAAAATGGGGCGGCGCATTTACTTAGCACACAATGCCCGTCGCAATCTCTTCACACCCATGCTACGTTCCTCACAATCAGCCGCTCTCTATATTTACTTCGCGTATCGTGGCGAATCCTCCCACTTCGCTGCATTTTTCAGCAGCCTTCGTCGTTCTATACTGCTCCGTTCCATGGTTGCTAACCAACCTTTCGAAAAGGATTCCTCCATGCTTCACTGGGGCATCATCTCCACCGGCCGCATCGCTTCCGTTTTCGCCAAAGGGCTGGCCGTCTCCAAGACCGGCCAACTGGTCGCTGTCGCCTCGCGTTCCCAGGCCGAGGCCGATCGCTTCGGCATCGACAAACATGGTGACTTCCTCAAGAACGTTCCGATCACCCGCTACGGCAGCTACGAAGCACTCCTCGCCGACAAAAATATCCACGCCGTCTACATCGCCACGCCTCATCCCCAGCACGTCTACTGGGCCATCCGCGCCGCCGAGGCCGGCAAGCATGTTCTCTGCGAAAAACCCATCGGTCTGAATCGCGCTGAGGCGATGGTCGCCATCGAGGCCGCCCGCCGCAATGGCGTCTGCCTTATGGAAGCCTTCATGTACCGCTGCCATCCCATGATCGCCAAGGTCATCGAATTGATCACCACGGGCGCCATCGGCCAGGTTCGCGCCATCCAGGCCAACTTCTCCTTCAACTGCGGGCCAAACTATGACTCGCGCCTGCTCGCCAACGCACTGGGCGGCGGTGGTATTCTCGATGTCGGCGGCTACTGCGCATCCTTCGCCCGCCTCGTCGCGGGCGCCGCGTTTGGCCTCAACACCTCGGCCGACCCTGCCACGCTCAAAGCCGTCGGCCACCTCGGCAAGACCGGCGTCGATGAATACACTGCCGCCGTCCTCAAGTTCGTCAACCCTCGCGATCCTTCGCACGAAATCATCGCCAACATCGCCACCGGCGTCGAAGTCAACATGGACAACACGGCCCGCGTCTACGGTTCCGATGGCTCCATCCTCATCACCCAATGGGTTCCCCAACCTACCGGCACCACCGTCACCCTCCACAAGGGCAAGGAACCGCAAGTCTTCACGTGCGATACCGTGGACGGCGCCACTGCCTACACGCTTGAAGCCGATGTCCTCGCCGCCGCCGTCGCTGCCGGCAAACAGCACGCCGATTTCCCCGCCATGAGCTGGGCCGACACCCTTGGCAACATGAAAACGCTCGACGCTTGGCGCGCCCAGGTCGGCCTGATCTATGACGCCGAAAAACCTGAGAACCTCACCAAGACCCTCGCCGGCCGCGATCTGGCCGTGCGTGGCGATGCCTTCATGCCGTTGGCCAGTTTGCCGGGTCTGGGCAAATCCGCCTCGCGCCTGGTCCTGGGCGTCGACAATCAACGTCTCGAGCAGTTCCCCCATGCCGTCGCTATGTTCGACGATTACTTCGAGCGCGGCGGCAACACTTTCGACACCGCGTGGGTCTACGGCGGAGGCCAGTGTGAAAAGGCCCTCGGCCAATGGGTGAAGAATCGCAACACCCGCGAAAAGGTCGTCATCCTCGCCAAAGGCGCTCACACGCCGCATTGCAATCCCACCGGACTGACCACGCAACTCCTCGATTCGCTCGGACGCCTCCAGATGGACTACATCGACATCTATATGATGCATCGCGATAACCCGCAGATCCCCGTCGGTGAGTTCGTCGATGTCCTCAATGAACACGTCAAGGCCGGGCGCATCCGCGTCTTCGGCGGCTCCAACTGGACTCTCGAACGCGTCGATGCCTTCAACGCCTATGCCAAGAAAAACGGCAAACAAGGCTTTGCCGCCGTCTCCAACAATCTTTCGCTGGCGCGCATGGTCGATCCCGTTTGGCCCGGCTGCCTGACCGCCAGTGATCCGGCTTACCTCGCCTGGCACGAAAAGACGCAAATCGCCCTCATGCCCTGGTCCAGCCAGGCCCGCGGCTTCTTCGTCGTCGGCGATCCGGCTTACACCACCGATCACGAACTCGTCCGCTGCTGGTACGCCCCGGACAATTTCGCTCGCCTCGCCCGCGCCAACGAACTGGCCGCCAAGAAAGGTTGCACTCCCATCCAGATCGCCCTGGCGTACGTCCTCAACCAACCTTTCCCCACTTTCCCCCTCATCGGCCCTCGCACCATCGAAGAAACCCGCACCAGCTTCGACGCCCTGAAAGTCCAGCTCACGCCGGCCGAGGTGAAATGGCTTAAAGAACCGGAAGCGTGAGCGCCCGGAAACTAACGAGTCGAAAGCGTTAGCGCCCGGACTGCTAAACACCTGGTGGAGAATCTCCGTGTCTGCACCCCTGGCTTATTTCATCACCTTCCACACCTACGGCACATGGCTCCATGGCCACGCGCGCGGATCGGTTGATGTGCTCCACAATAGGCCTGGCACGCCTTATCTTCCGGCCGATGCCGTGCGTGCAACTGCTGCAAGAAGTCTGATGAAATATCCGGAAATGCGACTCTCGGTAGACGCCCAACGTTGTGTCACAGAGACTATTCGTGAGGTCTGCATGCACCGCAACTGGCGCTTACACGCCGTTCACGTGTTGGAATCGCATGTGCATGTCGTTGTCACGTCTCTCGATGCGCCGGAGAAAGTCATGTCAGATGTGAAGGCGTGGTGTTCGCGCCGCCTCCGCGAGCAGGGGCATGTTACAGGGTCGCAGCGCGTCTGGTCCGACCACGGAAGCACCCGTTACCTCAATACGCCGCCCAGTCTCGCCGGCGAAATTTGCTACACTCTATACGAGCAAGGTAAACGAGAAACGGGTACATTCTGGCCCTGAGGAATGCGAAAACCGGTCGCTAACGCTCCCGGCTCATTTCTCTATTGCACGAGAAGTCGTTCAATGCCCATGCACGCTTCTGCGATTCCCGCTTCCCGCATCGTCGTCATCATGCCCAACTGGCTGGGCGATGGCGTCATGGCCACGCCTTTCCTCCGCGCCCTGCGCTCGCTCTATCCTGACGCCCATATTGCCGCGGTTACGCGCCCCCTCGTTGCTCCCGTCCTCGCAGGCCTCTCTTGCATCAACGACACCTTCATCACAAAAAAAGGCGAAGAATCACAGGCGCATTCATGGCTCAAACAAAACCACTTCGATCTGGGCATCTCCCTTCCCAACAGCTTCCGCGCCGCATGGCTCCTTTGGCGCGGTGGTGTTAAACGCCGTCTCGGCTACGCCCGCGAATATCGTGGCTGCCTCCTGACCGACAGAATAAGGCCGATCCTGCGCACTGCTGAACAATGCGATCTCGATACCCGGAAAGCCGCCGCCATCACCGCCGTTTCGCGCGAGCTCAAACACCCCGCAACCGCATCTGTCGGCTCAAAATTCCAACCCGTTTCCACCATCGAGTACTACCTCAAACTCGCGGAATATCTCGGTGCCCCGGCCGATGCCGACAAACACATGCAACTCGCCATCACGGACGCCGAACGCACCGAAGCCGATGCCATTCTGAATTCCGAACTCGGCATTCTGAATTCTCGTTTTGTCGTGTTCGTCCCCGGCGCCAATTTCGGCTCCTCCAAATGTTGGCCACCCGAACGTTTCGCCGAAGTCGCCCGCCGCCTCATCACGGAACGCCACGTCCATGTTCTTCTCGCCAGCAGTCCCGCCGAACTCCCCATCATCGAAGCCATCCTCCATCACGCCTTTCAGAATCCAGAACTCAGAATTCAGAATTCGTTGCACGCTCTCGCCAAGCTTAACGGCGGTAAAGGTGTCTCTCTGGGTGCTCTGAAGGATATCGTCCGCCGCAGCACCCTCATGCTCTGCAACGACACCGGCCCGCGCCACTTCGCTGCCGCCTTCGACATTCCCTGTGTCACCCTCTTCGGTCCCACCGATCCGGTCTGGGCCGAAACCTGGCACCCTAAGGAAAAAATTGTCCGTATAGACGTCCCCTGCGGCCCCTGTCAGCTCAAAAAATGCCCCATCGACCATCGCTGCATGAACGGCATCGATGTCGACATGGTCATCCAGGCTGTCGCCTCATTATGGCCGTCCGAATGATTTTCCACTCTGGAGGCTGGTAATAGTGAACAGCGAATTGGAGAATAGCGAAATCAATCGTCGCCATAGTTGGGGCTTGAGCCCAGCGTTGGTGTTTTCACTATTCACTATTCTCTATTCTCTATTCGTGTAGCATGCGTATCGCCCTCATCATCGAACACTTCGACGCCTCCCGTGGCGGGGCCGAGGCCTTCACTGTCTGGCTCGCCGCCCAGCTTGCCGAGCGCGGGCACGACGTTCACGTCATCTGTCACGACGTCTCCTCCCGCATCAACCGCTACCGCGCCGCCACCCAGCGCGCCAGCCACGATGCCGACCGCTCCCATGCCGCCCACTCCATCGAGCAGGCTATTCCCGAAGGCGTCCATATTCACACCCTCCGCGGCTTCAAACTCTCCACCGGCATCGGCTTCCGCCTCTTTGGCCGCCGCACCCGCGCCGCCTGCCGCCGCCTCAAGCCTGATATTATCCACTCCATGACCGTCGCCTACGCCGGCGACATCTATCATCCCCACGCCGGCATTTACGCCAGCATTCAGGCCCAGGCCATCGCCAGCCGCAGCACTTCCGCCGGTGCCCACTTCAAACGCCTCATGCTCGCCTTTTCCAGCAAGCAGCGAACGCTCATGGCTCTCGAACGCCGCGCCCTGCGCCCGCATTCCAGCGGTGGGGGGGTACGCATCAGTGGCCCGCGCCGCATCATCAGTCTCAGCCCCATGATGACTCGCGAACTTGCCGACCTTTATTCCGTCACCGGCGAGCAAATCTGTGAACTCCCCAACCCGCGTCTCCTCCGCGGCGTCGTCACTGATCCTTCTTCCGCTGCTAACGCCGCAACCGAAGATGCCGACCGCGCCTGGTTCCGCCAGCTCTATCGCCTCGATCCGCTCGACCGCGTCGCCATCTTCGTCGGCCACGACTTCCGTCGAAAAGGCCTCCGCTCAGCCATCGAAACTATCTCTCGCACGCAATCCCCCTGGAAACTCGTCATCGTCGGCCTCGGCAAGGCCCGCGAGTACGTCGAATTCGCCGAATCGCTCCGCCTCCTCGGCCCCAGCGCCCCAACCCCCCGAATCATTTTCGTCGGCCCCACCCGCGAAATCGATCGCATCTACCCCGCTTGCGACGCACTGCTTCTCCCGACTTACTACGACAGCTTCGGCCTCGTCGTCCTCGAAGCCATGGCCCACGGCCTCCCCGCTTTCAGCACCGAACACCTCGGCGCCGCGTACATCGTCAAACAACATCAGGCCGGCACGATCGTCCCTACGCCGCGCGATGTCACTCTCATGGCCGCAGCCCTCAACGCCCTGCCCGCCCGCGGCACACCACAACAACTCGCGCTCTCCTCCCGCGCCCGCCAAGCCAGCCGCGGCATGCCGCCGGATACTTATCTGCAAAAGCTACTCGATCTCTACCAGGCGGTTGCTACGGAGAACCGCTGAAATGCTGCGTTTTCGAAATTCATGAATGCCTCTTCGCTATCTGCTTGAAACTTGTCCCTTGAACCTCGAAACTTCCCATGACTCCGGTGTCTGCATAATTGAGAGAGTTCGTCGTGCCCCAACTCATCGTGTACCTCCTCGGCCCTATCGTCGGCTATCTGCTCGGCGCGATTCCCTTCGCCTTCGTCATCGGAAAGGCCCACGGCGTCGATATTCGCAAGGTCGGTTCCGGCAACATTGGCGCGACCAACCTCGGCCGCACACTCGGCAAGAGATATTTCTGGCAGGCATTCTTCCTCGACGCCGCCAAGGGATTCGTTCCCGTACTTGTTATCTCGCTTCTGGTGCGGCATTGGCAGAGCGACCTTTATCTGACGTCATCTACGGGCCATCCCCTCCCCGCATGGTCCCCTCTCCTCACCGCCATCGCCTGCATGCTCGGCCATGTTTTTCCCGTCTATCTCAAATTCAAAGGCGGCAAGGGAGTCTCCACCAGCTTTGGCGTCGTCCTGGGCTTCTGGCCCCTGTACACCGTCGCCGGCCTCGCCAGCGGACTCGTCTTCGTCGTCGTCCTGATGGCCTACCGCTACATCTCCCTCGCCTCCATCGTCTCTTCCCTCTCCTTCGTCATCTTCGTCGCCCTGCTGGGTTCGTGGTCTGACTCCCGCAATATCGCTTACCATCCCTGGCACGACCTCCTTCCGCTTCTGATCATCGGCGCACTCCTTGCCGCCGTCATCATCCTGCGGCATCGCTCCAACATGGTTCGACTCTACCGCGGAACCGAACCCAAGATCGGCCAGAAACAGATCGACAAAGCCCGCATGCCCTGACCCCCCCCGATAAACGCTTGCATCTTCCCCCCCGAATCTCGAAACTTGTGCCTATGGCTCGCTCGCGACTGTTTCGCATCCGTCAGTGGCAGGTCGGCACCGTCACCGTCCTGCTCTGGTCCGTTCTCTCCTTTGGTTGGAGCGGGTTCGTCATCGTCACGGCCTTCGACCATTCCATTGCCGAGCAGATGATCACCCGCGCCCAGCAGACGGCCCTGCTCCTCCGCGACGGTCTCAGTGCTTCAGCCGCCGCTCCCGAGGACGAAAATATCCTGCGCCGTTTTGTCCGCGTTTCGCCGCTGCAGGACGAAGTCGAGCAGGTCAAACGCCTTGATCCCCACGCCGCGTACGTCATGCTCTGGACGCGCGACGGCATGGTCGTCGTCGACTCGCGGCGCGATATGCCCGGACAAACCCTCGGCTTCGACAAATGGCCCGCGCTGGAATCCCACCAGCAATCGCGCGTCTGGAAACTGCACAACGTCGACGTCGGCAGAGCCACCATCGACGTGACCGACGCCACCGTCCCGCTCAAGCTCGGCAATACCACCATTGGCTACGTCAGCATCGGCTACTCCCAGGACCGCATCACCGAGCTCTTCTGGGCCACCCAGATCCGAATGATGATCTTCGCATTGATTTTCACCGTCCTCGGCGCCGTCATCATCCTCATTCTCGAACATATCGCTCTCGATCGCCTCGACCGTTATCGCCGCGAAGTCCAGCAGAACGCCCGCGCCCGCACCAGCCTGCTCACCGAGCGCGGCATGCTCGCCTCCGTCCTCGCTCACGAAGTCCGCTCGCCCCTTACCGCCATTCGCTTCAATCTTCATTCCCTTCGTTCATTGATCTCCGCCCGATCCTCCGACGCCGATCGCCAGGTCGAACTGACCGACCGCTGCGAACGCGAGATCCGCCGCCTCGACGGCATGCTCAACGACTTCCTCCTGCGCACGCAGGTCATCGGTCAGATCGAAAATACCTCCGTCAACGCCGTCATTCGTGAAGCGATCGAATTCCTCCGTCCCGCGCTGGATCGGGTCAACGTGCGGCCCATCATTCACCTGGACCCCGCCGATCCGCATGTCCGCGTCCATCCCGATGAGCTTCGCCAGGTGCTGCTCAATCTTGCCGCCAACGCCCAGGACGCCATGCCCAAGGGAGGCACACTGGCCGTCTCCGCCATCGCCGAAGAACAGAATGTCACGCTCTTGATCCGCGATTCCGGCACCGGCATCCCTACGGAACTCCGCGAACGGATATTTGAACCCTTCTTCTCAACGAAACCGAACGGTTCCGGCCTCGGCCTGGCACTCGTACGCCGCGTCGTCTCCGGCGCAGGCGGAACCATCTTCTGCGAATCCGCGACCGGTGACTCCACCGGCAAGGCCGGCGGTGGGGGGGGCACCACCTTCCGCATCGTCCTTCCTCGCGGCGAACATGCACCCTCCGGCACCCAGGCCGGCGGCGGCTACGCCTACCAGAAGCGAGATGACCCCGCCTCCTTCGATTCTTCCCCCGAAATTGTCATCGATCGCACACAAGAGCAATCCGAGTCCCGCAGCGACCTCTCATGATCCGCCGTCCCGCCGCTTGCATCTTGAACCCTGAACCTTGAAACTTGCGTCATTGGTCATTGGTTCTTGCGTTATTCGAGATCTTTATGCCCCGCGCAACGATTCTCATCGCTGAAGACGATCTTTCCGTACTCCAGGCCGTCGGCGACGTCCTCCAGGACGCCGGCTACGAAGTCCTCCGCGCCCCCTCCGGCCGCGAAGCCCTACTCAAGCTTTCGGAAGCCGTTCAATTGCTGATCACCGATCTCTGGATGCCCGGCATGGACGGTCTGGCGCTTCTCACCGAAGCCAAACAGCGTCACCCGCTGCTCGAAGTGCTGCTCATCACCGGCAACGCCACCGTGCCGTCCGCGATCCAGGCCATGAAAGCCGGCGCCTTCGACTATCTCACCAAGCCCTTCACGCCGCCGGACCTGCTCGATGTCGTCGAACGCGCTCTCGAGCATCAACGCATGCGCCAGGAAATTGCCCGCTGGCGCTCCGCCGGCGGCGATGACGATGGCGCTGAATCGCAGATCCAGAATCTCATCGGCCGCTCCCCCAAGATGGAGGCCGTCTACGACACCATCCGCCGCGTCGCCCCGTTCAAATCCACGGTACTCGTGACCGGGGAATCCGGTACCGGCAAGGAAATGGTCGTCCGCGCCATCCACGAATTCTCTCCCCGCAAAAACGCGCCTTTCATCGCCATCAACTGCGCCGCGGTCCCCTCCAATCTCATGGAATCTGAACTCTTCGGCCACGAAAAAGGCGCCTTTACCGGCGCCGCCTCCAAGACCCTCGGCTACTTCGAAGCCTCGCACCACGGCACTTTGTTCATCGATGAAGTCGGCGAACTCGACGTCAATCTCCAGGCCAAACTTCTCCGCGTCCTCGAAACCGGCTGCATCACCCCTGTCGGTTCGACGCGCGAACGCACCGTCGATGTCCGCGTCCTCGCCGCCACCAATACCGATCTCCAGATGGCGGTGGACGACAAACTCTTCCGCTCCGATCTTTTCTATCGCCTCAATGTCGTCCGCATCGACATGCCCCCGCTGCGTGAACGGCTCGAAGACATCCCCCTGCTCGTCCGCAACCTGCTGCAGCGCCTGTGCGACGAACACCACCTCGCCGTGCCTGATGTCGAGGACAAGGCTCTCGAAGCCCTGCAGCGTTATCCCTGGCCCGGCAACGTGCGCGAACTCCGCAACATGCTCGAATCGATCCTGATCCTCGGCCAGAAACCGGTCATCACCGAAGTTGACCTTCCCGAATTCGTCCGCCGCGCCGCGCTCCCCGGCACCGCCTCTCACCCCTCCACACCTGGCGCACTGCCCGCCATCGATCTCGACGCTGCCGAAAAGACCACGATCGAAAAAGCCCTCCGCCAAACCAACGGCGACCGCAGCCGCGCCGCCCAGCTCCTCAATGTCAGCGTGCGCACGCTCTACCGCAAGATGGCCCGCTACGGCCTCCGGTGATTGCTCCTTATTTCTTCAGCAGGAAGATCAGGTCGGAGCTCTCTTTTTCTCCCAGCTTCACTTTCAATCCGGTCGTTTGCAGCAATTCTCCGGTGAACTCGCCCTTTTCCACGCTTCCATCTTCCGCCGCCACTGCATAACGAGCCTGAGGATCCAACCCCTTCAGCACATACACATGCTCGGCCTCATCCGTGGTGCCGCGAAACGCATACAACACGCCCCGGCCTTGGCTCGCATCAAAAAACTCCATCCCATCCCACCGCACACCATCCGGCCGTTCGGTCACGTGATACAAATCCCCATGCAGAACCAGCGGCCGCAGCACGGTCTTATACAACTCAAACTGTCGCTTCGCCGCCACGCGCCAATCCCCGATCCACCCGTGGGTGTCCGCCATGATCGTGCACCACCCCATCATGCCGCTGCGCAGCATCGCCACAAAATTGGCCTTGGTCTTGTTCTGGCGATTTTCGACATAACTCTCGCACATTGCCGCCGGCAGTGCATACGAAGCATCGTAAACCGCCCGGCGATTGGACAGCGGATCGTAGGTATCCGTCACGCAAATGTAATCCACCCGCTTGGCCACCCCGTAATCCACCATCCGCCCGCCATTGACGCAGTCTTCGAAAATCAGATTCGGATTCTCTTTCCGCAGCGTCTCGTAAATCCGGTAATACGCTTCCGACGCCTTCAAGGTCGCATCCGTCCGCGACGCGGAATGTGTGTGATCCGTGCGCTTGCACTCCTCAATGACCATCGGCTGATCGTGTTCGAGCATGTCGATCTTAGATTCCTTCACGATTCGCCGCAGCTCGGTCATGCACCACTGCTCGGCCCGCGGATCGGCCAGGCACACCGTCATCCCGTTGTATTCGTTTTCCTTGTAATTCGCCGGCGCATCCTCGGTGAACCATCCCTTCATCTTCTCGTCCACCACGCTCAGCGGCCGGTAGTTCCCCGTCGGTTTGCACGTCCCGCCTTGCGTCCATCCCAGCCACACACCGAATTTCAATCCCTTCAAATGAGCGTAATCCGCCACCGGTCCCAAACCGTTCGGAAATTTTTTCGGGTTCGGCCGCCAATCGCCCACCCCGCAGAACCATCCCGCATCCACGCCAAAAAGCTCCAACCCCAGGTCCGCCGACTCATCAATCATCTGCCTGGCCAGCCGCTCATCGACGCCCATTCCGCTCCCCCAGCTATTGTTCACCAGCAACGGATAGCGCGGATCTTTGCACTTCGGCTGGAGGTGCGATTGCACCCATTTCCGCAACCGATTGCACCCATCATCCACACTCCCTTCATAGCACCCGATAAATACCGTTGGCACAGTCCATGACGCTCCCGCCGCAACTTTCGCCCATTCATCCTTCTCACTCGGCTGTCCCGCGTCCACTTGTAACACCGCGCCACTGGCGCCCTCTTCCCGCACCAAGCGCATCTCCACCCGCGCGCTCGATTCAATCCCCATGTACCACCCGCGCCCGGCCTTCGCATCGTGCACCGTCGTCCACGGTATCACATCCCGCGGCCCATCCGCGGCGGTCGGCGTCGACTTCAGCATCTGATTGAAACCCTTCTCCACTGCCGGGTGATGCACTCCCTCCGGTGAAGGTGTGCCAATACCCTTCTCTACGTACCAATTTTCCAATACCCGTCCCTCCGGTGCGCACACGCTTGCCAACCGCAGCGATCCCTGATGCGAGATCAGCACCTCCTGTGTCCCACGATTGATGATCGTCAACTCATGCTCGATCGGCCCCGGCTCCCCCGCGCCCACCGTCGTCCACGTCGAAATCGCTTCCAACTTCGGATCGTTGCACACAAAACGTAATACCACCGCCTTCCCCGCCGCGCCGCTTGCCTCCGACTTTGTCCAACTCCACTTCAACGCCACCTGCTTCCCATCCACCATGGCCGAATCCGCCAGCGGCAGCAGCGCCATGACATTCGGCGCCACCCACTGGAACTTCTCCTTGCCATCTGTCAGTGATGAAATCGTTATCCCGTTTGCCGACGGCTCCGGCCGAATCACCGTATCCGCCGTGCGCAGCGTCGTATCCAATTCCGCAGCCACCGCTTGCGTGGCAAGGGCAGTCAAAGCCAGCATTGCTATGCCGAACCGAAACATCATCATTTCCATGTAGTCCTCGCATTTCGCCGTCAATGACCACCCGCACCGCGTCGCCCACCCCAACGCGTGCAGGCATTCCCCTCAGCATCGCGCAGTTCACTTCTCGCGACAAGTTAATTCCCTTCGCCGCGCAATCCCCCGAACAAGATTTCCCCTCCAATCGCGTGGGAATCTCGTCACATCCGCCGCAGACCTTACATGCCCTTCCGCGGCAAATACCACGGCCGCACATCCACCCACAACATCCCCGCGGCCTTCGCCGCCTGCATCCCCAACTCCCCATCCTCATACACGACGCACTCTTGGGGTTTCACTCCCATCAGCTCCGCCGCTTTCAAGAACATATCCGGCGCCGGTTTCCCATGCACCACATCATCCGCCCCCACAATCGCGTCAAACAACTCCTCCAGTTGGATCACCCGCAGACTCTCCCGCACCACCCGCTGCCATCCTCCGCTGGCCACGCCCAATTTCCGCTTCCCCTTCTCCCGCAGCGCAATATCCACCACCTGCCTGATCCGTTGCGCCCCCGGTATCGACGCCACGTATACCATTTCCTTTTCGTGCGCGATTTCCTCCGCACTCACCTTCATCCCCTGTTCCTTCGACAGAATCTCCACGATCCGCGCCGTCGGCATCCCCGCAAATTCGTAAAACCGCTGCTCGCTCATCTTCAATCCATGCCGCTCCAGCGTCTGCATCCACGCCCGAAAGTGCAGCGGCATCGTGTCCACCAGCGTTCCATCGCAATCAAAAATCAACCCCTTAATCCGCGCGGGAATCGGGGCATCGTGTACCGTCAAAAAGTCCATGTCCAACATTACAACTCCTCAACTGTGAAGCCCCGCACTATACCCATCCCCGTCCCAAAGTTCACCCCCAGCCATCGAGTGATCATCCATCACCCTCCCGAATCTTGTGAATTGGAAAAATTTGACGAATCGCTTCGTTTCTCCTTCCTAATTCTCTCCAGCCCCCACCCGTTCCCGGACGATAGAACCCTCATGGCACGGACGCCCCTAGTCAGTTTCGTTATCGCTACGCACAACCGCGGAGAAGTCCTCATCGACTGCCTCCGTCGCACCCTCTCGTGCGGCCTCCCCGCCGATCAAATCGAAACCATCGTCGTCGACAACGCCTCCACCGATAACACCCCCATCCGCCTCACCGCCGCGCTGCCCCAGGTCCACCTCATCAGCCTCAGCCAGAACCGCGGCGCAGTCGCCAAGAACTACGGCATGTTCAAAGCCCGTGGCGAATTCATCGTCGTCCTCGATGATGATGCTTTTCCCCAGCCCGGCGCCATCATGCAGATGATCCGCCATTTCCGCGATGACAAGAACCTCGGTGCTGCCGTCTTCGATGTCACTCTTCCCGATGGCGCCAAAGAAGCCTCCGCGTTTCCCGATGTCTGTATCGGCGCCGGCACCGGCTTCCGCCGCACCCTGCTCCGCAAGATCGGCTATTTTCCCGCTGAATTTTTCATGCAGGCCGAGGAATACGACCTCTCCTTCCGCATCCTCCAGGCCGGCTTCTCCGTGCAACGCTTCTGGGACATGCCCCTGACGCATCTCAAGACCCCCGGCGCCCGCATCGGCCAGCGCACCACCCGCCTCGACGTGCGCAACAATCTCTATCTCCTGGCCCGTTACGTGCCCGAGCCGCTCTGCCACGCCTACGCCGCCGACTGGCTCGCTCGCTATTGGATGATGGCCCTCGATCGCGACGCCGATCAACCGCCCCACGCCATCGAAGGCACCCACCGCAACGCCTTTCTCCGCGGATCTGCCGAGGGCATGGCCAAGTGGCGTCTCCGCCACGAAGGCGGCCGCCGCCTTCTTTCTCCGGAAACGCTCGAACAGATCTTTAAGATCAACGAAATCCACCAGCGTCTCGGCCGCGCCCAGGAACGCCTCGGACTCCGCCGCATCCTCTTCGCGGGCTTCGGCAAAAACCTCCTCGCCTATTACTCCGCCGCGCGCTCGCTGAACCTCAATATCCTCGCCGTCGTTGACGACCAGCTCGGACGGCCCGCCGGCGATCGCGAGTACCGCGGCATCCCGCTGGTCACCTGGAAAACCCTCGGTAACGTTCGCTACGACGCCGTCATCGTCAGCAATCTCTCCCCCGTGGCCGCTCCCAGGCACACCGAAGCCCTCCGCCGCGTACTCGATAAGCCCGTCCTCAATCTCTTCGAAAAGTCCTCCGCGGCCGTGCAAGGCCCCATTCATCGCTCCCAAACCGCCCTGCACTGACTCCTGACCCCCTCCCCTGGCCCAAATAACTCGTAATCCTCAGAATGTGCTTTAACTTTGTCTTGACAGAGAGTTGAGGCAAATTAAGATAGCGATTGGGACAATTTCGCTTCCGCGCCCTTCGGCTCGAAGCACACCCGGCGGAGAGATGGTAATGGCCCAAGAACCCGCACGACTCAAAATCACCCGCACTGGCGACACCGTTCAAGTCGAGTTCACCAGTCGCAAAATCCTCGACGAAGCCAATATCGCCGACATCGGCGAGCAACTCTCGGCCATCGTCGAAAAGGAAGAACGTCCCAAGATCATCATTTCTTTCGCTGCCGTGGATCACCTCTCTTCCGCGGCCCTCGGCACCCTCATCACCATCAATAACAAGGTCAAACAAAAGAGCGGCCAGTTGCGCTTAAGTGACATAAACCCCCAGATTTATGAAGTTTTCCTCATCACCAAGCTCAACAAGCTTTTCCGCATTTACCCCACGGTCAAAGACGCGCAAGACAGTCTGCAACCTGCTTAACCCCTCGACCTCAGATCGCGAAAAACGTAGTTTCTTTCACACTTCGCGGAAACTGCGCCGATAGAATTGCAGGGAACGGAATCCTTGCTGCGTACAGCACTTAGGATTCCGGAACGTCCCGTTTTGATGGCGGTTGGAATGAAGCGAACTCGTAGCAAGCTCAAACTCGCCGGTTCCTGCGACACCCCGTGGGCGACCATCGACTTCTGTAGCTGCCTCCACAAGGCGCGCCAGGTCGAAGAGAACGTCCTCACCGCCTGCCAGCAGCATCACTTCAGCGAAAGCGATATCTTCGCCATCAAACTCGCCCTCGAAGAAGCCCTCGTCAATGCCTGCAAGCACGGCAACAAAATGGACCCCACCAAACACGTCAAAGTCCAGTTCCGCGTCACCGATCAACGTGCCGATGTCGCCGTCGAAGATGAAGGCCCCGGCTTCAACCCCGGCGAACTCCCCGACCCCACCATCGAAGAAAACCTCGAAATGTCCCACGGCCGCGGCATTCTGCTTATGCGTGCCTACATGTCCTCCGTCGTCTTCAACCCCACTGGCAACAAAGTCACCCTCACCAAGTTCAACGACGCCTACTCCCCCGCCACCAGCAACTCAGCCGCCCTCGGCTAACCCAATCCCCCCCCTCATAACCACTTGCCAAGTTGGGTCCTCCCCAAAAAAGTGCCTCATGCATTTCCTTGGCCCATTTCCCTCCGGTCGCCGTATACTTCGCATATCCGGACGGCGATCGTGGAACCGGTAGGGGGGTCGTACGTCCAATGCCTATCTGTGTACGCGACTTTTCACAAGCTGAGGGTATCCCCATGCCTCGTCTCTTGATCGTTGGCCTCGTTATTCTTTCCTTCGCCCTGCTTTTCCCGCTGGCCGTCGCGCGTGCCGCCGACAAATCGGCCGACCAACTCCGCGCCGCGTACAGCAAAGGCAACTACAAAGACGCTTACGACGGTCTTTCCGCCATGCTCTTCACTCCCGAAGGCACCGACCGCCTCGGCGACGATCTCGAACTCTGCGCCAACGCTCTCCAAAGCCTTGGCCGCGCCGATGAACAAAACGACCTCCTTGAAAAAACCATCACCGCCCACAATGAAAACTGGCCCCTCCTCGCCCGCGCCGCTCTTATCTACCGCGATCGCGTCAATCACTACGGTGTGATCGTTGCCGGCAAGTTCTACCGTGGCGATCACCGCGGCAACGACGGCAAGTGGGTCTCTTCCATTGACCGCGACCGCACCCGCGCCCTCCAACTCGAATTGCAGGCGACGACGCTCCTGGCCAAAGACGCCAAGCCCAACAGAGAAGCCCAAGCCCAGTTCTACTACGACTTCGCTGCCACCCTCATGTACGGCCAGAACGGCCCCGATGCCTGGCGGCTCCAGTTCCTCACCGATCTCTCCCAGCTTCCCGACTACGAAGAAACCAACCGCTACGGCTGGTACTACTACGACCGCACTCCGCGCGGGGCACCCGTAGATACGCAAGGCAACCCCGTTTTCCACAGCGTTCCCAAGAGCTGGGATGCCTCCATCTCCGACGGCCAGCGCTGGCGCTGGTGCCTCCTTCAGGCTGCCGAGCTTTCGCCTTCCATGGCCAACACCGTGCGCTGGCACTTCGCCACCTTCCTCCGCAACCAGTTTGACGTTCAAACCATGGCCTACTACGGCAACCTCTTCCGCCACTCCGAAGATGATGCGAAGAAAGACGACTCCGGCCCCTTTGCCGTCTGGAATCTTGGCGAAGACGAAACCATCGCCAAACTCGCCTCCGGCATCAAACGCTTCAAACTGCCCGACGAGTACAATTTCATCAAGATCCTGCAAACCATCTCCAACGATCCCAACGGCGGGCACCAGTCCGAGGCGCTTGAACTCCTCGGCCAAGTCTTTGAAGACCGCCAGCAGTACCCCAAGGCCGCCGATTACTGGCGGGATTGCATCAAACGCTTCGGCCCTGGTGACAACAACTACCGGCAGAGGCGTCTTGAGCAGATCATCGGCAACTTGGCCATGTTCGAAAACGTCCTCACCCAGCCCGCCGGCGATACGGGCGCCGCGGTCCAAATGCGCTTCCGCAACGGCAAGAAGATTTCCTTCGAGGCCCGCGAAATCAAAGTCGCCGCGCTCCTCGACGACGTCAAAGCCTACCTCCGCGAGAAACCCAAGCAGCTCAAGTGGGAACAGATCGATCTCAGCAACATCGGCTACCGCCTCGTCGACAACAATCAAGCCAAGTATGTCGGCGACAAGGCCGCGGCCTGGGATCTCGACCTCCAACCGCGCGACAATCACTTCGACCGCCGCATTACCGTGCAAACCCCGCTGAAGAAAGCCGGCGCCTACCTGCTCACCGGCAAGATGGAAAACGGCAACGTGTCGCGCATCGTCATCTGGGTGGCTGACACCGTCATCGTGCGTAAGCCGCTCTCCGATGCCAGCATGACGTACCTCGCAGACGCCTCCACCGGCGAACCCATCGCCGGCGCCAAGGTCGATTTCTTCGGCTACCGCCAGGCCTGGATCAAAGACAACAACTACCGCCTCGACATCGCCGAAAAATCCGACACCACCAATGCCGACGGTATTTCCCTCGTCACCACCCACCAGCTCGCCAACGACAAAGAAGAGCCCGCGAATGAAGGCCTGAATAAGCAGGCCTCTCTCCCCAATAACTTCAGTTGGATCACCACCGCCACCACTAAGGACGGCCGCTTCGCTTTCCAGGGTTTCGCCAGTATCTGGTACTCCAGCTATAGCGACCCATACGACTACCAGTACAACCAGACCAAAGCCTTCGTCATGACCGACCGCCCCGTCTATCGCCCCGGCCAGACCGTCAAATGGAAAATGTGGATCGGCCACAACAAGTACGATCAGGACGGCAAATCACCCTTCGCCGGTCAAACCACTTCGGTCGAACTTCGCTCACCCAAGGGCACCGTCATCAAGTCCTTCACGGGCACACTGGATGAATTCGGCGGCATCGACGGTGAATACGTCCTGGAAAATGAAGCCACCCTCGGCAGCTATGGCCTCACTCAACCGAACAGCTGGGGCGGCGTCGGCTTCCGCGTCGAGGAATACAAGAAACCGGAATTTGAAGTGAAGGTGGATGCGCCGACCGAGCCGGTGATGCTTGGCGAAAAAGTCCCCGCCAAGATTACCGCCAAGTATTACTTTGGCGCACCCGTTACCGCCGCCAAGGTGAAGTACAAAGTCACCCGCACCGCACATGATGCCCGCTGGTACCCCGCCGCCCACTGGGACTGGTTCTACGAACCCGGCTACTGGTGGTTCGCCTGCGATTACACCTGGTATCCCGGCTGGCGCGACTGGGGCTGCCGGCGTCCTTTCCATGCGTGGTGGGGCGGTTGGAGCCGCGAGCAACCGGAAGTGGTTCTCGATGGCGACGGGTCCATTCAGCCGGATGGCACATTCTCCATCGACATCGATACCGCCGTCGCCAAGGCCGCATACTCCGATCAGGACCACAAGTACGAAATCACCGCGGAAGTCACGGACGCCTCACGCCGCACCATCGTCGGCACGGGCAGTGTGCTCGTGGCACGCAAGCCTTTCAAGGTTTACGCCTGGGTCGATCGCGGCCACTACAGCGCCGGCGATACGATCCGCGCCAACTTCTGCGCCCAGACGCTCGACAACAAACCCGTCCAGGGCAAAGGTTCCCTGCGCCTGCTGAAAATCTCTTATGACAAAGACCAGAAGCCACTGGAAAACGAGGTGCAGCACTGGAATCTCGATCCCAAAGAGGACGGCACCGCCGAGGTGCAGATCAAAGCCGCCCAACCCGGACAGTACCGCCTTTCCTACACCGTCACCGACGCCAAGAACCACACCATTGAAGGCGGCTACGTCTTCCTCATCCGCGGCGAAGGTTTCGCCGGCAAGGAATTCCGCTTCAACGACATCGAAATCACCACCGACAAGAAGGAATATGCCGCCGGCGAGAAGGTCAAACTCCTCGTCAACGCCAATCACGAAAATGCCACGATCCTGCTCTTCGTCCGTCCCAGCAACGGCATCTACCTGGCCCCCAAGATCATCCGCATGAAGGGCAAGTCGGCCGTCGAAGAAGTCGAGGTCGGCAAGAAGGACATGCCCAACTTCTTCATCGAAGCGCTCACCATCTCCGATGCGCGCATCTATACCGATGTGCGTGAAGTCATCGTGCCACCCGAAGACCGCATCCTCAACGTATCCGTCACTGCCGATTCCACCGAGTACCGTCCGGGCCAGAAGGCCAAGTTCACCGTCAAAGTCACCGAGAAGAACGGCGAACCGTTTACCGGCGCAACTGTCGTGACGCTTTACGACAAGGCCGTCGAATATATCTCCGGCGGGCCGAACGTGGCCGATATCCGCAAGTTCTTCTGGCAGTGGCGGCGGTCGCACTATGTCCGCACCGAATCCAGCCTCGACCGTTACTCCGGCAATCTCGTGCATTCCGGCGAGATCGCCATGTCCTTCCTTGGTGTCTTCGGCTACCAGGCCACCGAGTTCGGAGATGATCTCGGCCGTCTCCAGAGAGCGGGAAGAAACGAGAGGGAGTTGGAATATGGGCATCGGGGTAGCCAGAACGGCCTGAGGAAATCAGGTGGCGGCGGCGTGATGTTTGACGCCACCGTCACCGAAGCCGCTGCGGCCCCGGCGGCCTCAAAAGCCCTCGCAGTAGATGCCGAGAAGGGCGATGGTGACCAGATGGTTGATAAGCGAGGAGCCGCTGCCGGCCCCGAATCCGCCAACCAACCCACCGTGCGCTCCAACTTCGCCGACACCGCACTCTGGTCGCCCCGTCTCATCACCGCCAAGGACGGCACGGCCGAGTTCGAACTCTCCATGCCCGAAAACCTCACCACGTGGAAAGCCCGCGTCTGGACCCTCGGCAACGGGACGCGCGTCGGCCAGGCCGATACGGAAGTCGTCACCAAGAAGAACCTGATCGTCCGCCTTGAGTCGCCGCGTTTCTTCGTGCAGAAGGACGAGGTCGTGCTCAGCTCCATCGTGCACAATTATCTGAAAACCGCCAAAGACGTGCGCGTCGCGCTGGAACTCGACGGGGGTTGTCTGGTCACTATCGGCGGTAAAGTGCCGGCAGACTTCGATAGTCGCGAGCATGCTTACCCGCAAAACCTGCCTACGACGGTCACGGTCCGTGTCGAGCCCAACAAGGAAGCCCGTATTGATTGGCGCGTTCAGGTCATCAAGGAAGGCACTGCGACGGTGCGCATGAAAGCCCTCACCAATGAGGAATCTGATGCCACCCAGCAGACCTTCCCGGTCTACATCCACGGCATGCTGAAGACGGATTCGTTCTCCGGGGCGATCCGCGGCGATGCCAAGAGTGCGGCGATTACGTTTACCGTGCCGAAGGAACGGCGCATCGAGGATTCCCGGCTGGAAATCCGCTATTCGCCGTCGCTGGCTTCCGCCATGGTCGATGCGCTGCCTTACATGGCGGATTATCCCTACGGCTGCACGGAGCAAACGCTCAACCGTTTTGTGCCGACCGTGATCACGCAGAAGATTCTGTTGGACATGAAGCTCGATCTGGCGGACATCCAGAAGAAACGCACCAATCTCAACGCCCAGGAAATCGGGGATGACGCCCAGCGCGCCAAGGACTGGGGCCATCATGGCGATTACGTGTCCACAATGGACCGTCGCGAATACGCCAACCCGGTTTTCGACAAAGAAGAAGTCATCAAGATGGTCCGCGAAGGCGTCACCAAGCTCTCGAACATGCAGCTTTCCGATGGCGGCTGGGGCTGGTTCTCCGGCTATGGCGAGCAATCCTGGCCGCATACGACGGCCGTCGTCGTCCACGGTCTCCAGATCGCCAAGGCCAACGGGGCATCCGTCGATGATGCCGTACTCAATCGCGGCATCCAGTGGCTCGAAAACTGGCAGCAAAAGGAATTCGACTGGATCATGGCCAAACGCAAGGAGCGCACCTGCTCCGATATTCACGCCTTCGTCTACATGGTCCTCGTCGACGCCGGACACGATCACAAAAAATTCCGCGAACTGCTCTTTGAAGATCGCACGCACCTCTCGGTCTACTGCAAGGCGATGTTCGGCCTCGCCCTCGAAAAAGTCGGCGACAAAGACAAACTCGACATGATCCTCGACAACATCCGCCAGTTCGTCGTGACCGATGATGAGAACCAGTCCGCCTACCTCAAGATGCCCGAAGGCTACGCATGGTGGTACTGGTACAACTCGGACATGGAGGCCAATGCCTACTACCTCAAACTGCTGGCCCGCACCGACCCCAAAGGCAAGACGGCTTCCGGTCTCGCCAAATATCTGATCAACAACCGCAAGCACGCCACCTATTGGAATTCCACCCGCGATACCGCCCTGTGCATCGAGGCCCTCGCCGACTACATCCGCGCCTCCGGCGAAGACTCCCCGGACATGACCGTCAAGATCGCCCTCGACGGCAAACCACTCAAGGAAGTCAAAATTTCCCGCGAGAACTTCTTCTCGTACGACAACAAGCTCGTTCTCCTGGCCAATCAAGTGACCGATGGCCCGCACAAGGTCGAGATCACCCGCGACGGCACCGGGCCGGTCTACTTCAACGCGTACTTGAGCAACTTCACCCTCGAAGACCACATCACCCGCGCCGGCCTGGAGATCAAGATCAACCGTAAGTTCTTCCGCCTCGATCGGGCCGACAAGGTCATCAAGGCTGAAGGCGATCGCGGCCAGGCTGTCGATAAGCGTGTTGAAAAATACGTCCGCACCGAGCTGCAGGATCTTGCATCCGTCAAGTCCGGCGAACTGGTGGAGATCGAACTCGAAGTCGACTCCAAGAACGACTACGAATACATCATCCTCGAAGACATGAAGGCCGCCGGCTTTGAACCGGTGGAGGTACGCTCCGGCTATAACGGCAACGATATGAATGCCTACGTGGAATTCCGTGACAACCGCGTCGTGTTTTTCGCTCGTGCCCTCGCCCGCGGCAAGCATTCCGTTTCCTATCGCCTCCGCGCGGAAATCCCCGGAAAATTCTCCGCCCTTCCCGCCAAGGCCGGCGCCATGTACGCGCCGGAACTCCGTGGCAACTCTGATGAGATCAAGCTCCGCATCGAAGACGTCCCCGCGCCGGAATCACTGGAGCCGAAACCGCCGGAGCGGCGCATACCCCCGGTCAGGACCAGGAACGACAAGAATCGACCCTAGCAGGGCTGACGCCGCGGAATATCACCGCGGCGTCAGCTCCTTGTGTCTTCACTGCTGGCGTGTGTCCCCCGCACGCCTTCCAGATCCATTACAATCCCCGGTATGACACGCTCTGCGAACATCCGCTGGATCACCTTTATCCTTTTCCTCGCCCTGATCGTGCGACTTGCCGCGCTCGTGGCGCGGCATGAATACGTTCCGCCGCAGAGCGTGGGCGCTGAGGCCGGCGTGATGGCGTCTTCGCTGGTGCAAGGGCACGGCTTCCTTTCACCATTCCCCGGCATTCATTCGCCCTCCACCCATTTGCCGCCCCTCTATCCGATGCTCCTGGCCGCACTCCTCAAACTGCAGACAAACGTTCTTCCCGAACGCGCCGCCGCGCCCGTTCCCGGTGCGTTCGTCTTCTACGTGGCGCTGGCGATCAATATTGCTGCGTCGATTCTCCTCCCGTGGCTCGCCTGGCTTTTCTGCCGCGCTGCGCACTTTCCCGAAGCGGTCTCGCGTCTCACCGCACTGCTGCTATGCATCTGTCCCGAAGCGATGCGTGCCGTCGGGCTGATCTGGGATGAGGCGCTGTTTGTCACTTCCGTTGCCGCTCTGTTGCTGCTCCTGTTGCGCGATGCGCAGCGTCCGTTTCGCTGGCTGCTGCCACTGCGGTCCGGCGTGGCTGCCGGACTCCTCTCGCTGCTCAATCCCGCTTTCCTGCCCTCCGCAGTTGTCGCCTGGCTCGCTCTGAATTTCCGTTCCTTTGACCAAACATCCCCTTTTCAGCACACCCGCCGCACCCTAGCCGCCTTGCTGCTATTCATGGCCTCCGCATTCGTCATCCAACTTCCCTGGCACCTCCGCAACTGGGTCGCCCTTGATCCCCCGGCCCCGGTCTTCATCCGCGGCAATTTCTGGCTCGAAGTCTGGACGAATCTCAATCCGCTGACGTCCGTCCCCACGCCCGATGGCCCGCGGCTCATGCCGGTTCATCCCTGGCAAGGCACCGATCCCGCCACGCAATCCGCCTCGCTCACTGAGCAGCAGTACTTCGCGCTCTGCCGCAGCCGCGCGCTGGCCTCTCCCGAATTCCAGCAGCCCCGTACTTTCGTCGCCTACGTGGGCCGCAACCTCGACGCCTTCTGGCTCGGCCTTGCCGAGGCCCAGCGCTGGCATCGCAATCCTCTGCTCTTCTTTTTCGCCCAGGGATTCCCCGCTCTCGTCGGTCTCCTCGGCATTTTTTTAGCGCGTCGTCAGATTTCCGCGCCCGTTTTTCGGATGGTTGTCGCCCTGCTGGTCGTTTTTCCGCTGCCCTATTATCTCACCGGCGGCGCCGCCCGCTATCGCCATCCACTGGACATCCTGCTTTATGTGGGCATCGCCTGGTTCCTGAAGTCGCTCGCATACAAGCGCAAATCCGCTCCGTGAGTCGGCTATTGTGACTTCCAGCACAAAGTGGGCACATTTACTCACGAAATCTTATGTTTCCGTTGCACCCTTTCGACTGTCTAAACGCGTATTATCCGACGCAGCGACAGGATGCCACTGCCAATTACGCAGCTGGGTTGAAACTTTGGCAGGCTTTTGTCGCGGCGGCGCTTTCCGGTATCGGTTGGCGCGGTTGAAAACGTGGGAATCCGCCTGATTGAAGGCTCATCAAAAAAATCTCACGTATTCACACCAAACGGTATCGCGTTTGTTTCGTAGGAGTTGATAGAGGAACCGCCCATACGGGCTTTCCAAGGAGCCAAACATGACCACCCTTTACATCACCCCCAAAGTATCGGCCCCCGGGTTCGAACCCGGGGCTCGCCACCAGGCAACGCTGGCAGCCCTGTCGGACTCCCAGCGCTCCTTGGTGGAAGAGGCCCTGACGGTCAATCTTGATTACGTCAAGAATGACGCTTTCCGCAAAGCCTCCTCCGAGCGCGAGTTCTTCGAAGACGGGCTCGATATTTCCCCCGCTTCCACCAGTTGGTACCACCCCATGGTCGATGACGGCCTCGTTTCGCACTCCGCGCCCAGCTCCAGCCTCTTGACCACGCCGCAGGAAAAACATCTGTTCCTGCGTTACAACTATGCCCGCATGCGCGCCCAGGCCGCCGTCAAACGTTTCAAAACCCACCCCGGCAAACTCATCGCCCGCGAAATCGTGCTTTGGTATTCCCGGGTCAAGGACACGCGTGAAATCATCACCCAGGCCAATCTCGCCCTCGTGCTCGCCATGGCCAAGCGGACACGCATGAGCGACGTCGACTTCGGTGAACTCGTCTCCGAAGGCAATATGGCGCTCCTCCGAGCCGTCGAGAAGTTCGACATTGCCCGCGGCTTCAAGTTCAGCACGTACGCCTGCAGGGCTATCCTCAAAGCCTTCAGCCGCATCGCCCTGAAGTCCAGCCGCTATCGGCAGGCCTTCCCGACGGAATTCGATCCTTCGATGGAACGCTCCAATTACCAGGAGACCCGGCGTGCCGACGTGGAGCAGGACGCGGTCGAAGAACTCCAGCGGATCATCGGTGAAAACCGCGCGGAACTCTCCGATGTGGAAAAGACCGTCATCCAGGCGCGCTTCGCCATCAGCCAGGCCCCCACGAATGGCTACAGCAGTGTCGAAGCTCCGCAGGCCCTGACCCTCGAAGAAGTCGGCCGCGTCATCGGCGTGACCAAGGAACGCGTTCGCCAGATTCAGAACAAGGCGCTCGAAAAACTCCGCTCCACCATCGAAAGCGAGGTCCTTGTTAAGTAGTTCAGTAGTTAAGAAGTTCTGTCCACAACAGGACCCGCGGCGATGAATGTCGCCATCCCGCCATACGGCGGCCCGGTCCTGAAGGAATTGCCTGATGCCCCCGGCGTGCCCCCACGTCGGGGGCTGTTTCATTTGCGGCGACGGGGGAGGGGTGTAGAGATCAATCTTTTCGCCAATGCTCCCACGCCAGCGCCGCCCCCTGAAGCACCAGATCCGGCACAAAGGAATCGACCAATCCCATCGGCTCCAGCAGCACCGTGGCATCCCCACCCGTTGCCACCACCTGCGGCCAGCTCCCCAGCGCCGTCGCATACCTTTCCACCAGTTCCCGCACCGCCCCACGCGCCCCGATATACAATCCCAGATTGATCGCCTCGTTCGTGCTCGCGCCAAACGGCGACTCATCCGCCGGTGGCGTCAGGGCGACCATGGGCAACTGCGCCGCAAAATCGTGCAGGGCCTTCGCGCCCATCGCCAGTCCGGGCCCGATCGACCCGCCCCGGAAAATCCCTTCATCGTCGATGCAGTCCACCACCAGTGCCGACCCCACTTGCACAATCACGCACGCCTTTTCGACATTCACGTAGGCCGCCATGACTGCCAGCAGCCGATCCTGCCCCACACCGCTATCCTCTTTGAGCATCGTCTTGACCGGCACCTTGATCTGCCGTCCCACCACGAGCGCCTTGGTGTTCAAATACTGCAGCACGCTGTGTTCGACCCGCTCGGTCAGTTCCGGCACGACCGATGCGATCACCACCCCGCAGTCCTCATCCGCCGCTTCTTGCGTCTCATGCTGCGCCTTTTCCCACTGCGTCTTCAGCGTGCCCGCCAGTTCCTTATCCAGCTCCGCATGCGTCAACCGCACGGCCGGATCCTGCGCCTTGCCCGCCGTAAACACGTTGAATCCCACCCGGGTATTTCCAATATCAATGGCCACTACGCTCATAAGATCCTCTAGCAGTCGCTGTTCAGAAAAGTTTAAATATAGAAGCAAGAATAAAATAGAGCATCCCTGGCCTTCTTACTTCTTACTTCTCCCCTCACACATCCGTCTTTCTTCCGCGGTAATACTTCCCCTTACGCGCATCGTCCGCCTTCATCGCATCGATTTCCTTTTGCAGCGCTGCATCGGGCGGCGCTGCGGGCTTCTTTACCGGCTCTGCAGCAGCCTTTTGCTGCACATCAATTCGCGAGTCATGCGCCGCTTTACGCGTCTTGGCCGTCGTCCGCACGCGCCCCAGCGGCCCCGTCGCCTCCGGCGTCGCCATCAACCGAGCACTCTTACCCTTCTTCTTACGACCGCGGCTGATCTTCGCAGGCCTCCGATCGCCGTCCTGGGGTTTGGCCGCTTCTTCGTCGGCCTCCCACGCTTCTTCATCCGCCGGGGATTCGACGTATTCGAACATCTCCGTTTCGCTTCGCGCCGGCGCACCTTCATGGGCAATGAGAACCATCTTATCCACGTACGGTTCGCTTTCCGGCGCCCGTTCGACGGCCTCCCATAATTGCTCCAGCAGCGGGCGCAAACCCGTCCCCGCCACCGCGCTGACCGCGTAAATCTGTTTCCCCGGCAACTCCGTCCGCAAATCTGCCAGGGCCTCTCCCGCCCCCGTCAAATCCATCTTGTTGGCGACCAATATCTCCGGCTTTGCCGCCAGCTTCGGGCTGTATGCCTCCAACTCCGCACGAATCTGCCGGTACGCATCGATGGGCTGCGTGCCGTCGATCGGCAGGATGTCGATCATGTGTACCAATATCCGTGTCCGCTCGATGTGCCGCAAAAAATCCTGACCCAGCCCCGCCCCTTCGTGTGCCCCTTCGATGATTCCGGGAATATCCGCGAACACCAGCCGCCGTTCCGCGTCCAGCTCGGCGATCCCGAGCTGCGGCACGAGCGTCGTAAACGGATAGTCCGCAATCTTCGGCCGCGCGGCGCTCACACGCGACAGCAACGTGCTCTTGCCCGCGTTGGGCAACCCCACCACGCCCACATCCGCGATCAGCCGCAATTCCAGCAGCAATTCGCGCGTCTGCCCTTTGACGCCCGGCTGCGCAAAATCCGGCGCCTGCCGCACCGCGGTGATGAAGTGGAAGTTTCCTTTTCCGCCGCGCCCGCCGTGCACCACGCATACCTTCTGCCCGGCCTTCTTCAGATCCGCAATCAGCAGGCTGCTCGTCTTGTCATAAATCAGCGTTCCCGGCGGTACCCTGATCACCAGGTCTTCGCCGTCCTTCCCCGCCATCTTCTTGCCCATCCCCGGCGCTCCCGGCTCCGCTCGCCAATGATGCCTGCCCACCATATCCAGCAGCGTATCGACGCCTTCCACCGCCTCCAGGTAGACCGATCCGCCATCCCCGCCATCGCCGCCGTCGGGCCCGCCCAGCGGAATATATTTTTCCTTCCGCATCGAGACGCACCCGCGCCCGCCATCGCCCCCAAACACCTGAATTTCTGCCTGATCTACAAACATGCATGCACCTCGAGAACTGCCCTTGCGGTTGCGCGGGGCAAGCACCACATTGTAGCAGATTTGGGACTCTTAGTGTTGCCTCCCAAAATCGACGGAGGCTTGGTGTGCCCTGCGTTGGTGGGCATGGTTGGTGGGCATGGTTATGTTTACGGGCGAGGGCATACCGGGGAGAATTGGGGCTTGGTTATGAAATGAGGAAAGAAACGTATGAGCATCGAGCATGTGTGCACGACGGAGAAGCAGGCCTGGCAGGTGGGCACAGTGAAAAGTGGGGGGGCGGTATCGGGAACGAACCTGAAACTGTCGGGCGAGCGGTTTCAAACGGTCAAGGGGTTCGGGGGATGCTTCAATGAGTTGGGCGAAGCGGCGCTGCGTAAAATGCCGGCCCGACGGCAGGAAGAGGTGATGCAGGCATTATTTGGTGACGAGGGATGTCGCTTCGGGTTCTGCCGGTTGCCGATGGGGGCGAGCGACTACGCGCTCGAGTGGTACAGCCTGGATGAGCACGATGGCGATTATGCGATGGAGCATTTTTCGGTGGCACGGGATGAGCAGTATCTGCTGCCGTACGTGAAGCGGGCGCTCGCAGTGCGGAAAGGGATCGAGTTCTTTGCCAGTCCCTGGAGCCCCCCGACGTGGATGAAGACGCACAAGGTGTGCAATCACGGGACGATGCGGTGGGAGCCCGCAGTGCTCAAGGCGTACGCGTTATATTTTGAGAAGTTTGTGCGGGCGTACCAGGAGCGGGGAGTGAACGTGACGCAGGTGCACGTGCAGAATGAGCCGATGAGCGATCAGAAGTTTCCCTCCTGTGTCTGGACCGGCGATCAGATGCGGGAATTTATCGCGTCGTACATTGGGCCCCACTTTGAGAAGAACAAGGTGCGTGCGGACGTGTGGCTGGGGACGATCAACGGTCCCGAGACGGATCATCGGTGGGCGCATACGCGCTTCGATCAGTTTGCCAACAATGTGCTGAGCGATCCGGTGGCCGCGAAGTACACCAAGGGTGTGGCATATCAGTGGGCCGGGAAAAATGCGTTGCAGCAGACGCACCTGGCGTATCCGCATGTGCCATTGATTCAGAGCGAGAATGAATGCGGGGATGGGCAGAACAACTGGCGGTATGCGCTCTATGTGTGGGAGTTGATGCAGCACTATTTCACAAATTCCGTGGTCGCGTATGTGTATTGGAACATGATCCTGGAGGAGAGCGGCGTGAGCACCTGGGGATGGCGGCAGAACTCGATGATCACCGTGCACCCGCAGACCGGCGAGCCGGCGTATCGCCATGAGTTTTACATGATGAAACACTTGGCTCGCTACGTGATGCCCGGGGCAGTCAGGCTGGGGTTGACCGGGCCGTGGACGAGCAACGCGCTGGCGTTTGAGAATCCGGACAAGTCGGTGGTACTGGCGCTGGCGAATCCGTTTGGCAATCCGCGGCAATTGGCATTTGAGGCGGGAGGGACGGGGATGGAAGTGATGTTGGAAGCTTCTTCGATGAATACGTTTGTGATGAAGGGCCGTGGGTAAGACAGGGTGGCTTGCGGGACGTGCGTGCCCAGCAAGACCACTGCCCTGCCTAATCTAGCCCCCGCGAATTTGTACGAATACGGAAAGGATGTGACTATGCCTGTATCGCTGCTACCGGTTTCGCGGCGAGGATTTCTGGCCGGCTCGATGGCGGGGGCGGCGGCGTTACTGTTGGGCCGGGGCGGGCTTTGGGCGGCTGAAACGAACCTGCCGGATCCACATCGGGTGGCGCTGCTATCGGATATTCATATTGCGACGGACCTCAAGAAGGTCGAGCGGAATGTGAATATGGCGGAGCATCTGCAGAGCGCGGTGGGAGAGGTGGCCAAGCTTTTGCGGAATGCAGGTGGGCCGGCGACGGCGTTTATCAACGGGGATTGTGCGCATCACACGGGGGAGTTGGGCGATTACAGTAATGTGGTCAATCTGCTGGGGCCGCTGACCGATGCGGGGTTGCCAATCCATCTTTCGATGGGGAATCACGATCGCCGGGATCATCTGTGGAAGACGCTGCCGTGGGAGAAGTGGGGCGGTGGCGGGCGGGTGAAGGCGATAGACTCGCGGCACGTGCTGGTGGTGAGCACGCCGCGGGCCGAGTGGATTGTTCTGGATTCGCTGGACAAGACCAACCAGACGCCGGGATTGGTGGGAATGGAACAACTGAAGTGGCTTGAGGGGGCGCTGGATGCTGAGGCCATGACAAAGAAGAATGTGCTGGTAATGGTGCATCATCATCCGCAGGGTTTTCAGCCATCGGAAATGGTATCGGCGCCGGCCAGCATGCCCGCGAGCGGCACGATGCCGGGGACGACCCAACCGGCGGCAACGCAACCGAGGAAGATTTCCGGAATGGTGGACACGGAGGCTTTGCTGGACCTTCTGTTGCCCCGGAAGCAGGTGAAGGCGCTATTGTTCGGACACACGCATATATGGAAGATCAAGGAGCGGGAGGGGATGCATTTAATCAATCTGCCGGCGGTTGCGTACCCGTTCAAGGCGGTCGAGGCGACGGGGTGGGTGGATTGCCGGTTGGGCGAGGATGGGATGAAGTTGGAGTTGCGGTGCATCGATCCGAAGCATCCGAAACATGGGGAGGTGGCGGAGCTAAAGTGGCGGGGGTGAAGAAACGATCACTGAATGGCGCCGTTTGTCAGAATGGCGAAGACTTACGGGGGTGAACTTGAGAGGCGGAGCGTTTGCGAATAGGATCAGGGATCGTAGAGCGGTGATGGGGTGTCACCAGATCATCATATGACGGATTGAAACCAGAGCCTGGAGCCGGTGATGGCATATTCGATTGAAAAAGGCGTGGAAAGCCTCCTGATGGAGACTCCGCTGTCAACGCCGAAGTTGTCGCCGGACGAGAATCTGTGGACGCTGAATTTTGGTCCGCAGCATCCGGCGACGCACACGACGATCCGGTTGATCCTCGAACTGGATGGGGAGCGGGTGGTGCGCTGCGTGCCCGTGATCGGATATCTGCACTCGGGCTTTGAAAAAAATGCGGAAGTTCTGAACTACAACCAGTATGTGACCATCGTAGACCGCATGGACTACCTTTCGCCGATCGCCAATGAGTTGGCGTGGTTCCGCGCTGCCGAAAAACTGTTCGATCTGCAACTGACGCCGCGGTGTACCGTGCTGCGGACGATCCTCGGAGAACTGGGACGGATTCAAAATCACCTGCTATGCGTGGGCGCCGCTGCACTTGACCTTGGCGCATTCACAGCCTTCCTCTTCGGCTTCAATGAACGCGAAGCCATCTACGACATCATCGAATACCTCAGCGGCTCACGCTTTCATCCCAGTTACCTCCGCGTTGGCGGAGTGATGAAAGATTTCGACGAAGCCACTTTCAGAAAGATGGTCAAAAAGTTCATCGACGAGACGCTCATGAAAGCCGTCGATGACATGGAAATTCTGCTCAACCGCAACCGCATCTTCCTCGACCGCACGCAAAGCGTCGGGGCCATCACGGCGGAAGAGGCGGCAAACTGGAGCATCAGCGGACCGCTGGCCCGGGCGGCCGGTCTACTGCGGGATGTCCGCAAGGATGATCCGTATCTGTGCTTCGCCGACAACTGGGACGGAAAAGGCGCCAAGGCTGTGCAATTCAAGGTGCCGGTGATGAAGTCGGGCGATTGCCTGGCCCGGTATTTCGTGCGGCTGGAAGAGATCAAGCAGTCGCGGGCGATCATCAAGCAGTTGATCGATGACATTCCCGGCGGCCCGGTGAATGTGAGCGTGGAAGGCAAGGATATCTTGCCGCCCAAGGATCAGACCTACGGCAGCATCGAAGGCCTGATCCATCATTTCGAGATGGTGATGACCAACCGCGGATTCGAGGCCGCCAAGGGCGAAGTCTACGGATGCACCGAAACCGCCAACGGCGAACTGGGATATTACCTCGTCAGTGACGGCGGCCCGGTGCCGTGGCGGGCACGCACGCGTCCACCCTCGTTCATTCACTTGAGCATTCTGCCCAAGATGATCGAAGGCCACATGATGAGCGACGTGGTGGCGGTGCTGGGATCGCTGAATATCATCGCGGCGGAATTGGACAGATAAGGGAAACGGTGAACGTTAGGCGATGAACGCATAAGTGCGGCTTCATCGTTCATCATTCATCGTTCTACGTTTTTGAGGAATCTATGGCTTGGATAGTTCAAAATCGATTGCAGCCGTATACGCCGACGCGGTCGGAACCGTATATCACGGAGAAGATTCGCAAGGAGATCGAGGAAAAATATTTTCCGCGGTATCCGACGAAGCGGGCGGCACTGTTGCCGCTGTTTCACTTAATCATGCATGAATATGGGTTCATCGCGGCGCAGGCAATCGATGAGGCTGCGACCCTGCTGGGGATTTCGGCCAGCGAAGTGCAGGATGCGGCGACGTTCTACGAAGAATTTCGCTTTGAACCCAGCGGCAAGTACGTGGTGAACGTCTGCCGGTCGATCGCATGCGAACTGTGCGGGCATGAAAAAGTCCTCGCGAAGATCAAGGAAATTTTCGGGATCGAGAATTTCGAGACCACCGAAGACGGGTTGATCACGCTCTTCGAAGTGGAATGCCTGGGGCTGTGCGAATTCGCTCCCGCGGCATTGATCAACGGCGAGCGGCAGTGCAATCTAACCCCCGACGGCTTTGTCGAGACGCTGAAAAAACTGCCGAAGGAAGTGGCTCCTCATGACAACGGGCATTGAAGTTTTGCCCCAAGTCACCAAGAAGCGAAGAGACAGGAAATAAAGAAGAGACTGAATTATGGCATTTAATGGCCCGATTCTTTTGAAACGCATTCCCGATGAGGCTTCGCAGCGGAAGCTGATTCGGTATGACGATTACGTCGCCAGCGGCGGGTACAAGGCGTACAACCAGGCGCTGGCGATGAAGCCCGAGGACATCATCAACGTGGTGAAGGACTCCGGCCTGCGCGGCCGCGGCGGCGCGGGGTTCCCGTGCGGGGTGAAGTGGACGTTTCTGCCGAAGGATATTTTCCCACGCTATCTGGCCGTGAACTACGACGAATCCGAGCCGTGCACGTTCAAGGACCGCTACCTCTGCGAGTACGATCCGCACGTGCTGCTGGAAGGCATCGCGATCGCGGGCATCGCCAATCGCATCAGCGCCAGCTACATCTTCATCCGCGGCGAATATCACACGCAGGCGAAAATTCTTGAAGAGGCCCTCAAAGAGGCCTACGAAAAAGGCATCTTCGGCAAGGCCTATCCCGGTACGGACATCGTGCATCATTGCTACGTTCATCGTGGCGCCGGCGCATACATCTGCGGCGAAGAGACCGGGCTTCTGGAAGCGCTGGAGGGCAAACGCGGGTGGCCGCGCATCAAGCCGCCATTCCCGGCAGTCGCAGGCGCGTTCGCCAAGCCGACGATCATTAACAATGTCGAAACGCTCGCGTGTCTGCCGTACATCGTGGAAAACGGTGCCGCAGCGTTCAAGGCGATGGGCACGCCGACCAGCTCGGGCCCGAAACTCATGGGCGTCAGCGGCCACGTGAACAAGCCCGGCGTATACGAGGAAGAACTCGGCATTCCGATGGGCAAGCTCATCGAAAAATACGCCGGCGGCGTAAAGGGAAAATACAAAGCCGCCTTCCACGGCGGAATTTCCATGGGCGTGCTGGGCACAAACCAGTATGACGCGCCGCTTGATTTCGACATCGGCAAGGCCTTCGGCGTGCTCGGTCTGGGCACCGCCTGCGTCACGGTGATGAATGAATCGACGGACATGGTGAAAGTGGCGCGGAACTGCGTGCGGTTTTATGCCCACGAAAGCTGCGGCCAATGCACCCCCTGCCGCGAAGGCAGCGCCTGGGCGTACAAGATGCTCAACCGCATCTGCGACGGCCGGGGCAAGGCGAAGGATCTGGACCTGCTGCTGGAGATCGGCCTGGCCCAGGGCATCATGCCGGGCACGACGATCTGCGGCCTCGCCGACGGCACTAACTGGGTCATCAAAACGATCCTGCAGAAGTTTCCGGAAGAGTTCAAGGCCAAGATCAAGGCCGAAAGCGTGCAGGGCGTGGACGTGACCGTCGGCGGCGTGAAGGTGTAGAGGATTGGATCGAGACCAAACGGGTTGGCGACAAATCGCGGTTTTGGCTCATTTTAAGCAAGGTTTGCTATGCCCACGATGGAAATTGATGGTAAGAAGGTCAGCTTCGAAGGCAAGAAGATGATTATGCAGGTGGCGCAGGACAACGGGATCGAGATCCCTGCGTACTGCTACCACCCGGGGCTGAGCATCGTGGCGTCATGCCGCATCTGCCTGGGCGAAATCGAATCGCCCGACCCGAAGGATCCGACCAAGCTGGTGCGCGTGCCGAAGCTGATGCCCACCTGCCAGACGCCGGCAGTCGACGGCATGAAAGTCTACACCAAGTCCCCCAAGTCGCGGGCCAATCAGAAAGCCGTGATGGAATTTCTGCTGATCAATCACCCGCTGGATTGCCCGGTATGCGATCAGGCCGGCGAATGCTACCTGCAGGATTACAGCTTCAAATATGGCCGCGGCGAGTCGCGGTTTGAGGAAGACAAAGCGAAAAATCCGAAGAAGGATGTAGGCAATCACATTCTGCTCTATGCCGACCGGTGCATCATGTGCACGCGCTGCGTGCGCTTCACGCGGGAAGTTTCCGGCACCAGCGAACTGGCCGTCTTCGGCCGCGGCCATAAGGAAGAGATCGACATTTTCCCGGGCAAGCCGGTGAACAATCCCCTAGCCAGCAACGTGATCGATTTGTGCCCGGTCGGGGCGCTGCTCGACAAGGATTTTCTCTTCACGCAGCGCGTGTGGTTCCTCAAGAGTTCGCCGTCGATCTCGCCGGTGTCGAGCCAGGGCGAGAACATTTATATCCACCACAACCAGGGACGGATCTACCGCATCAAACCGCGCTTCAACCAAGGCATCAACAAGTGGTGGATCAGCGACGAGACGCGTTACGGCTTCGAATTCGTGCATGCGGCAGATCGGTTGCGCGTGCCCGAGCGGCTGCAGTTCGGCAGCAGTACCGAGATTTCATGGGATGCGGCAATTCTGCATGCCGATGAAGATCTGCGCGGCGCAGTAAAGGCCGGCGGTGGCCTGGCGTGCATCCTGTCGCCGTTCGATTCTACCGAAGAAATGTTCCTGCAGATCAAGTGCGTGCGAAGCATCGATCCGCAGGCCTGGATCGCCATGACCCCCGTGCGTATCGACGGGCAGGATATCGTGCTGAAGAATCCGCAGACCGGCGCTGTGACTTACACCGTCAAGGCCGAAAAGGCGCCGAACCGCAAGGGCGCCGAAAAAATGATGGCCCACTTCGGCGGCAACATCTGCACGCTGGGCGAACTGCACGAGAAGGTCAAGAACAAGAAAGTGACGGCGGCGCTGCTGTCGAGCGACCCCTTCCCCGCCGCACACGTCGCCGATTACCGCCAGGTGCTCACGGGCATCCAAACGCTGATTCGCCTGGGCACCCGCGGCGGGGCCGTGTACGAACGGTCGACGCTCTCTCTGCCGGTATGCACGTGGGCCGAAAAGAGCGGCGTGTTCGAGAATTTCGAGGGACGCATCCAGGCCTTCGTGCAGGCTATTCCGCCGCTGGATGAAACCCGCAGCGCCGGCAGCATCTTCTGGGAACTGCTCGGTAACAACGGGCCCTACGACGTGCGGACGGTTCGCGGCCTCATGGTCGCCGCCGGACTGAACGACTACGGCAACGTGGCGATTCCGGAAGGCGAGCTGAAAGTCGAAGAAATGCAGTTCGCGGCCCTATGAGCGGCGAAGAAGCCGGAAACGAGAAAAAAATTAAGAAGAACTTCATGAGGCTCGGACGACAGTCCGAGCCTTTTTTTGTGGGTCCAGCGAGTGCATGATCGTGCGTGGCAACGGGAGCGACGGTACAATCGCCCATCGCAAAGACCTTTTCCCGGCGCGGCGGAGCGACATGATGAAACTGGCATTTTCGACCAATGCATTCACACGGCACAGTCTCGATGAGGCGCTCGAACAGATTGCCGCGGCCGGCTATGCGGGGGTGGAAATTCTTGCCGACAAGCCCCACTGGTATCCGGCAAAATTCGACAAGGGCGAAGCGGTATCGATCCGGCGGATGCTGGATAAGCTGAAGTTGAAGGTGAGCAATGTCAACGCGAACTGTACCTTCGGCTATTTTCGCGATCCCCCGCCCGAGGCCTTCTTCGAGCCGTCGCTGATTTCACCGGTGCCGAAGATGCGGACCGACCGCATCAAAATGATTCAGAACACCCTGCAGTTCGCCAAGACGATCGGTGCAGAGAACATCAGCATCACCAGCGGCAAGTCATTGCCCACCGTGGCCCCGGAGATGGCCGCCAAACTGCTGCGTGAGAACCTGATGCCCGTGCTCGAGACCGCCGAAAAACTGCAGGTGCGGGTCGGCTTCGAATGCGAGCCCGGCCTATTCATCGAATGGGCCACCGAACTGCGCGAACTGATCGACCGCGTTGGCAGCAAAATGCTCGGGGCAAATCTCGACCTCGGCCACAGCGTGGTGCTGGGCGAAGACATTCCCGCAACCATCAAACTGCTGGGCGATCGCATCTGGAATTGTCACATTGAGGACATCCCCGGCCGCAAGCATTATCACTTGATTCCCGGCCAGGGCACGATGGATTGGCTCGCCATCAAAGCGTCGCTCGAACGAATCGCCTACGATCGCTTCCTCACGGTGGAACTCTACAGCTATCCGGACCGCCCAGTGGAAGCCGCTCGGGAGAGTATCGCGTATCTGGGCGCGGTGTTTGGATGACGCAATGACGCAATGACCAATGACCAATGACGCAAGGATTGGTGAGGAAGATTGCACTTGCGTCCTTGGTCATTGGGCCCTGGGTCATTCCGCCCACGGCGGACGGTGCTATACTCTGAAGAGGAAACTGACTCTTAGGGGAGAACCGCATGCATAAGATCACGATCATGAGCAAACCGGGCTGCCATTTGTGTGATGTGGCCAAGCAGGTGGTCGAACGCGTCATCATTGGCCGGGCCCCGGCGGTGATTGAGATTCTCGACATCACCCAGGACCAGGAATTGCTCGAGAAATACAAGAACGACATTCCGGTAGTGCTGGTCGATGGCGTCGAGAGATTCCGTCACACGGTGGATGCGGATCGGCTGGCCGAACTTTTTTACGATGAGCCGGGCGAGCGGCTGGCGGGCATTTCATCGTAACGCGGAGCGGACATGGCTCAATCACCTCACCCCAAGGAATGTAAGCTGAACTTCCGCGTGCGCTACGTGGAATGCGATCCGATGGGTTTTCTGCATCATTCGCGGTTTCTGCCGTTTCTGGAAATGGGCCGCACCGAGTTGCTCCGCATGACCGGCGTCAGTTACCGCGAACTGGAAGAGCGGGGGGTGCTGTTCGTGGTGACGAAGATCACCATCAACTACAAGCGGCCGGCGAAATACGATGATGAGCTGGAACTCCATACGCGCATCATCAAACAGACGCACGTGCGGATCGATCATGCGTATGAAATCTTCAACGTGGCCACGCGCGAACTCCTCTGCAGCGCCGAGAGCACCATCGCCTGCATCGGCCGCGACGGCCAGGTGCAGCCGATCCCGGATTTCCTCGGCGGAAAATGGGCGGCCGAAAAGCTCTGACCGGATGCGTCCGCGGCAGATTGCGGCTATCTTCGAGGCATGGATTACGATCTGATCATATTAGGTGCCGGTGCTGCCGGCATGATGGGGGCAGTGGCAGCGGGGGAGCGGGCGCGGGAACTGGCGGCGGATACGCCGTCGCAGTCTCCACTGAAAATCGCGATCTTTGAAAAGAACGTACAGCCGGGCATCAAGGTGCTGGTGTGCGGCGGCGGCCGGTGCAATTTCACCAACGCCGGCAGTGTTGAATTCCTGATCGAGCAGTTTGGGCGCAACGGACGCTTCCTCACGCCAGCGCTCCAGCACATGGATAACGAAGCTCTGCGGGGATGGTTCGCAGCCCAGGGCGTGCCCAGCCATGAGGAACATGATGGGAAAATTTATCCGAATTCAAACCAGGCGCGATCGATTGTCGATGCGCTGGTAAAACAAATGCGGGCGCTGGGCGTGGATATTTTTCCGGGAACTGAGGTGAAGGCACTACGGACCGAGACCTCGGCCGCCGCCGCTCAGCACTTCGTCGTCACACTGGCCGATGGCCGCGAATTCTCCTCGCGGGCCGTACTGCTGGCGGTGGGGGGGATGAGCTATCAGCGGATGGGCACCACCGGCGATGGCTATCGAATGGCCGAGAGTCTGGGGCATACCGTCGTCACGCCGCGACCGGCGATCGTCGCACTCCTATGCAAGGAGGAGTGGCCGAAGCAGTTGCCGGGGCTGGCGGTGGAAGGCGTGGAAGTGCGGATCGAAGCGCCGGGCCCGTTGCCGCGATTGGCCACGGGCAAGCCGACGCCGACCATTAACGATCTGCTCTTCACCCATTTCGGCTTGAGCGGTCCTGCGGTGCTCAATCCCTCGGAGATCGTCGCGGAACTGCTGGAAAAATTTGAGACGGTGACATTGCGGGTCGATTTTGTTCGCGCGAAGACCCACGAGGACCTCTCCGCCATCTTACGAAACTGGCAGCAACAGCAGGGCAAAAAACTCGTAAGAAAAATGCTCGGCGAACTGCTGCCGCAGCGTCTGGCCGAAAAATTCTGCGAATTAGAGGAAATCTCCACCGAGCAGATCTGCGCAGACTTGAACGCCGGACAGATTCATCGCCTGATCGAGCGGCTGAAAGTGTCGCGGTTCACCATCTTCGCGACGCGCGGGTTCAAGGAGGCCATGGTCACCGCCGGCGGGGTCACCCTGTCCGAAGTCGATCCTCACACGTACGAATCCAAACGTGTCCCAGGCCTCTACATCACGGGTGAAGTGCTCGATCTAACGGGCCCCAGCGGCGGTTACAACCTGCAACTGGCCTTTTCGACAGGCCATCTGGCGGGCGTGAAGGCAGCCGAAGCGTTGCTGCATCGATAGGAGCCGGCCACCCGGCAACCAGACCAAATCTCCCACCCGTTCCCTTTTCCACGCGATACCCGATAGAATAGAACCTATTGAAACAGGACTCTTTGCCCGGAGGGCTTGCCATTACGACGACTGAAAATAATGTGACTGCCGCGGTTGCCGAGACGCATCCGTCGCTGAAATTCGCGCTGGCTGTCGCGGAACTTGCCGCCAACACGCGCTGTGAGAACGTAGTGCTCATGGATCTGCGGGGCAAATCGCCCGTGGCCGAGTTCTTCATCATCGCCACCGGCACCTCGCCGCGCCAGATGCGAACCGTCATCGACGAAGTCTCGGACCTGGGCAAAACCTCGGGGTTCGCGGCGTGGCATTCGAGCGGCTATGAGTCCGCCCGGTGGATTCTGCTCGATTGCGTGAATGTAGTCGTGCATGTGTTCGATCCGGATAGCCGCGACTTCTACGACCTGGAACTGCTCTGGGGCGATTGCCCGCGGATAGACTGGCGCGCCGCGCTGGGCCTGCCCCCGGCCACGGAAACCGAGCGCGTCCGGACGAAATCGTTCGATCGCACCGCGGGAACCGATGAGGATGTCGAGTTCGAGCCGGGCGCAGACGATGAGTCCGGAGCAGGTGACGGCGACATTGACGAAGAGGCCGAGGCCGATGCATCTGTCGTGACCGAACTGCCGGACGATGGCGAACATGGCTCGGGGATTGAGTATGTCGAAGTCGCTCCGCCGAGCCGTCGCCGGGGCAAGAATGTCATGCCGACGACGCTCCTGCGGGAAGAGGAAGAGGCCGATGAGCTTGAGCAGTTGACCGTAACGCCGACGGACGAGGAATTGGAAGAGACAGCCGGGGTCAAGATTGCCGGTCGCAAGAAGGCTCGCAAGCCCGCGAAGAAGGCCGCCGCCAAGAAGAAAGTTGCTGTGAAGAAGAAGGCTCCTGCGAAGAAGAAGGTTGTCGCGAAGAAAAAACCGGCCGCCAAGAAAAAAGCTGCAGCGAAGAAGCCGGTTGCCAAAAAGAAGCCGACTATCAAAAAGAAGCCCGTAACCAAGAAGGCTCCGGCGAAGAAGAAAACCGCCAAACCCGCGAAGAAGGTCGCCAAGAAGAAGAAATGATGCCTCCATTGAGGCATTGATCAGCAATAAGACGTCAGGGCGGGCTACAGCCCGCCTTTTTTTCATCATCCGCCAGCAGGTGCCCAAATCGTGAAAACCATCGACGAGATTCTCAAGGATCAGTTTTCGGAAGCCATCGGCAAGGCCTTCGGGGCCGAGTACATCACCGATCCGATGATCAAGGCTGCCGATCCCAAGCACGCGGATTACCAGAGCAACGTGGCGATGTCGCTGACCAAAAAGGTCGGCCAGTCGCCCCGTAAGGTGGCCGAGCAGATCGTCGCGCAGCTCACCCTCGACGACGTATGCGAACCACCCACGATCGCCGGTCCGGGCTTTATCAACCTGCGGCTCAAGAAGGAATTTCTCGCCAAGGCGCTGTCCGATGCGTTTGGCGATGCCGTCTCCTCCCGCGCCGGCGTCGATGAATCCGAGCATCCGCAGACCGTTCTGATCGATTACTCCGGCCCCAACGTCGCCAAGCAGATGCACGTCGGCCACCTCCGCAGCACGATCATCGGCGACACACTGGCCCGCGTGTTCGAATTCCTCGGCCACACCGTCATTCGGCAAAATCACATCGGCGACTTCGGCACCCAGTTCGGCATGCTCATCCATTATCTGCGAACCGCCGGCCTGGCCGATCAGCCGCTGACGATCGAAGACCTCGACCGCTACTACAAGGAAGCGACCGCCAAGTTCAAGATCGATCCTGCATTTGCCGAGCAGGCGCGCAAGACGGTCGTCGAGCTGCAATCCGGCGCGACGGAAGCCGTAACCATTTGGAATCGCATGCGGGTCGAGACCCACAAGCATTACACGGAAGTCTACAAGTTGCTGAACGTGACCCTGACCGACGCACACGAGCGCGGCGAATCGTTCTTCGGCCCGCGCCTGCCGCGGATCGTCGAACGCGTGAAAAGCACGCTGGAATTCGGCGGCGAGGGCACGACGATCTCGGCGCATTCCGGCACGTCGGATGACACCTTTGATGAGCCGTACGATCACAGCCCACCCCAGAAGAACGGCGATCTTCCCGAAACGCAGGACAACGTCCGCCGCGCCGACGAGGCGTCTGAGCCGAAGGAAATCACCAAGCCTTTCGCGGCTATTTCCGGCGGCGCCTTCTGCGTCTTTCTCCCCGGTTACGTCGGCAAGGACAAACGCCCCGTCCCGGTGATGCTGCAGAAACGCGATGGCGGCTTCCCCTACTCCGCGACCGATCTTGCCGCGCTCTACTTCCGCGTCCAGGAAAACAAGACCACGCCCGCAGAGCAACTGCCGCTCAATAAAGACTGGCATGCCGACCGCGTGATCTATTTGACTGATGCCCGCCAAAGCCAGCATTTTGCGATGGTCTTCGACGTGTTTCGCGCTGCACAGTGGGATCACAACCCGGCGACCGAAGGCCCCGTATCACTCGAACACGCCCCCTTCGGATCGATCCTCGGCGAGGATGGCCGCCCCTTCAAAACCCGCAGCGGCGATACCGTGAAACTCAAGGATTTACTCGCCGAAGCCATCGAACGTGCCGGCAACGTAAAGGCCGAGCGCGGCGCGGAATTGCCCGCCGAAAAACGCGCGATCGTGAACCGGACCGTCGGCATCGGCGCCGTGAAATATGCCGATCTCCGGAACGATCGCATCACGGATTACATCTTCGCCTGGGACCGCATGCTCTCCCTTGAAGGCAACACCGGGCCATACCTGCAGATGGCGTACACCCGCATCCAGTCGATCTATCGCCGCGGCGGAATCACGCCCGGCCAGGTGCGTGCCTCCAAGCCGAAATTGCAGCTCGACCATCCCGAAGAACAAGCCCTTGCCAAGAAACTGCTCGTCTTCGGCAGCGTCGTCGAGAGTGTCGCCCGGGACCTCAAACCGCATTACCTCTGCACGTATTTGTACGAACTCGCCGGCGCATTTTCGCGGTTCTTCGAGAATTGTTCGGTGCTCAAAGCGCCCAGCGAAGATGTGAAAATGAGCCGCCTGCTGCTGTGCGACATGGTCGCCACCGTGCTCCGCATCGGCCTGCACGATCTCCTCGGCATCGAAGTACTCGACGAGATGTGATCGCGCGGCTCTAATACCCCCATGAGCCAGCGCCTCTACCGTATTTCTGATGAGCAGTTGCCGCACGTCCTGACGCATCTGGCGCAGGCCGGCGGAACTTCCCGCAGCGTGGAAACATGGCGGCAGGATCGCATGACGGCCCTCCTGCTCGGCCGGTCCGATGCCACCAGCAGCCCCACCGCAGTGATGCCCATCAGCCAGCGCCGCGTCCAGATCGCTCCGGGCCGCTCGATCAACGCCGGATGGATTTCCTCCAATCAATTTGCCAGCCGCATGGGTCTGCGGCGTCAGACGCGCAGCACCGCCGGCGACTGGCCGGAGCTGCTGCCCGAACTCGATGCACTGCTCGTCGTCCGCCGCGACGAGCCCAGCCTCGCCGCCCGCTGGTACGCCCAGACCGGTTTTCACGATGTGCTCAACATTCGCTGCCTCTATCTCGATATGGAGCAGCCGCCGGCAGGGGGGGGATCGCGCTATCACGTGCAGGTATGTTCCGTCGCGGACCTGCCGCGCTGGCAGGAACAAATGCTCGCCGTCTACCGCGAAGTCTATGCCAACAGCGGTGGGGCAGTGACGCGTGATGTCACCTTCTGGCAGCCCGCGCTGTCGAATCATTTTTACCGCGAGCACTATCAGTTCCAGGTGATCGGCCTCTGGAGCGATGCCGGCATGGAAAGCACCGCAGCGCCCAACGCCACGTTGATGGGTTACGCCGTCGTCGGCTGGAGCGGCTGGCATTCCAAACGCCCCCGCATGGACATCCTCGAGCTGGCCACGCGCCAGTGGGATACCGCGGTGGCGCAGGAACTTATCCAAACCGCAAGCCAACTCGCCTGGAGCAAACAAGTCCGGCAGGTACGCGCCGTGATCAGCGTCCACGATCCCTATCGCGGCCACCTGGCACGCACCGGCTTCGTGGACCGCTGGGGCTACATCATGGCCGCCAAATGGCTGCATCCCCAGCGCTATCTCGACGCCCTGGCCGAAAGGCTCCCCCCGGAAATCGCCGGCCTGAACGTCCAACTCTCCGCCGCCGGCGAGGTGGATCTGACCCTGCGCGTGGGTTCCCCCACCGGCCAGGCCATCCGCGTGCAGGCCGACGCCCGGACCATCACCCGCCTCCTGCTCAATCGCGTCGAAGTCTCCGCCGCCGTCCAGGACGGCACCCTCCTGGCCTCCGACTCCCCCGACCGCGACTTCGCCCGCCTCTCCCACGCCTTCCCCTGGACCCCCTGGGTCTTCCACATGGCCGACTACATCTGAGCAATCCCAACCGCCATTCAGTGGCGAACCGGCCCGCTTTTACTACAATCGCAACCATGACGACCATTCACGTCCAACTTCCATCGCTTCCCGCACCTGCCTACGACATCCACATCGGCCCGGCGCTGCTCGATCAGCTCGGCACGCTGGTGAAATCCGTTGCCCCTGCAGTTTCCTGCGGCATCGTCACCGATTCCAACGTCGCGCCGCATTACCTCGAACGTGCCAAGTCGCAACTCACGGGCGCAGGCTACCGCGTGATCGCGCATATCATTCCCGCCGGTGAGGCCCACAAGACCGTGCAGACCGTGGCCGGCGCATGGGATACCTTCCTAAGCGCCAAAGTGGAACGCTCCACGCCCATCATCGCCCTCGGTGGGGGAGTAGTAGGCGACCTCGGCGGCTTCGTCTCCGCCTCGCTCCTCCGCGGCACGCCGTTCATCCAGGTGCCAACCACCCTGCTTGCGGCCGTCGATGCGTCCGTCGGCGGCAAGGTCGGCGTCGATCATTCCGCCGGAAAAAATCTCATCGGTGCCTTTCATCAACCGCGGATGGTCATCACCGATACCGAGACCTTCCGCACATTGCCACCGCGCGAAATCCGCTGCGGACTCGCCGAGTGCATCAAGCATGGCGTGATCCGCGACGCATCGCTGTTTGCATTTATCGATCAAAATGCCGAGAAAATTGCCGCACTCGACGGCCCAACCATGACCGATCTCGTCGCCCGCAACGTCGCGATCAAAGCCGCCATCGTGCAGGAAGATCCCTTCGAAAAAAGCGTGCGGGCCCTGCTCAATCTCGGCCACACCTTCGGCCACGCCATCGAAAACGTCATGGAATACGGCGTCATCCAGCATGGCGAAGCGGTGGCACTAGGCATGGTCGCCGCCGGGCGATTGGCCATGGCACTGGGCAAATTCTCCCAGCCGCAGCAGGATCAACTGATCTCCCTGATCGCCAAAGTCGGCCTGCCCACGCGTTGCCCGCAGCTCGATGTCCAAAAAACCTTCGACGCCATGTTCACCGACAAAAAAGTCCGCGGCGGTAAATTACGCTTCGTGCTGCCGACCAAGATCGGCCGCGCCGAAGTGGTCGACTACGTCCCCGATGCCCCCGTACGCGAGGCCATCGCCTCGCTTCGTTGAGTCCCCAGCCTCTGGAGTACTACACCATGGAACACACACCATCCTCCATCCCCGACGAAAAACTTCTCGCCTGGCTCCGCCTTTCGCACGTGCCCAACATCGGGCCCGTTCTGGTCAAACGTGTCGTCGCCGCGCTCGGTTCTCCGGAAGCCGTGCTCGCCGCACGTCCTCCGCGGCTGGCCGCCGTTGAAGGTATTGGCACGATGCGCGCCAACGCCTTCTCCGCCGCAGCTACTCTCGATGATGCACGCCGCGAGCTCGACGCCGCCCGCGCCCACGGCTTCGAAATCCTCTGTGCCGACGACCCCCGCTGGCCCGCCGGCCTCAAACCCATTCCCGATCCGCCCATCACCCTCTTCCTCCGCGGCCAGTTGCTGCCCCAAGACAACCTCGCCATCGGCATCGTCGGCGCCCGGCAATGCACCCTCTACGGCCGCGAACAATCCGCACGTTTCGGCACACTCCTGGCCACCGGCGGATTCACCGTCATCTCCGGCGGCGCCCGCGGAATCGACACCGCCGCCCACGAAGGCGCCCTCCGCGCCAAGGGCCGCACCATCGTCATCCAAGGCTGCGGCCTTTTAAATACCTACCCGCCGGAAAACGCCGGCCTCTACGATCGCATCGTCGCCGAAGGCGGCGCGATCCTCAGCGAACTGCCCCTCGACGCCCCACCGGTGAAGGAAAATTTTCCACCTCGAAACCGCATCATCGCCGGCATGTCGCTCGGCATCCTCGTCGTCGAAGCCAACCTCCGCAGCGGCAGTCTCATCACCGCTCGCCTCGCCGCCGACGACTACGGCCGCGAAGTCTTCGCCCTCCCCGGTCGCGTCGATTCCCCCGCCTCCGCCGGCACGCATCACCTCATCAAAAACGCCTCCGCCCACCTCGTCGAAAACCTCGAAGACATCCTCGCCGCCCTCGGCGACGTCGGCCGCGCCCTCACCAACATCCAAACCGCCGCTCCTGACGGCGCAAGAAACGTGAACCATACCGGGTGCCATGCTCCTGATGGGGCAGGGGCCCCATCAGGAGCATGCCGCAACGACGCCCCATCGCTCTTTGACCGAAACACCCCCGCACCATCCCCACCTCCACACGCCGAACCCCAAACCTTCACCGGCCCCCAGCAACGCATCCTCGCCGCTCTCGACGGCCAATCCGTCTCCATCGACGACCTCGTCGAACTCACCGCCATGCCCGCCTCTGTTCTCATGGCCGAACTCACCATCCTCCAAATCCGCGGCATCGTCTCCCGCAACCCCGGCAACCGCTTCAGCCGCCGCACCTGAGCGTCTCTGGTGCATCCCCCGCCTCTCACCCTTCTGCGAAGTTGCTTCGCCGTTGATTCAATATGAGAATGCCCTCCGCGCATCAGATGCCTCGACCATCGCAGTCAGCGATGGTGCTGCCGCCGCCGCGCCGTGTGTTTTGACACGCCCTGGAGATCGTTAACGATGGACAGTGTTCTTCGCCTGGATGCCGATGGTTACTTCATCCGCGGCACGCAACGTATCGTGCCCGTTGGCGTCAACTACTGGCCCGCCTCCACCGGTGTCGACATGTGGGCCCGCTGGAATCCCGACGAGATCCAACACGATATCGACCTCGTCGCCAGCCTCGGCCTCAATTGCATCCGTTTCTTCCTCCGTTGGCAGGATTTCGAACCCGAACCCGGCCTCTACAACCCCGAGGCCTTCAAACACCTCGATCAATTCATGGGTTGGATCGTCCAGCGCCATCTGCTCGTGCAGCCCTCCCTCTTCGTCGGCAGCATGAGCGGCGGCGTCTTCTGGCCCGCGTGGAAACAGAACCGCAATCTCTTCACTGACCCCTTCATGCTCGAGCGTTCCCAATCCTTTGCCCGCCGTGTGGCCCAGGCCCTCGCACCCTTCCAGGAACATCTCGCCGGGTTCGACTACGGCAATGAAATGGAAGGCCTTCCCGACAGCAAATCGCTCACCCTCGCAGAACTTCGCACCTGGACCCACGCCGTAAAGACCGCGGTTCTCGCAGAAATCCCGCGCGCACTATTTGTCCCGGGCACCAGCCCCGGGCCTCTCGTCGGGGAAACTGCCTGGCGCTACGACAACGACCTCGGCGCTGATTTCCTCAGCGTGCATCCCTACCCCATTCCGTATTGGCAGGGACTGCGCTTCGACGGCTTACGCGATCCCTTCGCGCAAGCGTTCTTTCCCTACGCCATCAAGGCCGCCCGCATAAACGGTCCGGTCATGGTCCAGGAATTCGCCACGCTCATCACCGGCGCTGCAGCCCCGCAGGATGCCTACCTGCGTTCCGTGCTCCCGGCAGGATGGAACGCCGGCGCCAATGGCTTCCTCTGGTGGTGCCTCCGCGACGTCAAGTCGCGCGCCTACAACTACGTCCGCGCCGGCATGGAATCCCGCCTCGGCCTCGTCGACGCCCAGGACCGCGTCAAACCCGGCCTCGAATTCTTCCTCGAATTCGCCCGCGACGTGCAAACCCGGCCGCTTCCCGACCGCCGCTCCGAGATCGCACTCTACTGGCCGCGCCACTACCACCAGCAGGAAGATCCCGGGCACACCCACAATTCGCCGCAAACGCTTCACAATCGCATGCTCTGCGCCTATCACCTCCTCGTCCGCACTGGCCGCAACCCCAGCGTCGTCCGCGGCGTAGTTCCGCTCCCTCCGCACCTTCAAGTACTCATCATTACCGGCGCGCACCTCGATGCCGACGAAGTCGTGATGCTGACGGACTGGGTCCGCGCTGGCGGAAAACTCATCTGGCACGGCCCACGCTGGAGCGAATGGGGCAACGATATGGTCAAACTCCTGGGGGCCTCTCCCGCCGACTTCCGCCTCCCGCAGAATGCCACCGTGGAGGCCTTCGGGCGTTCGTGGAACTTCGCCTCCCATCACACACCCGAAAATGCGCGCATGGATATTTCTCCCAGCGGCGCTGAACCGCTGGCCGCCGATTCCACCGGATTTCCCATCCTCTGGCGCCATAACCTCGGCAAAGGCTGCGTCCTCTTCACAATCCCCGTGATCGAAGAAGCCGTCCTGTCGGCACTGGGAAACCTCGCCGCGCGCGACGCCTGGTCCGACTGGTACGCCGGCGAACTCGCCCTCCTCCAAACCCACGACGACCGCTTCGCCAAGCGCTCAAATTAGGCCTAGACTCAAGTGTCAGTGTAGGTCAGTACGTGTTTGCGGCTCATGCAGGAGATCCCATGCCCTACTCCCGCCCCGAAGGTATCGCCGTCTACGTCTACCGCCACCTCCACGGCGTCCGCGAACTCCTCCAGATCCACCGCTCCAGCAAAACCGGCGAATACCAGCACTCCTGGCAAACCGTCTACGGCGGCACCGAAGCCAACGAAACCGCCATCCAGGCCGCCCTCCGCGAACTCAAGGAAGAAACCCACCTCGTCCCCCGCCGCATGTTCCAGGTGGAATACATCGAAATGTTCTACATGGCGATGCATAATCAGATCATCACCATGCCCGTCTTCGCCGTCGAAGTCGATCCTTCGGACATGATTGTCCTGAATGAAGAGCACGACGCCTTCCGCTGGATTCCCGCCGCCGAATATGCCACCCATTTCATGTTCCGCACACAGCGCCAAGCTATCTCGCATCTCCTCGAAGCCCTCGACCATCCGACCGCCGCCCAGCCGCTCCTCACCATCGATCTCACGCGCCTGCCCCCCTCACCATCTTGACGCCGCCGTCCACATTATCCCACCCACTGAAATTGCAATTGCCCTCCCGCCGCAAAATCCGATGATCATAATTCGGCTTCTATTTCCGAAGCCGCACGATTTTTTCTCCATCACCCTCGGGAGGCCCCATGCCCACCACACCCAAACACATTCACGACGGCTCCCTGAAATTCGCCGGCGATCCCAACGCCTCCTTCGAACGCCACCTGATTTTCGACCACGTTCAGCCCCCCAATATCGCCACCTCGCGTTCCCATTTCTGGGCCCTTTCCCGCGCCCTTCGCGACATGCTCACCCCCCACTGGATCGATACCGAAAAGGCCTACGACCAGAAAAACCCTAAACAGGTCTACTACCTCTCGATGGAATTCCTCATCGGCCGTTCGATGGTCAACAACATCGTCAACCTCCACGCCGAACCAATCGTTCAGAAAGCCATGGCCGAGAAGAAGCTCGACTGGACGACCATCGCCGAACAGGAGCCCGACGCCGGCCTCGGCAACGGCGGCCTCGGTCGTCTCGCCGCCTGCTTCATCGACTCCCTCGCCACCCTTCAAATCCCCGCCATCGGCTACGGCCTGCGCTACGAGTTCGGCATGTTCAAACAGTACATCGTCAACGGCTACCAGATGGCCGAGCCCGACAACTGGCTCCGCCGCCCCGACCCCTGGGAAGTCATCCGCCCCGATAGCTCCGTGCAGGTCAACCTCAGCTGCTCGTTTGAACTCCAGCACGGCGTCATGCATACCGTCCGCAATCTCCCGTCCCGCCTGATGGCGATTCCGTGGGACCGCCCCGTCATCGGCTACGGCGGCAAGACGGTCAACACCCTCCGCCTCTGGTCCGCCGCCGCGTCGCGCGGGTTCGATCTCAAGGAATTCAGCGGCGGCGATATCGTCGGAGCCGTCCACGAAAAAGTCGCCGCCGAAGCGCTCACCCGCGTGCTCTATCCCGATGATTCCACCGCCGTCGGCCAGGGCCTGCGCTTCCTGCAGGAATACTTCCTCGTCGCCGCATCATTGGCCGACATCACCGCCCGTTTCCGCCGCCGCGGCAACGAATGGAAGACGCTCCCCGACAAAGTCGCCATTCAGCTCAATGACACCCACCCGGCTCTGGCCGTCGCCGAACTCATGCGCATCTTGCTCGACGATGCCAAGCTCGGCTGGGAAGAGGCCTGGGATCTCACCCGCCGCACCCTCGCCTACACCAATCACACCCTCCTGCCCGAGGCCCTCGAAACCTGGCCCGTACGCTATTTCGAAACCCTCATCCCGCGCCATCTCGAAATCATTTACGAGATCAACCGCCTCTTCCTGAAAGATGTCGCCGCCCAGCATCCCAACGATGACGCCCGCGCCCGCCGCATGAGCCTCATCGCCGAAGATGGCGGTCCGCAAAACAAAAAAGTACGCATGGCCTACCTCGCCGTCGTCGGCAGCCATTCCACCAACGGCGTGGCCGAAATCCACTCCCGCCTGCTCCGCACCAGCCTCATGTCCGAGTTCGCCGAGATGTTCCCCTATCGCTTCGGCAACAAGACCAACGGCGTCACGCCCCGCCGCTGGCTCCTCATGGCCAACCCCGATCTCTCCAAACTCATCACCGAGTCCATCGGCGACGGCTGGATCACCGACCTCCCGCAGCTCAAACAAATCGCCCCCCTGGCGAATGATGCCGCCTTCCGCCAGTCCTTCGGCAAAGCCAAACGCCAGGCCAAGACGCGCTTCGCCGACTGGCTCGCGAAAAATACCGATTTCCGCGTCGATCCTGATTTTCTCTTCGACTGCCAGGTCAAACGCATCCACGAGTACAAACGCCAACTGCTCAATATCCTCCACGTCGTGATGCTCTACTCCCGGCTGCGCGAAAATCCCAAGCTCGACGTTCCCCCGCGCGCCTTCTTCTTCGCCGGCAAGGCCGCCCCCGCCTACACCCTCGCCAAGCTCATCATCAAACTCATCAATGCCGTGGCCGCCACCATTGAAGAAGACGCCTCCGTCCGCAACCGCCTCCGGGTCTACTTCCTGCCCGACTACAACGTCGCCCTCGCCGAACGCCTCATCCCCGCCGCCGACGTCTCCGAACAAATCTCCACCGCCGGTTATGAAGCCAGCGGCACCAGCAACATGAAATTCATGATGAACGGCGCCCTGACCATCGGCACCCGCGACGGTGCCACCATCGAAATGGCCGAGGAAGCCGGCGAAGAAAACTTCTTCCTCTTCGGCCTCACCGCCGATCAGGTCGCCTCCGCCCGCGGCTGGTACAGCCCCTGGTGGCACTACAACCACGAACCCGAAACCCGCAACGCCCTCGACCTGATCCTCTCCAATCATTTCAACCCCCTCGAGCCCGGCATCTTCGAACCCCTGCGCGATACGCTCCTCAACCGCGGCGATTTCTACATGCACCTCGCCGACCTCACCGCCTATGCCCAGACCCACACCCGCGTCGGCCAGCTCTACCAGAAACCCGACGACTGGATCCGCAAAACCATCCTCAACGTCGCCAGCTCCGGCAAATTCTCCAGCGACCGCACCATCCTCGAATACGCCCGCGACATCTGGGACGCCAAACCCTGCCCGACCTGATCTCATGACCGATTCTCGGGTGCCATGCTCTTCCCGCGCAGTTCGCGGGAAGAGCATGTTCGCGCCAGGACCCTGCAAACCAAAACCCCATTCCCATCACCGCCCCTATATTCAAGAAACCGTCCTCGTTCTCTGCACTCTCCGTGCCATGGCTCACGGGGCAGGGGCCCCTGGGGGGGCGTCAGCCATGCGTGTAAAGCTCTCGAATCCAAAGGCGCAAATCTCCATCGAATGACAGCCATTCCGCGCTGCATTAAGATGCCGCTATTCAATCAGACTCTGCAACCGAAGGGAACATCCGATGCCTATCGCCAAGCACCAAGCCACTCATCGCGCCTTACTGCTCAAAATTTTCGTCGCCCTTGCACTGGTGATCGCAGCCATCGCTTTCATCACGTACCCTCCGTCCCGATCCCACTACCACCCGTCGATTCCCATCTTCGCCCATGAAGACCCATGGTTGCAGAACTATGCCGATCAGAAGCGAATGCAGTTAACCGACAAAGATCCATCCGTTCGTCTCGCCGCAGCCGATTCTCTTGGCGATCCCGTCAATTCCATTATCGCTGATGACATACGTGAGGATCTCAAAAAAGCTGTTGACGATTCCGATCCCGCTGTCCGTTATGCCGCCGCTTGTTCATTGGCCCGTATGGGATATATGGATGATCCCGTGGCCGTCGTGATGGCGGAATGCTTCGCTCACGGGGCGCAGCAGGGAATGCGTCACGGCCCTAACTCAATTGATGTGGCTCAAATAATGGGCCAACCCGCTATCGCGCATAAGGCTCATGCCGCCGCACCCATCATCGCCAAACTGACGGCCCCCGATCAACTCGCGCACGCTCTCAATATTCTTGGCAAAATCGGTGATCCTGTCGCGGTTCCCGCGCTGCGCCAAGCGTTGAGTACTGGCAATGACGAATGTCGCTGTACTGCCGCAAGAGCGCTCGCCCTTATCAGTCCGCCTGCTCTCGAGGCGGTTCCCGAATTGACCGCGGCACTCTTCGGCAAAGATTTCTGCGCGCAGCTTTCCGCCGAAACGCTCGCCAAGATCGGTGCCATCGATGGACTGCTCGAGATCGTGCAAAAACGTGATCCCGAACGTCTTGAACCCGCTCTCCTCGGTCTCGCATTTGCTACAAACCGCCAGGAGGAAGTTGCCCGCATTCTCGCACCCGAAGTCGCTCGCGGCGACTCTCAAGCCGCCGATTCACTTCTGGCGTTAGGAGACCTGGCCAAGCCGGCGCTTCCGGAATTCCTTGCGTTCGCAGAAAATACACCCAATCATGCCGGCCCCAATGCCGCCGCTGAATTTGCCGTGAAGTTCCACGTCGAAGATCAGTTCTTGCCCATTTTTCTTAAACTGCTCGCATCCCCAGACGACAACCAGCATGCGGGGGCCGTCATCGCTATAGGAAATCTTGGACCAGCGGCCGCATCCGCAACTCCCGCGCTACTGAAAGCCCTGAAATCCACTTCTGAGCGTAATGCTTCATACTATGCTGCCGCGGCACTAGGCATGATCAAATCCAATGATCCTCAAGTCATTCCTGCCTTAATCGCCGCTCTCGATAGTTCTGACGCCCTCGTCCAGGAAAACGCCGCCCATTCCCTGGCGGCATACGGGATGGCCGCTAAAGATGCCGTTCCACGCTTGATCAAGATGCGGTGGGATCCCGGAAACAAATGCGCCAATGGCAGTATGGGCGCGTGGTGGGCGCTTAAGCACATGGGGCCTGCCGCCAAAGATGCCGTCCCGGCCTTGATCGAGGATCTCAAGGCCCATCGCGCAGAGAGGGATGTTTTTGCGGCGCTTCTCAGTATCGGCCCTGACGCCGCTGGTGCCTTTCCAGAGCTGTTTGCCGAAGCGCTGGAATATCGCAGCGATGCGCAAGAAACTCTTGTTGCGTTCGGTCAGACTGCGATCCCGTTTCTTTTGGAAAAACTTCAGGGCTCGCCGCAGCAGCAATCCATGGCCTCCCGCTGTCTCAGTGAAATGGATTCGCTGAACGAGTCGCTCGTTCCGATCCTTATCGCGCTGTTGGAAAACCAGGACCGCGGAATTCGCGCCTATGCCGCGCGGGGCCTCGCCAAAATTGGTGCGAAGGCAACCAATGCCGTAGTCCCGTTACGAAAGCTTCTGGCCGATCCTGAACCATGGGTCCAGTTCGAAGCCGCAACCGCACTTCGAACTATCGCTCGCGACAGACAAATGAATTAAGGGGGACGAAGGGGACGCACCTCATTACTGCTTTCAACCGCCCGCACTCCGTTTTTGGAAAATGTGTCTTGCCGAATCTTCAGCCAACCGCTCCCGTGCTTCCTTACCGCCAAGGCCCGCACCGTTTCCCCTGGCGTCGATGGGCCAAGCGCCTGGGAATTCTCGCAATAGTTCTGACGCTGTACGTGGGTTCCTACGCCTATTTCTGGCGATATCGCCATCCCGCTGCCAACATGTCCTTCTGCGTGTACACGGAAAACTCGAAGTGCGAATCAATTCTTTTCGTCGGCTACTATCCCCTCTATTGGCTTCACCGAACCAGCCATGAGTGGATATACGGGAAGTCGTCCTTCACCCGGCATAATTGGGATCGGCGAGCGATGACGTGGGCTGACAGCTGGGATTGTATCAAGTCGTGCTGGTACGAAGAGAAGGACGAAGATGATGGCGTGACTGATGAAGACACCACAACGGAAGCAACCTCCCAACCGGAAACCCGCTAACCCCTTGGGACTTCCGCAAGAAACCCGTACGATTCACGTCTTGCCCACTTGTTCCGTTGCACACTCATTCGCCTCTACGGGCTGAGTCTCAGGGGTACTCGTTTTCACATCTGCATTGGCAGACGGCTTTTCAAACATTGGCATGTCTCTCTCCTATCCGCGGTGCCGCTTGCAGGTATTCACTGCGGTCCCGGTATTTGTGCTATTCGGGATTGGTGGCGGCGATTTCTTATGGGAATCTTTCCCAGTACCATGTGGCGATGCGTCGAAGTTGGATCATCCGCAGTTTCTTCAACGTTCTTCTGCTGCTCTGCGTGGGAGGGTGGGCGATGGAGCGGAGGTAAAATGGGTCGGGCGGTGCTACCATTGGATACTGTCGCCTCGCAGATTTTCCCAAGGCATTAGAAAAAATACTTACAGGAAGGTTGAAAATATGGCCACCAAATACACCAGACAGCAAACACTCGACCGACTCCGGAAAACCGTCAGCTTCATCCGGCCGTTTATGTGGCTGCTCAAATTGGCATTCATTATGCCTCTCCTCCTCTCGCTAATCTCTTTCTTCATAGGCGATTTAAGAGGCAGCATCGCTGGTCTCTTAGGAGCATTAGGTTGTGGATTTGCGTTGTTTCAATACAGTCAGTACATCCTGATTCTTGAATTGATCGAGCCGACGACAGCAATCGAAGAGGTCTCCAAATCGAGTGCCGTGCAGAGCAGCAAAGCAGAATAGTTTGGCGTGGTATAAAGGGGACGCACCTCATTACTGCTTCCTCATCCCTATTTCCCCCACATTTGTGTTCATTCGTGTCCATTTGTGGCTAATATACTTTCGTCCTCGACACGCCCATCATCACCCCTCTCTGTGCCACAATCCTTTCATTTCTTCTCATCTCACAAAGATTTTCCGCACCCCATTCCCAACATCCGCGTTCATCGGCGTTTATCTGCGGTTAATTCTCGTCGGCTTCGTGGTCCTTCGTGTATTCGTGACTTCGTGTTTTGGTTGCAGCTATGCCGCACTAATCCCTCCGTGCCTTCCGTATCAAAAATCACCCACCCCTTGGTCCCTCCGCAAGAAACCCGTACGATTCACGTTTTGCGTATCTGCCGCATTCATCCATCGGAGTCCCCGTTGTTTCGCCGTTCGACCTTCATCATTCGCTATTGCCTGCCCGCGCTCCTCCTGGGCCTCTCCCTCAGCGCCTGTGAATCCCCCTTCGCCGATTCTGCCGACCGCACCGCCTACGGCCTCGAATCGAAACGCCAGCGTCAAAGCCTCGGCGAGCTTTCCGATACCGCACTCTCGCACGAATCCCTCCCTTCAGCCATCACCCCCGAAGCCTACGGCCTCGTCCCTCACACGGATAATGCCATCACTTCCGTCCGCGAACTCCCGCTGCCGCCCGGCGCACCCGCCGCCTCGCAGCCCGCAACCCAATCCTCCACCCAACCCGCGACGCCCTCCGATCCGCTCTCCCGCCTGCTCGATTCCATGGGCGGCCCCGCCGCGATCAATCTGATGAACACCCCCGATCTGCCCGCGTTTCCCCGTCCCGTCTCCCCCGGTAAAACCCGGCTGATCTTCACCCTTGATGACTGCTTCAACTACGCCCTCGCGCACTCGCGGGACTACATCTCGCAGAAGGAAGACCTCTACATCGTCGCGCTCAACGTGGCCCTGGAACGCCACCAGTTCGAACCGCGGCTTTTCGCGCAAACCTCCGCCGGCATCGCCGGCGCCGGTGAAGCCTCCGACTACAACGCCGCCTTCAACGCCGCCCAAACCGTCGGCGTCAAACAAAAACTTCCCTACGGCGGAGAAATTGTCGCCACCGCCCTCGCCCAATCCGTCCAGCAACTCAAATCAAACGTCGCCACTTCCACCAGCGCCGACCTGGCCCTCCAGGCCAACATCCCCCTCCTCCGCGGCGCCGGCATGGTCGCCCAGGAAAATCTCATCCAGGCCGAACGCGACCTCGTCTACCAGGTTCGCAGTTTCGAACGCTTTCGCCGCAGCTACCTCGTCACCGTCGCCAATACCTATTTCAACCTGATCAACCAGCGCGTGCAGGTCCTCAACCGCTTTCGCAGCGTCCGCTCCTACATTTTCATCACCGAACGCACCGAGGCCCTCTTCAAAGCCGGCCGGCCCCGCATCAGCCTGCTCGACGTGCAGCGCGCCAAACAATCGGAATTCCAGGCCCGCAACGATCTCACCAACGCCATCGAGCAATACGAACTCGCCGTCGATTCCTTCAAAATCGTCATCGGCATGCCCGCTGAGCAGTCGCTCGATCTGGCACCCCAGTATCTGAAAATCAAGCCGCCGCAGATCTCCGATGCCGCCGCCGTCGCCATCGCCGATCGCCTGCGCCTCGATCTCCAGACCACCCGCGACCGCGTCGACGACGCCCGCCGCGGCATCAAGATCGCCTCCAACAACCTCCTCCCGGACGTCAACCTCACCGCCCGCGCCGATCTCAATTCCAACCCCAGCACCAAATCCATCGGCGCCGACGCCCGCTACGGCGATTATTCCGCCGGCGTCGTGGTCGACTGGCCCCTCGATCGCGTCGCCGAACGCAACGCCTACCGCGTCTCGCTGATCAATCTCGAACAGGCCAAGCGCAACGTCGAACAGACGCAGGACCAGGTCGCCGTCGATGTCCGCGCCGCCATCCGTCAGGTGCGCCTGCAGCTCTACATCCTCGCCCTGCAGAAATCCAACATCGACTTGGCCGAAAAACGCCGCGAATTCGCCGGCATCCAATTCAAGAACGGCAAGATCGACAACCGCGATTACCTCGACGCCGAGAACGCCCTCGTCGACGCCCAAAACCGCTTCGCCCAAGCCATCTCTTCGCTCCAGATCGCCACCCTTCAATACCTGCGCAACACCGACCAGCTTCGCGTCGACTACAAAGGCCGCCTCATCCCCCCGGACGCCGCTGCCGGCATGAACACCCCCGCCGCCGAAACCCAGCCGGCCACTCAGCCCGCCACGCAACCCACAACCCAACCCTGACCATCACACCCCATAACCCATAACCCATAACCCATAACATCCCCCGATCCCCGCCCACAGTTCACCTCCAACCCCACTTCCCGTTACAATGCCCACCCCAACGGCAACCTATACAGGAACACTTATGCCCGCTCCCGAAAATCCTCAGTTCAAAGACCGCGTCGCCAGGCTCGAAAAATGGAAAGCCCTCGGCGTCGACCCCTTCGGCCAGCGCACCGATGGCCTCATGCCCCTCGCCACCGCACGTGCCCTCCACAAGGGCGTGGATGTCACCCCGCACGATGGCGGCGAACCCGCGAAAGTCGCCGGACGCATCGTCCTCCTCCGCGACACCGGAAAACTCATCTTCATCAAAATCCGCGACTGCACCGGCGACCTCCAGATCGGCCTCTCCAAAGGCGCCTTCGTCGACCCCGACGGCAGCGGCACCACCTGGTCCAAAGCCAAACTCCTCGAACTCGCCGACATCGCCTGGTTCGAAGGCAAGGTCGGCCACACCAAAACCGGCGAAGTCACCATCTGGGCGAGCGCCTTCGGCCTCCTCTCCAAGGCCCTCCTGCCCCCGCCGGACAAATTCCACGGCCTCTCCGATACCGAACTCCGCTATCGCCAGCGTTACGTCGATCTCTTCGCCAACCCCGAATCGATGGACACCTTCCTCTTCCGCTCGAAGGTCGTCACCTCCATCCGCTCCTTCCTCGCCGACCGCAACTTCATTGAAGTCGAAACTCCCATGATGCAGGCCATCCCCGGCGGCGCCGCCGCCCGCCCCTTCATCACGCACCACAACACCCTCGACCTCGACCTCTTCATGCGCATCAGCCCCGAACTCTACCTCAAACGCCTCCTCGTCGGCGGCGTCGAACGCGTCTTCGAAATCAATCGCAACTTCCGCAACGAAGGCATCGACACCACCCACAACCCAGAATTCACCATGATCGAGGTCTACCAGGCCTACTCCGATCTCGCCGGCATGATGGAACTCACCGAGTCCCTCGTCCTCCGCCTCGTCAAAGAACGCCAGGCCTCCATCCAAAACTCAGGACTCAAGACTCAAGACTCAGGACTCAAGACTCAAGACTCAGGACTCAAGACTCAAGACTCAGGACTCAAGACTCAAGACTCAGGACTCAAGACTCAAGACTCAGGACTCAAACTCCAATACGGCGACCGCATCATCGATTACACCCCGCCCTTCGACAAAGTCAGCTACGGCGAACTCTTCCGCAAGCACGTCGGCGTCGACATGACCGACACCGCCGCCGTCCTCAACGTCGCCCAAGCCCGCGGCATCCATGACTTCAATAAAAAAGACCACGACGTCATCGTCGGCGAACTCTTCGAGCAACTCGCCGAACCTTCCCTCAAAACCTCCGACCGCCCGATCTTCCTCTATGACTACCCCGCCGCCCTCTGCCCGCTCACCCGCCGCAAGCCCGGCGACCCGCGCATCGCCGAACGCTTCGAGCTCTACATCGCCGGCATGGAACTGGCCAACGCCTACACCGAACTCAACGACCCCTTCGTCCAGGAAGCCACCTTCTCCGCCCAGCTCGCCGGCGCATCCGAAGAAGAAGAATCCTTCGCCACCATGGATGAAGACTACATCACCGCCCTCCGCCACGGCATGCCTCCCGCCGGCGGCCTGGGCATCGGCATCGACCGTCTCGTCATGCTGCTGACTAACAAAACCTCCATCCGCGATGTCATTCTCTTCCCCCTGCTCAAGCCCGACGCCGCCGCCATCGACGAACGCACCATGGAACGCGATGCCGCCAAACTCGAATCCGACCTCGCACGCGTCCGCGCCGCCAAAGGCCCCAACCGCCCCCTCATGTTCGTCCTCGACCGCGACGGCACCCTCCGCGTTTTCGATGTGCCATAAAGAGGACAGGATTCATTGATCGATGTCCGGTTGTACTCCTGATGAGTCACTCATAACGCATAACCCATAACCCCTAACCCCAGGCACCATGTATCAGATCTTCCTCACCCTCCGCTACCTCACCCGCAAGAAGATCGTGATCTTCCCGATCCTCGTCGTCTGGCTCTGCCTCATGATGATGATCATCGTCACCTCCATCATGGGCGGCTTCGTCGATCGCGTCCGCCAAACCAACCGCGAACTCCTCGGCGATATCGTCATCTCCAACCCCACCGCCGCCGGCTGGCCCTACTATGAAGAACTCCAGGATTACCTCAAAAAGAACGTCCCCGAGATTGAAGCCTCCACCCCCGTCGTCCACGCCTACGGCCTCATGAACCTGCCCAACCGCGGCGCCAATGCCCCCGTGCAGATTGTCGGCATCGATCCCGTCGGCCGGTCGAAAGTCTCCAAATTCCGCGAAAATCTCTTCCAGCAATACAAGTCACCCATGAATGCCGTGGACGACTTCGTCAGCTTCGGCCTGCCCAAGACCAGCGAAGAATTGCAGAAAGCCGCCACCGACGCCTTCGAGCACGCCAATCAGGCCATCGATGCCGCCGAGGAACCCTACCTCAAGGCACGCATGGGTCTGGTCGAATCGCCGCCTCTCAACGCCAAGTCGCTCTTTGCCATCGTGCCCGTCGTACTGTTCACCGGACTCTTGCTGCTCGGGGCCCAGAAAAAGCGCTCCTTCAAACTGCTCGTTTCCGCCATCGTCATTCTGGTCGTCGGCGGCACGACGATCACCCTCATCTACTTCTGGCCCAGAATCCGCCCGCATGATTTCCGGTTCACCGAAGACGCCTATCAGCAAGCCAAGGTCAACGTCGATCGCGCCAATCGCACCTACCGCTTCTCCATCGATCTGGCGCCGCACCAAAAATGGAACAGCCGACAGGAACTCGTTGACGCCCTCGTCCCCCGCCAGCCCACCTTCACCGTCCCCCCCGAAGCCGCCGCCCGCTATGACACTCCCGCCGCCGTCCCGAAGAACGGCTGCATCGTCGGCGTACAGGTCGGCCTCTTCCCCCGCGATCGCCGCGGCAACTTCGACCGCACCCATCGCTTCGACTTCGAAAAAGCCATCATCACCGTCGTACCCGTCACCAGCAAAGGCGGCCTCAACCTCGGCTCAGCACAAAGCGAAGTCTTCGCCCTCGTCGATGATTCCTACACCGGCGTCTATGACGTCGATTCCACTTACGTCTACGCACCCCTCGAAGTCGTCCAGTCCATGGCCTTCATGCGGCCGGACCCCTCGATCTCCCCCGACGACAAACAGAACTGGTTTCCCCCGCGCTGCAACGAAGTGCTGATCAAACTCAAAAATTCCAATGACCCCGCCGGCCTCGAAGCCCTCAGCAACCGCATCCAGAATACCGTCGACGAGTTCTTCGAAAAGCGTACCCTCGAACGCTTCGCCCCGCTGCAAGTCGAAACGTGGAACCAGCGCCAGGCCAAGTATCTCAACGCCGTCGAAAATGAAAAAGTCATGCAGATCTTCATCCTCAGCCTCATGTCTCTCGTCGTCCTCGTCGTCATCTACCTCATCTTCCACATGATCGTCCGCGACAAAACCCGCGACATCGGCATCATCAAGGCCATCGGCGGCTCCGAGCTCGGCATCTGCACCATCTTCCTCTTCTACGGCCTCGTCATCGGCGCCGTCGGCGGCGCACTGGGCGTCATCTCCGGCGTCGCCTTCGTCACCCACACCAACCAGATCCACGAAGCCATCTTCCAACTCACCGGCATCACCATCTGGGATCGCTCCGTCTACCTCTTCGATCGCATCCCGGATACCTACAACGCTTTCGAAGTCGCCCGCTACTACGCCGTCTCCATGCTCGCCGGCGTTCTCGGCGCGCTCATCCCCGCCATGTTCGCGGCCCGCCTCGATGCCGCCAAGGCGGTGCGCTATGAATAACACGCCCCTGATCCAGCTCCGCAACGTTCACCGCACCTACAAGATCGGCCCCGATGAAATCCACGTTCTCAAGGGCGTCAACATCGCCGTCCGAGAGGGCGAGTTCGTCGCCATTATGGGCGCTTCCGGCTCCGGAAAATCCACGCTCCTGCACGTCGCCGGCGCACTCGAAGATCCCGACTACCCGCCCGCCGGCACCGCCCGCCCCGATGACGGCGTCTTCTTCCGCGACCAGGCGCTCCACCGCATGTCGCTCTTCGCCCGCCACGACCTGCGGAACCGCCACTTCGGCTTCGTCTTCCAGTTCTACCACTTGCTCCCGGAACTCAACGTCCTCGAAAACGTCATCCTTCCCGCCATGGTCGCCGCCCCGTTCTTCATGGCTTTCCTCCGCGCCCGTCCGCGCAAAAAAGAAGCCCTCGAACTCCTCGAAGCCTTCGGACTCTCCCACCGCCTCACCCACCGCCCCAACCAACTCTCCGGCGGCGAACGCCAGCGCGTCGCCATCGCCCGCGCCCTCATCAATTCCCCCGACCTCCTCCTGGCCGACGAACCCACCGGCAACCTCGACGCCAAGACCGGCCAATCCATCCTCGACGTCCTCATCAACCTCCACAAAACCCGCGGCCAGTCCATCCTCCTCGTCACCCACGACCCCCACGTCGCCGCCCTCGCCGACCGCATCGTCCACCTCGAAGACGGCCGCATCAAAACCCCCTGACGAATCGTCCCCACGCCCCGTCACAATTTCGGGTGCCATGGCCATGACCGCAGTCATGGCCATGCCGACAAACCCCGCATCATCAACGCCCGCGAGACTCTTCCGATCTCGTCCACCCCTAGCCTTGTCGTAGCAACGCAAGGCTCCCTCATGCACCCCCAACGGCCCGCTCCTCCCTCAAAAATCATATCTCATAGCCCATATCCCATAACCCACTCACCCCTTCTTCGCCTCCCACCGGCTCCCATCCAGCGCAATCACATACTCCGGCACCTCCAGCCAGTTCGGGTTTGGTGTCGCGTCATACGTGCCCACCACGCTGAATACAAAAATCCCCCCGCTCTCCCGCAGCACCTCTTGCGTACGCTTGAACCACCGGTGCAAAAACGCGTTCCGGGCACTTGGATTCGACGCCATCAGCAACCGTTCCACCTCCGTCGCCGGCTCCTCTGAATCCGACATCAGGTGCCCGACGGCTTTTCCCTGCTGCCGCATGATCGAGAGCATATCGCTCCGCCCCTTGCCCATGTGCGACGCATCCATCACCCCGTTCGCCTTCGCCAATTTATAGAGGAACGCCGTCTTCCCGCTCTTCTCCGGCCCGATCACCACCGTCAGCGTCCCTCCCCGCAATCCCCCGCCGATCGCCGCGTCCAGATCCGGAAATCCCGTCGAGAACCGCTCCTCCCCCTTCGCCGCCGCCGCCTCCATCCCCGGCATCAACGCCGCCACCGACACCCCGGCCCCAAACTTAAACAACGCCCGCCGCGAAATCATCGCCATGTTCGCCTCCACTTTCCCTACATTCAAAACCTCAACATCCACTTTCCCCAGCGCCTTACCATAACTACCACCCGCTCCTCATGCCAACCATTTCCCCAACTAAAGCCCCTCAACGCCGTCGAGGCGGGCCAATCCGTTATCGCAGATTGGACCAGGGTGAATACTCAGTCCAATGTCCATTCAGGCTTGCCACGTCGCGGTTCGCGCCGTCACCCACAATTCTGCTGTGCACCCGAGTGATAATTGTCACTGCCGCGTTCCGTGTGCTTTTTTGCTTGTTGCCCGCCGGAATCTATGCACGTCGCCGCGCGAATTTTCGAACAAGTACGGCATTAATTACGTCAGTGTGAAAAGTTCTGGATGCAGCCGCAGCGGCCGGGTACGATTTGCGCATACAGGGTCGTCGATTTCTGGCACACCCTTCTTTTTCGCGGAGACACATGATGATCGGAACCTCGGCTCACTTTACCCCGGTACTTGCTCAACTTGCATACTACGCTACCGAAGACCGCGCGGCCCTCGGCGGCATCGCGGTCGTGTTGGGTTTTGTGTGCGTGGGACTGCTGATCGGGCTGGGCATCGCCGCATTGATCTGCTGGTACCTATCGGGAATTCTCAAAGCGATTCCGGCAGAACACCGGAAGCAGGAACCGGCCATGGTCTGGCTGCTGATGATTCCGCTGGTGAATATTGTGTGGAACTTCTTTGTGTATCCGAAAATTTCGGAGTCCTTTCAGTCGTATTTCAACGCCCAGGGTCGAACCGATGTTGGCGACTGCGGGAAGTCGTTGTCGATGACGTTTTGCATTCTGGCCTGCACCAGCGTCATTCCTTATCTCGGCGCTTGCACGGGCCTCGCGGCGCTGGTTATCTGGATTATTGTGCTGGTGAAATTCTCTGGACTTAAGAGCCAACTGCGCGCACCGACCGCCTGATCAGCGGTTCCATGAATAAATGAAGCAAGAGACCTGGTGCAAGCGCCAGGCCTCTTGTATAAACGGGTACGCACATAGATATCCATCAATACTCCAATTGACTTTCGCGACCCAATAAGCCACATCTCTCCCCAAGAGATCATGTTCATAAAAATATACATATAAATACATATATTATATGATAATATTGTTCCTGCCATACCCCTCCATGGCCCCGTCCTCCGTGCCCCCCGTGCCCTCAGTGGTTTAACTCCAGCGATCAGGCCAGTCATCCCACCCGATCCCCCACATCCGCGTTCATCGGTGGTTAATTCTCGTCGTCTTCCTGTCCTTCGCACGTTTCGCGACTTCATGTTGACGTCGTCGCGCGACCACAAAAAAACACGCAAAAACCAGAAAAAACGCTTCAAAATCACTCCAAAACGATGCAAAAGCGCGCCAAATCACGCCCAAACGCGCTCCAAATCGATCCAAAATTGCTGTCCCAAATGATCGTCCCTCTCCCTCCCCGTCATTCTGAATTCTGAACTCCGAATTCTGAATTTGGACTTCCCCACGTTTAGTGGGCGCTCGCAGGTTCGTGCGCGCTAATGCTCAGCCTCGAACGCTTCGGGGCTTAGATAGCCTAGCGTACTGTGGCGCCTCTGGCGATTGTAATACACCTCGATGAAC
>CAIMWO010000014.1 GCA_903845195.1 uncultured Phycisphaerales bacterium
CGTTTGATCCGGCACATCGCGTCCAGACAAACACGCTCTTTCGTCGACATCAAAAGCTCACTCATCCGGCCGGTATACCCCAGCCACGGCGGTGACACTTCTATTTGAGCTATGGGGTGACAATTCTACTTGCGCACAACAAGTGTGATTTGAGGACGTTCGCGTTGGGGCGGTGGATTTCTTATAATTCGGGGTTCTTATGAGCGAGAGCCAGACGAAAAATTCTTTGCGGTTGCCGGCGATTTCTGCGCGTGGGTATTTTGCGGATGTGGTGCAGTCGATCACGTCGATTGCGATCGGGCTGTCGATCACGCTGAAGTATTGTTTTTCGAAGACGGTGACAATTCAGTATCCGGAGCACAAGCTTGATTTTTCGCCGCGGTACCGGGGGATTCATGAATTTGAGGCGAGCAAGTGCATTGCGTGCGATCTGTGCGCCAAGGCGTGCCCGGTGGATTGCATCTATATTGATTACACGGGGCGGGGCAAGAATGCGCAGTTGACGCGGTATGCGATCGATTATTCGAAGTGCATGTTCTGTGCGCTCTGCACGGAGCCGTGCCCGACGGAGTGCATTCACATGGGGCGGCTGCACGATCTTTCGGCGTATAGCCGGGAGGAGATGGTGGTGGAGTTTATGGATCTGGATCGGCAGGGATTGCGAACACCGGTGCCGCTGTGGATGCAGAAGGAGAAGTTGCCGGAATGGGCGGCGGCGGAGAAGGCGCGGGTGATGGCGGGTGAGCTTTCGCCGACGGCTTCGGATGCGGATATTAAGCCGCCGCAGTCGGTGAAGCGGAAGTAGGAAGAGGTTGCCGGGAAGACGGGATTGGGATGATGGATGTTGAGATCACAGGATCGAAGAGTCTGCAGCGCACGTGGGTGTGGGTGGGGGTGATGCTGGCGTTTGCGGTGGGGATTTTGGCGGCGGGGTGGTGGGGATGGGCGGTGGTGCGGGCGTATCCGTTTTTGCGGGTGCATGTGTTGGTGGCGGAGATCGTGACGGGTGTCGGGGCGACGATGTGTTTGGCGGGGGCGATGGAATTGGCGGATCGGTGGATGGAGGTGGGGCAGCCGCGGGGGTGGGTGAGGTGGTCGGTGGCGCTGGGCAAGCGGGTGGTGCTGGTGCTGGAGCTGGCGACGATGGGCGTGGCGCTGGCGGCGGCGGGGGTGTTGATATTCGGCTTTAAGATTCCGGGCGTGTAGGATAGCGACGATATGGGCAATCTGATCACTATTACGATCTTCATGGGGCTGGGGGCGTTCTTCGTGTTTTTCAACATGACGGTGGGGGCGTTGGTACGGCCGAAGTTGCCGAACGCGGACAAGGCGCTGGCGTATGAGTGCGGGGAGTTGCCGATCGGTCAGAGCTGGGTGCAGTTTGATCTGCGGTTTTACATTGTGGCGCTGGTGTTTTTGGTGTTCGATGTGGAAATCGCGATGTTTTATCCGTGGGCGACGATTTTTCAGGAATACAAGTTGCCGGCGCTGGTGACGATGCTGACGTTTTTTGCGGTGCTGATGGTGGGATATGTGTACCTGTGGCGGTTCGGGTATTTGGAATGGGTGCGGAGCAGCGTGACGACGAGTCTGGCGGCGCGGGAGGCGACTTCGGTGAGCAGTGAAAAGTTGAGCGTGCTGGCGCGGCGGGATCCGGAGCAAGTGGCGAAGACGGTTAATTTGTAAATTTGGGGCTGTGCATGGCGTGGATTGAAAATCGATTTGAAGAAGGGTTGATCGTCACCAGTGTGGACTGGGCGCTCAATTGGGCGCGGGCCAGCGCGATCTGGCCGATGACGTTTGGACTGGCGTGTTGCGCGATCGAGATGATGGCGGTGGGATCGAGCCGGTTCGATCTGGACCGGTTCGGGGCGGGGGCGTTTCGCGCGACGCCGCGGCAGGCGGATTTGATGATCGTGGCGGGGACGGTGACGTACAAGATGGCGTCGCGGGTGCGACGGTTGTACAACCAGATGCCGGAGCCGAAGTACGTGATGGCGATGGGGGCGTGCACGATCGGCGGTGGGCCGTACTTTAAATGGGGATATCACGTGGTGAAGGGGGTGGATCTGGTGGTGCCGGTGGATGTGTATGTGCCGGGATGTCCGCCGCGGCCGGAGGCGTTGATTGAGGGGATCATGCGCTTGCAGGACAAGATTCGGGGGCAGACGGTGGGGCGGAAGATGCCGAAGGGCGGGGAGTTGGCGACGGCGTTGCCGGTGAATGTGTAGCGCTGGCGGGATTGGGGGAAGGATCAGATAGTTTTGCGGAGTTCGGCGAGCATTTCGTTGAGGACGGTTTCGAGGGGGAGGGCTTCGAGGTTGCGATCCTCGGGGGCGGGGGCGCGGAGAATGTTTACGGAGGGGCCGACGGGGCGCCATTGGATGTCGTTGCTGGGGCCGAAGAGGGTGATGACGGGGACGCCGGTGAGGGCGGCGAGGTGGGTGACGCCGGAATCATTGCCGAGGAAGAGGCGGGCGCGGGAGATTTTTTCGGCCAGTTCGTAAAGACCCATGTGGAGGTACCAGGAGAATTCGCTCTGGAGCTCCTGCACGTATTTGGCGCCCCAGCGTTCCTGCTCGGCTTCGCCGAGGATGAAGGTGGGGAGGAGGCCGTTGCGTTTGAGGGTGTGGCCGAGGGCGAGGAAGTTTTCACGCGGCCAGCATTTGGCGATGCCGCCGGAGCCGGGGTGGATGAGGATGGGGCCGTCGGGGTTGAGGCGCGCCAGCGGCGGAGGGGACGGGGTAAGCGCAAGGGCGGCGAGTTGCTGGCGGTGCCAAGCGGTGATGTGCTCGGGGAAATCGGCGGGAGGGAGCGGGTTGAAGAAGAAGAGGGAGTCTTCGATGGGGCGGGTTCGGTTTTTGATTTTAGCCAGGGCGAGGCGGGCGTTGAGGGCCCAGGGTCCGGTGGGGGAGGAGACGGCGGAGATCAGGAGGTCGCAGTCGGCCCAGGAAGGAAGGGAGTTGGGGGTGTCGGGTGATTCGGGCAGGATGCACCAGCGGGTGTAGTCGCGATCTTCGTTGGACGCGTAGGCGTCGGTGAAGCCGAGCATGGTGAGGAGTTGGCCGAAGCTGGAGCGGGTGACGAGGGTGAGGGAGTTTTGGCCGTCGTTGCGGAAGCGCTGGCGGAGGGATTGCAGGAGTGGGGCGATGAGGATGGTGTCGCCGAGGGCACCTTGATGAACGACGGTGATTTTCATTATTCGGAGACCTCATCGATCCAGCCGCCACCGAGGAGGCGCTGGGTGCCGTCGGGTGCGGGCTGGGCGTAGCAGACGACGGCCTGGCCGGCGGTGATGGCGGAGACGGGGGTGTCGAAGCGGACGAGGAGGTGGTCGGGACCGGTCATCATGGCGGTGGCGGGAGTGGGTGGGGAGTTGTAGCGGATCTTGGCAAAGACGCGGAGGGGGTGTTCGGTGGGTGGGGGCCCGGCGATCCAATTGACTTCGCGGGCGGTGAGGGCGCGATGGAGGAGATCTTCCTTTTGGCCGACGGTGACGGTGTTGTGGACGGCGTCGATGGCGGTGACGTAGATGGGGCGGCCGAGGGCGACGCCGATGCCTCGGCGCTGGCCGATGGTGAAATGCTGGTGTCCGGCGTGGGTGCCGACGACTTGGCCGCCCGCGGTGATGACGTTGCCGGGGCGGACGGTTTCGGGGGATTTTTTCTGGACGAGGCGGGCGTAATCGTTGTCGGGGACGAAGCAGATTTCCTGCGAGTCGGGCTTGTTGAAGACGGGGAGTTTGAGGTCCTGGGCGATCTGGCGGACTTCGGATTTTTTGAGGTCGCCGATGGGCAGGAGCATGCGGGGGAGTTCGGCGGGGGGGACGCCGAAGAGGACGTAGGACTGGTCTTTGGAGTGGTCCTGGCCGCGGAGGAGGTGGGTTTCGCCGTTGACGGTGACCGTGCGGGCGTAGTGGCCGGTGGCGACGAAATCGGCGCCGATGGCATGGGCGTAGCGGGAGAGTTTGCCGAACTTGAGGTATTCGTTGCAACGGACGCAGGGGTTGGGGGTGCGGCCGGAATTGTACTCGCGGACGAAGTAATCGATGATCCCGCCGAAATCGTGCTGGAAGTTGAGGGCATAGAAGGGGATGTCGAGGATGCCGGCGACGTAGCGGGCGTCGGCGGCGTCGGAGGTGGAGCAGCAGCCTTGGTGGGAATTATGAACTTTGAATTCTGAATTCTGAAAACTGGGGGTGGGGGGGGTGGGCGCAGGGGTGGGAGCGGTTTGGCATTCGTCGGCGGGGTCGTTGCCGAGGCGCATGAATACGCCGATGCAGTCGTAACCTTGCTTCTGGAGCAGGGCGGCTGCGACGGAGGAATCGACACCTCCGGACATGGCGACGACGACTTTTTTCTTTTGGCTCATGCGTTGGGCTTCCGGGATTTCAGATCAGAGATCGATCGCCCCTTTGGGGCTCGGCGGCATCTTGTGGGCCTTTTTCCAGGGGTTCCCTTTGGTCACCCCTGGCTATTTACGCGGGCCCCGTTGGGGCCAAAGAGGATTTCAACAGCGCCGCTTTGGTCTCCCCTGGCTATTTACGCGGGCCTCGTTGGGGCCAAAGAGGATTTCAACAGCGCCGCATTATATGAAAAGGGCGGGCAAGAAAGAATCCTGTAGAATGGGGGTTTGAGAGGGTGCGGCAAATTTTCCGGGAGAGGTCTTGGCAATACATGCCTGACAGGGCTCCGGACCGGTATGTCAATACAGTATGCCGCTGTATTATGTCGAGATGCTGCAACGTTGGATCATCCGTAGTATGTTCATGTTGCCCATCCTCTTTTGCGTGGGCGGGTGGGGGTGGAATGGAATACATTCTGGTTGGGTCTCGTATTCTTCTCATAACGGCGATTGGATCGAGTGCGCGACTCGTGCTGGCCTCGTCGGAGTGGGCTGGGGATCGCACATTAAAATGAATGTATATAATGAGGGATGGCGGTGTGTAGTCAAAGATGCAACTGGTGACCGTTTTTGGCCAAGGGACACTCCGGAGCGCCATTTTTTTCTCGGATTTGACTTCCACCATTATGTTGATGCGGGTGACCAAAAGAGCTTTTTGTACGCGCCGTATTGGTTTTTCATCCTCGGTTTCTCTGTCATCTTGTACTTTGTCTGGCAGAAGACTCGACCGAAGCCCAATCCTAGGAAGGCTTTTCCGGTCGAAGTTGGCAAGGCTTCTGGATCAAGTTGACTTGACTGCGAACCAAGTGCATGGCTGACGCCCCCCCAGGGCGCCTGCCCCGTAAGGCATGGCACACGAAACGGAATTTGGCGTGCCCGATTGAGAAAGGGATTCTAAATGGCGGAGATGCCGGCGTATTGGAAGGTGGTGGAGACCGCGGTGGTGGGGGAGGGGTTTGTGCGCGGGGTTTTTTCGGGGCCGGTGCGGCTGAACAGGAGCACGCGGTACAAGAAGGTGGTGGTGCGGCCGGTGGTGATCAAGGGGGAGCGGATGCTGTCGTTTTCGTACTGGGACAGCAAGCACGATACGACGAAGAATGTGAAGCCTGAGGCGGCGGGGGAGATTTTGCGCGAGGTGCTGGCGATTGGATTTGCCAATGTGCATCTAAAGACGGCGGGGGAAGAGGTGGACGTGCGGCTGACGAAGAAGGGGGAGGCGTTGATCGGGCGTACGAAGGTGGCGGTGGAGGAGGTTGAAGCGGGGCCGCACAACCGGGTGAAGGAATTGCCGCTGATGGAGGGGCGGGCGGACCGGGTGCTGCAGGTGATGGGGATCATGACGGCGGACGGGAAGGTGAGGCCGACGATGCGGGGGAAGTTCACGCAGATCAATGAGTTTTTGAAGTTGCTGGAGCATGTGCTGGGGGAGGTGGTGAAGAGCCAAAACATGCCCAGCGGGGCCCCTGCCCCACTGGGCATGGCACCCAGTGGGCCTCCGCTGCAGATTTTGGATTGCGGGTGCGGGGCGAGTTATCTGACGATTGCGACGCATCATTGGCTTAATGATGTGAAGGGGATTCCGACGAAAGTGCTGGGGGTGGATTTCAATGATGAGTTGATACGGAAATCGACGGAGCGGTCGGCGGAGTTGCATTGCAGGGATCTGGAGTTTGCGGCGGGGAAGATCGGGGCGCTGGAGCAGGTGCGCCCGGACATTGTGCTGGCGCTGCATGCGTGCGATACGGCGACAGATGATGCGCTGGCGCAGGGGATTCGCAGCGGCGCGAAGTTGATTCTGGCGGCGCCTTGCTGCCATAAGGATATGCACGGGAAGTTGAAGGCGGAGGTGCTGGGGCCGATCCATCGGCAGGGGATCTTGCATCAGCGATTGGCGGATGTGGCGACGGATGCGTTTCGGGCTTTGATTTTGCGGATCATGGGGTACAGGGCGGAGGTGATTGAGTTTGTGGCGCCGGAGCATACGGGTCGGAATTTGATGATTCGGGCGGTGAAGGGGGTGCCGATGGGGGAGAAGAAGTTCGTGGCGGAGTATGAGGCGATGAAGGCGTTTTTTGGGGTGACGCCGTATTTGGAGACGGTTTTGGGGAAGTCGTTTAGCACTACAGCGTTAACGACCGTAAATTAGCCACAAATGAACACAAATAAACACAAAGATTGAGTTAGAAGAGGATAGAAGATAACTGTCTGGTGAACGGAAAGTCGGTCCGCGGCGTCTATATAGATAGAGAGGGAGGAAAACCGGCCCTCGGTCGATACAATAGGCAGTGAATCGTCTGCTCCGGATTCAAGGAGTTCAGCCATGACCAGCCCGCGAACTGCACCGGTTAATCCACCGGAATATGATGTCATTGTTTCGAGTTTGAATAAGATTCGGGGGCGGCTGTGGTTGATGCGCCTGGCGGAGCGGGTGGCGCTGGCGATTGCGGTGGGGACGGCGGTGGCGGTGGTGCTGGTGTGCAGCCGGTTGGTTTGCGAGCGATCGGTGCCGGGGGCGATGGGCATAGCGCTCGTGCCGATGATTGGCGCGGCGTGGCTGTGGGTGAAGTCTCCGCGGTTTAATAATGTGGTACTGACGCCGGTGCTCGTTCGGTTGGCGGCGGTGATCATTGCTGTGCTGTGTGTGGCGACGTTGGCGTTGGTTTCGACTTCTGTACTGGCGCAGTTGCCGATCTGGTCGATTCCGGCGGGGGCGGTGGCGATTTTGTCTATTGCTGCGGCGGCGACGGTGCGGGTGGTGGATACCCGGAGTGCCGCGATATTTGTGGATCAGCAGATTGGTCTGAAGGAGCGCGTGTCGACGGCACTGGAATTCATTCATACGGAATCGGGATCGGCGCTGGAGGATTCGTTTCGGAGGCCGCTGATTTTTTCGGCGCTGGCGGCATGCACGGAGGTGCGGCGGGCGAGGATCGGGTATTCACGTCTCGATCGGCGTGTGTATGCGTTGATGGTGACGGGGATTTTGGCGGCGTCGGGTATTTCGTTGCTGACGCCGCTGCCGGCGATTGCCAAGCGTACGCCGACGTCGATCCAGATCGTGGCGCGGAATGAGACGAAGTTGCTTGAGGCGATCAAGGCGCAGGAGAAGAAATTCGCTGAGGAGCATAACGATATTGCGGAGAAGAAGATTGAGCCGCTGAAGAAGGCGGTCGAGGGTATTCGCAACAAGAATATGGATTCGGTCAGCGCCACGGAGGCGATTCTTAAGGCGGGGGCGGAGATGAAGCGTGATTTCGAGCAGGGGGCGGCATCGGAAAAGGCGATGGCGGCACTGGAGAATGCCAACGAACTGAATCCGTTTAACAAGGCGGCGTCTGACCTTAAGGACGCGAATCTGCAGGCGAATGCCACGGCAGGTAGCGGGGCCACGCAGACGCCTTCGCAACAGAAGCTCGATCAGGAGACGAATGCGCTGGGGGATAAGCTTTCATCCGGGAAGATGTCCGACCAAGAGAAGAAGAAGCTGGCGGGGAATTTGCGAAGTGCGGCGGAGCAGGCCAAGGGTGATCCGCAGTTGCAGAGTTCGCTGAACCAAGCTGCTGATGCGACGGAAAAAGGGGATGGGAAGGGGCTGTCGAGCGCGATGAAGGATGCGGGCGCGCGGATGGGACAGATGCAGGCGGAGCATCAGCTTTCCGGCCAGGCGCTGAAGGATGCGATGGCGGCGGCGGATGATGCGGCCAAAGGGATGAGCGGGATGAGCGCCGGCGAGCAGCAGGCGAACTCGGGGGCTAGCAATCCGCAGGGCGATGACAACGGCGGCAGTCAGGGGAGCGGTAATCCTGGGGGGAGTGATAAGGGCGGAGATCAGAGCGGTAACCAGCAGGGGAATCAGCAGGGGAATCAGGGAAGCGGCGACCAGGCCAATGGGCAAGACTCCGGCGGCTCACAGGATGGCAGTAAACCGGGTGATGGTAACCAACCTGGCGCCGGCGCGGGTGAGGCTGGACAAAAGGGTGATGGACAGGCGGCCAGCGGTTCGGGCAGCGGAGATGATAATGACGGCGGCGGGGGTTCCACCAACATTCATGGTGCCAGCGGCCCAGGCGGGAAGCATCATGGCAATGAGATCGGCCGCGAGGGGACGTTTGTCAAACTTTACGAGTCGACGCCCATCAATAGCAGAGGCGAACAGAAGAAGGTTTCGGGCAAGATCAATCCGCTCAAGGCGTCTGGGGGGTCCATGGACGTGCAGATGCAGGGCGATAAGACCGATGGAACGATTGTTCCTTACAATGAGCAGCGGGAAAACCTGCGTCCGAAGGTCATGGACGATCTGCAGCGTCAGCAGATTCCGCCGCAATATCGCGACTTGATCATCAACTATTACGAAAAGTAAGGGTTATAGCCGCCGGTATTGTTGACATTCCTGATGAAAACCGTATTCTACTGTGTTTCCCGTCAGAGGCCGGAGCGAGGGTAGCTTATCCGGAAATTCTGGCGGAACGGCGTCGTTTGCGAGCCGTTTGCGACCGGATGTTTCCGCCGCACAAACATTGAACCAAAGGACTCGAGTCCCATGACCACCGCCCTTGCAACCAAACCCATCCGGCGTATCGGCAATTCCGCGTGTAAGACCACTCTGGCCAAGGTCGGCCACGTGGATGCCCGCTGGCTGGTCGTCGATGCCGACGGCAAATCGCTTGGCCGTCTTGCTTCAGCAGTCGCGATGCGACTGATGGGCAAGCACAAGCCCACGTACACGACGAGCGTCGATACGGGGGATTTTGTTGTGGTGCTGAACACCGCGAAGGTCAAAGTTTCCGGCCGCAAGGCTGAGCAGCGCGAGCATGAGTACTACACGTACTATCCGGGCGGCCGCCATGTGAAGACGCACAAGGATTTGATGGAGCGTCATCCGAACAAGATTTTTGAGTTGGCGGTGCGGCGTATGCTGCCGAAGACGAAGCTGGGCGAGCAGATGCTTCGCAAGCTGAAGTGCTACAAGGATGCGGATCATCCGCATGCGGCACAGCGTCCGGAGAAGGTCGAACTGCCTTGATGTGCGCGGTGTGAAGGCCGCGAATGATTGCGAGAAAACGAAAGCTACGAAATTATTCCACAGTGATAAGAGGAACTCATGGCTGAAGCAGCAACATCCACTCCCGCCGCCGCGCCGGTAAGCCGCGGTAAGCTCGTGATCGGCGGCAAGGTTTGGTACTTTGGGACCGGTCGCCGGAAGAAGTCGGTGGCCCGTGTCCGCATCACGGCTGGCGATGGCAAGTTCATTGTCAACAAGCGCGAAGTCGATGATTACTTCAAGGAAACGAAGGATCGTCACAGCGTACGGTCGCCGCTGGTGACCGCCAATATCTCCGGGACGATGAACATTCATGTGAACGTCAACGGTGGTGGCTACACTGGGCAGGCCGGTGCGGTGGTGCAGGGCCTGGGTCGTGCGTTGTCGATTTTTGATCCGAGTCTCCGTCCGGCGCAGAAGGCTGCTGGATCGTTGACCCGCGATAGCCGCATGAAGGAACGTAAGAAGTACGGTCAGCGTGGTGCTCGCCGGCGCTTCCAGTTCTCGAAGCGTTAACGGAACGCACATTCGAATGGTCGAAACTCGCAGCGGCGTTCCATCACGGGACGCCGTTGTTCTTTTATGGATTGAATATGAAGCCGAAAATTTTCGTCGATGGGCAGGAAGGCACCACGGGGCTGCGGATTCATGAGTACCTGGCGGCGCGGAATGATCTGGAGGTGCTGAAGATCGATGCGGACAAGCGGAAGGATCTGTCCGAGCGCAAGCGGTTGCTGAATGCGGCGGATGTGGTGTTTTTGTGTCTGCCGGATGCGGCATCGCGGGAGGCGGTGGCGCTGGTGGACAATCCGCGGACCAAGATCATTGATGCCAGCACGGCGTTTCGGACTGATCCGGCGTGGGCGTATGGCCTGCCGGAGCTGAGTGCGGCACATCGGCAGAAGATTCGCGATTCGCACCGGGTGGCGGTTCCCGGTTGCCATGCCACGGCATTTATTCTGGCGGTCTACCCGCTGGTGCAGGCGGGTTTCATCGCGGCGGATTGCCCGCTGACGTGTGTATCGCTTACCGGATACAGCGGGGGGGGCAAGAAGATGATCGCGGAGTATGAGGATGTGCAGAACCCCAATGCCCGGCTTCAGGCGCCGCGGCATTACGCGCTGAAGTTTGGGCACAAACACTTGCCGGAGATGCAGGCGATTGCGGGGTTGAAGTACCCGCCGCTGTTCACGCCGGTGGTGTGTGCGGTGCACAGCGGGCTGGCGGTGGAGACATTTTTGCCGTTGCCGCTGCTGGCGAAGAAGGCTGCGCCGGCGGGGATTCAGCAGCGGTTGGCGGAGCATTATGCCGGGGAGAAGTTTGTGCGCGTGCTGCCGGTGGAATCGGAGTCTTATCTGGATAATGGGTTCTTCGACATCACGGCGTGCAACGGCACGAATCGGGCGGATATTTTCGTGTTTGGCCACGATCAGCAGATGGCGATCTTCACGCGGCTGGACAATCTTGGGAAAGGCGCGTCGGGGGCGGCGATCCAGTGCTTGAATTTGTTGCTGGGAGTGGATGAGTCGACGGGGTTGTCGGCCTGAGTTTCAGTAGCACGGTGAATGCGAAGAAATAAAGAAGACCCTGGGACGGGTGTCTCAGGGTCTTTTGTTGCGCAACACTTTTGGTACTGGCGAACCTTCCAACAACGGCGGCAGCGAGACTAGCACTCCCTGACGGTCGCGGTTGTCAGCGCTTCTTACAGGCCGGCTTTGAGCTGGCGTTCGGCTTCGGCCCAGTCGGCGTTCTGGTCGCCGGGGGCGTAGCCGCGGCTGGCGTAGATCTCATAGGCGCGTTTGGCGATCATGTCATGAGAGATCGCGCGTGAGGGGGAGCTGGCCGACTTGCCGGTGGTGCCGCTGCCTTTGACTTCCGATTTTTCGATCGTCGTCGGCGTCGCGGGGACGGCTGCAATGCTCTTGGATTTGGCCGGTTCGGTAGCTTTGGTGGCCTTGGTGACTTTACGCGGAAGTGCCATGTGAATTCTCCCAACTAAAAAGAGTGTAACTGCAAAATTCGGACATCGAATTATCGATGTCTATTCGCAGGAACCGGGGTTGAAGCCCCATACTTCCTGCTGCCCACAACCTTGCCTGAGTTCGATACACGACGCATCGAATAACTGTTCTTTAGTTATCGCATTACCGGACTTATGTCAACAAAAAGAGGGCAAAAGAGGCTGTTTATTCGCGAGAGTGGAAGATTCTTCACCATCTCCAAGCATTTCGGGAACTGATGACGGAGGAATGGCGGATTGACACTTTGTTTGACACGACTGACCGGCAGTGACATCAAGTTTGCCAGATATGACACGAGGCTTCTAACGGCTTCCCAAGAAATCGTCGTAATTGGTTGTCTGGGCGATCTCTGCGCTGCGGCACGCGGCTTGTTATACACAGTTTCGTGAGCTGTCGTAGAAATGCTTTGGGGGCAGGAGAAAGACTCGTGCAAGTAGACATCATGGATATTCTCCGGTCGCGGGTCTTCCTCTTGTCCTTTTAACACGCATAGCGCCGCAATAATGATTTTATTTCAACGAGTGTGAAAAGTAGGGGTTTGGCAATCGCAATTGGTGACATGCGTGTCACGTGACAACTGCTCTTTGTGACAGAAATGTCACAAACCCTGATGAGGTGATGGTGTGACTGAGATAGGCAACACGCAGATTCCTAATGTTCATGCGGGTTTTGTGAGTTTGCCAAACTCGGGACTCGTGGCACGGGCATTGCAATATCATCCGGTGGCTGGAGAGACCAGTTCGAGGAAAAATCGCATGACACAGCAGCAACCCGTAAAGCAACCCGCTCTGAAACCCCAAGTGGCAGGTGGCCAGGTGGAAGGGGAGGAGGAGCAGGAAGAGTTTGAGACCGGAGGCATGCCGATCTGGCTGGAGACAGCATTTCCGTGGATGGTCAGCTTCATGCTGCATCTGGGTATCTTCCTGATTGCTTTGTTCGTCTACTGGGCCGGCGTGAAGGCTGCGGAAGCCGAGATGAACAAGGAACCCATCATTATTCCGAATGCCGTCAACGCGGATCAGGAAGGCGATATTCCTGGTGGGGTGCCACATCCGGGCACCGGCGGCGATCCCAACCGTGATGCTGCTCAGGATCGCATCAAGGAAGTGCTCAAGAGTGACGGGTGGGCACAGAAGGAATCTACGGACAACGTATCAAGTATGTTAGAAGGCGCCAGTGCGGATAACGACGCGTTGTTCATTGCCACGGGCAGTGGCGGCAGTGTTGGCAAAGGCGCCGGCGGCTCGGGCCGCGGTGAAGGCGGACCGCTGGCTCCGTACGGAACTCCCGGCGGCGGCACTGGTGCGGGGCCCAAGTCCAACTTCTACGGCAACGGTGGCCGCGCCAAGAGGGTGTGTTACATCCTGGATCACTCGGGATCGATGCTGGACAACTTCGACTTCCTTCGTGAAGAAGCCAAGTCGTCGATTGGCAAGCTCGCGCCGATTCAGTTTTTCAATGTCGTGATGGTTTCTGAGAACGAATCAGTGGTGCTATCCAAGGGGCAGTTGGTGCGGGCCACGCCCGACAACGTGCGGGAATTCGCCACCAAGATTGCCGAGTATCGCGCCCAGGGCCAGAACGACGACCTGCTTCCGCCGTTCCAGTCAGCGTTTGAAGAAGCGTTCCGCATGAAGCCGGAGTTGATCTACTTCCTGACGGACGGCCACTTCGATCCGAAGCTTGCCGAGGTCGTCAACCGTCTCAACGCGGACAAGAAGGTCAAGATTAATACGCTGGCGTTCGTCAACAAGGAGCCGAGCTACGAGGCACAGCTGCAGAAGATGGCTGCGGACAATGGCGGCAAGTACAAGTTTGTCGCGGAAAAGGATCTAGGAAAGTAAGCAAAGCTGAGGTCGGCGGAAGTATGGGCCGGCCCGGTTGATGGAATACGGTTTTCGTCCACCCCAAAGGGTCTAAGGAGATACAAATGAAGGGTCTGGGTTCGAAGTTTCTGATTGGTGCAATCGTACTGGGTGTCATGGCTGCGGCCGCGACGCCGGCGTTCGCGTCGAGCGGGTCGCTCGCTCCGATGCCGGTGCTGGCGTTCCCGGAATGGGCATTCAAGATTTTCGATTACTTCGTGTTGTCGATGCTGGCGGCGGCTTCGATCGCCGGCACGGCGCTGTCGATCGACGCGATGATCCAGGTCCGCGAGCAGAAGGTTTGCCCGCCGGAAACCGTGGAGCATCTGCGCACGCTGATCTCGGGCCGCCAGTTCAAGGAACTGATGGACTTCACGGCGACGGACACGACGTTCGTCAGCAAGGCGCTGTATGCGGGCGTTCGCCGGGCTCACCTGAAGTATCCGGCCATGCGTGAAGCCATGGACACCGAGATGGGCGAGCAGACCGCCAGCCTGTTCCGCCGTCTGGAGCCGCTCAACGTCATCGGCAACATTGGACCGCTACTCGGTCTTCTGGGCACGGTGCTGGGCATGATCATGGCCTTCTATGCCATGATGGAAAAGGGCGGGACGCCCAAGCCCGCAGAACTGGCCGGTGGTATCGGTACCGCTTTGTGGCACACGTTCTTCGGCCTCTTCGTGGCTATTCCGTCGCTGGTCATCTATGGCTTCTACCGCACCAAGGCGGACAAGATCACCAAGCGTGCGGCGCTGGTTTCGGAAGAGCTTTTGGAACTACTCCGTCCGGAAAGCGCCGGCACTGAAGATGCCGCCGCCAAGGCGAAGAAGAAGGCCGCTGGGGCCACACCGAGCCCGGTTCCGCAGCCGGTCGCCGAAGCCTGATATTGACACCGTGAATGTGGCAGTGTGAACGGGATGTTGTTCAAGTAGGCAAGTAAGAAGGACGTTATTCCATGGCGCGTGCAGCCCTAGAACCCATGCATGACGAACACGTGAATGTCACGCCGCTGATCGACGTAGTCATGTGTCTGATCATCTTCTTCCTGGTCTGCGGTCAGTTGGCCAAGGAACAGGTGAACGATACAGTTCTGATTCCGAAGGCCGTTTTCGGCACGATGGAACTGGCCGATCGTTCCGGTGAACTGGTGATCAACCTGGTGCCGCAGGATCGGCAGCCCGACGGGAAGATCAATCCCGGCGTGCAGCCGCAGGTCTGGATACGCGGCATCAAGCTGGAAAACATGAACGCGTTGACCGAATTCCTCCGCCGCGAGCGCAAGGAGAGTTCCAACATCACGATCATTCTTCGTGCCGACCAGGAGCTGTGCTACGACTGGATTGCTCCCGTGCTGGTCTCCTGTGCCCAGGCGAACATCCACAGCGTGAATTTTTCAACCAAGAAGGACTGAAGCGATTACCCACTTGAAGGTGCACCATGAGAAACCGTCTTGATCGTCAGCTTCGAACGCACACCGGGCCGAATATGACACCGATGGTCGACATTGTGATGTGCATCCTGATTTTCTTCATGATTGCCAGCTCGCTGGTTCCGGAATTTCTGCTGGCGAGCCCGTTGCTGGCGGCTCCCACGACGACGGATGTCAGGCAACGGGTAAATGTTCCGCCGCCGCCGGCGCGAGCGGAGATCGAGATCAAGAAGGACGGCCAGGACATCTGGGTAGCGGCCTTTGGAAACGTGATGAAAATGGATCGTCCGGGCGCCGGGGCCAACGAAGCGATCCTGGCCCTGTTCGAGTCCAAGAAGGCGGGCCTGAGCGATGACGTGCAGATCATCATCCGGCCCCAGCGCCTGGTGCGATACCAGGATGTTGTGACGATTTACGATTTCTGCATCAAGGCCCGGTTCAGGCAGGTCACTTTCGCACCTGCCCGATAACAGGATTTCCAAATCCCCAAAGAGGATTGAAATATGAGTTCTGGCGGCGGAAAAAAGGTCCTTTGAAGAAGATGTCGGCTCACGTCGGACCGAACATGACGCCTATGGTCGACGTCGTTATGTGCATCCTGATCTTCTTCATGCTCGGCAGCACGTTTGTCGCGCCGGAGCTCTTTCTCACCAGCAACATGCCCGCGATCGATAAGGCGGGTCTGGGCACGGAACAGACGAATAACAAGATGCCCGACGTTCGCATGAACATTGTTTTGAAACGGGAGGGCGGCGATACCTGGGTTTCCGCCTTTGACTCGGCGTTGCTGAAGATGAACAAGATCGATGACATCGATCAGTCGTCAAACACGACGATTCGCGAGTATTTCGAACAGAAGAAGGCGGGCATCAGCGACTCGGTGCAGATTATTGTCAGTCCCGATCGCCTGGTTCCGTACCAGGATGTCATCACCATTTACGATTACTGCATGAAAGCGCACTTCAAGCAAGTGGCTTTTGCACCGGCCCGTTGACAATTGAGACGACATCGTGGAACTTCCTGACGTGGGCGGTGGTGGGGAGAAAAGCGGGTGCATGATGAACGGAAATCTTTTGCGAATAATTCTGTCGGCTGCGGTGGTTGGCGCGTGCGCCGGGGCGCTGCCTTCGGCGATGGGCCAGACGAGGCCCAATGCGGCGCTGCGCGGGCCAGGGCATTCGGAATCGATGCTGGCCCGCGAGCTGTTGCGTCTGCGGCAGACGGATTTGATCAAGGCTGCCGCGGAGGACAGCAAGGGCAAGGCGGTCGAACCGCTCTGGAAGGCTGAGGCGATCTTCGCCACCTGGGACGACATTGCCAAGGACCGCGTCGATATTCCGCACGCCACGCAGGACTATGTAGAGTCCGTCAAGAAATATGTGGACGCCCAGGGCAGCAACGTCGACGGCACCTGGGCGATCGACCAGGCCAAGTTCATTTTCGCGCGCCTGTCCGAACCGATCATCAACCGCATGGAATACTTTTCGAACGGCGAGAAGGACCGTGCGGCCCTTACGCCGATGGCCCAGCTTGCCGACCGCATGCTCAAGGTTTCCAGCGAAGCCCTTCAGGCGGAAATGAGCTATCTCAGCAGTAATGCGGGCCGGTCACGGTACACGTCGGAGGACGCGTACAACGATGCGTTTATTCATGCGACGGACAATCTGACCGAAGTGGAATATTACGGCGCCTGGGCGAAGTATTTTCTGGCGATGTCGATGGAGCCGGGCAATCCGAACCGCGCCAAGCTTTTGAATGATGCGGCGACGGTTCTGAATAAGTGGGCGGATGATGCCGAAGACAACGGGGTGAACTCCCAGGCCCTGCTGCTCCGCGGCAAGTCGGAAAGCGAGGCCGGAAAGGTGGACCAGGCGGTCGCCGATCTGTCGAAGGCGCAAACGTATAGAGCGGCCCCGGCGTGGGTACAGTACCAGGCGCGCTACCAGACGGTGGTGGCGCGCCTCAACGCGCGCGATTTCAAGGCCGCCCGGGCGGATTTCGAGAACTTCAAGAATTCCATTCCCAAGGATAACAAGGAAGCGCTGCTGAGCGCGGAAATTCTCGATTACCGCCTGGCTTGGGCGGAAGCGGATACTGTTGCCGAAAAGGAACGTCCGGAGAAGAAGATTGCGGCGTTGAAGATCCTGGGCGGGATCATCGAGCGTGAGCCGAAATTCCGTTTCATGATCTATGATCAGTTGGCATCGCAGATTCCGGACAACACGGACATCAACACCCTCATGCCGCTGCAGCAGTTGGCGATCGCCAATTCCAAGAGCATGGGTCAGAAGGGCGACACGCCCAAGAGCCGCGAGAGCCTGCAGGCCGCAGTGAAGGCGGCGGCTTCTGTCATAGAGAATAAGAATGCCACAGCGGCCGAGAAGTTGGAAGCTACGTACCTGGCTGGGGTGTGCAGTTCGGTTCTCAATGATTTGATGGCTGCGGTTAAGTACAACGTTGCTTTTGCCCGTACCGCACCTTCGACGGATACCCGTGCCAAGGAAATGCTGCAATTGGCGCTGGAACAGATCGGCAAGCTGCGCTTGATCGCCGTCGGTCAGGGCATCAGCCCCGAGCTTAAGGAACTGCAGGATGAAGCGCTGGCCATGGCCACCGGCGCTTATAAGGATCCGCGCTGGTATTACACGCGCGGGCGCACGCTTGAAGACTCAGGCAAGGCGGAAAATCTGGTCGAGGCTGCAAAGCTTTACGAAATGATTCCTGTGACGGACAAGAATTACCTCGATGCCCGTTATCATCTGATCCTGGTTTCGATGCTTCGTCTCAAGCAGATCAATGCAGGGGGCGACGAGCACGCCATCAAGGATGCGGCCGCGGATCTATTCAAGGCCTGCACCAAATTCGTGCAGTTGCTGGACGATCCGCCGCAGGGCGTTTCTCCGGAGGCGCTGACGCGTGCCCGCGCATATCGAGTGGATATCTGGCTGGTGGAGATTGATGCAGCGCTGAATCCGGCGGTCAAACGAAGTGATGTGGCGATCGACCGTCTTACCAAACTCGATGCCATGCGGGACAAACTTCCGGCAGAAACCCGCGGTTCACTGCTCAAATACAAGGTCCAGGCGTATCAGCAGGCGAACAAGCCGGAGCTTGCGGTGAAAGCCATCAAGGATGATTCCAGGGCGACCGGCGCCGACTCGGTGAGGATCATCGCCAACTTCGTCTATACACTGGTCCAGGAAATCGACGATGTCGAAGCCCGCGATCCGGCGGAGGCCAAGCACAAGGCTTCGCTGGCGGTCGATCTGCTGGCCGAATTGATCAAGTCTTCTGAGGCCGATCCTGCTTTGAAAACCGAGCAGGGCCTGAAAGACATCTACGGTTTCAAACAACTGCAAAGCGATCTGATGGTGCGTGCCCATCGCACGAAGGAAGCCATTGAACTGGCGAAGAAACTTCAGGACGGCCAGCCGCAGGATATCTTCAATTTCATGACCGAAGCGCGAGCGGATTTTGCCGTCGCCGAGGATTCGGGAACTGCCGCGGATTACAATGTCGCCCAGGATTATTTCTCGCGCATCCTCGTCAAGCTGAACGTGGGCAGCGAAAGCTATTGGGAATGCTATCTGCGGATCATTCAGTGCATCGAGAAGACTGGCGGACCCACGGCTGCGGCCAGCATCAAGAAGACGCTGGGCGATCTCAAGGCGGTGCACGGGACCAAGGTCGGCGGTACAAAATACAAGGAAGCCTTTGATAAATTGATCATCAAATACGGCGTGGTGTAGCGCTTCATTGGATGGGTGCGGCTTCTTCCACAGCAAAAAAACAACGAAGGCCTGAATGTATTGCGTGCATTCAGGCCTTCGCGTTTTCATGGAGAGGCAGATGCGGAGCCTCTTATTTTGCCAGCTTCACGCGGAAGGTGCGGATTTCATAGGGCTTCACAAAGAAGCTCAGGGTGTGGTTTTTCCAAGAGGCCGGGGATTCTTCGCGTTCCAGCAGATTCACTTCGCCGGCGCTGGCGATCTTGCGGGAGAATTTGACGGCGACATCGCCTGAGGCGCCGTGGCGTTCGACGAGGCGGATGATCAGGTCGCTGGATTTCTCGGCCTTTTTCACTGCTTCGAGGGTGATGCCGTCGCCCATGACTTCCACGAAGGAGTTCGTTGCGGGCCAATTGCCTGCACGGGGTTTGGTAACGCATGCCACGGCGGGGTTATTGAGGTCGAGTGCCTTGGCGACGGTACCGGCCTCGCGCCATGAGAGGTCGTGGGGGTAGAGCGAGTAGGTGAACCAGTGTTCTTCCTGGTCGCTCATGGGGTCCGGCGAGATGGGGCCGCGGAGGAGCGTGAGGGCCATCATCTGGCCGAAGGCTTCGTGGCCGTACTTGCAGTCGTTGAGCAGGCTGAGGCCGTAGTCGCCTTGGGAGAGGTCCATCCACTGGTGGGCGGGGACTTCGAACTTGGCTTCATCGTAGGAGTGGTTGCGATAGGCGCTGCGCTGGATGTTGCCGTAGGCGATGTCGTAGGTGGCGAGGCGCGAGTTGATGGTGGTGTGGAAGCGGGTTTTGAGCAGTTTCTGTTGCTCGTGCCAGTCGATCCAGGTTTCGAAATCGATGCGTGGGGAGTCGTGGCCGAGCACGATGCGCTGGATGAGGCGAGAACTGCGGAAGTTCCGCCGGACTTCGATGGCGGAGCGCACCGGGCCTTCTTCGACGACCGTGACGGTGGCGCCGGAAATGTCGAATTCGACGTTGGTGTAACTCGGTGCGATATCCCAGGCTTCGTACTTGCCGGGGACGTCTTCGTATAGCTGGAAGACGTTGCCTTTTTTTGCCGGATCGATGCACTGGCGGCCGGTCTTCTTGTCGAGCAGTTCGATGATCTGGCCTTCGTTGTTGAAACGCACTTTTACGAAGGCGTTCTCAAGGAGGCTTTTTGTGACCTTCACGGTCGGGAACGTTTTGCCTTTGCCCTTGGCGAGGTGGAAGGTTTTGTAGCCAGCGGCCGGTAGATGGGGCGCGGAGAACACCAGGGTGCGTTTGCCGGTTTCGTAGTGCGTGATGAACTGGTGCGGCAGTTCGGCGCCGGAAGCATCCAGAACATGAATTGCTTTCTCGGGATATTCCACTTGAACGATGGTGTTTCGCGGTTGGCCGAGCGAGTTGAATACGACGATGGCGTCTCCGTCGCCGCGGGTATCGATTTTCGCGACGATGCCATTGAGGGCGGTGGTCAGCGTCTTTTTGCCGGTGCCAACGGCGGTGGCGTAGGCTTCCTGCAGGTCCAGATAGACGGGCGGGATGTGGGAGCCGGGCAGGGAGTCGTGGAACTGATTGAGGAGGACGGTTTTCCAGCCGCTGGTCAGGTCTGCTTGCGGGTAGATGCCTCCGGAGAAGCAGGAGAATATTTCCGCTTCGCGGTAGAGGTTTTCGCAGCGTCGATTGAGTTTTTTCAGTCTGGCCTTGGTGGTGAACGTGCCGCGATGTTCTTCGAGATAGAGTTCATCGTTCCAGATCGGCAGGTCGGCGTCCTGGGCCTTGCGGGCGATGCTGTCGAGGGCGTCTTCGATTTTGCCGGCCTTCGTGGGCGTGACGCCGGGGAAATCCTTGTAGCGTTTGAGATATTCGAGCATTTCGGGGTCGGGTCCGCCGCCGCCATCGCCCCAGCCGTAGTTGTAGAGGGATTCGCCGATGTTCTTCTTGTCGGAGAAATTCCGCCAATGTTCGGCCATGTGGTCGGGTTCGACGGTGCCGATGAAGTGGGTCGGTGGCACGAGGGCGAGGACCTTGGTGCCGTCCATGCCTTGCCACCAGAAGGTGTTTTTCTTCCAGGGATTGGTGTCGTTCCAGACGACCATTTTGTGGGTGACGAAGTATTTCATGCCGCACTTGGCGATGATCTGGGGCATGGCCCAGGAATTGCCGAAAACGTCGGGGCACCAGTAGGTGTGCGGCGTGATGCCGAATTCCTGTTCGATGAACTGCACGCCGTAGAGGATCTGGCGGACGAAGGATTCGCCGGAGATGAGGTTGCAATCCGGCTCCACCCATGAGCCGCCGATGACTTCCCAGCGGCCTTCTTTCACGCGTTTTTTCATTTCCTGATACATGGACGGGAAATTTTGTTTCATTTCTTCGTACATCACGGGCTGGCTCTGGGAGAAGACGTAGTCGGGGTATTGCTCCATCAGCCGGAGGGTCGAGGCGTGGGTGCGGCCGAGTTTGCGGACGAATTCGGCGTGGGTCCAGAGGAAGACGATGTCGAGGTGGGAGTTGCCGCAGAGATGCACGAGGCCGTCTTTCTTGAATCGATCGGTCTGATAAATTTCTTTGCGCAGGATGGCGCGGGCCCGGCGGGCGTTTTCGAAGAATTTCTTGGGGGATTTTTCGTTTTGATCCAGCGGTTCGATGGCCTTGGCCATTCCGGCTTTCAGAAATTCCAGTAGCAGGGGTTCCTGGTTGGGAGCGATCATTACGTTGTAGGCGGCGCGGAAATCCCAGTAGATATCGTTGAGTTCCTGGTCCATCACCGCAAAGTGGGAGGATTCGAAGGTCTTGATTTCCGACTCGCCGAAGTGCCACATGATGTAGGCTTCGGCATCGAAATCGTAAGTTTCGTTGCCTTTGGCTTTGTCCGTGAGGATGACGGTATCGCGGAAGGGGTCGAGTCCGTGAAACGGTTTGCCGTTGACGTTGATCAGGCCGTCGCCGCCGAAGTAAATTTTGAGGGCCACTTTTTGGCCGGCGAACCGGCGGGGCATTTTGGCTTTGCAGCGGAACATGGCGCTCATGTCGGGCCCGCCCCAGTGCTGGCCCACCTCGATCGGGCGCCAGTCTTTGTCGATGAACTTGCGTTCCCGATGGCGGGTGTACTTGAACTGGCGGTATTCCCATCCGGTGAGGGGCTCGGTTTCGGCGAAGATCGCGGCTTTGAGGGCGTTGATCTTGATTTCGACGGTCTCTTCGAAGGAGATAATCCGGCGCTGCTTTTGTTTGATCTCGAGGCGCCATCGTTTGAGAATATCTTCAATTCCGCTGGTTTTACCCGCCATAGAATCTCCTTGGGCCGTGAGATGATCCTGTCATCTGCTGGTGCGCAGCGCAAGGGTGTATCCTACTAGGATCTGATTTGCTGGCAATACAGCAAGGGAGTGTTTGCTCCGCTTTTTTGGGATGACGGAGTCCTGGCAGAGCCTAATTTCGCCGTGCGATGGCGGCCCGGATGGGCGTGAGGAACGGAAGGACGACGTGGTCGTCGATGAACTTCGTGCCGACGTCGATGAGTTGGGCCTGCAGTTCGTGGAGTTCGGGGAGTTTACGTCCGCCGGACCATTGGCGGATGATGACATAGAGGCTGAGCATTTCTTCCGAGTACTCGCCGGTGCGAATCTGAGCGGCCGACGTGCGCGGTTCGACCCAGACGCGGGCGTGCTGACGGGAATCTTCGGAGATGGTCACGATGCCCGAAAGCTCGAAATTGACGCCCTTGGCGTGCGGCGCATCCATCAGGCGAGCCATCGGGGAGTCACCCAGCAGGGCCTCGGCGATCAGTTCGTGGTGATTTCCTTTGTACGTGAAATCAAACCCCCAGAGGACATCCAGGTAGTCCATGTCGATCGGGCTTACGGCCAGATAAAAGGGGGCCGTTTCGAGGACGTTGCGGTTGTAGTCGTAAGCGTCGGCCGGCGTGGGAGGGTTGACGTATCCGCAGGAGAGGCGGTTGGCTTCCATGTTCAGCCAGCGGTAGGTGTTGCTCTCCCGTGCTTCTTCGACGGACGCTTCGCCGGAGCGTGGATCCTGATGAAAGTTGACCATCGTGGGGTAGAGTTTCTGCAGGCGTTCGAAAAAGGCGATGATGCCGGCGCGATCGGTGGGCAGCTTCATCTGCGTGCCGAGCCGCATGTTGATGTAGAAATCGTCGCACAGAGCTGAATACGAATTGGACATCCCGAACCTTTCAGATAATTCCAGACCCGTATATTACTGTAGCGCGACAAATTGCGGCATGGAGGACAAAGAGTTTTGGGGGTGCGAAGGGGGGGATCGGCGTATTTGACGGCTGCGCCGCGCGCGATTAGCGTTAGGGTCTTCACATTTTTCGGAATTTGCATGCGCTGCCCTTTTTGCCACGCTGACGATAAAGATCGCGTTATCGACTCCCGTCCCGTTGAGGACGGGCAGGCGATTCGCCGCCGTCGCGTCTGCGAGAATTGCACCCGCCGTTACACCACTTATGAGCGCATCGAAGAGACCGTACGCCTCATGGTGATCAAGAAGGATGGCACCCGTGTGCCGTACGACCGCAACAAGATTCTCTCGGGCATTCAGAAGGCCTGCTATAAACGCCCGGTCAGTTCGGAGATGCTCTCGAAGATCGTCGATGCTGTTGAAGAGGAGGTTTCCCGTGCATTCCAGCGGGAGGTTCCCAGCGAGTTTATCGGGGAATGCATCATGAAATACCTGCGTAAGATCGATCCGATTGCGTATGTTCGCTTCGCTTCCGTCTATCGCGAATTCCAGGATGTGCGGCAACTGGTCGATGAGGCCCAGGACGCTCTCGAGCGCTCCCGCGACGCCGATCCGAGCCAGCGGGATCTCTTTCCCTGAGCTTTCGCTCTTCGGGCGGCCTAAGCCCTGTTTCTTACCCCCGTTCCTATGGTAAAATCTTCTCCCGGCGTGGTTTGGAATCTTTTCCCCCTTTGGCGTGGAGAATCCCGATGGAACCCCTTTCGAGCCGCAAGGCTCTCCTCGGTACGCTCTTGGCGTCCGCTGCATCGTTGACCCTGCTTCTCAGTTGCGGCAATGGCGAAAAACTCCGCGAAGGCAAAGCCCCCGTCACGCAGCCCGACCGCAACGTCAGTAGCATTTATCCGGCGCTCCACGGCACCATCGGCGAATTTGCGCTCCTTGCGGACTCCCAACCCATGCCTGTGGAAGGTTACGGCATCGTGGCCGAACTGCCGGGCACCGGTTCTGGTGAGATGCGTCCGACGGTCCGCGAGTATCTGGACGATCAGCTTCGGCGGGCTGGCGCGGCTTCTTACACCAAGGGCACCGAGGGCATCAGTCCCGAAAGGATTCTGGCCAGCAAGCAAATTGCTGCGGTCGAAGTACGCGGGGAAATTCCGCCTTTGGCTCGCAAGGGAACACTGTTCGATCTTACGATCACGGCCTTGCCTGAATCAGAAACCACCTCGCTGCGTGATGGCCTGCTGTGGACCAGCGTTCTGCGGCGGATCGGCTTTGCGGCCGATACGGGTCTGGAAACCGATCCTATTGCCGTGGGCAAGGGCCCGACGTTCTGCCTGCCGCCGGTTGAGACCATTATGAATCCTGCCGCGAAGGAGACCGGCAAACGCAGTCTGCGGTCGGCGCGCGTTACCGGCGGCGGCATCGTGACGGTCGACCGCGCCATCCGGCTGCAGCTTTACTCGCCTTCATATCGCCTCACGCTGGCCATCGATCGGGCCATCAACAGCCGTTTTCCCGGCCGCGTGAAAGTTGCCGACGCGCTTGGCGATTCGCTGATCGCTTTGAAGATTCCGCCCGAATTTAATGATGCCCCCGGCTATTTCGTCGATCTTGTCACCCACATGTATCTTTCGCAGGAGACGCCGGGTTTCACGGAAAAGCGTGCGGCCGAACTTCTGCTGGCACTCAAAGATCCCAACGCCCCGCACCGGCAGATCAGTCTGGCGCTCCAGGGTTTGGGCCGTTCCATAGTGCCCGATTACCTGGAGCCGGCATACATTTCGAGCGATCCGGTCGTCCGCTTCTGGGCGGGCCGTGCGGGCGCTGCACTGGGCGATGTCGGCGGGCTCGTGGTCCTGCAGGAGTTCGGTCAGAACCGGACCAGCCCCCTGCGAGACGCGGCGCTCAAGGCCATCGTCGAAGTTTCGCGCAATGCCGATTCCATGCGTGCCGCGATCACCCTGGGCGACATGCTCAAATCGAATGATACTGCGGCGCGCATCGCCGCCTATGAAGGTCTTCGCGCGATCAATGCACGCACGATCATTCCCACCGTCGTCGGGCGAAAGTTCTATCTTGACCTTGTTCCCAGCGACAGCCCGCCGTTGATTTACGTCACCCAGACCGGCAGCCAGCGGATTGCGCTCATCGGGCGCACCATCAATCTGCCGTCGGGCACGCTTTATATCAGCGACGACAACGCGCTGACCGTCAACGTTGCGGTCGATGCGCCGGCGAGTTCAAAAGTCGATGGCCGCGCCACGATTACCGCCTCGGCCGTTGCTGCAACGCAACCATCGGACCGTGAAACCGTCGATCTTTATTGGCGTTCGCCGGGTGGAGAACGTACGGCCACGCTCAAGTGCACGCCGAACCTGGCGGCGGTGCTGGTACGCCTGGGCTATTCGCCGGATCCCAAGTCGCCCAGTTTTGATCCCAAGCAACCCTTCATAGGCGTTTCATACCAGAGAGTCGTGGAAATGCTCGCACAGATGACTAAGGAACAGGCGATCGACGCCGAATTCGTCCTTGAAAAGGCGCCGCCCAAACTCATAACGCCCACGGATATTGCAGAAGAATTCCGCCCGGAAAAATCCACGACCGCCACCCAACCCGCGGAAACCCAGCCGGCTACGATGCCCGCCACTCAACCGGAGAAGTAACGGGCATAGTTTCAAGGGCAGGTTACTCGCCGTTCGGCGGGGGATTCGGCGGGGAGGTCGCGCAGGCGGACCGCTGCAGTGGCGTTCTGAATCCCTCGTGTCCCGAAGTCTATCACTTCGCCTCATCCAGCGGCAATTCCAGCGTTATTTCCTTGTTGTCCCGCAGAACGCCCAAGTCCACGTTCCCGGTGCGCGTCGCAAGGTCCGGCAGAATCTGGAGCAGTTGGCCGATCGACCGGCGATCCAGGGTCAGGATGAGGTCATCCTTGTGCAGTCCGGCACGTTCGGCTGCAGAATCTTTTAGCACGTCTGTCACAACAACTGCCGGGCGGTAGCGCAGCAGGCTGTTGGAAACCCGCAGCGGCGAGTCCAAGCCGACGACGTCATACTTGACGCCGAGTTGGCGTGGCGGAATATCCTTGCCGTTCTGCACGATCCAGTCGATATCGCGTTTGAGGATATCATAGGGCAGGGCATAGCGATCGAACCCGATGGCCGTCAATTGTCCGGTCGTGGTATAGAAATAGGCGGGTCCATGATCCTCGCCGCCGAGCACGGCGAAGCGTTCTTCCGGATTCTTGCGGTTGCCGCCATGTCCCGGCGTGACGATCCATCCTGCGCCGCCGTGTGATGCCGAAACGCACAACAGGAGTTCTCCCGATGCAGGCCGGCTGGAGGAAATGCCCAGCGCTGCTGCCAAAGCGGGATTGTCGAGTTTCAAGATGGCCAATCCGCGTGTTGGATGCGCGCCGACGTACTTGGCGGTCGTTTCATTGCCATCGGCGGTAATGACCTTGAACGTTTCCTTGGGGTTTTCCCGCAGCAGACCTGACAACACGAGAATGTGGCCATTGTTGTCGATGGCGGTTCCGAAGATTTCACCGCTGGTTGCGGCGCGGTAAGCGTCGAGCCGGGAGATCAGACTTTTGATTCTTGCCGACTGTTCCTGATCGGCCGCGTTTTGTGCCTTGGCTTCGAGGAATTTCCGCAGAGGGCCCTGGCCACGCTGCGGCGCTGGCGCCGTGGAGGTGGTCGCATTGGCATCACGTTCGGCGGCGAACGGCCGCACGCGGCGTGGCTCGCGATCCGCCGGCTTGTCGGTCTTTGCGTCGCGTTTGGGCCCGGGCCCTTCCTGCTGCCGCTTTCTCCACTCGTCAAATTCCCGCTGCATCTGCTCAGGCATCGTGGCCAGAGGAGAATGCTCCACCCGCACCCGCACCATCGAGGCCGATACCTTCTGGTACAGTGCCTCGGACTCTTGCGAAAACTGGTTCAGGATATTCGTCGTGGCTGCCGGCGGCATCGCCACCGGCGCCGGCGTATCGGCGCGCAGGTATAACCACCCTGCGGAGCCCGCGATGCTGAGCGTGAGCGCTGTTACGATAGTTTGTGTCCGTGTCACGTAATGCTCCCTGTCGCCAGAACTTCGTCCGCGACCTGCAAACTAGAACACACCGGGACCGTCGAGGCTGGCCACGGCCTGCCCCGCAGTCGACGTGTGCAATTGATCGATAAAACTTTGGGCTTCCAGCACATCGGCAAATTTCTTCGTCTGCTGCTCGCCGGCGCTGTCCTTGTAAACCACGGTATAGACTGTGGGGGCGGGTTCCGGCACCATGACGACGGTGGTCGGCGTGCTTCGCTGTCCGGCGATAAACGCCTCGGCGATGAGCGCCAGCACGGCTGCGGTTGCGGTCAGACGACGTACCCACGTCCATGGCCCGATTCGGCCAGCGATGGGCGGCGTTTGGGCATACAGCAATTCCATGACGCGCGCCGCGGCCGCAGTGGCTTCGTTCGAAGCGGGCAGGTACGTCGCCATGGCTGCACCGCGCAGCGCCCGTTCCTGCTTGATCCGCTCCAGCAGCGCTGCTGTCTGCGCATTGTCGCGGATCGCTGCTTCCACTTGTGCGGCCTGTGCGGGGCTGAGCGCACCATCCAGATATTCATCCAACAACTGGCGTGTCATATCACACCTCAATCCTTACTTTTTCTGGGAGCGTGCTCCGGGGAGGGGGATTGCACGCTCGCCGATATACTCTTTTCAGCGCGGGCTTTCCGGTCGTCTTCCGCGAGCTGCCCCAGCAACTTCGCACGCGCCCGGTGCAGCCATGTCTTTACCTGGGCCTCGCTGGCGCCCAGGAGTTCGGCGATATCCTTGTACGCCATGCCCTGTTGTTCGCGAAGCACCAATGTTTCTCGCCATGCTTCCGGGAGCGCCTCGATCCGCGCCCGCATGATCCGTGTCGTCTCCTCGTTGACTATCCGCTCCGATGGGTCCTGATCCGAGCCCAGCGAATCGGCCAGCGCCTCATCAGCTTCCAGCGACTGGCCCAGCTTCCTCCGCCGGCAACTGATGACGTTTCGCGCGACGGACTTGGCCATCAGGCTCCAGCCGCCGTCAGACCAGTCGTAGGTGTGCCGCTGCCGGAACAGCCGCATCAACGAATCCTGGACCAGATCCTCGGGGCTTTTAGCGTCCCGGGTCGGCGCGCCGAGCATCGCGCGAGCCAAGCCTAGCAGCCGGCCCATGTTCGCGTTTACCGCGGCTTCAAACAGCCTGTCTGCCGACTCCTGGCCAGCCATCCGCACTTCCTTCGGCCACCTAACGGGTCAAACGCATTTCTCGGCCCAAAGTTACACTACCTCCACACCGGTGAATTCTCCAGCAGGGACCGATATAATTTCGCTTTAGTGCCAATTCTTGAATTCCTCTCTGCCTTGATGGAGTTGCGATGCCTATTCCGATCCTTCTTGATACTGACATCGGCGATGACATTGATGATGCGCTGGCCCTGGGGCTCATCTGCCGCTGCCCGGAATTCGAGCTTTGCGGGGTCACGACCGTCTTCGGGAATGTTCAGGCCCGCGCCCGCCAGGCACGGACTGTTCTGGCAGTTGCTGGTGAGAAGTACCGTGCTATTCCCGTCGCGGCCGGATGCTCTGCCACACTCGCGTCTCGCAAACTGCAGCAGCCGCAAGCGAATGCGGATTACCTTCCCAACCAGGACTCCACCTGCCTGTCGGAACGAGATCTTCATCCGCTCGATCCGCGGCATGGCGTTGATTTCATGATCGAAACGCTACTTGCCGGGGACGTCATCCCCATTACCATCGGCGCGATGACCAATCTTGCGATGGCCATCACCAAGGAGCCACGGTTGTTGAAGAGGATCCCCAAAGTGATTTCCATGGCCGCGGAGTTCAACCGTCTCATGCCCGAGTGGAATATTCTCTGTGATCCCGAAGCGGCGCACATTGTGTTTTCGAGCGGGCTGCCGATGGACGTCATTACCTGGGACATCGGCCGTACTGTTCGCTTCGCCGAAGCCGACGTGCAACGTCTCAATGTTTCCGCCAATCCACTCGCTCATCGCCTCCATTCCGCTATCACCGCCTGGCGCACTTTCCATAGGAATCCCACCATGGCCCCCAGCCTTTACGATCCCATGACGGTCGCCACGCTGATTGATCCCACGCTGGTCACTTGGAAAACCGGTACAGTGTCCGTTGAACTGGCGGGTCAGCAAACCTATGGGTTCACGCTATTGAAGGAAGGTGGCGGCCCGCATCGCGTTGCATTCGATGCCGACCGCGAACGCAGCATCGATTTCTACTTGCGCCGCATACTCGCTTAAGTTCGCATTGAGTTATCCGAAGTGTTTTGTCTTGGTGCCTTGGCGTTTTGGCGGTGAAAAAGATGCCACCAGATTGCAAGGCTCTATTCCGCATCGAGCCAGTTCGCGCCCACACCGAGATCCACCTTCAGGGGCACTTTCAAGGCCATCGCTCCCTCCATCTCTCGCCGCACAAATGCGCTCACTTCCTCCGCCTCGTCCGCCAGGCACTCAAAGACCAGCTCATCATGAATCTGCATGATCAGCTTTGCTGATTGATATCTGATGTTTTCTGTTTTTTGCTTCCGGCAGATGTTGACCATGGCGAGTTTGATCAGGTCGGCGGCGGAGCCTTGGATCACCGAATTGAGTGCTGCACGCGCCCCGAACTGCCGCCGGGCCTGGATCGGCGAATTGATATCGGGGATCATTCGCCTCCGTCCCAGAATCGTTTCGACCCATCCATGAATGGCTGCCTGTTGCACGCATTCATGGGTGAACTGCTCGATCGCCGGGAATCGCCGCTTGTATGCGGTGATGTAGGCGCTGGCCTGTTCCTGCGGAATCTTCAGCACCTCCGCCAGGCCGAACGCGGTTTGGCCGTAGATGATTCCGAAATTTACCGTCTTGGCGACGGCTCGCATCTCCGGCGTGACTTCATTTTCAATCACATGATTCAACTCGGCCGCCACGAGACGATGTACATCGCGGTTCTTCTCAAACGCTTCGATCAGGGCCTTTTCGCCGCAGTAATGCGCCAGCATCCGCAGTTCGATCTGCGAGTAATCCGCCACGATCAGCACATGCCCCGGCGACGCGATGAACGCTTTGCGAATTTCACGCCCGATCTCCGTCTTCACTGGGATGTTCTGCAGATTCGGGTCGCTGCTCGAGAGCCGCCCCGTCTCGGCGACGGTCTGATTGAAATGGGCATGCACCCGGCCGGTTATCTTATTGGGCAGCTTCGCGAGCGTGTCCAGATAGGTTCCCTTGAGCTTTGTCAATTGCCGATATTCGACGATCAGGGCCGGCACCGCATGCTTATCCGCCAGTTTTTCCAGCACGCTGATATCCGTGCTCGGGCCGGTCTTGGTCTTCTTGATCACCGGCAACTTCAAGTGCTCGAAAAGCACCTTGGCCAATTGCTTCGGCGAGTCGTGATTGAAATCCACACCCGCCGCCTCGCGGATTTTCACTGCGAGAACTTCCAGCTTTTTCCCGATTTCCTCCGATAGCCGTCCCAGCAACGCGACATCCACCAGAACGCCTTCGTATTCCATATCCGCCAGCACCTGCACCAGCGGCATTTCCAGTTCGTAGAAGAGCTTTCCAAACCCGCACTTGTCGATCCGGGGCCGCATCAGATTTGCCAGGCGCAAAGTTACATCCGCATCTTCCGCTGCATAGCGACACGCGCGGTCCAATGGCACATCTGCAAAGCTTACCTGCTTTTTGCCGGTGCCGATCACATCGGTGATCGGTATCGGCTTGAGTCCCAGCAGGTCCGCCGCCAAGCCATCCATGCCGTGGCTCATGCGTGTGGAGTCGAGGACGTAGCTGGCCACCATGGTGTCGAACGCCATCCCCTTGAGCACGATGCCCGCCTTGCGCAGTGAGTTCATGTCATACTTTAGATTTTGCCCTACTTTCTTGAACTGCTCATTTTCCAGCAGCGGGCCCAGTTTCTCTTTCACCGTGCTGATGCCTAACACCGCGTCGCCCGTTCCCTTCACCGCCACATAAAACGAGTGCCCTTCCCGTGCGGAGAGCGAGATGCCGCATAGATTCGATGCCATCGATCCCAGCGCGTCCGTCTCCGTATCCACGGCCAGCCACGCGCCATCGCGTTGCAGTTCCCCCTCTAACTCCTTCACCATCGCTTCCAGTTTTTCCACCGTGTTGATCAGTACAAAATCCCCCTCCACCTCCCGTAGCGCGCCCACCGAACCCGTCAATCCTCCCTGCAAGCTTCCTGACTCCGACAGGGGGGCTGTATTGCTCTGATCTTCTGATGTCACGCTCCCGAGCGTTCCCGCTTCCGTCTCGGCCCCAAAGGAAAACAATCCTCCGGGAATCTCGTCCGCAGGTTTTCGTGAAGCCGGTGCCGCTGTTCTTCCTTGAATCTTCGGCTCGTCTGGGGCAGTGGCCACTGGACCCAGGTCGGGGGCGTCAGCACTTCCGCGATAGGACTTTACCACCCCCTCCAGCTGCCCCATCATCCTTGAGAAGCCGAGTTCCTGAAAAACGCCGGCCAGCCGCGGTAGCAACTCCGGACGCACCCGTGCCTTCTCCCAATCAATGCCTCCATCGGTCGCACTGGCATTGACTCCCAGCGGCACATCAAACTGCAGCTCCACCAGCTTCCGCGAGTTTTCCAGCACGGGCAGATTGGCCCGCAGCGTCTCGCCCGCTTTGCCCTTCACCTCGGCCGAGCGCCGCACCAGTTCATCCAGCGAGCCAAACTCCGCGATCCATTTCGCGGCCGTCTTGGGACCCACGCCCGGCACGCCCGGAATATTGTCCACCGCATCGCCTGTCAGCGCCAGCACATCCCGCGCCTGTCCCGGCGTGTATCCCTTTTTGGCCAGCAGTGCCGCGGGATCGATTTCTTCATTCGTCTGGATGTCATACATCACTGTCTGCTCATCGATGAGCTGATCCAGATCTTTGTCCTTCGTGCACATGTAGATCTTGCACTGATCGCCTTCCGACGCGCGCACTTTTTTTACCAGCGTCGCCATTACGTCGTCGGCTTCGTAGCCTTCCGCGCGGTAGATCGGAATCCCCGCCATCTCCACGATCTGGCTGATCCGCTCGATCTGCTGGGGCATATCCTCCGGCATAGGTTTGCGATGCACCTTGTATGCCGCATCGAGCGTTTCTCGTCCGCTCGTGCCTGCATCCATCGCCAGCACTACGTGAGTGGGCTTTCGCATCTGGAACAGCTTCAGCAGCATGCCGGCGAATCCAAACGTGGCATTCGTCGGCTCGCCGGTCGGCGAGCGCAGTCCCATCACGGCGTAATAGGCCCGGTAGATCTGTGCATGCCCGTCTATGATGTAAAGTGTCTTTCCCATTGCCCAATCGTCCCCCGGTCGAGGGCACTCGTCAACCGGAATTCATCGCGTTTGCTGCGCCGCCGGGTTGCGAAATGAGAGTGGCCGCGTCCTTTCGGACGCGGCCACGGATATCTTCATTATTGCAGCCTCTGGTTCTACTCCCTCACCCAGGCATCGTTCCGTCTCAAGCCGCGCGGCGACGGCGGCGGGTCAGGAGGCCGACGGCGCCCAGGGCCAACAGACCCAAGCTCGCCGGTTCCGGC
>CAIMWO010000015.1 GCA_903845195.1 uncultured Phycisphaerales bacterium
AATGCCCAGTTGCCGTCCCGCTTCCGCCGCCGACTAACCCTGTCCGGTCACCAATCTGCACGCGTCTTCCTTGAACTGCGGACCATAGATCCTTTTCCTGCCCATACTTGTCGCTCCTTATCGGGAATCCTACAACGAATCCCGGAGCGCCCACTAAACATGGGGAAGTCCACCCAATCCGTCCCCTTTCATCTGTGCGCACACACATTACCCCCCATCCGCCCCAAGTAAAAAATAATTTCATCGCCAACTCCCGCCCCTCCCAACACCTATCGCCTCTTCCCTAAATGCGTGTGCGCACAAACATGGTACTCCACCCATATATAGAAAGGCCCACAATGCGACCACTGACCACTGGCCACCTAAGGAGTCCGCATGAACTTCCCCCTGAAATCTCTCCGCGCCGGCTCCGCGTCCTCGGCCCCTCCGCGTTCCCGTCCCCCCAATTCAATGCCCAGTCTTATGCGACATCTCCTGGACAATCTGCGGAAGCGTCGTTGCCAGGCCCGCCAGAAAAGTCAGGCCGATGAGCACGCGGACGATCGTCAGACGTTTCCTAAATGCCGCAGCAGCCGCGGGATAGGTCGCAAGCTGGCGAAGCAGAGCCGTCCGCTGGTTGACCGAAGGATGCATCCAGCCGGCCTTCTGCCGCGAACGGCACGCGAGTTCCACGATCGACTCCAACGCCGAATTGAAAACCTCCGCACCCAGCGAAAGCGAAGTCGTCGGCGTCTCAGCACCGGCCGGCAGTCGCACGCCCGCGGTGTACTGCACCACCGTCATCGATTCATGCGGCAGCGGCCCATCGCTCAGGAAGGCATCGAACGTCATGGGAACGGTCAGCGGCTCTTTTTCCAGCGAGCCGGCCATATGCTGGGCGGCGAACCAGTCGGCTTCGTGTTCAAAGCGGCGGCTGATGGCGGAAAAGCCCCAGAACATGAAGGCCCCGAGCATGGAGGTGGTCACGAGCATGTCCACGCGGTCGCGGTCGAACGTGATTCCGTGCCAGATCCAGTGCGCGGGCAGCGGATTGACGATGGCGGTGGTGAGCGCGGCCGTCAGCAATGTCCAGCCGGCGATAGCGATGGCGTACCACCAGAGGTGCCGGCGCACGCCGTGGCCGACTTCGTGGGCAAAGACCGCTTCGATCTGGCGGTCGGTGAGGGATTCGAGGAGGGCATCGGTCATGAGGAAGTAGCGGGCGCGAGGCACGAAGCCCAGGATGGCCGCGTTGGTGACGGCGTTGTGGGTGCGCCAGATGAGAATGTTGCGAAAGCGGAGGCGGTATTTCCCAGCCAGGGCGTCGAGGCGGGCACGCAACGGGCCGATCATCGGAACAGTGTCCCAGATACGCGTGATGAGCCAGGGGACAAGGAGAAGGGACAATGCCAGCAGGGGAAGGGCGATGGCGGCGGAATTTTTCCAGAGAGGCTGGAGTCGCCCGGTGAGTTCTTCGACGGTGTCGATGAGGGCGACGGGAACGAGCAGGTAGAAATTGTGCCGGGCCTGCATCCAGACGTACGCGCCGCGCGAGGGCATGTCGTGGGTCGGCAACCCCTGCGCGAGGCGGTAGGCGGTGGAACGCTGGCGGATGGCTTTGTCGACGGCGTAGTTGGCGAACCAGAAGCCGACCCAGGCCAGAAGGGGGGGAATGAGGAAAATGGTTTGGGCCGCCAGCGGGATTTCCTTGAGGAAGGAGGTAGTGCTGAGCCAGTTATTGACGGTATCGGCCCAGCCCAGGAAGGAAAGATGCAGGCAGGTGAAGATGATGGTGGCCCAGCGGGCGGTGTTAAGAATTTTATCCATGCGGCCAGAGACGAGGGTGGAGTTGGCGGCGGAGTTGTGCAGAGCGCGGACGGCCCAGCGTGCACGCTGGAGGATCATCAGGACGAGAAAAAGATGGGTTGAGGCGATGATCAGGAGGGTCAGGGCCGGGGAGAGTGAGGAGGGGACGTTCGGGAGGATGGAGGTGGCCGATTCACTGCCGGGAAGTGTGACGGGCGCGTAATACATGACGACGATGAGGAGAATGATGACGTGGAGTGGGACCATGGGATCCTTTGTGGGGGAGTGGGCAGCGGTCAAGCAGCATTCAAGGATATCGATTGGAAGGGGGAGGGGGAAGCGGGTGTTGCGGTGTTGCGTGAGGGCGTCGGGGAATGATGCTTTTTTGCATCAGACGGTACGCGTGACGGAAGGGGTGGTAAGGCGGATTGGCGGGGGAGCGATAAAATCGTCCCGCAGGCAGGTCACAGGGTCGAGAAGTCCGGAATATTGCGTCATTAGGGGAGTGATGCATTTCTGGCACTGCCTTTGTTAGTACATCCTTCGGAGCGACAAGCGATGCGTGGCAGTAAGCATCGCAATGAGAGAAAAGGAATCGATCATGGACGAAACAACGTTTCAAACCAAGCTTGGGGAGTTGATGGGCGAGATCGCGACTTTGCCTGCCGGGGAACGGGAGAAACTGGAATCGCTGGCGAAAGAGACGCAGGATCGCCATGCGCAACTGCGCAAGAGCATCAACTCGCTGCAGGAGTCTCTGGACTGGCTGCGGCTGAGCGTGAAGTACCTGGTATTCGATCTGGAAGCGACGCGGCGCGAAAACAATTACCTTCGGCAGATGCTGGAGAGTAATTCCGAGGAAGGCAATTAATTCTGAGAGAGGCAACCCTCACGCGCCAGGGGCGGTGAGGGATTAGCCCGCGGCGACGGCGCTCGACGGACCAGTCGACGCCCCGGCGCCCCGGGCTTCGGAGGTAGAGAGAGCTCCGATCTGAGGGAAAGCAACCGGCGGCCTGCAAGGGTCGCCGGTTGTGTTTTTGCGCTGGGGGGAGTTCGTCAAGGAGGCGGATAACGACGGGGGGCGGGGGATATCGTATAATGCGGGACTGTCGATGTGCAGAGGGGTCTTGTGGGATGCGCTATGTGGCGTGTTCGCCCTCGGGAATAAATGACGGCTGCCGGGATTGTGCAGTCGTGTTACATGGAAGGGTATGCCATGAAGTTGCCGTATTTCACAGCGGAGTTGCCGGGGATCGGGGGATTGATCAAGCAGCATGTGAACGATTTCATTGTTGAGGAAGTGCCGCTGTATGAGCCGGAGGGGGTAGGCACGCACTGTTATTTCAAGATAGAGAAGCGCGGGTATTCGACGATGGAAGCGGTGCGGCTGGTGGCGCGGGCGCTGGGGATGAAGACGATGGACATCGGGTGTGCGGGATTGAAGGACACGCGGGCGGTGACGCAGCAGTGGCTTTCGGCCGAGCATGTGGAGTCGGCACGGATTCGGGCGCTGGAGTTGCCGCCGGGATTGAAGGTGGTGGCGATCACGCGGCATCGGAACAAGATCAAGATGGGGCATTTGGCGGGGAACCGGTTCAAGATCAAGGTGCGGAATCCGGAGTGGGGGCGTGCGGGGGCGACGATGGATGAGACGCGGAAGCGGACGGAGGCGATCATCGAGTCGCTGTCGAAGACGGGGGTGCCGAACTTTTTTGGGCCGCAACGCTTCGGGCTGCGGAAGGACAATCATCTGCTGGGGTTGGCGCTGTTGACGGAGAATCACAAGGATTTTGCGGATCGTTTTCTGGGGGATCCGGACGATTCGGTGGATCACGGTGATGTGCTGCTGGCGCGGCAGCATTATGCGAAGGGGCGGTTGGATGAGGCGCTGGCGGCATGGCCGGGGCACTTGGGGAACGAGCGGCGGGCGCTTTCGGCGATGGTGAGGGGGAAAGGCAATCCGAAGCGGGCGTCGTTCGCGGTGGACATGAAGTTGAAGCAGTTGCTGGTGTCGGCATTGCAGAGTTCTTTGTTCAACCAGGTATTGATGCGGCGGTTGCCGAAGATGGCGGTGCTGCTGCCGGGGGATCTGTGCTGGAAGCATGACAATGGGTCGGTGTTTCGGCTGGGGGATTCGCCGGACGATGCGATGAAGGAGCAGCCGCGGGCGGATGCGCACGAGATTTCGCCTTCGGGACCAATGTACGGGTGGAAGATGACCGAGGCGAGCAGCGTGGTGAAGGTGATGGAGGATGAGGTGCTGTCGAAGTCGGGGCTGACGCTGGCGGGATTTCAGGGGCCGTTCGGGAGCCACGGGGCGCGGCGGTCGATGCGGTTTTTTCCGAAGGATGTGCAGATCGAGACGGGGACGGATGAGCGCGGGCCGTTTCTGTTGTTTGAGTTCACGCTGCCGTCGGGGAGCTATGCGACGGTGCTGCTGGGAGAGGTGATGAAGGAAGATGTGCTGGTGGATTAGTCAGTTGTCAGTGGTCAGTGGAGTAGACGGTAGGCGGCGAAACGATGACATCTTTACAAGCTGAGAACTCGCAACCCCTGTTGGAATATGGACTGGCTTTGCGCAAGAGGAGCAAATTGCGAATGGCAGTCATGGTGGGGGCAGTGCTGGTGGGAAGTATTTGGTTGCTGGGGGGGATCGGAGTTGCGTGGGCGTATTATAATTACAATCGCTATGCGGAAAAGCCAATTCCATTCTCATGGGGAGTCGTGCTGGAGATCGGCAGATTCTTCTGCATCGCATCTTTGATTTTCGTTGGACTTGCGCTATTGATGCTCAGGCGAAACGGAGCGATCTGGACTCTGCTTAGCGCAGCGCTCCTCGGCACCGGATTTATGGTACTTCCCCTGGTTCGAGTTGTATTGACGAAGTCGTCTGTGCCACACAATAGGGTCGCAGAAATAATCCTTGGGGTCATTTGCATTATCCATTTTGTGTGGGGAGCCTGCATTCTTGGGCTTCTTTATAGATCGCGTACTAATGGGACCACAGATTGCGTGGTCGGTCACTGAAGGACAATGGGGTTCAAACCCTCCCTGCCTGGGGAATGGGTGCGTTTGTCTCGGGCGAGGTATTGTTTGCGGGCGGCTTTGCAGGTGGCGGGGTGGGTTGGAGTTGGGTGGCGGCTTGGGTGGCGGCGGGGGTGGCGGCGGGGGTGGGGAGGTCGAGGTGATCGGTGAGTTCGAAGGTGCCGCGGGTCTTGAGATTCCGGTAGACGCTGACTTTGAATTCGGTGTCGGAGGCGGCGACGATGAGGAATGCATCGTATTTCCAACTCTTGGTTTCGCCGCGGGCCTGGGCCGAGTCGATCTGCCAGATCGAGGTGTTGGGCATCTGGAAGCGTGAGTAGCGATGGGTGTGGCCGCAGAAGTAGGCTGTGACGTGATTGTCGGCGAGAGTTTTGACGAAGGCATCACGGTGTTCGACCTTGGCATTGAGCGAGGACTCGGCGTGGCGCTCGGAGTTGACTTTGGGTTCGAGCCGAGACCAGTCCTGGTCGGCCTGGGGAAAGGCGGGTTCGTGGCCGACGACGATCTTCCAGGGTTGGGTGGATTTTTTGAGATCGGCATCGAGCCACTGGTTGAGGGCCGGGACGACGTCTTCGCGGGATTTGAAATCGGCATCGCGGGTCTTGGTGCCATCCCAATATTCGTTGATGACGGCGATGTGGACGGGTCCGGCGTCGAAGGAGTAGGTGGATTCCGCGGCGCCTGGGGGGCCGGGGGTGAAGGCGGAGATGTGCGGGGGGAATAGGGCAGGCAACTCTTTGGCGAGATAATTGCGAAGGTAGGTCATGGAGGTCTTGTTGGCGTCGTGGTTGCCGACGACGGGGAACCAGGGAATGTTCTTGCCGATGGTCTTGGCGATTTCGGTGCGGACGAGGTCGGGCGGGTCGATGTCGCCGGGGGTGATGACGAAGGTGCCGGGGCCATCGGGGAGGGCTTTGGCGCTTTTGAGGAGGGTGGTGAAGCCGGGGTAATTGCGGCAGTCGCCGAGGACGAGGAAACGGACGGGCTCGGAGGCGCGGGAAGTGGCGGAGATGCAGAGCGCGGCGAGGAACGCGAGGAACGAGGCCTGTAGTGGGTGTTTCATGGAGCGGCTCCGGCAAGGGGTCGCGAGAGACAGGTAGCGGTAGTTTACCGCGGGGTCGTGCAGCGACGCTCAGATTTCTGCATCCGGCGGAGGGGTGCCTTTGCCTTCGGCGATATATTTTTTACGGGCGGCTTTGTAGGCGGCGGGGTCGAGGGATTCGTCGGAGCGCGCGGGGTCGTCGGGGCTTTGGGGTTTTTCGCGCCACCAGGGTTTGTACTGGCCGCAGATGCGGGTGTGGATCTTTTCGAGCATAGGAACGCACCAGCCGCATCCGGTGCCGGCGGAGAGGCATTCCGAGATTTGCGAGGCGGCCTGAGGTTTCTCGATCAGGCAAAAATTTTCGATCTTCCGCAGCGAGACGTGAAAGCAGAAACAGACCGTGTCATCGGGTTTCAGAGGCATGCCTTATTGTATGTGCCTACTTGGTTGGGGGCTGGATGACGGGTTTCTTGGTGACCGGTTTCTTGGGTGGCGATTTTTTGGTGGTTGGCTCGGTGGCGGCAGGTTCTGTGGTGGCCGGCGTCGCGGGGACGACGAACTCTGTGTTGGTGGCAATCATGACGATGTTGTGGAGCATGGGCAGGGCGGTTTCGGGCTGGTAGCCGGCGATCCATGTGTGGCTGCCAAGGAGGCCGGAGTGAACATCCTGTTCCGACAGGAGGATGCCCCAGTGTTTGCCGACGGCGACGCCATTCATAAGCGGGCCGGTCGGCTTTTGGCCTTTGAATTGTTTGATGACAGGGCCGCGGTATTCGAAATCCCTGATGGGGTCGGGGACTTTGCCGGTGAAGAGGGGATCGTCGGCGGGGAGGGGTTGGAGATTGCCCAGGTCGAGGGTCTTGACGAGATCGGCGGCGGTTTGTGCGAACGCGGGCGCGCCACCGGCGGAATCGATCAGCAGGACGCCGCCCTTTTCCACGAAGGCTTTCATGGCGGCCACATCTTCGGCAGCAAAGGTGACGCGAGCGGTGCCGGTGAGGTGAACGAAGGGGGTCTTGGCGGGATCAAGCTCCGCGGCCTTGACGGGTTGGACGGTGACGCCGGTGGACCAATCGGCCTTGGCGATACGTGCGAAGCGGGTCCAGGCGCCGGGCTCGGGATCCCAGTTGCCGGCGTACTGGAGGCGGCCGACGGTGAGGGAATGTTTCTCTTCGCCGCCGGTGGGCGTGAGAGGCTGAAGGCGTGCGCGAAGTTTGGCCTTGCCGGAGGCGTAGAAATAAATGTTGGAGGGGATCTGGAAGGCCAGCTTGTTATCGAAGGTCTTGCATTGCCAGGCGGCGCCCATGTCCATGGTGCTGTGGATCCAGAGTTCGCGGGAACCGTTGCTGAGGCCAAAGAGGGGCGGCGGATTTTTAATGTCGTAGAAGACATTGTAGGCGGGGTGGTCTTTGGGGAGCAGGCGCATTTCGTAGACGTTGTTGGCGAGAAGGGTGGCGTATTTTTTGATGGCGGCAGTAAAGGTGTCGTTGCCGCCGTCAGCGTTGGAAAAGATGAGTCCGCCGCCGTCGACGAAGGCGCGAAGCTTGGCGAGTTGCTCGGGGGTGAACTTCGGATCCTTGGAGCCGGTGATCATGAGGATCGGTGCGTCGAGCCATTCATCGCCGGGGACCTGAAGGTTGACGATCTGCCAGTTCAGAGGGCGTTCAAAGGTCTTGGAGGCCCAGTGGGTGAAGTTGGCGGTGTCGCGGTAGCGGGCGTTCCAGGGGCCGTCATATTGGAGCTTGTTGAAGAGGATGGGATTTCGTCCGCGGGCCAGCGTGAGGAGGGCGTAGGCGGTGCCGACGTTGGCGCTGACAGCGACTCCATTTCCGTAGCGCCAGGATCCCTCAGGCGTTTGGCTGGCCAGCAGGGTGGCGGCGACTTCGCGATACCAGTCGGTCTTGTCGAAATATTTGTAGCCGCTGGCGAGCCCGACGCGTTCGATGCCGTAGAGGTAGTAATTGTTGGGCAGAAGCGGATCGAGCTGTTCGGTGAACATTTTGAGCCCGTTGGCGATATTGGGGTCGGTCCGCGGTTCGAGGCGGGCGGCGGTATCCAGGAATTCCTGGGTGATGTAGAGAGACGCGAGCCCGGCGGCGGTCATGGTGCGGGTCTGCAGGGCGGTGGCGGAATAGAGGATGCCGGGGCTTTTGGGATCGGTGTAGTCGCGAGCGCGGATCGGTTCGTTGATGGGGACGTTGTAGGTCCAGCCCCCGGCTTTGCACTGGAGATAACGCCAGACGGCATCCTGGACGTTCCAGTATTCGCTGCTGACGGATACGCCGGCATCGGCGGCAGCCCAGATGCCGAGGAGGGCGTACTGGGAATTGGAATTGTCCCACTGCCAGGAGAAGCGCAAGTTTTTGCCGCGGTAGGGAAGCTTGAAGAGGGTCATTAGCGCGGGAAGCGGAGGGTTGTTTTCCTTTTTGGTGGAATAGCCGTAGATCGCATTTTGGTCCAGGATCGAGATGAGTTGGTCTTTGGCGTGGTTGATGGATTGCGTGTACTTCTGATCCGGCGACGGAGGGAGTTCTGAGAGAGCCAGAGTCTGCATGGCCAGAACATACGTGCGGTCGGATTGGAGATTGGTGACGTATTCGACGACGGGCGCCAGTTCGGGGGAGCGAAACTTGAGGCGCGGATCGTCGAGGGATTTTCCGCACTCCAGGAGCGCCAGGAGAACCAGGGCGGTTTCGCCGCCGGTCATAGTGCCTTCTTTGGGATCTTTGGCCCAGGTTTCGGCGGATTCCCAGTTATCGACTTTCTGCCATTTGAAAAGGAATTCGATGCCGGCCTGCATGGCCTTGACGATCTGTTCGTCAGTGAGCGTCTTGGCCGAGAGGTTGCGCTTCTTCAGGCCCTCTTCGACCATGTCGTGTGCTTTTTTGATTTGCGCGGGGTCATCGATGGATTCGCGCGGTTTTTCCTGGGCGAAGAGCGTCGTGGAGGCGGTGAGCGTGAGAACGGACAGCGCCAGGGACAAGAGACGAGCGGATGGATTCATCCAGGACCTCCAGGCAGCTCCGGGTTTTCAGCGACGCGTACATTGTAGCTTGGGGCGAAGGGTTCGCCTATGGGAAATGGCGCAGTGGGTTGTGCTATTCGGTGGTGGCGAGTTCCTCCGGGGGGGCGATGAGGGAGGCGAGGCGGTTCTCTTTGATGGCGGTGCGGATGTCGATCATCCAGCGCTGGAAGAATCTTAAATTGTGTATGGAAATGAGGGTGGGGCCGAGCATCTCTTCGACGGAGAACATGTGGCGGAGGTAGCCGCGGGAGAAGTTGCGGCAGCAGTAGCAGTCGCAGGATTCTTCGAGGGGACGTGGGTCGTTGGTGTACTTGGCGTTGCGCAGGCGGCGGGGGCCGTCGTAGGTGAAGGCCAGGCCGTTGCGGCCGTTGCGGGTGGGCAGGACGCAGTCGAACATGTCGATGCCAAGCTTGACGGCTTCGAGGATGTCGTGGGCGTAGCCAACGCCCATGAGGTAGCGGGGCTTGGTGTCGGGGAGGAGGGGGGCGGTGTGGCGGATGGTGTCGACCATGCGAATGTGTCCTTCGCCGACTGCCAGTCCGCCGAGGGCATAGCCGGGCAGGTCGAGTGCGGACAGGGCCCGGGCGCTGGCGGCACGGAGTTCGAGGCTGGTGCCGCCCTGGACGATGCCGAAGAGATTGCAGTGCACGCCTATTCCGTCAGCCAGGAGTTTCTCGTGAGCGATTTTGCACAGTTCGGCCCAGCGGTGGGTGCGATCGAGGGCGGCGTTGAGGCGTTCGGGGGTGCAATCGGCGGGGGGGCAATCATCGAAGGCCATGGTGATGTCGGCACCGAGGAGGTGCTGAATACGCATGCATTCGGCAGGGGTCAGGCGGATGGGGGAGCCGTCGATGTGCGACTTAAACGTCACGCCCCCACCTTTCTGGTCGTCAAATTCGCGGAGGTCGGAGAGGGAGAAGATCTGGAAGCCGCCGGAGTCGGTGAGCATGGGGCCGTTCCAGCCGGAGAATTTTTGCAGGCCGCCGAGGGTGTGAATGACTTCAGCGGTGGGGCGGAGCATGAGGTGGTAGGTGTTTCCGAGGATGATCTGGGCGCCGGTGGCGCGGGCCTGGTCGGGGGTGACGCCTTTGATGGAGCCGCGGGTGCCGACGGCCATGAAGGCGGGGGTCTCGAAGGTGCCGTGAGCGGTGGTGACGGTGCCGAGGCGGGCGGCGGAGGAGGCATCGCGGTGGCGGATGGCGAAATCGAGCATGAGGGGCTACTCCGAGCTTCACTGTTACTTTCACCACCAAAGCACCAAGACACCAAGGTTTATTGGGGGGGAAAGGCTTGGGGTCCGGGCGTTTTGGCGGTTCTAGACGTCCTTGGCGGACCGGGTGAATGGGCTGGCCTGGCGCTTGGACGCACTAGGGTATTCGTTTATGCTACCCGGTTCTCATCAATTTGAAACAGGAGCGGCCGCCAGTGAGAAATATGTCGCGAAAGTATGGTAAGTACATTCTGGTCATCATGGGCGTGGTCCTGATGATCACGTTTGTGAGTCCGCGATTCAGCAATAGCGGCACCAACGCCAACGGGGTGCGCGGTCTGTTGGGGGGGAAGAAGGTGACGAACAACGATATTCGGATCGCCGAATTTGAGGCGAATCTGCTGCGGTCGTTCGTAACGGACAATCCGCGGCGGTATCAGTTTTTGCCTCCGGACAGGCTGCTCGGCACGCGCGATCCCAATTTGATGTGGTATCTGCTGGTGCAAGAGGCGCGGCAGAACGGCATTGCCGCGACGGAGTCGGAAGTGACGGGGGCCATTCAGGGGACCGGGACGACGGAAGAGGAGTTTCAGAAGTTTCTGTCGGACCATGGGAGCACGCAGCGGGATTTCCGGCTGGCGGTGCAGCACGAATTGATGATTCGGAAGCTGGCGGAGACGGCGATGCGTTCGGTGCCGGTGTCACTGCCGCAGCTGGAATACATTGCGGACCAGATGCGTTCGACGGTGCAGGTGACGTATGCCGCGCAGGAGGTGGGGAAACTATTTTCGAGCAAGCCGTTCGAGCCGGCGGAAGACGCAATCAACCATCAGTTTGAATTGTACAAGGGCGTGCTGGCGAGCACAGGCGAGAAGGAGCCGCCGCTGATCGACGGTCACACGTATCCGTTCGGCTACAAGTGGCCGGATCGGGTGAAGGTGGAGTATGTGAAGTTCGACCGTGCGGGGATCAGGTCGCTGATCAAGCCGACGCAGGACGATGTGATCGAGGCGTACCAGACTTACAAGGCGGATCCATCGCGGTTCAAGACCGAGGGTCCGTCGGTGACGCAGGTCGGTCCGTCGACGCAGCCGAAGTTCAAGCCGTTTGAGGACGTCAAGGCGCAGCTGATCGATGAGCAGATCGACGCGCGGGTGACGAAGCTGATGCGGAAGATGACTGAGCGTGCGCAGACGCTGGCCCAGGATGCGTGGAAAGACGCCAAGTTGGATGACAAGGGGTATTACGAAGAGTTGCCGCGGGAGAGCTGGCCGAAATTCGAGAGTATTGCGACGGACATTCAGAAGCAGCGGGAGTTTCTGGGATATCTGCCGGACGTGTACCAGGACGGCGTGTGGCGTGGGGAGAGGGATCTGGCCGAACTGCCGGGAATCGGGCAGGCGGTTCTGCAGACGCCGCGGGAACAGATCGCGTTTACGCGTCTGGCGACGCGTGTGCGGGCGCTGCTCGAGAAGAATGATCCGCTGACGCGGCTGCATCTGCAGTTGGGGGTTGCCGGGCCGCTGCTGATGGAAGTGGAGAAGAACGAGAAGGGCGAAGCGAAGGTCAAGAGCATGTACCTGTACCGCGTGAGCTTTGCCGAGAAGTCTCATGAGCCGGCAAAAGTGGAGGAAGTGCGGGACCAGGTGGTGCGGGATCTCAAGAAGCTGTCGAGCTACGAGGGTTTGAAGAAGCAGGCGGAGGCGCTGGCGACGGAGTCGGAGCACGGGAGCCTGGCGCGGCTGGCCGAGACGCGGGGATTTGCAGTCAAGACAACGACGCCATTTGCCCGTATGGAGGTCAAGTACCGGCAGGTGGTGATGTACGGATATCCGATGCAGTTGCCGGCGGGTCTGGGGATGGCGCAGGTGCCGGGGCTGGGGGATGTTCCCGAGTTCGTCAGCGCGGCCTTTGGGCTGGTGGCGCAGGAGAAGGCGACGACGCAAGCCGCCGGCAAGCGTGTTTCTCCAATCGTGACGTTGCCGCTGGATCGGAAGCTGGAAGTGTTTGTGCTTTCATTGGCCAAGTATGAGCCGGCGACAGTGGATGCGTTCAACAAGGAGCGGGGCGATTTTGAAAGGGACGCACTGATGGAACGCCAGGAGGCATTCCAGCGCGATTGGGCGCGGATGGAAGCGGTGGCGGCGCGGGTGAAGTTCGTTCCCGAGGGCGATTTTCCGCAGGACAAAGGGGAATAACGGCTCTGCGCGAGGCGCTATCGATCAGACGACGGGGTTGAGGGGGAGCCAGTCGCGGGCGAAGGGCAGGAGCGCGCTGATCAGGACTTCGGGGATGTGATCGACGATGGGATCGGGGTGGTGCGGCAGCACGGCGCGGACGGGAGCGCCGGCGAGGCGGGGGATTTCCTCAAGGTTGGAACTATCGACGAGGTGTTCGCCGCGCGGGACGTTATTGAAAGCGATACCGTTGACGGTGAGGCCGCGCTGACGGATCGCCTGAACCGTCAGGAGCGTGTGATTGACCGAACCCAGCTCGGTACCGGCGACCACGAGGACGGGCAGGCGTAGAGCGGCGGCGAGATCGGCGATCAAAAAATCATGTTCATCGAGCGGGACCATCCATCCGCCGGCGCCTTCGATGAGCAGCACATCGCAGTTTTCCTGCCACCAGTCGAGGGCTCCGGCGACGCGATTCCAGTCGATTTTTCGCCGTTCAATGCGCGCGGCGACATTGGGCGCGACGGGCGCGGCGAAGCGGACGGGGGAAAGATAGCGGAGCAACGTGAGGTCCATGGGGTCGAGGCCGGCGGCGCGTCCGGCGAGGGTGGCATCGGGGCTTTCGAAATCGTCGTCGGTCAGGGGAATATTGGGCGAGTTGCCGCGATCGGAGAATTTCGGGCATCCGGCGGCGATGGGTTTGCAGACGCCGACGCGGACGTGCAGCTTGTGCAGTGCGGCGGCGAGCGCGGCGGTGACTATGGTTTTCCCGACGCCGGTGTTGGTGCCGGTGATGAAGACGCCGCGGCCCTTGTATGCGGCGAGGATGGCGCGCGGGTGGTCGGGATGAAGCTCGCCGTGCCAACTGGCACTGCGGAGATCCTGTTTGGCCATGGTTCATGCTCCGATCGTGAAGGGGCGGGCCGGTGTTATTGGTGACGGGAGACCATCGAAGAGTTGTGGATCATGTAGGGAACTCCCGCGTCTTTTGTGCGACGATTTCGGGAAGCCACTGCAAGGAGTTTAACACGCCATCGCAAAGATGCCGCATATTTTCTTCTCGGATGGCCAGAGGAGGCATGATGACGATGACGTCTGCGAGGGGTCGCATGAGGAGGTTGAGGGAGCGCATTTTGGTGCACAGCGCGCCGCCGACACGCCAGGCGGAGGGGAAGGGCGTGCGGGAGGTTTTGTCGGCGACCAGTTCGATGGCGCCGATGAGGCCGAGGTGACGGACATCGCCGACGTAGGGGTATTTGCGGGCTTTTTCCAGTGTCTTCGCGAGGATTGCTGACATGCGCTGGACATGAACGAGTAGATGGGTCTGATCGAAGAGATCGAGCGATGCCAGCGCGACGGCGCAGGCGAGGGGGTGGCCGGTGAAGGTGTGGCCGTGAAAGAAGGTCTTTTCGGGGTTCACGCGGGGATCGGCGTAGAAGGCATCGAAGATTTTTCTTGTGGTGAGGGTGACACCAAGGGGCATATAGCCGGCGGTGAGGCCTTTGGAGAGACAGAGGAGGTCGGGGGTTACTCTGCCTTGCTCAGCCGCGAACATGGTGCCGGTGCGGCCGAAGCCGGTCATCACTTCATCGAAGATCAGCAGGGTGCGGTAACGGTCGGCCAGGGCGCGGAGTTGTCCGAGGATTTCGGGGGGGTAAATGATCATGCCGCCGGCGCCGAGGACGAGCGGCTCGACGATGATTCCGGCATAGGCATGGGGGTTGGCCTTCAGCAGTCGTTCGATTTGGGCGAGGGAATCGGGTTGGGTGGGAGGCGATACGAAATCGACGGGGAAGCAGAGGGATTTGAACGCGGCGTGGAAGATAGGGATGCCGCCCAGCGAGACGGCGCCGAGTGTATCGCCGTGGTAGGCGTTGCCCAGCGCGATGAAGCGGGTGCGCGTGTCTGATCCCGGGGTGGGGCTGGCGACGTTCCGCCAATACTGGTAGGCCATTTTACAGGCAACCTCGACAGCGGTGGAGCCGTCATCAGAGTAGAAGACCTTGTCGAGTGCGAGGCCGCAGGCGTGGACGAGTTCGACGAGACGTTTGGCCAGGAGGATTGAGGGAATGTTGCCGAGGCCAAGCAGGGAACTGTGGGCGATCTGGTCGAGCTGGGCTTTGACGGCGCTATCGAGTTCCGGCACGCAGTGGCCGTGAACGTTGCACCAAATGGAGCTGGTGCCGTCGATATAGCGGCGTCCTTCGGTGTCGAAGAGGAATTCGCGCTCGCCGCGGGCGATGATGAGGATGTCCTTGTCTTCGCACCACGGTTTCATCGGGGTGAAGGGGTGCCAGAGGTACTGGCGATCCCAGTCGATCAGTTGCCGGGTGGAATGGGTCTGTGGGCTCATGAAGCTTATAATGAAGCGAAACGGGATGCGAGGCAAACGTGTTGACGGGCCAACAGGATCCATATGCGGCGGCGCGGGGGCGGATGGTCGAAGAGCAGCTTCGCCCGCGGGGCATTGTGTCGAGAAAAGTGCTCGAGGTGATGCGGGAGATGCCGCGGCATTTGTTTATTTCGAAGGAGCATCGCGACGAGGCCTACGATGACGGGGCGTTGCCGAGCTTGGAGGGGCAGACGATCTCGCAGCCCTACATGGTGGCGGCGATGACGCAAGAATTGCGGCTTGAACCGGGGCAGCGGGTGCTGGAGTTGGGCACGGGAACGGGGTATCAGACGGCGATCCTGGGGCGATTGGTGGCGGGAGACGGCGGGAGCGTGTGGACGATTGAACGTGCGGCCGCACTGACGGCGCTGGCGCAGCGGATGCTCGGTGCGCTGGCCATCACGAATGTGCACTACGCGGTCGGCGATGGGACGGCCGGCTGGCCGGCGGAGCTGTGGGATCGTGCAGGGCTGGTGGAGTTTGATCGCATACTGGTGACGGCCGGTGCGCCGGATATTCCGGATCCATTGCTGAGGCAATTGGCCGATGGGGGGATGATGGTGGTGCCGCTGGGTGGGCGCGAAATACAGACGCTGACGCGCGTGGAAAAAAGCCAGGGGCATTTGCGGAAGACCGCATTATTCGATTGCCGTTTCGTACCGCTGGTGGGGGAATATGGGTGGGGGAACGGTGTTTAGCGGTCGCCCAGCGGGCGACGCGTCGATGTGTACTCGCTCGCGGCAGGGATAATCGGTTTTGTAACGCTGGATGATGTGATAAACGACCAGTGCTGGGGCCGTTTGTGTTCCTTAACTGGGTTCTCTTCAACATATCGGATGGCATTGCTCAGCTGCGCGTGATTGTCGATGAACACCTTCCAGCACTTGCGTGCCCAGGGAGAGAGCGATTTCGCGCTGGGCATGCACGGCATGGGATGCATGTTTCGCCTGATCAGCGCTTTGGTTGCTTCACCTTTGAATAAGCCAACGAGGTACTCCACGTTGTATTGGTGACGGGCGAAGACCAAATGCACGTGCGCGGGAAGGATGGAACATGCGAGGACCGTTGCGCCGGTTTTCTGGATGGCGATGGAGAAGCCTTCCGCAATGGCAAGAGCCTGATGGCCGTCGAAGATAACTGGAGGGTGGGCAAGGGCTTCTTTGGCGGCGATACGCTTCGTGCGATCATGGGGGTGATGAGCGACTGATGCTCGGGTTTCGATCTTGGTGGCTTTGCCGAAGCGTACGAGCTCCCAGTTGCGGACGAAGTTGGACCAACTGCCGCGTGGGTCGTTGGGGAGCCAGAAACCGTAAGCGGTGAAGATGACGTGGTGGGCGAGAATCATGCGGGTGGTCCTGGTGTTTTCTTTGGTGTATACCGTTCGACGTGTCGCCCGTTGGGCGACCGCTAAACTTTCATTTTCATGACTTCTTCGGCAAGGACGGAATAATCCGCAGCGCCGGCGGAATTGGGGGCGTATTGGAAGATGGATTGTCCGAAGGAGGGCGCCTCGGCGAGTTTGATATTCCGACGGATCTGGGTCTGAAAGACGATGGCGTTGGACACGGGATGGTTCTGGCCGCGGGCCGAGGCGATGAAGTTGTCCACTTCACCAGTGACTTCGCCGGTCAGCCGGGCGGCGGCTTCGAATTGGCAGAAGAGAATACCGGAGATGTGAAGCTTGGGATTCAAGCCCTGGCGGACCATGGAGATGGTATCGAAAAGTTTTTCCATGCCCTGAAGAGCGAGAAAGTGGGCCTGGAGCGGCACGATGACTTCGGAGGCGTAGACCAGTGCGTTCAGAGAGAGCAGGCCGAGGGAAGGGGGGCAGTCGATGAGGACAAAATCGGCGTCGATCTTGTTTTTTTCAGCCATCTTGCGAAGGAGTGACTCGCGGCCGACGACGGAGACGAGTTCCACTTCAGCGGCGGCCAGATCGGTGGTGGCGGGGGCGACGCGGAGATTGTCGGTCACGGGGCGGAGGGCCTCGATGAGGGGGATGCCGTCAGTGAGGACGCGATAGGTGGAAATGCCCGCGGATTCGGGGTCCACGCCGAGATGGGTGGAGAGGTTGGCCTGGGGGTCGAGGTCGACGAGGACGACTTTTTTGCCGGCATCGGCGAGCGCGGCGCCGAGGTTGACGGTGGTGGTCGTTTTGCCGACGCCGCCTTTTTGGTTGAAGAGAGCGATGATCCGCATGTGATTCCGCCAGTGTTCAGTGGTCAATAGGTCAGTGGGGCGAGCCGAAAAGTAGGGATACTGTCGCCCAAGGTGGGCGTTGTGTAAATAGCGCGCATGAAAAACCCGCGGGCAGGAGCCCGCGGGCTTGTGTTGTTTCGATGCGAATGAGCATCGAGAGAAGAAGTTACTTCTTCTTTTTCTTAGCGACTTTCTTCTTTGCAGCCTTCTTAGCCTTTGCCATCACTATCACCCCCTTTCGGTGGTTGGCATGTGACGTTTTCGATTTGCACTTTGTGCATTGTGATGCGTATCGGAAATTTGTCAATGAAAAAATGAGTAGAAGTGCGCGAAAAATTTTTACGCGCGGCGCTTCATCGCGCCAATCCGAGCGCGCGAAACTGCCGCAGGACGAGTTCTTCGAAGTCGCTTTGCGTGTTGGCCAGTAGACAACTGCATCCGTGCTTGTGTGCAAAAGCCTGTATTTCAGCCAGAAATGCGCTCAGTCGCTTCGCATACGCCTGCAGCACCGCGCGGTTGGCGGTGACTTCGACGCCGGCGTTGGTTTCCATGTCGACGAGGCGCACATCGCCCAGAAGCTCCGGAGAAATTTCTTGCGGAGAAAGCGTCTGGATCATCACGACTTCATGTTTTCCGTAGCGCAGGCGCTTGATGCCGTCCTCGAAACCGGAATCGGAGAGGAAGTCGGAGATGAGAATGACGAGCCCGGCGCGCTGGGTGCGGAGCGCGAAACGCGAGAGCGACGCGTTGAGATCGGTGCGGCCGGCGGGTTTGAGGGCGGTGAGCAGGTCCATCAGGGCGAGAATGCCGTGCTTGCCGCGCATGGAGCCGGTGGAGGCGCCGAGGAAGGTGTCGGCATCGGTATCAACGGCGACGGGCGTGAAACTGACGCGATCGGTGTTGGCCAAGGCAATATAAGCGAGCGCGGCGGCAAGGCGGCGGGCGTAGTCGAACTTGGCCGGGTCGCCGTAGTTCATGGAAGCGGAGCAGTCCAAGAGAATGTGGACGGAGAGTTCCTGCTCTTCGACGAACAGGCGGAGCATGAGGGACTCGAACTTGGCATAGGCGTTCCAGTCGATGCGGCGGAAGTCATCGCCCTGCACATAGGGGCGGAAATCGGCGAATTCGACGGAGGCACCGTGAACTGTGGACCGGCGCTCGCCCCGCGTGTCGCCGCGGAAGAGCTGCTTGGCGACGAGGGTGAGCATTTCGAGTTTTTTGAGGAAGTGCGGGGGGAAGAGTTGTTGAGGCATGGTCACGCTCGCGGCAGGGGAGACGGATTTTCACCACAGAGACACAGAGTGGCGGAGGACGCACAGAGGCGATGGAGGGATTTTAACCACGAAGCCGCGAAGACACGAAGGGAAATTAGTAGGGGCGGAGGACTTTGAGACCTTTGAAGAGGCGGAAGTGGCGGTCATTGACGGTGACCACCGCGAGGTTGAGGCGGAGCGCGGTAGCGGCGATGAGACAATCGGGCAAATCCACATCATACGAAAGGTGTAGCTGGCCCAGAAGATCCAGAGTTGGAAGCCAGTCCTGCAGGTGTTGGGTACTCGACAGCAAATGGGCGAAGAAAGCGGCGAAGGCGAAAAAGCTCACGAGCATCGCGTGTTCCGACGATGACCTCGGCAAACGTTGCGGAATGAATTCCGGGAGTTCCCGAGGTGAGTAACTCATTGATGTACACCAAGGCGCGTGGGTGATCGTTGGTTGCATCAATGATAATGGACGAATCAATGAGAAGATCAGGCATGCGTGCTGCGCCCCATCACACGACGGCGGAGGATCTTGGATGCGGCGACGGAGTCTTTTGGCAAATCTGTGCGATCTTTCCACATGCCCGCAATGGCGCGAAGGGCGGGATGGAGTTTTCGCCGATCGACAGGTGATTTTGAGATGGCCGTTGAAGTGGTATTTTTACGTCGGGTGCGGGCGGGGGTGCGTAGCGACCGGATCATTTGCAGGGCCTGCTGCCGTTTCTTGGTGGGGAGAGTTGAGACTTCTCGCGTGATTTGGTCAAGAATGGTCATGGGGTGCTCCTTTCTCGGCAATTATTGTAGCAGATTTTGTGGGGATGAGAGTACCACACTCGGGGCACTTGTCGCCGGGGTGGTGGGCGCGGAGGTCGTATGAGCAGATAGGGCATGCGGTTTCAAGCGTTCGTCGTCTTCTTAGCAGCGCCAGGACTATATCCAAGAGCGGCCAGATACAAAGCAATGCGAAAGGATACCAGAGTGGAAGAACGAAACCAGTCTCGCCAGGAATCTCAAAACCAAGCATGCTGGGGGGAGTTGGTGGTGAACTGTAATAAGTTACGCCCGCAAAGGAGTGTTCCTTGGTCGCGCGCCTGGGAACGGCGGAATAAGAACGGGTTGGGTTTGGCTCGACTGTGTTGTAATCCCAGAAGAAAGCTGCCGGTGCAACGGTCGAGCCTTCATACCAGAAGCTGCACCAACTGAACGTGCCACGCGAGATCACAATGTATCTACCTTCCATCGTGGTAGGTGAATAGGCATAGTGCAGGTCGTCCTCAATGAAGCAGGATCGAGTGATCACGATCAACAGCATCACGGCTGCCACCGCCAATGTGATTCGAAGACTGGACGAAACATAATTGCGGAGTGCAGTCATGCCATCACCCCACATCCGCAAGCGTGATAGTGTCGGCGAACTTGGTGAGCACTTCGGTGCGGAGTTGGGCGTGGGTGGGGTCGAGAAGGCGGGGGTCTGCGGCGATGAGGTGGAAGGCATCGCGGCGGCTCATGGGGAGCAGGTGAGGGTCGAACAGCAGGTCGGCGAAGTGGAAGTCGGTGGCGCCGGACTGGGCCGTGCCGAGGAGTTGGCCCATGCCGCGGAGTTTCAGGTCTTCCTCGGCAATCTTGAAGCCGGAGGAATGTTTGACCATGGCCTGCAGGCGGGAGACGGAGTCGTCGGTGGACTGGTCACCGAGCAGGATGCAGTAAGACTGCTTCTTTCCCCGGCCGACGCGGCCGCGGAGCTGGTGAAGCTGCGACAGGCCAAAGCGGTCGGCGTGTTCGATGACCATGAGAGTGGCGTTGGCGACGTCGACGCCCACTTCGATGACGGTGGTGGCGACGAGGGCGTCGAGGAGATGCTGGCGGAAGCGTTCCATGATGTGCTGGCGGGTGTCGGCGTTCATGCGGCCATGGATGAGGCCGACGCGGAAATCCTTGAGCCAGTCGGATTGCAGCTCCTTTTGCGTGGTGATGACGGAGCGAAGTGAATTCTGAATTCTGAATTCTGAATTCTGAATTGGGTCCAGTGGTATTTGAGGGTCGGTTTCATCGATGGCGGGCAAGACGATGAAGGCCTGGTCTCCGCCTTTAAGTTTCGTGGCGACCCAGCGGTAGACCTCTTCGCGCATCGATGCGGGCGTGGCCTTGGTGTGGATGGGTTGGCGGCCGGGGGGGAGTTCGTCGATGACGGAGACATCGAGGTCGCCGAAGGCGGTCATGGCGAGCGTGCGGGGGATGGGAGTGGCGGTCATGACGAGGATGTGCGGAGTGATGCCGGAGTGTGCGGGCTTGGTGCGGATGGCGGAGCGTTGTTCGACGCCGAACTTGTGTTGTTCGTCGATGACGACGAGGGCCAGCGACTTGAATTGGACGTTTTCCGAGAGCAGGGCGTGCGTGCCGACCACGAGACCTACATCACCTTCGGCGATTTGTCTTTGGACCACGGCTTTTTCCTTCGGCGGCATGGAGCCCGTGAGCAGGGCGATCTTGACCTTCTTTTCCGCGAGTAGGTTTTGCAGCGTGATGAAGTGTTGTTCGGCAAGGATTTCGGTGGGGGCCATCAGAGCGGCCTGATGGCCGCGGAATTCTGAATTCTGAATTCTGAATTCTGAATTGATCCCCGTCCCTTTTTCTGAAACTGATGAATTTTTGGTGGCGACTGCGGCGAGCATGGCGTAGAGGGCGACGACGGTTTTGCCGCTGCCGACGTCGCCTTGCAGAAGGCGGTTCATGGGCTTGGAGCCGGCGAGGTCTTTGCGGATGGATTCGATCACGCGGTTTTGGGCCGGCGTCAGGTTGAACGGGAGCAGGGCGCGGATGCGGGCATCCACCCTGTCATCGACGCGCAGCGGGACGGCGGGCGTGGCGTTGCGGTGGTGATAGCGCTTGATCGCGACTGCCGACTGGTGCAGGAAGAATTCGTGATAGGCAAGCGTGCGGCGGGCGGTGATGTGATCGTTTTTGCTAGCGGGATGATGGATTTTGAGAATCGCGTCGCGGCGGGTGAAGAAGTTGCGTTCCTTGAGGAAGTCTGCCGCGAACCATTCGGGAACCTGCGGGAGAAGCGTATCGATCTGGCGGCGAATGAGCTTGGCGATGGCCTGACTGCTGATGTCGGTGCCGGCGGGATAGACGGGTTCGATGCGGCTGCCGGGGGGAGCAGCGGATTCCGGCGATTCGCCAGCGGGAGAGGCGGCCAGAGGTTCCCATTGGGGCTGCATGATCTGCGGGCGATCGCGATAGACCGTGACTTTGCCGGTGACGCGGATATGCATGCCGGGCTGGAGTCTGCTTTCCAGGCCGTAGAGGTTGAACCAGGTGAGCACGCATTTGGTTCCCGCGGCATCCTCGAGCAGGGCTTCAAAGCGGCGGGGACGGCGCGGAATGAGGCGGGTCTGGAGCAGCGTGCCAGTGATGGTGGCCAGCGTACCGGGGGCAAGGGTGCTGATGGGGGCTTCTTCGACGACGGTGAGGTAATCGCGGGGGTAGTAGAAGAGGAGGTCGCCGCAAGTGGTGATGTTGAGGGCAGCCAGTTGGGCGGCGCGGGCCGGACCGACGCCTTTGGCGTATTGGATCGGTGTGGCGAGGGTGAGGGGAGGATTCTCTGGCATGGTGATCATGATCGGAGATCGACGCCGGATGAGCAACGGCTTTACGGGTTTTGGTCGAGGGGATCGGCATAGGCGCCAGGGATGGAGTCGGGGATGGGGATGGCGCCGACGGTTTTCACGTAGAAGTCGGAAGGTCCAGCGGCGCCGATGATCGCATAGCCGTAACCGAGGTGGAGAAGGCCTTCGAGGGCGGCCAGGAGCAGAGCGGTGCCGAGGCCTTGGCCGCGGAAGGCCGGATCGACGCCCGTCGGTCCGAAGTAGCCTTTGCGGGTGCAGTCATAGGCGGCAAAACCGATAATTTTCTTTTCGTGGATGGCGATGATGCAGGTTGCGGGCATCTGGCGGAAGGCGGAGGAGACTTCATCGGCCCAGCCGCGCGTGAAGTGCTTCTCGATGAAACCGCGGAGGAGGGATATTTCGAAGGTGTTTGCGTGGCGAAGGGTGATACCGGCGCCGCGAAGTTTTTCGACCAGCGGTGTGGATGCGGGCAAACGATATAGGGGGACGAGCATGTCCATGAGCGACTTTCAATAGAACCACGACGACACGAGGGGCTAATTGCCGAATTTCCTGCCGGTGAGTTTCTCATAGGCTTCGACGTACTTGGCGCGGGTATTTTTCACCACATCATCGGGCAGCGTGGGTCCCGGCGGGGTTTTGTTCCAGCTCAGTGTTTCGAGGTAGTTGCGTACGTACTGTTTGTCGAAGCTCGGTTGGTCATGGCCGGGCTCGTAGACGTCGGCGGGCCAGAAGCGGGACGAGTCGGGGGTGAGGGCTTCGTCGATGAGGATGGGGGTGCGGCCGCCGTCGATATCGGGACGGGTGCCGAACTCGAACTTGGTGTCGGCGATGATGATGCCGCGGGTGCGGGCGTAATCGGCTGCCTTCGTGTAGAGCAGGATGGAAAGATCGCGGGCCTTGGTCATCAGGTCTGTGCCGACCTGTGTGCAGGCGTCTTCGAAGGAGATCGGCTCATCGTGGCCGGCGTCGGCCTTGGTGCTGGGGGTGAAGATGGGGGCGGGCATTTTGTCGCACTGTTTCAGGCCGGGCGGAAGTTTGATGCCGGAGACGGTGGAGGTTTTCAGGTAATCCTTCCAGCCGCTGCCGGTGATGTAGCCGCGGACGATGCACTCGATGGGCATGACCTTGGATTTTTTGCCGATGATCGCGCGGCCCTTGAGCTGATCGGCGTACGGCTGGAGCGAGGCGGGGAACCCGGCGATATCGGCGGTGACGAGGTGGTGCTTGATGCCGGGGATTTGCTTCTGAAAGAAGTCGAACCAGAAATTCGAAAGCTGGGTGAGGATCGCGCCTTTGTCCGGGATGGGTGTGGGCATGATGACGTCAAAGGCGGAGATGCGGTCGCTGGCGACGAGCAGCAGCGTGTCGCCGAGATCGTAGACATCGCGTACCTTGCCGCGGCGAACCGGGAGATTGGGAATGGACGATTCGAGCAATGCGGGCATGCAATTGTTCCTTATTTATTTTCCCACAGATCAACGCCCGAGAGATTACCGGAGAAAGAGGGAATTGGCCACTGTAAGGCGGCCACTGGATGACAACGCATCCGTTGGCGTTACTTCTGGGGGCGGTCGGCGCGATCATGGAGCAGCCGGGCCTGCGTTTCGAGTTGCACGGCGCGCGTCAATATGCGCCGGACGTTGATCAATTGGATCGATAGCAGGTCGTGATCGACGGCGGGCATGTCGGGTTCGAGTTTGAGCTGGGCGCTCAGCACGGCCGACGCGAACTGTGCCTGATCTTTGATTTCGAGGGCGTTCTGCGGGGTGATTCCGCTCATCGAGGAGTTCGTCGGTGCGTTATCCTCGCGCGATTGGGGGAAGTATGGCCGGAGCGGATCCATCGCCGGTGCGGTGGCGCCGCGCAGAATCCCGATGAAGGCGCGTTTTTCGATGGGACGCAGGTCCGCCACTTCGGCAATTCCGCGGCGGTATCGTGGCGCGAGAACTTCCCAGCGGGTCTGAGCCATCCAGATGGAAAAAGGCAATTCTTTTTTCCGCAGCGCCAGTGCATTGAGCTTGGCGGGACCGTCCGGGTCGTCATGGAGGGCCGCTTCGATGGCGAGCATGGCGTCCAGCAGTGCGCGTTTGTCGCCTCCCCCATCAGCTGCCGAGACCGCCTCCCAGAGTTCCCGCTGTTGCCGGGGAAGTCGTGCGGGGTCATCGAACCCGCGGGCGACGGCGCTGGCCGCCAGTTCGTGGAGGAAGTCACGTTTCGGAGCAGCTTGGGAGGCAGTCGCCCGCGGCGTGGGGGATCGGGGTGTCTCGGCAGGAGGTGCGATGGCTGGTGGCGGCAGCGGCGCAGAGGCGACGGCGGTTGGATGCGTTGCAGGATGAGTGGCAGGATGCGTGGCCGGAGTCGGCGTTTCCGGCGGCTTGGTCGATTCAATGCGCGCAATATCGCTGGCGTCGATGATGATCACGGCCTTGATGCCATCGCTTTCCATGCGGAACCGGATGAAGTCCTGACCGCGAAGCGTGATGGTGCCGTGACGCGTGGAGCCATCGCGCAGCACGATGGTTTCGCCCAGCGCTGCAGTAGCGGAGAGCAGAAGAGCGGCTCCTGCGAAGATGGATCTGGCGTCGCGGGTCATGGGCCGATGATTATAGTCATAGAATGGAACCGTGCGCAAGCTTGAATATGTACGGAAATAGTCTGCCGCTGGACGATGTACCGATTAACGGCGTTTCTTGCGGCGGCCATGGAATGACCTCCGCCACGTCGAATAGAGGTAAAACTCATGCCACTTTTCGGTAAACAGCACGTGCGGCTTCCGATGATGAACTGGTCGCAGGTGATTCCGCGTCCAGAGTCGCGAAACGCGCCGACGACGCGCGACATCGATTGCCCCTACTGCGGCGAAACACTGCGCGTGCCGCTGCGGGCGATCAATACGCGTTGCACGTCCTGCCACAAGCACCTGCGGCTCGAAGATGTGGTGATTCGCGGGGATAGCCCTCTGACGCGGGTGACGACCTGCGGGATGATCCTCGTGGAGCCGTGTGCCCGCTTCTCGGGCGCGCTGCAGGGAGCCGAAGTGGTCATCGCCGGACGCGTGATGGGAACGGTCATCGGCACGCGTCATGTGGAAGTGACGGCGACGGGGAAGGTCGCCGGCACCATCGCAACGCGGGAACTGGTGGCGGACGATGGGGCGTTGATTGACGGGGAAATCAACATTTTGAACGCGGATAGCTCGATCACGACCCTGACCACTGGTGCCGATCACGCGCCGCCGAAGTACCGTCCGGGGGAATAACGGATCCTCATGGAAACACGTTTCTCTTGATTTAACTTGAGGATGCGATAAACCACGATTATAGTTCGCGCAGAGGGTTGTGTTCGTAACTGACGGTAAAGGCGCGAGGGTCGCCGGATCCCGTCTCATTTCTCGTGAGGTGACAGCATGAAACGTACGATGAACAATGGAACGATGATCGCGGCCGCAGTGCTCTGCACGGCTTTGGGATTCGGCCTGGCAGGCGGCTGGGCTGTGGCTGCTGATACGGCGCCCGCGACGACGCCGGCGGCAGATGCCCACGCGCAGGCGCTCGATCATTACAGCAAGGCCAGGGATCTCTACCAGAAGGAAAAGTTTGCCGAGGCCAATGCCGAGAACAACGCTGCACTGGCCCTGGATCCGAGCTTTGTCGAGGCCAAATCGCTCAAACGATTGCTGGCGGCAAAGCTGGGTATCAATACCGGTACGGGCGAAAACCCCGCGGAAACCGAGCCCAGCGGTCCGGAAGTCCCGGCGGCAAAGATCAAGTTGCTCTCGCCGGAGGCCATCTCCAAGATCCGTTTCATGGAACTGGGCGATAAGGAACCGGGCGTTCGCGGCAGCATTCCTGCGAAAACCATTGAGGATTTCTGGAACGACTATGTGAAGAAGGAATACAACAGCCCGACCCGCGAAGACCATGAGAAATTCATCAGTCCCAACAATATATCGGGACAGATCTACAAGATACGGGAGTCTCGGGACGCCAAGTATTTGGAGAAGGTGAAGATTACCAGCGATCCGGCGGATATGGTTGCGTTCCGGACCACGATTCAGCCCTACGTGCTGCAAAATTGTGCCACTGCCGCCTGCCATGGCGGGGGCCGCGCCACCGATTTCCGCCTGATCACCAAGCATGGCGGTCTACCCAGCATTGAGGAGACCTACACCAATTTCTACATTATGAGCAGTTACGTGGCCAAAGACGGCGGCAGGGTGATCAATCGGGACGATCCCGTCAAATCGCTCTTTGTTCAGTACGGTTTGCCGAAGGAAGTGGCCAAGCTGCCGCACCCGGGAAATCTCAAGGAATTGCGTCCGCTGTTTCCCGATGAGAATGACAGCCGTTACAAGTCGCTGGTTGGGTGGGTTCGCACGCTGGCATTCCCGCTGCCGGAGTACGGCTTTACCTACGAGTTCGCCACCACCCGCCCGGCTGTAGCCCCGACGAAATGATGGTGCGGAAAACTGAAGTAACGGCGTGAAGGGCTCTTGAATCCCGGGCGTGACAGCGAGCTTTTGAACGATGCTGTTGCGCTAGTTCATCGCGCTTGTTGATTTCTTTTTCAATTCCGCGGCACGGCGTGCCGAGAAATTCACCCGCCGGTCGAAAGCTTCTTCGAACATGTCCGTCTTATGCTGGGCCCCCCAGATTTCCAGTTCCGGGTCGGTCTGCGTCCAGACGCGGATGCTCACGCTGTCGTTGCGCGTGATGGTCCGTACCTGGGTGACGTTTCCATAGTGGCCGCGGTCGAGGCCGTCGGCAATGCGCAGCATGCCCGCCAGTTTCCAGACCCGGTCGCGATCCGCGGGATCGAGCAGCATGTACCCCTCGTGGCTCTTCTTCGGCGGACTTTTGCGATGATAGCGCGCGATATTGGCGATGATTTCCAGTTCATTGGGGGAAAACCCTTCGAGATCGCCGTTCTTGGCCAGGTAATAGGAATGCTTGTGGTGGCCGGAATGGCCGATGTGCCAGCCAATATCGTGAAGGATCGCCCCATACTCCAGGAGTTCGCGTGAATCGGGGCTCAGCTTGTGGAGACCCGCGAGCTGATCGAACAACGCGAGCGCCAGCGACGTCACCTTCATGGCATGCTTCTCATCGAAATTGCAGCGGCGGCCCAGTTCGATGGTGCTGCGGCGGCGCGGGTCGCGGATCTGTACGCTCAAACGCACCTTCGGCCAGTGGGTCTGCATGTATTCGATGATCATTCCTTCGCGCAGGGCACGGTCGCACACGTCGATGTGGTCGATCTTCAGGCGGTCGAACACGTGGTTCACCACGACGGCTCCGGCGAGGATCTGATCGGCCCGGCCGGGATCGAGCCCCGGCAACTTCCTGCGGTCTTCCACGGGAAGATGGAGCAGACGGTCGTACACCTCTTCAAAATCACGTCGGGTCATTTCGGTCAGCAGGCGATGCCGGACGTTTTCCGCGCCGTGCTGGAGCAGGCACATCGCCACCAGATTTTCCATCGTGCCTGAAGTGCCGATGACCCGCTTAATGCCGAAGCTTTTGACCTGATCAAGGATGGGCTTGAGGGTCTTGCGGATGTGTTTCTCAAGGGCTTCGAGATCGTGTTTGCTGGCCGGGTCGCTGGCGATGAACTGCTGCGTGAGGCGCGATGCCCCGAGTTTTTGGGATTCGAGCATCATCGGCTGGTTATTGTCGCCGACGATGAACTCGGCCGATCCGCCGCCGATGTCGACGACCAGTGACGGGCCGCCCCCCTCGGACAGATCGATCGCTTGGCGAACCGCCAGGTAGATGAGCTGGGCTTCTTCCTGGGCGGAGATCACCTGGATGCTCAGGCCGAGCTGGCGTTTGACGGCATAGATGAAATCGCCGCCGTTAGTGGATTCCCGCACGGCCGATGTGGCGTAGGCCAGGATAACGTCGCAATCGAGGCCGCGCGCCACGCGCTGGTAGCGACCGAGGACTTCGATCGTGTGGGTCATCGCCCGTTTGGTGAGCCGGTGTTTGACCAGCGCGGCCGAGCCCAGTTGCGTCAGGTCCTTTTCCGAGTCCAGAATGCGGAACGAAAGCTGATCCGTCACTTCGACGATCACCATGTGCAGCGAGTTGGTCCCGATGTCCACGGCAGCCACGCGCAGCCCGTGCGGTGTGGCCATGCGCGACGCGATGCGCGAGGGACGTGAGATTCCCGTCAGCAGTCCATTGCCGTTAGATCGCGGGTGCGTACCATTTCGTGAGGCGGCGGTTGGCTTCTGCGATTTTCGATGCTTTCCATTGACAGAACGAATCGCCATGTTCTGATTATGGATGTGGTTGACGCGAAAGTCTATGGCGAGTTTGTTAAGGCGATGGAATGGAAGACCTCATAATCACAAATCCAACGCTGCCGCCTGTGGCTCCGCCGATCATTTCGCTGGCGGAGAAACGCTATGCGCGTCTTACCGCGTTCATTCAGACGCCGCCGGAATCGCTCGATGTGGACTTCGTTCATGATCTGAGGGTGCTTTCGCGGCGCGTGACGGAAGTGGCGCGGCTCGTGACGACGTTGACCGATCCGGTCATTGCGGCCGGCGTGGCGCACGCCCTGCGGGAACTGCGGCAGGCGGCAGGCGAATTGCGCGACCTGGACGTGCTGCGGGAGCATCTGGAAAAATGGCGGTTGCCCTCACCGTTGCGACATGTGGCCGCGGGGATTCTCGCCGCCCTGCCCCAGCGGCGTGCGGCATTGGAAGAGCGATTGCGATCGGCGCTCTCCGGTGTCGAAATTCAGGGGATGCTGCTTCTGCTTGGCCGGATCATCTCCGAGCAATCGGTGCTTGCCCATGCCGGTACAGCCGAAACGCGGATGGCTGAGGAACTGCAAAAGCTTCTTCGCAAGCGGCGGCGGCAGATGGAAAAAGTGTTCGGTTGCGCCGTCAGAAAACAGACCGATACGGCATTGCACGAAGCACGCATCGGGGCCAAGAAATTACGTTATGCCTTGGAGGTGGCGGAAGTCGCAGGCCAGCGCGGCGCCGGACGGGCCGTCAAGACGCTCAAACGCATCCAGGAACTGCTGGGCAAGCATCATGATGTATCGGTGATTACCGCGACGCTGCAGGCTCACCTGAACGATCTTGTGCCGCCTACGCCGGTCGCCAAGCGTCGCCTGGCGGCTGCCTGGCGATCATGGTTGCGTCGGACGCATAGTGAACAGGCTCGGCGGGCCGGCGACTTCTTCATCGCGAGCTACCACTGGCGCAATAGCACACTGCGCGAGGTGTGCGTGCGGGGCAAGTAGGCGCGGTGTGTCTCTGGCGGCAGGTTTCATGGCACAGTCATCTCGCTGCACTTCTGGCCCGCCGCCCGCTCGCGTATCATGCCGACATGCTTGGATCTTATTGGCGATCAAACCGCGCCTGTTTCGTTCCTGCCTTCGTGGTGGGCGTGCTGCTGATCGCGCTATGGGGATGGGCACGGTGGGTGTACCTGCCGGAAGATGCACGGCGGGGTGAACTTGGGACACTGTGTGTCGGTTGGATGTTTGGTCTGCTGCTGGCGGCGTCGCTGGCGACTATCGGCTGGACCGCCTCGGTTCAGGAACCGCGGCGGTTGTGGCGGATCTTTCTTGGAACCGCCGCGATTGCCAAGATTTGTGGATTGTTGTTGCTCATCGTGGGACTGGGCTCGGGTATTCTGCGGTTCGTGGACATCCTTAAGGCTCTTGTTGTTTTGACTTCGTGGCTTGTGGCACTGTCGGCCATGGTCGCGGCTCTTCGCCGATGGGGGGCGGGCATGGCGGTGATGGGCACCGGATTGATTGCGGTCATGCTGCTGGCCGTACCGGTAACGCTGATGCCGGTGGTTCGCGTCGCCGGTCAGTCGCGGCAAGCGGGCGCGGTCGTGACGATCACCCACCTGTGCCCATCGCTGGCGATGCTGGCGGCGGTCTGGGATTCGGTGCCGTTGGAATGGGGGAAGATGAACCAGATGTATCACCTGACCGCGCTGGGCCAGGATGTTCCGATGAATCTGCCGGCGTGGTGGCTTTCGGCCGGACTATTTCTGGCGATGGCGGGTATGGGGGCGGTCATCGGCAGGGCAAAGCGTCGAGCTACGATCAAGAATTAGGCGCTGCCGCAGGACGACGGCCTGGCCGCAAGACGATTCCGTAGACGTCTTGAGACAGAGCTTGGTGCCGCGGTTCGTTTCACTCCCACAAAAAAACTGCAAAAAAGAAAGCGGCGTGACTTGCGTCACGCCGCTGGTTGATTCCGGGAGGAATCGTTGGATCAGAACTTCAGGATGATGTCGGCAGCGAAGGTGAGCTGATCCTTGTAGGAGTTGTTACCCGCACTAAAGGCCTTATCTTCCGAGAAGTCATAGCGAACTTCCGGACGGATGATAATGTTCTGGCCGAGGGGATCCTTCGGCAGCGGGACGATGGTCACGCCCAGCGTGATTTCATAGAAGTTCTGGTTGCCCAGACCGGTGAGAGAGTCATTTAAGTATTGATGAAGCTTCTCTGCCCGGACGTTGGCGGTGAAGTATTCGTTGATGTTGTAGGAAGCGTAGAGTGCTGCACCCCACACATCGCCATAGGCATGGGAGAAGCCGGTCCCATTCGATAGGACGTTGCCCTGTGCGCCACCGTCATAGATATAGAGGGCTTCGCCACCGAGCTTGAGTTTGTCGGTCGCCTGCCAAGTCACGACCGGATCGATGGCCACGCGATAGTGACTGCTATCGTGGGAATCTTCCGGACCAACAGTTCCATTCAAGATGGCGGTCCATTGCTTGTTGGGGGTCCAGATGACCTGACCGAGTGTATCGACCGAGCCATTGTTATCTTCGGTAGCCTGATCCCAACCACGGGTGATGCCGCCGGCAACCTGCCACTGATCATTGATCGTGTAGAAGGCCAAAAGGCCGGTTTGAGTGGCGGGGACCTGCGAGAACAGCAAGCTGCGGCTGTAGAAGGGGTTGTTGCGGGGATCGATGGTTTCGTAGCTGAGGAAGGTCACGAACTTGCCGGCGCGGAATTTGAGGCCATTGCCGACCGGAACGTTGACGTCAACATACGCCTGCGTGATATCAAACACGGGGACTTCGCCCCGATTATCGCTGCCGCCGGCGCCGTTGGCATCGCCATAGCTGGCGCTATTGTTGTTTTCATAGAGCAGACCGTTGGAGCGGGTGAAGTTGGCATCGGTGCCATACATCAGCTCGACCATGCCGCCGACATCCCACTTCTTGGAGTCAACCTGGCGTTCGAAGCGCACGACGAGTTGGTTGACGGCGTAGTGGTTGCCGACTTCCTGGGTGAACGTGCCGCCGGCGATCGGCGTGCCGTTGTCGCGGTGGTTATAGGTGTAGCCCGTTTCCAACCAACCGTAGATATTGAGGCCGATATCATCGAGCGGCTTGGCCGCGCCGACTTTGTCGAGGCCCCACATCAGTGGCGCGCGAGGGGCCGGAGCCTCATCGGCGGTGATGGCGGCGGGGTTGAGAGACAGGCCGGTCGTCTTCACTTGCGTGCCGTCAGCCATTGCAAACCCAGCGCTTGCAAGCAGGCTCAGCACAGCGAGAGAAACAGCGTCCTTCCGATAGAACATGATCACTCCTTTTTCCTTAAGGACAACGAGGTGAATTTCACTTCCTAAAACAATCGCCGTGCCGCGCACGCGATTCCGAACAAATCAACGCCTAGAGCCCAATTGCTGCGGTTTAGACCGCATCTTCATCCAGCAATCGGTTATCGAACCGCACGGACATTAGGCAAACGCCCGAAAAACGTGTCAATTCCGATCAAAAAAACGTCAGAGGCCATTTTTATGGCCTCTATCCACACCAGTGCCTGACAACCTGGGCACTGCAACGCCTGCAGATTAAAGCCCGATGTGGCTTTGAATCATGCGAAGCCTTTCGTGGCCGATACGATATGGCTCTGGGACGTAAAAAACCGCCCCCGGGACCATAATCGACCGGAACTGGCGCTAAGAATACGTAAAATTTGAGTGCTGTCAACCAAGAGTTTGGAAAAAAGCTTGGGAGGGGCGGGTGGGCGGCGGGAGGTCCGATAACAAGATCAAATTAGGGCTTGTTTTGGGTGTGTTGTGGGTGCTTTTGGGGTGATATGGGGATTTTTGGGTGCAATTTTGGTGCGATTGGGGTGCGATTTTGGTGCGTTTTGGACCCAATTTGAACGCGTTTTGGACGCAATTTGGACGCGTTTTGAACGTGTTTCGACACGTTTTGGTGTGTTTTGGTGAGTTTTGAGGTGTGTTTTTTCAGTTTTTGGAGGGTTTGTTGGAATTGCAGCGTCGGCGCGCTGGATTCATATTGGTGTGGGGAAGTCTTTTTCTCAGGGGGCAAGGGAGCCGATAGAATGCAAACGTACCGAACTCCTTTTCGGGGTGGAGAAGCGTGGCTTCTTTATTTTTTCCCGACTGATGAGTGATCGCTGCCGTATCTATATGGATGGACTACCGCATGAGGATTATGTTGACGGGCCACCGGAGTTTTGCGGCCCAGGGACTTCGTGAGCAGTTGATGGCGGCGGGGCACGAGGTGGTGACGTTCAATCGCGGGCCGGCCGGGCGCGACGGGAATGCCGTGAGCGGGTCGGTGGAGGAGCTCGCGAGCAATCCGCATTTCGATGCGACGTACGATACGGTCATCAACTACATTCTGCTGAAGGATGACAACGTCGAGCGGAACGTCGCGTACGTGGCGACGCTGCTGGATTTCTGCCAGCGCAAGTCGGTCAAGCATCTGATCCACATTTCGTCGATCAGTTCGTTCAAGGCTTCGGAGCGGGTGATTCACGAGGGGGCGAAGCTGGAAACGGTTCCGGAGAAGAAGGGGAGTTATGGATCGCTCAAGAGTGCGACGGATCTTTATCTGATTGCCAAGACGCCTGCGGCCATGAAGCTGACGATGGCGCGGCCGGCGTTCATCCTGGGGCCGGGGGTGATCAGTCCGATCGTGGGGACGGCGGCGCGGTTGCCGTGGAACCGGATGCTGGTGGTGGGCAACGGGCAGAGCCGGATGCCGCTGATCGGGCGGGACCAGGTGAATGCGGCGATCGTCAAGGCGGTGGCGAATCCGCCGGAGGGGGCGCAGGAGAATTTGATGCTGGTGGCCCCGAACTCGCCGACGCGGGTGGAGTATCTGCAGGCGTGCTGCGAGGAGCTGGGGTGCGGCAACGGGGTATCGTCGTTTCCGAAGTTTATGTGGTGGGGGCTGGCGGTGTTCGGGCAGGCCGTGGCGACGCTGATCGGGAAAGCCGACATGCAGGTGTACGCCAAGCTGACGGCCCGGTTGCCGGCCCAGCGTTACGATTCCTCGAAGACCGAGCAGCGTCTGGGGATGAAGCTGGATTTTGACTGGCGTAGGGCGTTGCGCGCGGCGATGGATGGGCAGGAGCCGAACTTCGTGCCGCCGTACCAGGTGGGGCCGCTGCCTAAGACGCGGGCGAAGCTGATCAGTTACCTGGGGTTTGGGCGGATTGTGAAGCAGAAGCACTTGCCGGCGCTGAAGGATCTGGGGTTTGCCGGGAAGATCGATGCCTTTGACATCGTGGCGGGGAAGGATGCGACGGGGCAGGAGATTCGTTCGATCCGTACGGAGAGGCCGGGGGATTCGGATTTGATCGTGGTGGCGTCACCGGGGACGGCACACATTCAGGCGATCGCGCAGATCGGCACGGCGGGAGGGCCGGTGCTGGTGGAGAAGCCGCTGTGTTATTCGCGGGAGGAGCTGGCGAAGTGGCAGGAGTTCGCTGCCGGGCGCAAGGCGCCGGTGTATGTGTGCCATAACTATCGATTCAAGCAGAACGTGCGGCAGATGGTGGAGGTGCTGGCGAAGTTCAACCCGGGAGGGCTGCGGCACGTACACGTGCATTTCGAGAGTCCGCCGGTATCGAATTCGAGTTCGGCGTGGATGCGTAACGAGCGGGTTTCGCGGACGCTGCTGCTGGACTTTTCGCTGCATTTCATGGATCTGGCGACGATGTTCGGGCGGACGCCGTGGAAGGTGGATTCGGTGCGGCACGAGCTGAACGTGCAGGGGCAGACGGCGTTGATCGACGGGATTCTGCGGAGCGACGGGCAGGCGGTGAGCTTTCTGCTGCGGCAGGGATTCGGCCCGCGGCGGGCGCGCATCCTGTATAACTTCCAGAATTACTCGGTGAGCCTGGGCTTTTTCCCGGATACGTTCGCGGTGTACATGTCGAACGACAATCCGTGGCAATACAAGGCGGAGAAGAAGGCGTCGATGAAGGCGACGCTGCAGAAGATCAAGGACAAGCTGACGAATCGCGAGTCGGATGACTCGCATCCGATCGCTTTGGCGGCGGCGCTGGGCGAGGCGTCGGATTATGCGGCGTGCATACGCGTGGAGGCGCTGGCGCCGTTCTATGATGCGATGTTTGACTTGAGCAAGCAGGTTTACGGAATCTGAGTGTGGGGAGAAGCAAGAAGCAAGAAGTAAGAAGTAAGAAGTAAGAAGTAAGAAGTAAGAAGTAAGAAGTAAGAAGTAAGAAGTAAGAAGTAAGAAGTAAGAAGTAAGAAGATGGAAGCAAGAAGTTGGAAGTTGGAAGGAAGATTCAAGGGAACGTGATGCAGCCTAATGACCCGGCCAGTTTCAAGAACCCGCACAGTCTCGGCAACAAGATTGGCCGATTGACGTGGGGAGTGGTCTGGTGGCTGCTGTTTCGGCCGACATTTCCGCGGTTGATGGGGGGGTGGCGGCGATTTTTATTGCGGCTGTACGGGGCGAAGCTGAAGAATACGTGGATACATCCGACGGTGCGGATCTGGGCGCCGTGGAAGCTGGAGGCGGGGGATGATGTATTTGTCGACCGGGACGTGAATCTTTATAACGCGTATGGCATACGGATCGGCGACCGGGTGGTCATCAGCCAGGGGAGTTTTTTGTGCACGGCGACGCACGATTTCCAGTTATCGAATTTTCCACTGACGGGTAAGCCGATCGTGGTGGAGAGCGATTCATGGATTGCGGCGGAGGCGTTTGTGGCGCCGGGCGTGGTCGTGGGTGCGGGCAGTGTGGTGGGGGCGCGGGCGGTGGTGGTGAAGACGGTGGCGCCGTGGACGGTGGTGGCGGGCAATCCGGCCCGGTACATTAAGGATCGGGTGGTGAAGGCTGCTGTGGGCGGCGAAAATTTAACCACAGAGGCACAGAGACACTGAGGATGCACAGAGGACGACGTAAATTAGCCACAAATGAACACGAATGAACACAAATGTCTTTTTTGTTAGAGAGAGGAAGAGAATTGAACCACGACGGCACCACGAAGGGTTCACCACAGGCACAGAGGATGGATGACAGAAGGCCATAATGTTCGAGCAGGAAGAGAAACAAGGATGAGTATGACGATGAGTGTTGCGACAGCGAGTGCGGCGGGCGGTGAGATTGTACAGAAGGCGCCGGTGTCGGTGATTGTTCCGGTGAAGAATGAGGAGGGGAATTTGGCTTCGTGTTTGGAGCACCTGGCGTGGGCGGATGAAGTGTTTGTGGTGGATTCGGGGAGCACGGATCGGACGGGCCAGATCAGCGCGGAGTACGGGGCGAAGGTGGTGCAGTTCAAGTGGGATGGGCATTTTCCGAAGAAGAAGAACTGGTCGCTGAAGAATCTTCCATTCAGGAATGAGTGGATTTTGATCGTGGATGCGGACGAGCACATCACGGAGGAGTCGGCGAAGGAGATTGCCGCGGTGGTGGCGAATCCGGGGGACAAGGTGGGGTATTACATCAATCGCAAGTTCATTTTCATGGGGGCGTGGCTGAAACATTGCGGGTACTACCCGAGCTGGAATCTGCGGCTGATCAAGAAGGGGCATGGGGAGTACGAGAAGATTTCGGAGACGGGGGATACGAAGTCGGGCGATAACGAGGTGCACGAGCATGTGCTGTGCGACGGTGCGGTGGGGTGGCTGAAGGAAGGCATGATTCACTATGCGTTTCCGACGATCGATGTGTTTATCGAGAAGCACAATCGGTATTCGAACTGGGAGGCGCTGGTGCAGTTGGAGAGGCTGGGGTCGGGATTGCCGGCGAATCCGTTCGGGCATGCGTTGGAGCGGCGGCGGTTTGCCAAGCGGTTGGTGGCGCATCTGCCGTTTCGGCCGTTGCTGCGGTTTTTTTACAGCTATGTTTTGCGGTTGGGATTTTTGGATGGTCGGCGGGGGTGGATATTTTGCCGGTTGCTGGCGACGTATGAGTTTTTGAGCGTGGCGAAGTATCAGGAGTTGAAGTTGAAGAGGAAGGGGACGGAACGATGAATGATGAACGATGAATGATGAAAAGCAGCGAGATCGCGCAGTCTGAGTCTTTCTCCATTAATGTTTTTCTTCGCTTGGCGTTGTTGGATCCGGCCCATCGTACGGCCCACACCGCAGAGGCGGGTTTTCCTCCTTCAACCAAGCAAGAATTTCTTCCACGTCCTTTGGGGGAAGATCAATATCGAACCGAATACCATTCCTGAGATGTAGTGCGAGACTCTCCACTTTAGCACCGATACCCATAATAGTACCTACCCACCCATGGTTCCAAACCCCCATCGAACACGCCCAATACACAATCTGCGGATTCGTGCGCACTTTCCAAGAAGTGATGTACCTTTCGGTCAGATATGGCCGGCCTATTGCGCACAAAAAAATGCTTAGCAAGGGTATTACCGACCAAAATTTGTACCCGGGAATGACAAGAGCTAATCCGAATGCAACTCCTGAAACGAGAAACAAAATCTTAAGAATAATCATGCCTCGATGAATTCGACGTTGAAAAAAACAGTAGCTTTGAGGCATCGGCATAATAATAATCCACCACAGATACTAGTATATTAACGTGATGCATTCATGGTTTTCATTCGCTGTGGTCGTGCACCTTGAATTCAAGATCCGCTGATCAACCACCACCAGACTCCCGGCTTGATGGCGAGCCAGTCTGAGGGCCAGTGGTCTTGGATCGGCACCCAGGCATCGGTTACGCCGTCGTCACCTACCCAGAGCACTTCGGTCGGTGGGGGCGTAGTGGCGGTACGCCCGATGAAGACTTGCCGCCGATCTCCGTCGTGTGCGACGCGGCCCCAGGTGAGCACCACGCCGCGATCGCGCCAGAGGTCGACGCGTTCGGGTTTCAGCCGCTGGATCTCCGGCGGCCAGTCGGCCGGAGGCAACTGAAGGGCATCCGGCGGGATCGCGCGTGTCTGCAGCCACGCCTGAATCGGCACCGGATTTACCTCGCGAATGATCCATGCGTTGAATCCGCGATCGTATTGCACCGCCCCGCCATCGCTCAACCAATGCGTGCCGAAACCCACCACCAATGGCAAAACTCCAAGCCCCAATAACCCAAGTCCTCGTTTGAAAGTTGGCCGACTCAGCAGGATCCGCAGCGCTGCAAACATCAGGGGTGTAAACCATGCCGCACAACCGAAGAGCAAGAATAATAATCCGCCTAATTGCAGGCTGTCGCGGTTGGCGTGGCCGGAGAAGTACTCGTACCGCGCTTCATAGAATGCCCATGCCGCAATGAGCAGGGAAAAGAGCAGCAGCGCCCAATCCCACCGATTCCATCGTGTTCGAGAGGGGTTTGGTGTGGCAGGAGTGTTCATAGAGTTCCAACCTTCCAGAATCTGAGGGTTGCCCGCCCAGCAAGGCAGGGGCATTGAGACCGTCAGAAAACTCGCCCCGTCATTATCAATAACGCCAGCGTCGCTATCAATCCGGTGATGAGCGACGTGCCGACGAGGAAGCCAAGCCAGCGTTCCTGGAAAAATTTGTAGATCGCCCAGAAGAAAACAAGGCACGGGGGAATCAGAAACACGAGCGTCAGGATCAATGCTTCGTGACTAAATGGCACAACAAGTAGACGGACTATCATAATGCCGCCAATCATTGCCCCCAGTTCTAAGATGATCCCCAGGATCACGCCCGAAATGAAATAACGGAAAAGAGGCAATCGGGGCGTGGTTTCTGTGCTTTTGTAGGAGAGGATGGGCTTGTCTGGTGAGGGGGTCGTCATGGTGTTAGCTCCGGTAAGGCGCTCCGTTTCATTTAGGACTTTGTCGGCACGAGGGACTCGGCGAGGGTGGTGAGTTTTTGGGTGTTGACGGCGCGGGAGTAACGCTGGGTGAGGATGGATCGGGCGTGGGCTTGCATGTCGAGTTGGGCGGCGGGGTTGGATTGGAGGGCGCGGATGGCGGCGAGGAGTTCGTGGACCTGGCCGATGGCAAGGACGGTGCCGAGGTGGTCTTCGCGGATGCTGAGGGCGACTTCGGTATCGTCGGGGCCGATGTAGATGGAGGGGCGGCCGGCGGCGAGGATGCCGTAGAATTTTGAGGGGACGATGAGGCCGGTGGTGCCGGGGGCCTGGGTGATGAGGTGTACATCGGCGGCGGAGAGGGTTTCGGCGAGGCTTTCGCGGGGCTGGTAGTCGAGGATGAGGGTATTGGCGAGGTGTTTGCCGTCGAGGTAGCGGCGGATTTCCTGCATGCGCCGGCCGCCGCCGATGAAGACGAAGCGGACGGCCTGATCGAGGGGGTCGGAGGAGGCGGCGAGTTTTTCCATGGCGGAGCAGAGGGTGGTGATGTCGTGGCCGAGGCCGAGGTTGCCGGAGTACATGATGACGAATTTTTCGTCGAGGCCGTGTTCCTTGCGGAAGGGGTTTTGATGGCGCGGGAGGGGCTGGAGTTCGTCGGGATCGGCCCAGGGGGTGATGAGCACGAGTTTGTTTTCGGCGATATTTTTGGCGGCGATGACTTTGTGCATGCATCGGCCGAGGACGATGACGCGATCGGCGGAGCGGAGGAGGCGGCGATGGATGCGTTCGAAGAGGCGGGTGACGAGGCTGCGGGGTTTGAAGACGCCGAGGGCGACGGGGACATCCGGGTAGAGGTCCATTTCATATTGGATGTAGCGTGTGCGGCGGAAGGTTTTGAGGAGCATGCCGACGACGCCGATCATGGGCGGGGTGGTGAGGCAGACGACGACGTCCTGGCGCGGGAGGGTGAGGGCGCGCCAGAGGGCCAGGAGGTGGAAGAGGCCGAAGTCGACGAGGCGGGTGAGGATGCGGCCTTTTTTGAAGAGGTTGGCGCCGACGCGGTAGATTTTGATGCCGCGGTATTCTTCGCGCTTGGGGAGGACGGCGCCCTGCTGGCCGTAGACGGAGCGGGAGGCGATGACGGTGACTTGGTGGCCTTGTGCGGCCATGGACTGTCCCCAGTCGGCCATGTGCTGGGCGGTGGCGACGACGTCAGGCCAGAAGGGTTGATTGATGAGGAGAATCTTCATGGTGAGAGTATTATCGGTTTTTGGGGGAATTAGATAGAGCGCTGGGTGGGATAAATTGGTCGCGAATGAACACGAATGAAGAGATAGAGGATGAGGGACGGGGCTTGCGGCATGAGGTCGGATTGCTGTGCGGTGGGGGAGTCCTTATTCTGATGCGACGTTTTTTTGGGAGTTTTTCAATGGCTGAGGCTTTGGCGGATAAGTCGTGGTTTCAAGAGGCGCATTACGGGATGTTTGTGCATTGGGGGCCGTATGCGGTGGCGGGGCGGGGGGAGTGGGTGATGAATCGGGAGCGGATTCCCGCGGCGGAATATCGCGAGAAGTATGTGCAGAATTTTCGGGCGGAGAATTACGATCCGGCGGCGTGGGTGCGGCTGGCGGTGGAGGCGGGGATGAAATACGTGGTGCTCACGACGCGCCATCATGATGGCTTTTGCCTGTGGGACACGAAGACCAGTGAGAATAATGCGATGAACTTCGGGCCGAGGCGGGATTTGCTGCGGCCGTTTGCCGACGCGGTGCGGGCGGCGGGGTTGAAGCTGGGTTTTTACTATTCGGGTGCGGACTGGACGCATCCGGATTATCCCGATGCGTTTGCGCGGGATTGGGCGAAGGGGTGGCAATCGCCGGAGCATCGGGCGCGGTTTATTGCTTATTACAAGGCGCAACTTCGCGAGCTGATGACGCAGTATGGCAAGGTGGATCTGCTGTGGTATGACGGATGTTCGCCGGCGGACATGCGGGAGCCGGCGGCCAATTTGATGGTGAGGGAATTGCAGCCGCACATCATGATCAATAATCGCAACGGCGAGCCGTGCGATTTTCAGTGCAGCGAGCAGACGATCAAGCCGGCGGCCGAGGGAACGCCGTGGGAGGCGTGCATGACGCTCAATGATAATTGGGGGTATCACGCCAGCGATCGGAATTGGAAGCGTGCGGGCGATGTGCTGGGGATGTTGCTGGAGACGCGAAAGAGTGGCGGGAATCTGCTGCTGAACGTGGGGCCGAAGGCGGATGGGACGATTCCGGCGGAGACGGTGGCGATTTTGCGGGAGGCGGGGGCATGGATTCGGCGGCACGAAGAGATTTTTCCCGGGGTGGATCGCTCGCCGTTTACGTGGAACAATTCCAGCAAGCTGACGGTGCGTGGGAATACGATTTACGTGAATTTTGAAAAGGTCGGGCCGCGGGAAATGTGCGTGGCGGATATACGGAATCGGGTGTTGTCGGCGCGGCATGTGGGGAGTGGGCGGGCGATACCGTTCGAGCAGCGGATGAATGAGGGGCGGTTGTTTTTGCGGGAGCTGCCGGGGCGTGAGGAGGAGCCGCTGGTGGCGACGATTGCGCTGGCGGTGGAGGGGAAGCCGCAGAGCATTGCGACGCAGGAGAATTTTTGGATACCGACGTGAGTGGGGATGCTGGTGATCTGTTATACGTAATCTGAGGGACGGTTTGCGACGCATGGCTGACGGGGCCCCTGCCCCGTAAGCCATGGCACACGACAGGGCCTACCTGGCGTTTTTTTCGTACCAGGCGATGGTTTTGCGGAGGCCGTCTTCGAGGGTGGTTTGGGCGGAGAAGCCGAAGCGTTCGCGGGCGCGGGTGGTGTCGAGGCAGCGGCGGGGCTGGCCGTCGGGCTTGGTGGGGTCCCACTGAATTTTGCCGGTGAAATTGCTGAGGCGGGCGACGAGTTCGGTGAGGTCTTTGATGGTGATTTCGCGGCCGGCGCCGAGGTTGACGGGGTCGGGGTCATTGTATTTTTCGGTGGCCAGCGCGATGGCTTCGGCGGCATCTTCGACGTAGAGGAATTCGCGGGATGCGGCGCCGGTGCCCCAGGCTTCGATGTGATCGGCGTGGCGGCGATGGGCTTCGATGCACTTGCGGATGAGGGCGGGGATGACGTGGGAGGTGTGAAGGTCGAAGTTGTCACGCGGGCCGTAGAGATTGACGGGGAGGAGGTAGATGGCGTTGAGGCCGTACTGCTGGCGATAGGCCTGACACATGACGAGGAGGGCTTTTTTGGCGATGCCGTAGGGGGCGTTGGTTTCTTCGGGGTAGCCGGTCCAGAGGTCGTCTTCGCGGAAGGGGACGGGGGTGAATTTGGGGTAGGCGCAGATGGTGCCGACCTGGACGAATTTTTGGATTTTGTGAATGCGGGCCTGTTCGATGAGGTTGACGCCCATGGTGATGTTGGCGAAGAAATAGCGGCCGGGGTTGTCGCGATTGGCGCCGATGCCGCCGACTTGGGCGGCGAGGTGGATGACGACGTCGGGGCGGGCGTCATTGTAGAGTTTTTCGGCGGCGGATTCGTGGGTGAGATCGTAGTCGCGGGAGCGAGGGATGAAGATATCCTGGTCGGAGACGCCGCGGGCGCGGAGTTTTTCGATGAGGAAGGAACCTAAGAAGCCGGCGCCGCCGGTGACGAGATAACGCATGAGTGCACCTGAGAAATTGTAGGCCGCGGATCGATTAGAAGCTGTTTCACAACCTCGGTTTCGGATTGAGAACCAGTTGTCTTCGGCGACTTCCTGGAGTTATGAAACCGCCTCTAGCGTTTTTTCTTGTCGTGGTCGTAGAGGATTTTTTCGCGTTCGGCGAGGCGCAGGTCGGAGTCGATCATCATTTTGGCGAGGGTTTTGAAGCGGACTTTCGGTTCCCATTTCAGTTGGGTCTTGGCCTTCGTGTAGTCGCCGAGGAGGAGGTCCACTTCGGCGGGGCGGAGGTAGCGGGGGTCGGTTTCGACGTGTTTTTTCCAGTCGAGGCCGAGGAGGGAGAAGCATTCTTCGATCCATTCGCTGACGCTGTGGGTTTCTCCGGTGGCGACGACGTAATCGTCGGGTTGTTCCTGTTGGAGCATGAGCCACATGGCTTCGACGTAATCGCCGGCGAAACCCCAGTCGCGTTTGGCGTCGAGGTTACCCATGAAGAGTTTTTCCTGGAGGCCCATTTTGATGCGGGTGGCGGCGCGGGTGACTTTGCGGGTGACGAACGTTTCGCCGCGGCGGGGGGATTCGTGGTTGAAGAGGATGCCGTTGCAGCCGAAGAGGCCGTAGGCTTCGCGGTAGTTGACGACCTGCCAGTAGGAGTAGACCTTGGCGCAGGCGTAGGGGGAGCGGGGATGGAAGGGGGTGGTTTCTTTCTGGGGGGTTTCGACGACTTTGCCGTACATTTCGGAGCTGGAGGCCTGGTAGAACTTGACGGGGTAGCCGGTGATTTGTTGGAGGTCGCGGACGGCTTCGAGGAGCATGAGTGTGCCGAGGGCGTCGGTGTGGACGGTGTAGACGGGTTCATCGTAGCTGACGCGGACGTGGGATTGCGCGCCGAGGTTGTAGATTTCGGAGGGTTTGCACTTGGTGAGGATGTCGCGGAGGCCACTGGCGTCGGTGAGGTCGCCGTAGTGGAGGTGAAGCTTGGGGTGGGGCTGGTGGGGGTCTTCGTAGATGTGATCGATGCGTTCGGTGTTGAAGGAGGAGGAGCGGCGAATGATGCCGTGGACTTCGTAGCCCTTGGCGAGGAGGAGCTCGGCGAGGTAGGAGCCGTCCTGTCCGGTAATACCGGTGATCAGGGCACGTTTGAGGTGTTGGGACATGGTTCACTTCTCCGTATGGGAATAGTGTAGTTCTTATCGGCAATAATTCGTGGGGACATCACCGGGTTAAGGGACGACGATGTTTAACCACGGAGTAACACGGAGGGCACGGAGAGTTGGTCGAGGTGGTATGAAGGAATAGGTTTAGCCTTCCAAGTCTGCCAGGGAGATTTTTCACCACCAAGACACCAAGGCACCAAGAATTTTTGGGAGGGTGTGGAGAGGGAAACTGGATTGCGGAATGGCCAAGCGTAATCGAGGTAGTGCGTTGCGGGGATGATGTTGTACATGCCGCGAGGGGGAAATGTTCTTGCGGGTTGTCAGTCGCGGCGTCATGCTGCTGTTACGCAAATGAAGGGGTGAGACTGAGCCGCTGCGTCGCCGTTACGATCGTCTTTCCTTTGAGTCCTTTGGAGAAGAAATGATGGCGTCGGCATCGGATATTAAGGACTGGAACACCATCGCTCCTTCCTACGCTGGCGTGATCGAGTCGCATGGCGATCGTTGCTTTCCGGAGATCCGCGAGCGCTTCTGGAGCCTGCTTGGCGACATCAAGGGCAGACGGGTTCTGGATCTGGGCTGTGGCCAGGGGTGGTTGACCGCCGAGCTCGCCGCTCGTGGGGCCGGTGTGCTGGGCATCGATGGTTCCGATGCGTTGATCGCCCGTGCCCGCGGGCTCTTTCCCCACCTGACGTTTCATGTCGCCGATCTGGCCGCCGGCATTCCCGACTCGGAAACGGGCTTCGACGTCATCATTTCCCACATGGCCGTCATGGACATCCCCGAAGTCGATACCCTGTTTGGCTCTGTCGGGCGTGCGCTCAAGCCGGGCGGTGCGTTCCTGTTCACCATGCCGCATCCGTGCTTCTTCACGCACAAAAGTCATCAGGATGAGAATCACCAGTGGTTCAAGAAAGTCACCGGCTACCTCAAGCGCGAGACCCGACGCATTGATTCCTTTGGTGGACACAACCACTACCATCGCCCAATCTCGCACTACGTCAGCGCGCTGGCAGCAGCAGGACTTTTCGTGTTCGAGTTCTACGAACCGCCCCACCAGCCGCGATCTGGTCGCGTTGATCCGGACTTTCTCAAGACCTTCCCGGTGTTCCTGATGATCGGGGCGCGCAAAAGCGCCGTCCGGTAGTCGTCGTAAGACGACGGGTTGAGACGGAGCGGGTGCGTTCCCTTAAAAGAAATCATTTGATGTAATGGCCATGTGACGGGATGAGAGGATCGAGAAGGAGACGGTGCGTGCCTGTTTTTATCCTCGTGCAGTAAAAAAATAGATAAATTGTAAGCCCCGTGGCGTTATCTTGGTGTGCTGAATGAGGTAGCACCGTGACCGACGGACAGGACTGGGCTCAGTGGATGCAGCGGCATGGGCCGGCACTACTTCTCTATGCGCGCCAAATTGTCCACGATCCCGCGCTGGCAGAGGATGCGGTGCAGGAAGGTTTTGTCCGCTTTTGGCTCCATCGGCGTAAAGCTCCCGAGCCTCTTGGTTTGCTCTATGCCGCCGTTCGTTCCGCCGCCCTCGATAGCATGCGCCGCCGGCAGCGACGCAACCCGCGGGAACAGGCCGTGGCGCGCCCGGAAGCTTGCTTTGACGTTGCCGCGGCCCAGCGCGAAAGCAGCGCCGACGTAGAGGCCGCCTTGGCCCAGCTTCCCGTCGAACAGCGCGAGGTGGTTGTGCTGAAAATCTGGGGCGGCCTGACGTTCACGCAGATCGCGCAAGCCATTGGAGAATCCGTCGGTACCAGTGCCTCGCGATATCGTTATGCCATGCAAAAACTCGCGACCTTACTCCGTGCGGAGGTGCCCCTTGAATGAAGACTCGTTCAACGCTTTGGAACGACGCCTGGCCGACCTGCGGCCGGCGGCCTTGTCGCCGGACGTTACGGAGCATATTGCCCGGCGTCTGGGCGAACTGCCTCTGACCTGGGGTGATCGCCTACTCGCCGGCTCTATGGCCGCAGGCGCGCTGGCCGCGGCCCTGATCTTCGCCATCATCCTGCTTAGCGCCGCCGCCGGGGACGTCCCGGCAAGGTCCGATGGCGCTCATTCCCTCGCTCAAGAGCGCATCATGCAAGAATACGACTTGCTCCTGGCCCGCCAGTGATACACCCATAGTGGAGGAACTACCATGTCATGGGTCAAAAGACATCTTCCCACCAAACGCTGGAATCGCGTGGCTTTGTACGTGCTTAGCGGGCTGCTGATCCTCATAGCCGCCGACATGTGTTTTGTGCAATACTGGCGACGCATCACCATTTCTCCCGAGACTACCCGCATCACCACGCCACTTACCCCCTTGGGCTATCCCGACTATATCGCGGCCTTGAACGCCGAATTCAGCCGCGGCGTTACGTCCGAAAACAACGCGGCGGTCTTGCTCCTCGATCTGATCCCCGAGAATGAGAATGACTTCAGCCTCAAGTTGCGCCAGGCTGAACTGGCCGCCCTCAGTCTGCCCGCGTCCCCCGCACGCCAGGGCACGGCGGTTTGGACGTTCGATATTTGGCGCGCTCAACAGCTTGGTACGAGCCCAATGCCGCCATCCGCAACCGCGCCAGCCCCGGCAAGCGATGACGATGAAATCTCCGAGCTCATGCGGAGTCCTTGGCGTCCCGTCGATCACCCCTTGGCCAAGAAGTGGCTCGATGACCACGTATCCGCCCTCGACCTGGTCCATCGCGCCGTGGCCCGCGACCGCTGCTACTTTCCCCTGGTCGCCCACCCCAACTGGGCCACCGACGATTCTCCCGGCCAACTGATTGCGGTCTTGATTCCCCACCTCAGTCACTGTCGCACCGCCGCGTATATGCTCATCACTCGCGCTATGTGCCGCCTCAGCGAAGGGGACCTCCCTGGTTTCGAGCAGGATATTACCGACACCTTCCTGCTCGCCCGCTTGCTCAGCCAAAACCCCATGCTCATCGACCAGTTGGTTGCTTACCAAATCGACGCCTTAGCTCAGCGCGCCCTCCAGCAGGCGTCCGCCAGCGATCTTCTCGATGCCGCCGCCGCTCCCCGCCTCCTCGCCCTGCTCGACCGCTTACCCCCCATGCCCGCGCTGGCTCGCGCCATCGATCACAGCGAGCGTTACTCCGTCCTCGACTTCGTTTGCCTGGTTTCCTACCGTGGCCCCAGCGCCATCGCCATCCTGGATGCAGAATCAACTTTCAGCACGCAGCCCGGCTCGACCTTGGCACAGTACCTTCTGCCGATCAACTGCAACGCCGCTCTGCGTATCGCCAATGCTTTCCTCGACCGCTGCGTCCGCGCCCTCGACCAGCCCACCTATCTCCAGCAACAGGCCGCTTTGGCTGCGATTGAAAAAGATCTTCAGGACATGAACCGCAACGCCCTGCGGATTAACCTGGCCGAACGCTTTGTGGCGATGCTCATGGTGAGTTTCACTCACATCAACAGCACGTACGAGCAATCGCTCGTGCTCCACAATCTCACGATCCTGGCGCTGCAACTCCGCCTCTATCATCTCGAACATCACGCGTACCCCGCCGCCCTGACAGATCTTTCCGTGCCGCCCGCGACCCTCTTTGACGCATTCGCCGACCGTCCATTGGTGTACCGCCGGGAGGGGTCGGGCTATCTTCTTTACAGCGTCGACCGTGACGGCCACGACGATGGTGGCCTGCCCCGCAAACTTGCCAAATCCGGACAGACTTGGGACCTCGTTGTCCATGCTCAACCGCAGCCACAGCCAAAATGAAGCTGTCGTATCATGTGAGGAATCCGGGGAACTGGCTCTGTTGGAATCCTTTTTGGCCCAAACGGTGGCCTCGGCAGACGAGGTGGAAGAAGAAATCCGCCAACTTTTTGAGGCATTTCAAGGATAACGCATTTTGAGCGAAACTTTCTAAACAGAATGCTTCTGTAAGGGGTGGCGGAATAGACGACCGCCGGAGGATGCACCATGAGTCAGGAACATCAATGCCCAC
>CAIMWO010000016.1 GCA_903845195.1 uncultured Phycisphaerales bacterium
GGTGGTCGGTGGTCGGTGGTCGGTGGTCGGTGGTCGGTGGTCGGTGGTCGGTGGTCGGTGGTCGGTGGTCGGTGGTCGGTGGTCGGTGGTCGGTGGTCGGTGGTCGGTGGTCGGTGGTCGGCCCCAAGTAAAAAAAACCGCAAAAACAATTACGGCGGCCGAAGCCGCCGTAATTGTTTTGTACTGGCCACTGAAAACTCACTGCTCACGGAAAATGATCCGGCGGCACTTCGCGCCGCGGCTTCTCGGGCGCTTCGGCCGTCACCGCATTGGGCTGGGTCTGCACGACCGAATTGGCGTTGGCCACCTTCGGCAGCGACATCTCCACGGCTTGTTTCAAAGACTCAGTAGCCGCCACATCCGGCGGAACGGAAAACTGCACATTGCCCGCGGTTTCGGTGGACTTGGGGAATTCCGGAAATTCTACGCGCCGCAAACTGCCGTGCATTCCCTGGCTCAGAGCGGCATTTTCTTCGACCGTCACGGATTGGCTTGGCGCAGAGGCCTTGGCCACTTGTGCGGCCGCGGAATTCGTGTCGTTCACCGATGCCGAAATTCCGCGCCACACGTAGCCCACGCCCACCGCCACCAGCAGTGATGCTGCGACCGCCATGGCCTTGCCCCAGCTCCGCCAGAAGGTGATCCGCTGGCCGCCGACGGTTTCCTTTTCGAGGCGATGCGTCAGCTCGGCATCAAATTTTTCCCAATTGATCCACGGAAGCCGATTGCCCCAATCATCCAGCACATCCTGAACTTCCCGCTGCTCCTGGTAGGCCGCGCGCGAATCGGGATCGACCACCATGCGCTGTTCCAGCGACTTTTTGCTGGCCGCGTCCAGCGTGCCGTCCACATACTGGCTGATCAGAAATTCAAGATGTTGCGTATCGTTTTTCATGCGGTTCTTGCTTCTGCTCCCGGTTTCGTCGCTACCGACTCACATGTACGTCCCGAGCGACTTCTTCAACTGTTTCCGTGCCATGAACACATGCCACTTCACGGCTTCCACCGAGCAGTTGAGCACTTCCGCAACATCCTTTTGCGGCATTTTTTCCACTGCGAACATCACCAAGGCCAAACGCTGTTTCTCCGGCAGCTCGTCGATGGCGATCTGAATCGCATCGCCCAGTTCGGCATTGGCCAGCGGTTTCTCCGGGGCATCCAGCGTCGATCCGGCCACGCTTGACCGCAAATCTTCGCCATCATCCCCGTTGGCACCGGCTGATGTCTGCTCCAGCGACAACGCCTGACGACGTCCTCGCGACCTCCGGTAGTTCAGCGCCAGATTGGTGACGATCCGCATGAGCCACGGACCAAACCGTTCCGACTGCTGAAGCTGATCGAGGCTTCGATAGGCCTTGACCAGTGCGTCCTGCACCAGTTCAGCGGCATCGTGCGTGTTGCCCAGTAAGCGAAGGGCCACAGCCGCACACTGCCGCTGGTACTGCTGGGCCAGTTTGCCGAATGCCCCACGATCGCCGCTTTTGGCAGCGAGAACCAAGGCCAATTCCTGTGCCGCAGCCATTGCCTGCTGCACCGCGCCTTGGGCCTGCGAATCGTTGGGCAATCGCTGGCTCATAAACAAAGACCCTAAAAGTCCACGCTCGTTAGCAAAAAACGAGGATGGATATTTACCGAAGACCCACGCCACCGCGGGATTGTTTCGCCATGTTCTGCAAAGGCTGGCATTATCGGCCTTGCGAACAATGAATGAAGCATTTTACCTTATTTGCTACGCTCAAAACCAGCTCTAAGTTGTCAATCTTCATAAAGATGTAGCAAATACCCATAATTCTTTATCGACACAAATACGCGTCCCCCACTGCTTTCATACGCAATGGTTTCCGGGCGGCATTCATTTCGTGAGAATGCGCGGTGAGGAGCTTAATGAGCGACTTTGCCATCCTACAGGAATGGCTACTGCACCCCTGCGACCAGTTCTTTCACGAATGCACCGGCTTGCTTGGCGGCTTCGGCGGGAGTTGATTTTTCACTGATTCGGCGAATGAGGGCTGAGCCGACAATCGCGCCATCGGCGACGGCCGTTACCTGGCGCACCTGATCAGCCGTCGAAATACCGAAGCCCACGCAGACCGGTACCTGGGTGATCGCGCGCAGGGCCTCAACATTGGGGCCGATGTCGGTGGGCAACTCCTTGCGCTCGCCGGTGGTGCCCGAGACGCTGAGGTAATAGACGAAGCCGTCGCACAGCCGCGCGATGGCGGCCCGTCGATCGGCGGGACTGGTGGGTGCGACGAGCAGGATTGTCCGCAGGCCGGCATCGCGGATGGTGTCGACGATAGCGGGGGCTTCTTCGAGTGGAATGTCCGGCAAGACGATCCCATCGATGCCGGCATCGGCGCAGGCTTTGGCGAACTCGGCGGTGCCGCGTTTGAAGATAATCGAAAAGCTGACCATCGCGACGATCGGTATGGAGACGCCCAGCCCGCGCGCGGACTTGGCGGTGGCGAGGGCTTTATCCACGGTGCAACCCTTGGCCAGGGCCTGGGTGTAAGAGGCTTGGATCACCGGACCATCGGCGATGGGATCGGAAAAGGGAATGCCCAGTTCGATGACGCCGCCGCCGGGGCCGAGGGCTTCGGCAATGGCATGGATGATCTGCGGGGTGGATTCGAGCGATGGGTAGCCGGCGGTGACGAAGGGGCAGAGGAGTTTGCGGCCGTCACGCTTGGCGGCGGCAAAGGTTTGATTGAGTCGGTTCATTTTTTACGTGTCCGTAAGGAACGAGTGAGAAGCAGGAATCAGGGAGCAAGAAGAAACGGCAATTACACAGAGGGAGAGCGTAACCCAAGGGATCGCAAAAGAAAACGGATGGAGCGAAAGCTGTGGCGAAAGGCAAACAACCATCGCGAGGGCCCCTTCGGGTCATTTCTAGCGGCCATCGCGGAGCCAGGTGAGTTGAGCGGCAGTGAGGTGGATGTCGGCGGCGGCGAGCGATTCGGTGAGGTGGGCGGGGTCAGCGGTGCCGAGGATGGGAATCGTGGGGAAGGGTTGCGAAAGGAGATAGGCCAGAGCGATTTGATTGGGAGTGGCCTTCAATTCTTGAGCGAGACTTGTGGCACGGCCGAGGCGGGCACGGGTGGTGGAGTTTTCGTAGGCATCACGGCCGCGCTGGCCATTGCTGGCGAAGTAGCCATTGGCGGTGGGGGAATAGCAGACGACGGGCATGCCGGTATGAGTGTGCCAGGCGATGTCGGCGTCGGTGAGGTAGCGGAGAGCGGGCTCGGTGTTGGGGATGGTGGCGTTGGGGTGGGCGAGGTTGAACTGCGGTTGTGAAACCACGAAGCCGCGGAGGTTGTGGGCACGGACGTAGTCGTTGGCGGCCGCGAGGCGGGCGGTAGACCAGTTGGAGACGCCGATGGAGCGGAGGCGTCCGGCGGCGATGTGGGTGTTGAGTGCATCGATGATTTCGCCGACGGGCACGCGGGAATCGTCACGGTGGAGCAGGTAGAGATCGATGGTGGGAACGTCGAGCCAGCGAAGGCTGTCGGCGATGTCGCTGGCGAGGAGTTCGGGGGAGAGGTAGGCGTCCGGGCGCGGGTAATCGGGCCCGGCCGCGGGGTGGCCGCCCTTGGTGATAATGCGGACATTGGCGGTGTCGCCGTGGCGACGGATGCACTGGCCCAGGGCGCGTTCGGCGCTGCCGGCGCCAGAGGGAAGCCAGAAGCAGTAGCAATGAGCGGTGTCGAAGGTTGTGCCGTCGGCTTCACGGAATAGGCCATAGAGGCGGTCGGTGGCATCAATGCTGAGGGTGCCGCTGAACGGCCCCGCGCCAAGTGCCATGGCGGAAAGTTGGAGCGGAGAATTGGAGATGGAAATTTGTTTAAGCATGGCGACACGATAACCGCACGCGGCGAAGGATCAATGGTGCGGCGCTGGGTGCCCGCACCGCGGATGAGGAGTAAGATGAGCGGTTGTCTTGTTCCTGCGAGAATGAGTGGTATGTCGCTTTCGCCTGCGGATGAAGAAGAGGGATTTCGGCTGCAATTGCAGTTGCTGCCGGGCGATGCGCGGGTGCACAGCCAGTTCGCGGGATTTCTGGCAACACAGGGGCGCGCGGCCGAGGCCATCGAGCAGTATGAGCGTGCGATCAGTTTGCAGGCGAACCCGCGCGATCACCAGCGACTGGCGGCACTGCTCAATAACGAGCGACGTTTCTCCGACGCAATACCGCACCTTCAGGCTGCGCTTGCGGCGGCCCCTGAGGATGTGAGGAGACTGACCGATCTGGGTAATACGCTGGTCAACGCCCGCCAGCCTGAAGAGGCGCTGCCATTTCTACGCCAGGCCGTGCATTGCTCTCCTGCCGAACAAGCCACGCACAACAATTTGGCACTGGCGCTGACGGATCTGGGCCGTTTTGCCGAGGCGGAGCAATCACTATTCGAGGCGTTGCGCTGGAAGCCCGCCCACGCGCCGACGTACAACAATCTTGGCCATCTTTACATCATGATGGGCCGGCATGCCGAGGCAATCGGCGTGCTTGAGCGGGCACTGCAATACGATCCGCAGCATGCGCTCGCCCGACGAAACCGTGCCCTCACGCATCTGGCGCTGGGAGACTTTGAACGCGGATGGCTGGACTACGATTGGTGCGCTCCGGGCATCATTCAGCCGGCGGACCCCGCGCCACTCTGGCATGGGCAGGCGCTGGCGGGCAAGCGATTATTGCTCACCGCAAGGCAGGGACTGGGGGATCTGGTGCAGTTCATCCGTTACGCGCGGCTGCTCAAGGCGCTGCCAACACCGCCAGTGCATGTCGCGTTGGAATGCCCATTGCCGTTACTGAAGGTGCTCGCTGGCGTCGAAGGAATCGATCAACTCATCGCCTTGGGCGACCCGCTGGGCACATTTGATCTTTCGGTGCCGGTGATGGCGTTGCCGCGACTTTTATGTACCACGGTGGAGACGATACCGGCGAAGGGACCTTACCTGACCGCGGACCCGGATCGCATTGCGGCATGGCGTCAGCGTCTTTCGCCGCTGCGCGAACGAGGCCGCCGGCTCGTCGGCCTCTACTGGCAAGGCAATCCGCATCATCAATGGGATCGGTTCCGCTCAATACAATTAGGTGCATTCGAGCCGCTAACCCGGGTTCCAACGATCCGCATGATCAGCCTGCAACGCGGGCCGGGCATCGAGCAGATCGAGCCCTTCAATCGACTCACACGGGGGGCCCTCCATGTGCCTACTGATGGGCAGCAAACCACACCCGAGCATCTTGCGGATACGGCGGCGATCATGATGGAGCTGGACTTGGTGATTACGGTCGATACGGTGACCGCACATCTGGCCGGGGCACTTGCGCGGCCGGTGTGGGTGGCCATCGCACAGGCGGCGGATTGGCGCTGGCTCACGGGCCGAAGCGATTCGCCCTGGTATCCGACGATGCGCCTTTTCGCCAGCAGAGAGCGCTCGACTGGGGTCCGGTCATCGAGAAGATTACTGCTGCGATCGCTAACGAAATGGTCTGATTCGTATTTCCGTTTCAGGCTGGATGATTTATGATGGGCGATTCGAGTCCAATCTTTGCCGGAGCACCCTATGACGGCGCCTTCGCCGGATCCCGCTTCATCAAACGCCGACGCCCCGCCGTCGCGCCAAGCGCCCGGGCGCAAGCATTCCAGTTGGGGACTCGCTTCGCTCATCCTGGGAGTGATGGCGAATCTGGTCTTTGCTGTTCAACTCGCGATCACCTACTTCTACGCGCGCCCGGCGGCAGGCACCACACGCGTGAAACTGCTGCTGCTGATTCTGGTCTGGGCGCTGCAATTCAGCGGTGTGGCCGCGGCGATCATGGCGATTTTCGTGAAGCATTATGCGCGCAGCTTGGCACTCGCCGGGCTCATTCTGTCGCTGCTGCCGGGCGTGGTGCACGTATTTGGCGGGTAAGGGGGACAGGCAGGAAACGTCGTGATTCAACGCCGGAGATCCACGGCCCGTTGAGCGGCCTGTTGGGCGATGCCGCGGCAGACGATTTCGCATAACTCAAAGACGAGCGGCAGTTCAATAGAAAAGATCGCGCGGTTGCCGGCCTGGCGCCGCACGATGATGCCGGCGGCGGAAAGAATCCCCAGTTGTTTCGAGACGTTGGCCTGCTTGAGAGCGGAGCGCTCGACCAGTTCGCCGACGCTGGCAGATCCGGCCTGCAGGATCTGCAAAATACGCAAACGGCTGGGTTCGGAAAGCACGGCGAACAGGTCGGCCACGGCCTGAAGCTGCGCCTCGGCCAGGGGTCTGTGGTGATTTCCGGAGCGGCCGGCCGGACATTTATTCCTCATGCACTACCCCTTGACTATATTACCAATTAGTAATATAGTAATTATAGATGCCGCTGGTCATGTTGGCAAGGCGGCACAAAAAACATCCTTTGCGGAGACGCGTCATGTCCACCAATGCCCAAACCTATTACGAAAACAATGCCACCGCCATGAAACCGGTTCGCGCCGCGATGGGTGACCTGCTCAAGGGTTTCAGCGGCTTGCACCAGGCCGCCATGAAACCCGGCGCACTGACGCTGGCGGAAAAAGAACTCATCGCTTTGGCGATCGGTCTGGCCGTGCGTTGCGAGAATTGCATCTACGCCCACGTGCAGGCCGCGCTGAACGCCGGGGCCACGCGGGAACAGATCGTGGAAACCGCAGGCGTGGCGGTGCTGATGCAGGGCGGACCGACCTACACCTACCTGCCGCGCGTGATGGAAGCCCTCGAAGCGATCGAAGCTCGAACCGCAACGGCCTGATACGGTGATTGCAGATTTGCCCTCAAGTGCCCAATGGCATTCATAAGAATAGATCTTTGGAGGTTTCCATGGCCGTGAACATCATTTCCCTGGACGAGATGCGCCGGTTGCTGGAAAGCGGGCAAGCCCTCCACATCATCGATGTCCGCACACCAGCCGAGTTTGCCCGCGTTCATGTGGCTGGGGCACGTCTGGTGCCTTTGGACAGACTGGATCCCTCAACTATCGCCAAGGAACGTAAGGACCCGCAGACGCCGCTGTATGTGATCTGCCAATCCGGAATGCGAGCCGCAAAGGCGTGCCAGAAACTTGCCGACACCGGCAATACCCAGGTATTTTCCATCGAAGGCGGCACTGTCGCCTGGGAAAAGGCAGGTTTGCCCGTGGAGCGCGGCGGTGGAAAGGTGATGCCGCTGGAACGCCAGGTGCGTATTGCCGCGGGATTACTGGTACTGGCTGGTTCGGTGCTGGCGTGGCTCGTGCATCCGTACTTTCTGGCCGTGCCGGCGTTCGTCGGAGCAGGCCTGATTTTCGCCGGCATTACGGATACCTGCGGCATGGCGATGATTCTGACCAGAATGCCGTGGAATCGCAGGGGTCTGTCCGGCGTCGTGACGTGCGCAACGACGACCTAAGCGGTAGCTACTTCCGGATGCCATTTGCGGCTAGAATGATGCGCTATGAAGCACCTCAAATTCCAAGAACTGGTGGACACCAAACACGTGCTCACCGTTACGCCGAAGTACCCGCCTTACGATACGTCCATCGGGTTTGCCCTGGGCGTGTCGGAAGAAATGCTGCTGATGCAGGAGATCGTAGAATTCCACCTTTCCGGTTATGCCATCATTCCGCTGGGTGAGATTCGTTCGGTCCGTTCCAAGAAGGCCGAGCGCACGCTCGAACGGCTGTTCGAGGCCGAAGGGCTGCTGAAGGGTGTGGGAATCCCCGAACTGCCTCCGCTGAACGATTGGCCGGAGCTCTTCCGCTGGTTGCAGAAGGCGGGCAAGCTGGTGCAGGCCCAGTTCTTTGAAACGCTCGATCCGGGTTATTCGGATGAAGCGTGCGTGTATGGAAAAATCATCGGACTCTCCGCCCGATCCGTGGCGGTGCGGAATTTCACGGAAGTCGGCCTGTGGGAATCGGAATCGACGGTCATTGCTTACGAAAACATCAAACGCATCCGCTGGGACACCGAATACATCCGTGTGTTTGAAAAGCATTTGCCGAAACTGTGAGCGGGCTCGTAAACCGGCAGAATCTCGCTGCTAGAACCAATAAACAAAACAAGAGGAGCCCAGGCATCGCCCGGGCTCCTCTTTTCGTTTCTGGAGATCGGCCGCCGGCTTACTTGCCGCAGCAGGTCTTCGTGTAGAACTTCGGCATCGGCTTACCGAGCTTTTCCCACTGCGCCACAACTGCGTCGGCTTTGCCGGCAGAGTTGAGCACGTTGGCCTGAAGCTTGCGACGTACCATTCCGATGATCGCTTCGCGTCCTGGTCCAAGGTAATTGCGCGGATCGAATTCCGCCGGCTTAGTCGCAAACACTTCGCGAATCTTGGCCGTCAAGGCCAGACGCAGGTCGGTATCGATGTTCACTTTGCAGACGCCGAACTTGGTGACCGCTTCGTTAATCTGCGCTTCCGGCACGCCCTTGGCGTTGGGCATCTTGCCGCCGTACTTGTTCACCAGGTCGATGAATTCCTGCGGAACCGAAGAGCTGCCGTGCATGACCAGCGGCAACCCCGGGCAGGTCTTCATGATCTGCTCGATGCGGTTGAACGCCAGCTTGGCTTCATGTTTGAACTTGAAGGCACCGTGAGAGGTGCCGATGGCGACCGCGAGCGAATCGATCTGCGTGCGCTTGGCGAAGTCGGCGGCCTGAACGGGATCGGTCAGGAACTTCTCGACGTTCTTCTCATACTCGTGGGCGTCCATACCGACGACATCTTCTTCGATGCCGCCGAGCATGCCCAGCTCGGCTTCAACCGTCACGCCATTGGCGTGTGCGAGTTTGACCGAATCGGCGCTGACCTTGACGTTTTCTTCGTACGGGTGGTGCGAGCCGTCGATCATGACGGAGGTGAAACCGTCGTTGATGCAGGTCTGGACGAGATCGACGGTATCGCCGTGATCGAGGTGGATGGCGATGGGAAGCCAGGGATATTCCGCAACCGCTGCATCGATGATCGCCTTGAGGTAGCTCATCTTGGCATACTTGCGGGCGCCCTTGGAAATCTGCAGGATCAGCGGGCTCTTCTCGGCGGCACAGGCCTCGATAATGCCCTGGCAAAGCTCCATGTTGTTCACATTGAAAGCGCCGATCGCAAACCCGCCACTGTAGGCCAGATCGAACATCGGCTTGGTCGTCATTAACGGCATAAAGCATCCTTATACGTAAAAAAGACTCTTGAAATCCTTGGCTCGCGAATAGCGGAGTATTTTAGCTGGAATTGGTGGAGACGCAAATGCTGTTGCTAGCATTGCGTGAAAATGCCAGACCCCCGCACTCGACAACAGCGGGGCCAAGATTTTCGCCTGCGACCGTCTCCCCCCAATAGCGTCCAATTGAACATTTTCGCAGAATGGGGGACGATACTTTTTTCGGGGGTACACATCCTTGGAGGAACCCATGGCCGGACGCGTGTCACCAACGCCGGGATCAGCAGGATTCGCTGCCACCCAATGGACGGTGGTCCTTGCTGCCGCACAAGAGCGGTCCGCCGGGTCCGATGCGGCCGACGCTGCCGCCGCCATGGCCACGCTTTGCCAAACCTATTGGTATCCCTTGTACGCCTATGTCCGCCGCTCCGGCCACGATGCCCATGCGGCCGAAGACTTGACGCAGGAATTTTTCGCCCGCCTTCTCAGTAAGGATTACCTGGCCTCGGTCGATCGCCGCAAGGGAAAATTCCGCTCGTTCTTGCTGGCGTCTCTGAAGCACTTTCTGGCCAACGAATGGGATCGCGCCAAGGCGCTCAAGCGTGGCGGCGGCCAGCGTGTACTCTCTCTGAACGCCGGCGACGCGGAGAGTCGCTTTGCCACGATCTCCAGCGAATCACTTTCTCCCGAGAAGAGTTTTGACCGTCAATGGGCCGTAACTGTCCTGAATCAGGCACTGGAACGGTTGCAGGCCGAATATGCGGGCGATGCCGCAGCGGTCTTCCAAGCATTGAAAGGCTTTCTGACCGAAACCGAAACCTCACGCCCGTACGCAGTGGTGGCCAGGGAATTGGACATGACCGAGGCGGCGATCAAGAGCGCGGTGCATCGCCTGCGAAAACGCTACCGGCAATTGCTGCGGATACAGATCGCCCAAACGGTGGCCTCGGCAGACGAGGTGGAGGAAGAAATCCGCCAACTTTTTGAGGCATTTCAAGGATAACGCATTTTGAGCGAAACTTTCTAAACAGAATGCTTCTGTAAGGGGTGGCGGAATAGACGACCGCCGGAGGATGCACCATGAGTCAGGAACATCAATGCCCAC